>NZ_CP054918.1:1722232-2339465 GCF_013364195.1 Streptomyces sp. NA04227 | reverse complement strand
GCCCTTCTTGGCGCTCTTGCCGCCGCTGTCGGTGCCGCCCGGCTTGCCGCTGTCCGCCTTTTTCTCCTCGCTCTCCCCGCAGGCGGCCAGCAGGCCGGTGAGACCGAGGGCGCCGCCCACGGCGAGCACGCTGCGGCGTGAGGTCAGAGCTCCGGTGGTCCGGGAGGAGAGAGGCGATGAGGGCATGGGAGAGCTCTTTCGTGAGGCGCGGCGGGGCCGCTCCGACAATGCGTTGTTAGGTTAACCTAACCTAAGTTGTTGTCCAGGGGGAGGGGGTGGCGATGTGTGGCCGCACTCCGGGGCGAGTCGCGTGGCGTCTGTCATCTCGTCCTGGAATGAGGTGAGTTGGGCCCGCCGAACATCGGCCTTTCGTGTGGTCATCTCTCCCGTTTGCGCCGGTTGTCGGCCTGTGGCAGCGGGTCTACGGTGTAAAGGACAGCGCACGTTCGCTCCGTTGCTGCCGGGCACGAACATGCCTTCCGCACTGTCCTGCGCCTGACCGTCCGACCGCGCCGCAATGTCGGCGAGCGCGCCACGAGCCGTGGCGGACCATCGCCTGATCCGGCACGGGCCAGGCGATGCGGAGGCACCGATGACCAGCGTGCTCGAACACGCCGCGCATGCCCTGCGCGGCGATTTCCAGGGGGAGTTGATCGGTCCCGACGCGACCGAATACGACCGGGCCCGGAGTGTGTGGAACGGCGCCATCGACCACCGTCCCGCCGTGGTGGCGCGCTGCACCGGATCCGAGGACGTGGCCGCCGCGCTGAACTTCGCCCGCGCCGAGGGCCTGAAGATCTCGGTGCGCGGCGGCAGCCACAGCTTCGCGGGCAACGCCGTCTGCCCCGACGGGCTCGTCGTGGACCTGTCCCCGCTGAACAAGGTCGAGGTCGACCCCGCGGAGCGGCTCGCCCGCTGCGGCGGTGGCGCGACGCTCGCCGAACTCGACGCGGCCACCCAGGCGCACGCACTCGCCGTCCCGTCCGGGACCATCAGCCACACCGGCGTCGGCGGACTGGCCCTCGGCGGCGGCTTCGGCTGGCTCACCCCGCAGTACGGGCTCACCGCGGACAATCTCCTCGCCGCCGAGGTGGTCCTCGCGGACGGCACCGTGGTCCGGGCCGCCGAGGGCGAGAACGCCGACCTGTTCTGGGCGCTGCGCGGCGGTGGCGGCAACTTCGGCGTGGTCACCACCTTCCTCTTCCGGCTGCACGAGGTGGGCCCCGAGGTCCAAGTCGGCCTGTTCTTCTGGGACATGGCGCAGAGCGACGAGGCGCTTGGGCTGATCGGCGAGACGGTGCCCGCGCTGCCCCGCAAGACCGGAGTGCTCGCCGGCATCGGCCTCAGCGCACCGCCCGAGGACTTCGTGCCGCCCGAGCACGTGGGCACCCTCGGCCAGGCCCTCATCGTCGCCGGGTTCGGCACCGCCGAGGAGCACGCCGAAGCCGTGGCCCCGCTCGCGAAGGGGCCGCCCACCCTGTTCCAGATGCGTACCCCGATGCCGTACACCGGGCTGCAGAGCATGCTCGACGACGCGGCGCCGTTCGGGATCCTCGCGTACGAGAAGTCGCTGCCGTTCACCGGTTTCGACGAGGACACGATCGCCCTGTTCGGCGACCAACTCCCGCGCAAGAGCTCACCGATGACGTTCTGCCCGACGTTCTATCTGAGTGGCGCCTTCACCGATGTCGCCGAGGACGCCACGGCGTTCGGCGGCGTCCGGGAGCCGACGTACATGGTGTCGATGGCGGCCGTCACCCCCGACCGCGACGAGCTCACCGCCGACACCGCATGGGTGCGCTCTTTGTGGACGGAGATGCTGCCGCACGCGGCGAATCCGGGCGGCTATGTGAACTTCATGGTCGAGTCCGAGGAGGACCGGATCCGTGCCGCGTACGGCGCGGCCAAGTACGAGCGTCTGGCCGCGATCAAGGCCAAGTACGACCCGCACAACGTCTTCAACCGCAACGCCAACATCCTGCCGGGCACGGCCTGAACCGCTGACCGCGCCCCCGATGTCGGCAGAACGCTCGCGTGCTGCCGGGGGAGGCCATAGACTCCTCGGCATGTTCCTTCTGTGTGCGTAGGCAAGAGCCGAGGCCGGTCCGTCCGATACGGACCCGCGCCTTGAGCGATGCCCGCACACTTTCGTGCCCGTCCGCCGGGCACCACATTCGTGAGGAACATTCCGATGTCTTCCGCGTCGAAGACCCCTGCCTTGAACTCCCTTGTCCACAAGGCCCCTTCGTACTCCGCGGTGCTCCGTCAGCCTGATGTGCCGCGGATCTTCCTCGCCGCGCTGACCGGCCGTTTCTCGTACGGCATCGTCTTCGTGGCGCTGACGGTCGCGCTCAGCCGGGCGACCGGCTCCTACGCCTGGGCAGGCCTGTCCATGGCCGCTTTCGGTCTCACCGCCTCCGCTCTGGGCCCGCTGCGCGCACGGTGGATCGACCGGCGCGGCCCGCGCCGGGTGCTCCCGGTCCTTGCCGTGGCGTATGCGGCCGTCCTCGTCGCGCTGACCGCCGCCACCTGGAGCCCGGGTGTCCCGCCTTCGGCGCTGCTGGCCCTGGCCCTGCTTGCCGGGGCCTGCGCACCGCCGCTCGGACCGGTGATGCGGGCGCTGTGGAGTGCGCTGCTGCCCGATCCTCAACTGCGGCAGCGCGCCTTCTCGTTGGACACCGTCGTCGAGGAACTTCTCTATGTCGCAGGGCCGTTGGTGGCGGGCCTGTGCATCACGTTCGGCAACCCGGCCTTCGGGGTGGGCATCAGCGCCGTCCTGGTGCTGGTGGGCAGCTTGGCGATGGCGGCCTCGCCCGTACTGAGCAAGGCCGCCGCTCCCGGTTCCGCCCGGGACCCGGACGCGGACGGGGGCGAGGAGCAGGCCGCCGAGGACGCGGCCGCCAGGGCGTCCCTCCGCCGCAAGGGCTGGCTTGTGCCCGCGGCGGTGGCTGGTGGGCTCGGAGCGTCGACGGGTGCGATGGGTCTGCTGGTGGTCGCCTTCGCCCACAGTCGTCACCATGTCGAGGCGGTGGCGTGGATCCAGGCCGCGATCGCCGTGGGCAGCGCGACGGGCGGGATGCTCTACGGCGCGAGGACCTGGCGCCTGTCCAGCGCGCAGCGTCTGCCCCTGCTGGCGATCGCGCTGGCGGTGGTGCTCGGCACGGCGGGGCTCGCCCCCAACCTGATCGTTCTCGCCGTCGCCGCGGGCTGTACGGGGATCTTCATCGCCCCGGTCCTGTCCACCGCCTATCTGTACGCGGACGAGTGCGCCACACCGGAAACCCGTACCCAGGTGGGTACCTGGGTCAACAGCGCCTTCAACGCGGGGTATGCGGTAGGGACCGCCGGGGCGGGACTGCTGCTCGGCGGGTGCCCGCTCTGGCTCTGCTTCGTCGCGGCGGCTCTGCCCACACTGGCCACGGCCGTCCTCGCGCTGACCGGACCACGGCGCGAGGGCGGCCCCAGCCCGGAGCCGTCAACGACCGCCGCGAAGAGCGGCGTTGTCGCGGCAGGCGGCGGGAGCTGACAACGAGTCCGCCCCCGCCGCCACTCACTCGGCGACGGGGGCGGTCAACTCCCGTTGGTAAAAGCCCGGTTGCTCCGGTACGGCGCCGTACTGCTCAAGAACTCAGGCGCTCAGGCGCCCAGGACCCCGGGCGGACACTCAGCCCAGCCCCAACTCCCGGCTGATCAGCATCCGCTGGACCTCACTGGTGCCCTCGCCGATCTCCAGGATCTTCGAGTCGCGCCACATACGGGCCACCGGGTACTCGTTCATGAAGCCGTAGCCACCGTGGATCTGGGTGGCCTCGCGGGCGTTGTCGACGGCGATCGTGGAGGAGTACAGCTTGGCCATCGCCGCCTCCTTCTTGAACGGCTCGCCCTGGACGAGGCGGGAGGCGGCGTCGCGCCAGGCGAGGCGGGCCGCGTAGGCCTTCATCTCCATGTCCGCGATCTTGAACTGCACGGCCTGGTACGAGCCGATGTGCTTGCCGAAGGCCTGCCGCTCCTTGGCGTACTTGACCGACTCGTCCACACAGCCCTGCGCGAGACCGGTGGCGAGCGCGGAGATGGCGATCCGGCCCTCGTCGAGGATGCGCAGGAACTGGGCGTAGCCCCGGCCCTGTTCGCCGACCAGGTTGGCGCGCGGCACCCGTACGTCCTGGAAGGAGAGTTCACGGGTGTCCGAGGAGTTCCAGCCGACCTTCGAGTACGGCGCGGCGACGGTGAACCCGGGGGTGCCCGAGGGCACCAGTATCGAGGAGATCAGCGGGCGGCCGTCGTCCTTGCGGCCGGTGACCGCGGTGACGGTGACCAGGCCGGTGATGTCGGTGCCCGAGTTGGTGATGAAGCACTTGGTGCCGTTGATCACCCACTCGTCGGTGTCCTCGTCGAGGACGGCGGTGGTCCGGGTGCCGCCGGAGTCCGAACCGGCCTCCGGCTCGGTCAGGCCGAAGCCGCCGAGCATCTCGCCGGAGCACAGCTTCGGCAGCCACTCGCGCTTCTGCTCCTCGGTGCCGAAGCGGAAGATCGGCATGGCGCCGAGGGAGACGCCCGCCTCCAGGGTGATGGCCACCGAGGAGTCGACCCGGGCGAGCTCCTCCAGGGCGAGGCCGAGCGCGAGGTAGTCGCCGCCCATGCCGCCGTACTCCTCGGGGAACGGCAGCCCGAACAGGCCCATCCGGCCCATCTCGCGGACGATCTCGTACGGGAACTCGTGCCGCTCGTAGAAGTCGCCGATCTTCGGGGCGACGACGTCGTGGGCGAAAGCCTCGACCGTACGCCGCAGTTCTTCGTGCTCGGCGGAGAGACGATGGTCGATCGACATGGCTTCAGGACTCCTTGTGGGAGAGTGCGCGGACGGTACGGGACGGACTCGGGCGGCCGAGCTGCTCGGCCATCCAGGTGCTGGTGGCGATGAGTTCGTCGAGGTCGACCCCGGTCTCCACGCCGAGGCCGTCGAGCATCCAGACCAGGTCCTCGGTGGCGAGGTTTCCGGTGGCGCTCTTGGCGTAGGGGCAGCCGCCGAGGCCGCCCGCGGAGGCGTCCACGGTCGTGACGCCGTGTTCCAGTGCGGTCAGGGTGTTGCTGAGCGCCTGCCCGTAGGTGTCGTGGAAGTGCACACCGAGCATGCCGGTGGGCACCCCTGCCTCGTTCAGGGCGGCGAGCAGGGCGCGGACATGACCGGGGGTGGCCACGCCGATGGTGTCGCCGAGGCTCAGTTCGTCGCAGCCCATGTCGAGCATCGCCCGGCAGACGCGGACCGTCTGGGCGATCGGCACCGGGCCCTCCCAGGGGTCGCCGAAGCACATCGACAGATAGCCGCGTACGTGCACGCCGTGCTCGGACTTGGCCTGGGCCACCACCGCCCGCTGGATGGCGAGCGTCTCGTCCACGGTCCGGTTCAGGTTGGCCCGGGCGAAGGACTCGGTGACGCTGGCGAACACGGCGATCCGCCGTACGCCGAGCGGCAGCGCGCGCTGCATGCCGCGCTCGTTGGGCACCAGTACCGGCAGGTTCACACCGAGGTCGGCGACCTCGGCGAACAGCCGCTCGGCGTCGGCGAGTTGGGGCACCCACTCGGGGTGGACGAAGCTCGTCGCCTCGATGGTGGTGAGCCCGGCCCCGGCGAGGCGCCGGATGAACTCGGCCTTCACCGCGGTCGGTACGACGTCCTTCTCGTTCTGCAGTCCGTCGCGCGCGCCGACCTCGTGGACACGGACGCGGGCGGGCAGGCCCTCGGCGGGAACGACCATGGGAAGTTCACGCACGCTGTTCGTCATGACACCGGCTCCTTCTCGTCCGGTACGGAGCCCCCCGCCTCCTGCTGTGCGGCTCCCTCGGTCGAGGGGTCGCTTTCGGCGCCTTCGGTGCTGTCCGGCTCGACCACGGCGAGCACCTGGTCCATGGCGACCGTGGTGCCCGGGCTGACGTCGAGTTCGGTGACGGTGCCCGCGTGGGGTGCGGAGACGACGTGTTCCATCTTCATGGCCTCGACCACGACCAGGCTCTGGCCCGCCTCGACCCGGTCGCCGACCGCGACCTTGACCACGGTGACGGTGCCCGGCATCGGCGCGGTCAGGGAGTCCGCGCCCGCGTGGGCGGCGCCGGTCAGCGAGGCGGCGACCGGGTCGTGGTCGCGGACCTGCCAGGAGTCTCCGTCCCGGCCGAGCCAGTCACCGGCGTGCGTGAAGTGGTGCTGGACGCCGTCCAGAGTGACGTGCACCCTGTCACCGTCCACCACGGCGCTGCCGCGCGCCACATGGGCCACCGGGTCCAGGCCCGGCACCCGCAGATGCCGGGTGACCGGGGCCGGGCTGCCGCCGAGCCGCCAGCCGTCGCCCGCCGCGTACGGGTCGATCCAGCCGTTCGCATCGGGCTCGGGCCGCCGCACGCGCACGGCCGCGGCCGCCTCGTACACCGCCTCCGGGACCTCCTGCGAGATCAGCGACTCGGCCTCCCGCTCGACCAGGCCGGTGTCCAACTCGCCCGCCACCACGGCCGGATGGGCGAGCAGGCGGCGCAGGAAACCGGCATTGGTCTGCACACCGAGGGTGACCGTACGGCCGAGCGCGGCGCGCAGCTTGCGCAGCGCGGTCGCCCGGTCCGGGCCGTACGCGATGACCTTGGAGAGCATCGGGTCGTAGAGGCTGGACACCTCGGTGCCCTCGCTGAGCCCCGAGTCGGTGCGGACGCCCTCGCCCTCGGGCTCGTCGAGCGCGAGCACGGTGCCGCCCGAGGGCAGAAAGCCGCGCGCCGGGTCCTCGGCACAGATCCGCGCCTCGACGGCGTGCCCGGTCAGCGTGATGTCGCCCTGTGCGTACGGGAGTTGCTCGCCCGCCGCGACCCGCAGCTGCCACTCGACCAGGTCGAGGCCGGTGATCAGCTCGGTGACCGGGTGCTCCACCTGGAGCCGGGTGTTCATCTCCATGAAGTAGTACGAGGACGGGTCGCCGCCCGGCACGATGAACTCCACGGTGCCCGCGCCCCGGTAGGCGCAGGAGCGCGCCGCCTGCACGGCGGCCTCGCCCATGGCGGCCCGGGTGTGCTCGTCGAGCAGGACCGAGGGCGCCTCCTCGATGATCTTCTGGTGGCGGCGCTGGAGCGAGCACTCGCGCTCGCCGAGGTGGACCACATTGCCGTGGCCGTCGGCGAGGACCTGGATCTCGATGTGCCGGGGCCGGTCGATCCAGCGCTCCACGAGCAGGGTGTCGTCGCCGAAGGAGGCCCGCGCCTCGCGCCGGGCGGCGGCGATCTCCTCGTCCAGCACGGCCGCGTCCCGCACCAGCCGCATGCCCTTGCCGCCACCGCCCGCGGACGGCTTCAGCAGGACCGGCATGCCGATCTCCCGTGCGGAGTCGGCGAGTTGGGCGTCGCTCAGACCGCTGCCGGAGGAACCGGGCACCACCGGGACGCCCGCCGCGCGGACCGTCTCCTTGGCGCGGATCTTGTCGCCCATCAGCGAGATCGCCTCGGCGGACGGCCCGATGAAGACCAGTCCCGCCTCCTCGCAGGCGCGGGCGAACTCCGCGTTCTCGGCGAGGAACCCGTACCCCGGGTGCACCGCCTGCGCCCCGCTGGTGCGGGCCGCGGCGAGGATCTTCTCCACGGACAGATAGCTCTCGGCGGCGGGCGCGGCACCGAGGCGCACCGCGGTGTCGGCCTCGCGGACGTGCCGGGCCTCGGCGTCCGCGTCGCTGAACACGGCCACCGAGCGCACCCCGAGCGCGCGCAGCGTCCGGATGACCCGTACGGCGATCTCGCCGCGGTTGGCCACGAGCACGGTGTCGAACATGGCGGTGGTCTCCCTCGTCACGGCACTCACATCCGGAAGACGCCGTAGTGCGGCGCCGCGGGGTCTTTTTCGGGCAGCGGGGCATTGGCGCAGGCGGTCAGCGCGAGGCCGAGCACCTGACGGGTCTCCAGCGGGTCGATGACGCCGTCGTCCCACAGCCGCGCGGTCGCGTAGTAGGCACTGCCCTGCGTCTCGTACTGCTGGCGGACCGGGGACTTGAAGCTCTCCTCGTCCTCGGCGGACCACGCTTCGCCGCGCGCCTCCAGCTGGTCGCGCTTGACGGTCGCGAGCACCGAGGCGGCCTGCTCGCCGCCCATCACGGAGATCTTCGCGCCGGGCCACATCCACATGAAGCGCGGAGAGTAGGCGCGGCCGCACATCGAGTAGTTGCCCGCGCCGTACGAGCCGCCGATGACCACCGTCAGCTTCGGCACCCGGGTGCAGGCCACGGCCGTCACCATCTTGGCGCCGTGCTTGGCGATACCGCCCGCCTCGTAGTCCCGGCCGACCATGAAGCCGGAGATGTTCTGCAGGAACACCAGCGGGATGCCGCGCTGGTCGCACAGCTCGATGAAGTGGGCGCCCTTCTGCGCCGACTCCGAGAACAGGATGCCGTTGTTGGCGACGATGCCCACCGGGTGCCCGTGGATGTGCGCGAAGCCGGTCACCAGGGTCTGCCCGTACTCCGCCTTGAACTCGGAGAACCGCGAACCGTCCACGACCCGGGCGATGGCCTCGCGCACGTCGTAGGGCGTACGGGAGTCCACCGGCACCGCGCCGTACAGGCCGCGCGGGTCCACCTTCGGCTCCTCAACCGGCCTTACGGTCCAGGGGAGTTCGCCGCGCGCGGGCATGGTGCCCACGATGTTGCGCACGATCCGCAGCGCGTGCGCGTCGTCCTCGGCGAGGTGGTCGGTGACACCGGAGACCCGCGAGTGGACCTCGCCGCCGCCCAGCTCCTCGGCCGTGACGACCTCGCCGGTGGCCGCCTTCACCAGCGGCGGGCCGCCCAGGAAGATGGTGCCCTGGCCGCGCACGATCACGGCCTCGTCGCTCATCGCGGGGACGTACGCGCCGCCCGCCGTGCAGGAGCCGAGTACCGCCGCGATCTGCGGGATGCCCGCGCCCGACATCCGGGCCTGGTTGTAGAAGATCCGCCCGAAGTGGTCACGGTCCGGGAAGACCTCGTCCTGCATCGGCAGGAAGGCGCCTCCGGAGTCGACCAGGTACAGGCAGGGGAGGCGGTTCTCCAGGGCCACTTCCTGGGCGCGCAGATGCTTCTTGACGGTCATCGGGTAGTACGTGCCGCCCTTGACCGTGGCGTCGTTGGCGACCACCAGGCACTCGCGGCCCGAGACCCGGCCGATGCCCGCGATCACCCCGGCCGCCGGGGCCCCGCCGCCGTACATGTCCTCGGCCGCCAGCGGCGCCAGCTCCAGGAACGGCGAGCCCTCGTCGAGGAGCGCGTCCACGCGCTCACGCGGCAGCAGCTTGCCCCGCGCCACGTGCCGGGCCCTGGCCCGTTCGCCGCCGCCCAGCCGGGCCGCGTTCAGGCGGGAGCGGAGCTCCTCGCCGAGTGCCTCGTGCGCCGCCTCATTGGCGCGCCAGGCCTCCGACGCCGGGTCGGCGGCGCTGCTCAGCACCGGTGCCTGCTGCATTGTTCGAGCCCCCTTGCTCGTGCCCGTCAAGGCCGGGCGGATCGCGTCCGGTCCTGTTAGTAGGCGTTAACTCCTTCGATCAGGTTAACGAACGCTAACCCGCGTGTCTACAATTACCCGCATGACCAGCAGAGCCGAGGCCCCGACCCGTCGCGAACAGATCCTCGGGGAAGCCGCCCGTCTCTTCGCCGAGCGCGGTTTCCACGGAGTCGGCGTCGACGAGATAGGAGCCGCGGTCGGCATCAGCGGCCCCGGCCTGTACCGGCATTTCGCGGGCAAGGACGCCATGCTCGCCGAGCTGCTCGTCGGCATCAGCGAGCGCCTCTTCCTCGGTGGCAGACGCCGCACCGAGGAGGCCGACGGCGACCCCGAGCGCGTACTGGACTCCCTGCTCGCGGGCCATATCGACTTCGCCCTCGACGACCGCGCCCTGATCACCATCCAGGACCGCGAACTCGACACGCTGCGCGACGCCGACCGCAAGCGGGTCCGCCAGCTGCAGCGGCAGTACGTGGAGCTGTGGGTGCAGGCCGTACGCGCGGTGTACGCGGACCTCGACGAGACCGACGCCCGCGCCGCCGTGCACGCCGTCTTCGGCCTGCTGAACTCCACCCCGCACCTGGCCCGCCCCGGCTCGCTGCCGGGCCGCGACGCCACCGCCGAACTGCTGCACCGGCTGGCCCGGGGGGCCTTCGCGGCGGCGGTGCGGCGGGTGGGGTGAAGTGATCGGCGTGAAGTGATCGGGCTGAGGCTGTCGGGGTGAGGTGGCCTCCGGCGGCCGCCCTCGTACGCCTGTGACAGTGCCCCGGCCCCTTTGCGGGACCGGGGCACTCTCACGCGCCGGGTTCCTCGTGCAGGCGCAGGCCCGCCAGGACGTTGTCGAAGACCGGCTTGTACTCGTCCCACTGCAGGGCCGGCGCCGAGAGGTAGACCGTGTACTCGGTGCCGCCCGGCTTGCCGAAGCCCAGGTCGACGGCGCGGAAGCCGCGCGCGCGGCCCTCGAAGGTGAACTCCCAGATGGCGGCGGGCAGTTCGCGGAAGGTCGTGCCCTGCATACGGAGCTGCTTGTACCCCGGCAGCTTGCCCTCGGCGATCGACTTGCGCTCGTCGTCCTTCCAGTGCTGGAGCGGGTCGGAGCTGGCGAAGTCCAGGGCGCCGATCTGCAGCCGGACCAGACCGCCGGGGTCGATGAAGCCGGTCGAACCGTCCTCCAGGACCTTGCGGGTCCAGCCGTCCGGCACCGGCAGCGAGAGCCCGGCGCCCTCCTCGCTCACCAGCTGGTATCCGGCGGGCACCGGCGGCGGCTCCTCGACCGGGCCGGTGGGTTCGGCCGTCGTCGGCGAGGCGGAACCGTCCGGCTTCTTGGAGGTGGACGGCGGCGAACTCGCGGGAGCGGGCGACGAGTTGCCGGGAGCGGGATCCTTGGCCGCCTGCCCCTCCGTACCGTCGTCGCGCATGACGAGGACCGCGGCGCCCGCCGCTCCGGCGAGGACCACCACCACGGCGACGGCGGCGAGGGCCACCCGCATCCGTCGTGAACGCTGCGTGCGCCCGCCCACGGTGCCGCTCTTGCGACCGGCGGCCGCGCCCCGGCCCACCGCCGGACCGCTCCCGGCGCCGCCCTGGCCGCCGAGGTCCGGCAGGGTGCTGCCGCGACGGCTGCTGTCGTCCTCGGCGCCGTTCCAGTAGCCGCCGTCTCGCTGCGGCACGGACCGGTGCGCACCGCCGGAGGCGTCCGCCGCGAATCCGGCACCGTCCCCCGCGGCACACGCGCGCAGCCCGGCCTCCACCGTCTCGGCGGACGGCCGCGACTGCGGCTCCTTGGCGAGGAGTTGCTCGATCAGCGGGGTCAGCGGACCCGCGGCGTACGGGGCCGGAACCGGGTCGGAGGCGATCGCGTACACGGCCTCCAGGACCGTGTTCCTGCGGAACGGCGGCTGCCCCTCGACCGCCTCGAACAGCATCGCGCCCAGCGCCCACAGATCCGAGGCGGGCCCGGGCGTCTCGCCCTTGACCCGTTCCGGGGAAAGGTAGTTGAGCGAACCGACGATCTCGCCGGTACGGGTCAGCGTCGGCGCCCCGGAGGACACCGCGATGCCGAAGTCGGTCAGGACCACCCGCCCGCCGTCGCCGAGCAGCACATTGCCCGGCTTGACGTCACGGTGCAGCACCCCGGCGGCGTGCGCGGCCCGCAGCGCCTCGGCCGTCCGGTGCCCGATCCGCGCCGCCTCCTGCGGCGACAGCGTCCCGTTCTCCTTCAGTACGTCGCCCAGGGTGCGCGAGGGCACGTACTCCATGACGATGCAGGGCAGCCCGCCGTCGTCGACCACGTCGTGCACCACGATCACGTTCGGATGCGCGATCCGCGCCGCGCTGCGCGCCTCCCGCCGTGTCCGCTCGTACAGCCGCTCCCGCTCGCCGTCCGAGAGATGCGGCGGTACGTGCAGCTTCTTCAGCGCGACATCGCGCCCCAACAGCTCGTCCCCCGCACGCCATACGGTTCCCATGCCCCCGGCGCCGATCCGCTCGAGAAGCCGGTAACGCCCCGCGACCAGCCGCCCCGCTTCGGGCCCCGCGTCCGCGCCCGCACTGTTCCGCACCCCTGGACCCCTCTGTCCCCCAACTGCGACCGCCACGACCGCCCCCGGTCCCGCCGTCATGGCCTCGTCACGATAGCGGCGTTGGGCGCGGAGCCTTGCATCGGGACGAGGTGGTGCAGGAGGGGTGCCCGGGTGGTGACTTCCTTGTGGGGGTGGGGTGTTGGGGGAGGCGGTGGGATCGGGTGCAAGGGAATGACGATGGCAGGATGGCGGCGGAAGCCCTGAGCCGAGGGGCTCAGAGCTTCCGCCGCCCGAGTGTCAGGAGATCGCTGAGCGGCGCGGTGTGGGGCACTCCTCGTCAAAGATGTCGGCGGAGGTGCTGGCCTGCATGCTTCGCTCGAACCAGGTTCCCAGCACAGCGAGGTCCCAGCAGTTGTGGAGGCGTTCCCACTCCGCTGGGGTGGGTTCGATTTCGCTGAACTCGAGGACCTTCTTGATGTAGTACTCCATGCAGCCGGCGGCTCGCTTGCGCTGTGACGTGGGGGACTGGAAGAAGGAGAGGTCGATGGGCTGCTTCTCCGCTTCCTTGGCGGACTTGGCGGACGTCGCCTGTTCGTTGTCGCTCACGAGAGCCCCTCGGCGGAGGACTGTTCGGCGGTCGGCTCTTCGTCCGGGGCCATGGCCGCGTCGGCTGGTTCGGCTGTCGTGAAGAGGTCGGCCGGGGCGCCGGCGGTCAAGGCGCGGTCGAACCAGGTGTCGAGTTGTTGGAGGTCCTCGCAGGCGGTGATGCGTTCGCGGTCCGCGTCGGTGAGGAGGATGCCGCGCCGGTCGAAGACCTTGAAGATGTGCTCCTTGCTTGCCGCCGCGCGGCCTTGCACCGTGCCCTCTGCTTTGCCCTCCGCTTTGCCCTCTGCTTTGCCCTTCACATGTCCTTCGGCCCGCAACCGGTTCGAAGTAGGTGACCGGAAGAAGGAGAGGTCGACGACCATAAGGTGCTCCCAGATCTTTCCTGCTCGGCTGTCTTTGCCGAGGCCGAGTTCGGTGAGTTCGGCGAAGGTGCTCTTGGTGTCCTCGTCCTCCTTTGCCAGGGCGGAGGACAGTGGTTCGAGTATGACAGCGGGCTCCGGGCTATTGGCGTGGGCGATGGCGGCGAGCACCGCGAGGGGTGATGTCCTCGGCCGCCTTGGCCACGTCGGTGATCAGGGGCATGTTCTGCGGGCCGATGACCAGTGGCTGAACCTTCAGCGTGGCCCACTGCGGGGGACCCAGGGAGAAGGGCCCCCGGGCCCAGTCGGCCGTGCGCCGGTCCTGGCAGACGACCAGCAGGGTGGCTTCGGCGCTTTCGTACTTCGCCTGGGTGTAGGCCAGGTAGTAGGCCCAACTCCGGGGTTTCTTAATGTCCTTGCGTCGCTGTGCCTCGACCAGGAGCAGGAGTTCTCTGCCCTCGCTGGTCGTGAACCGGATGAGAGTGTCCGTGCGCCGCTCGACGGGCCTGATCTCCGTCAGGTCGGGGGAGATGACTACCGCGTCGGCGAACTCCCCGAACTCCAGGCCGAAGCGGCGGAAGGTCCGGGCGAAGACGTTCGGGTCCTCCTGGAAGACCCGATGCATCGCCTCATGGGATGAAGTGACCATGGACAGGACGCTACGGAGGGTCAGGTTCTGCGATCACAGCTTTTCGCTTCGGTTCACCCGAATGGCCCAATGTTGAATGTTTAACACCAGCTCAGGGGGCGTCCCTTCCTGCGTTCGAGTGGTGGCGGCCCAGATCCTGACGGCCCTTCGGTGGACACGCTCCGTGGCATGGCCCCGCCGCCGATGAGTTCCGTGACCGGCGCGGGTCTACCGGACGTGGATGAGAGGGCAGTGGAGGCGAGGGCATCGACAGCGGACGCACTGGTCCTGCGGGGCGAGATCGGCCGGGGCGAACTGGCGCGCTTGTGCGGGGAGGTGGAGGCGCGGCTCGGTGACATGCGGGCCGGGCCCGGCGGGACGGCGCGGGCCCGCGACGGGACGGACGAGGCGGTGGCTCCGGGCGCCCCGCCCGTGATCGTCTGCGACGTGGTCCACCTCGACGCCTCCGGTTTCGGCGCCGTCGAGGTACTGGCCCGGCTGCAGCTCACGGCGCGCCGGGCCGGGGGGCGGATCGGCCTGCGCGGACCCGCCCCCGGGCTGCGGACGCTACTGGGTCTCGCCGGTCTGCTCGGTACTCCCGGCTTCACCTTCGAGCCGCTCGGGGACCCCGAAGAGCGGGAACCACCTGGCGGTGTCCAGGAAGGAGTTGAGCCCGGTGATCCTGCCCTCTGAGATCTCCAGGACCTGAAGGGCCCAGGGCTCGAAGCCGTCGCCGTTCTCGGCCCTGCGGTACTGGGCGAAGGCGGGCATGCCGTTGGCGACCGTGGGCACCAGGCGCGAGCCGCGGCAGCCGGAGCCGGTGCCGAGCATCCAGGCCTCGATCTCGGCCTGGCCGACCAGCCACAGGTCGAACGGGGGCATGGACAGGACCGCGTCCTCGTGCAGCAGGGCGGCAAGTTCCTTCATGTCGTAGCCCTCGAAGGCGCGGACGTACCGGTCGAGGAGCTTGCGCTGCTCCTCGTCCATCTCGTTCACCGGGTCGCTGGCCTTGACCTCGGTCGCCGCCAGGGTCGAACGGGCGCGCTGGAGAGCGCTGTTGACCGAGGCGACCGAGGTCTCCAGGAGTTCGGCGCACTCGCTGGCCTTCCAGGCCAGCACCTCGCGCAGGATGAGCACGGCGCGCTGCTTGGGCGGCAGGTGCTGGAGGGCGGCCACGAAGGCGAGGCGTACCGACTCGCGGGCCACCGCCGTCTCGGCGGGGTCCGCGCCGCCCGGCAGGACGCGGCCGTCGGGCACCGGCTCCAGCCAGGTCGGCTCGGCGCGTTCCTGGAGGACCGCGGTGGCGGCCGTCCCGGGCTGGGTCAGGTCCATCGGCCGTGCCCTCCGGTTGCCCGCGTTGAGCAGGTCGAGGCAGACGTTGGTGGCGATCCGGTACAGCCAGGAGCGCAGCGAGGAGCGGCCCTCGAAGCGGTCGTGGCTGCGCCAGGCGCGCACCATCGTCTCCTGTACCGCGTCCTCGGCCTCGAAGGAGGAGCCCAGCATCCGGTAGCAGTAGCCCGTCAGCTCGACCCGGTACTCCTCGAGCCGTTGGTCGAGATCGGTTGTCGCCGTGTCCGTCATCACTCACACCCCCGGAGGCTCGGCCGGCGCCCCGGACGGCGGCGGCACTCACGGAAGTTACCGGACGGCACTGACAATGCGACCCGAGTGGGGAAATCCGCCCGTGAAGAGCTCCCTGCCCCGATACTGGCGCGGCCCGACCGCCGGGGCGAACGCGCGGTACGGATGGTCAGGCAGGCCGTACGGACGGTGAGTACGGGAGCGTGCGTACGGGAGCCGGGGCGGCGGGAGAGTCCGCCGCCCCGGCCGAGGCGCCGAGCCCCGGGCGTGCGTGGGTCAGGCGCGCGCCGCCCTGAGCTGCTGTGCGCGGGCGGCGCGGGTGCCGAGTGCCGTGATGGCGACCACGCCGAGCACCGCGAGCAGGCCCAGGCAGACGGTTCCCGCCCAGCCGTCGGACCGGTAGGCGATCGCCCCGAGCGTGCTGCCCGCGCTGGAGCCGATGTAGTACGCGGAGGTGTACAGCGCCGAGGCCTGCGCGCGCCCCTCGGTGGCCGTCCGGCTCACCGCCGAGGAGGCCACCGCGTGTCCGGTGAAGAAGCCCGCGGTGATCAGGACCAGGCCGAGCAGGACCAGCGGCAGTGAGCCCGCGAGCGTCAGGAGCAGTCCGGTGGCCGCGGTGGTTCCGCCCAGGTACAGGGCGCCGCGCCTGCCGAGCCGGGCCACCATCCGTCCGGCGGTGGCCGAGGTGCCCGTACCGACCAGGTAGATGAGGAACACCGAGCCGACCACGCCCTGCGGCAGTGAGAACGGTGCCTCGCTGAGCCGGTACCCGATCACGGTGTAGCTCGCGCCGAACACCGCCATGAACAGCGCCCCGATCGCGTAGAGGCGCCGCAGCAGCGGGTTGGCGAGGTGGCCGCGTACGGTGCGGGCCAGCGAGCGCGGGTCGAGCGGGGCGGGCCTGAAGTGCCGGGGCGCGGGGAGCAGCGCGCGGAAGGCGAGGGCGCAGACCACGGCGAGCAGTCCGATCACCGCGAGCGCCGCGCGCCAGCCCCACAGTTGCGCGCTCCAGCCGCCGACGACCCGGCCGCTCATGCCGCCGATGCTGTTGCCCGCGACGAACAGGCCGATCGCGGCGACTAGGGCGCGCGGCCGTACCTCCTCGGCGAGAAAGGCCATGGCGGTGGCGGGCAGCCCGGCGAGGGCGGCGCCCTGCACGGCGCGCAGTGCCACCAGTACGGGGAGATTCGGCGCGAAGGGCACCAGCAGGCCCACCGCGACCGCGACCACGAGCGACACGGTCATCAGCGTGCGCCGTCCGTAGCGTTCGGAGAGCGCGCTGAGCGGCAGCACGCACAGGGCCAGGGCGCCGGTCGCGGCCGAGACGGACCAGCTCGCCGCGCTCTCGGTGACGCCGAACTCGGCGGAGATCAGCGGCAGTAGGGCCTGGGTGGAGTAGAGCAGTGCGAAGGTCGCGACGCCCGCGAGGAACAGGGCGAAGCTCATCCTGCGGTAGCCGGCGTCGCCGGGCGCGAGCCGGGTGTCGGGCCCCTGCGGCCGGTCGGCCTGTCCGTGGGCGGGCGACGGGTCGGGGACGGTGGCGGGGGCGAGGGCGTCCGGTCCGCTGCCGGACGCCTGGCTACTGGCAGGCTTCATGCCCCCGAACCTAGGAGAGCCGCCGCTCATGCGTCCAATGCATGGAATCGGCATAATCGATGCCATGAAGCATGAGCCGAGGTCAGCGGGTGCGGAGGGCGGGTCGGAAGGTACGGGAAACGCCTCCCGGAGGAATGGGCGAACGGCCACCGAGGAGGCGGCGCCGTCCGGCGAGGGGGCCCCGGGTTCCGCCGTCGCCCTCGAACCCGGGTCCTGGGCGGCGGTACTCGCGCCCCGGCTCGCCCAGTTCGCCGCAGTCGCGCGCACCGAGCACGTGACCCGGGCCGCCCTGGACCTGGAGGTCCCGCAGTCCACCCTGTCGCGGGCACTGGTACGCCTCGAACAGGACCTGGGCGTCGACCTGTTCGCACGCCGGGGCCGGGCCCTGTCGCTGACGCCCGCGGGGCGGACCTTCCTCGGTTCCGTGGAGCGGGCCCTCGGCGAGGTGGAACGCGCCGCGGAGGAGGTACGCGCCGACGCCGATCCGACCTCCGGCAAGGTGGCCTTCGGCTTCCTGCACACCATGGGTTCCGAGACCGTGCCCGGCCTGCTGCGCGCCTTCCGCGCCGAGCATCCGCGGGTCCGCTTCAGCCTGGTGCAGACGTACGGCGAGGCCATGCTGGAACGGATGCGGGCGGGTGAGCTCGACCTGTGCCTCACCTCGCCGGTGCCGGACGCCCCGGATCTGGTCGCCCGCCCGCTCGGGGAGCAGCGGCTCAACCTCGTCGTACCGGAGGACCACCGCCTGGCCGGACGGCGCCGGGTGCGTCTCGCCGAGACGGCCGAGGAGGCCTTTGTGACCCTGGAGTCCGGCTACGGGCTGCGGCGCATCACGGACGACCTGTGCCGCCAGGCCGGGTTCCGGCCCCGGATCGCCTTCGAGGGTGAGGAGGCCGAGACCCTGCGCGGCCTGGTCGCGGCCGGACTCGGCGTGGCTCTGCTGCCGCCACCGGCCTTTCCCCGCCCGGGAGTTGTCGATCTGGCCGTCACGGCGCCGCGCGCGGTCCGTCAGATCGGTGTGGCCTGGCTGGACGGCCACCCCGACACGGTGCCGGTGGCCGCCTTCAAACGCTTCCTGCTCTCACGGCGCGGCCGACTGCTGCGCGAGCACTGAGCAAGTGGCAAATAGGAAGTAGTGGTTGGCGGATGAGCGGCGACGACTGCCAAGTAGTCAGCAACAGCAGGGAAGTGTTGTGCCCGCCCGAGACCAACTCGCCACCCCCACGGGCACGTTACTTCCGGCGTCCGTTCCCTCGCCCGTTTCCTCGTCCGTTCCCTCGTCCGTTCGGCGTGCCCAGTGTGCTCCCGAACCCGGAGGCGAGTGGCATCCGCAGGCCGATCGGCGGGGGTGCGGCCAGGGCGTCCTGGACGGGGCGGGCGAAGGCGTGGCCGAAGAGGGTGCCGCGGACGAAGTCGGCGGCCAGGGCGAGGACTTCGCTGCGGTGCTGGCTCAGGCGGTGGCCGTCGGAGTGGACCTCGAAGCGGGCGATGTCGCGGTGTGCCTTCTTGGCGCGGGCTGCGAGCCGGAAGGAGAGTTCGGGGTCGGTGCGTTCGTCGTTGGTGCCGTGCACGATCAGTACGGTGCGGCCGTGGAACTGCTTCACCGGTTCGGGCGGTACGGCGACGTCGTCCTCGGGCAGCCAAGGCGCCAGTGCCAGTACGGAGTTGACGGCGGCGTGACCCGAGGCGTGCAGGGCGGCCCGGGCGCCCATGTCCGTGCCCGCGAGGCACACCGGAACGTCCCCGTATCTGCGTACGGCCTCGTCCGCGGCCCAGGTGGCGGCCTTGGCGAGCTGTGCCTCGCTGCCGTTCCAGCCGCGTTGGTGGTACTGCACGACATGTGCGGCGAGCCCGTCCGTGCGCCCGGCGCGCGCCAGATGCCGCCCCAGCGCCCGCATCCCCGCAGCGGCGAACGGCAGGGGTCTGCGCGCGGAGACCTCCTCGCCGCCCGGCAGCAACAGCACCACGCCGCTCACCGAGGACGGCGCGGGGCCGATCGGGCCCGAGAGCCGTGCCGCACGGGCCGCCGTCGATTGTGACTTGACTGAACCCATGACAGAACAGTGTCAGAAGCCCCGGTGTACGCCACCCCTCCTGGCGATCACTGTTACGTATCGACCACGGGCGCGAGAGGTAAGCGATCTACGCGCGTAGGCGTTAGAGTGCCGAGATGACGAGCCAGACTTTCTCCGGACCGGGAGCCGAGCAGATCCGCCGAGCCCCCAAGGTATTGCTGCACGACCACCTCGACGGGGGCCTGCGCCCAGGAACCGTGGTGGATCTCGCCCGTGAGACGGGCTACGAGGGGCTGCCCGAGGCGGACGCCGACAAACTCGGCCTGTGGTTCCGCGAGGCCGCCGACTCCGGTTCGCTGGAACGCTATCTGGAGACCTTCGCCCACACCTGCGCCGTCATGCAGACCAAGGACGCACTGCGCCGGGTCGCCGCCGAGTGCGCCGAGGACCTCGCCGAGGACGGCGTGGTGTACGCGGAGGTGCGCTACGCCCCCGAGCAGCACCTGGAGCGCGGGCTCAGCCTCGAAGAGGTCGTCGAGGCGGTCAACGAGGGCTTCCGGGAAGGGGAGCAGCGGGCGCGCGAGAACGGTCACCGGATCCGCGTCGGCGCCCTGCTCACCGCGATGCGGCACGCCGCGCGCGCCCTGGAAATCGCCGAACTGGCCAACCGTTACCGGGACTCGGGCGTCGTCGGCTTCGACATCGCCGGTGCCGAGGCCGGGTACCCGCCCACCCGCCACCTCGACGCCTTCGAGTACCTCAAGCGCGAGAACAACCACTTCACCATTCACGCGGGCGAGGCCTTCGGACTGCCGTCGATCTGGCAGGCGCTCCAGTGGTGCGGCGCCGACCGGCTCGGGCACGGGGTGCGGATCATCGACGACATCCAGGTCGCCGACGACGGCACCGTCACGCTCGGGCGGCTCGCCTCGTACGTACGCGACAAGCGCATCCCGCTGGAGCTGTGCCCGACCTCCAACCTCCAGACGGGGGCGGCCGATTCCTATGCGGCGCACCCGATCGGGCTGCTGCGCAGGCTGCACTTCCGGGCCACGGTCAACACCGACAACAGGCTCATGAGCGGCACCACCATGAGCCGCGAATTCGAGCACCTGGTCGGCACCTTCGGCTACACGCTCGACGACATGCAGTGGTTCACCGTCAATGCGATGAAATCAGCTTTCATTCCTTTCGATGAAAGGCTGGCCATGATCAATGACGTCATCAAGCCCGGCTATGCGGAACTCAAGTCGGAGTGGCTCTTCCGTCAGACCGCCGTGACCAGGTAACTCTCCGGAGAACAAGGCTGATTGTCGTCCTTGTTGCGGGGCGGGTGATTCGTTTTTCCGAGCGCGATTCGGTGTTTGCGGGCGGGTAAACACCTCGATACGTTCTTGGACCGCTCAGTTCCCCGTCACAAGGACGCATTCACCATGAAGCAGTCTGCAGTCAAGACCCTCGGTGTCGCCGCGCTCGGTGCCGCCTTCGCCGCCGCCGGTGCGGGTGCCGCCAACGCCGCCCCGGCCGACACCGACGCCCTCGGGAACGTCACCGGTGCCGTCCAGGCACCCGAGGTCCCCGGGACGCTCCCGGCGGCCGAAGGCGTGAACCAGGTCCTCGGCGTCCCGCAGGACGTCGTGAACGGCGTGAACGAGACGGCTCCGCTGCACCAGATCAAGGACGGCTACGAGTCCACGCGCGCCCTCGCCGAGGAGGCGGAGCGCAAGCAGGCGGCCGAGCGCGGGGAGAAGGGCCAGCAGGGCAAGCAGGGCCAGCAGGGCAAGCAGCAGGACGACTCGCTGATGGGCGCCCAGAGCCCGGTCGGCCAGCTCCTCGGCGGCCTCCCGGTCGCCGGTCTGCTCGGCTGACGGCTGACTTCGGTCCGGGCCACGGGCTTTCGGCGCGTGGCCCTGCGGCGGGGCGCTCGGCATCTGCCGTGCGCCCCGCCGGCGTCTTGCGCCCGCGTACGGGACGGGCTCACCGAAGGGCCGGGATCAGCGCAAGGCCGCGATCACCGAAAGGCCGGGATCACCAGGGCGCCGGGGCCTTGGACTCGTCGGGCAGGAAGATCCACAGCGCGAGGTAGAGCAGGAACTGCGGTCCGGGCAGCAGGCAGGAGACCACCCAGATCAGCCGCATCGTGCGGGTCGAGGTGCCGAAGCGCTGGGCGAGGGCGGCGCAGACGCCGCCGATCATCCGGCCGTTCCTGGGGCGGACAAGGGCACTCATGACGCTCTCCTAAAAGTCCAGGGTCCGGAAGGACGACGTCCCGTCTCGCGGGCCTGTCGACGCCTGCCGCAGCTCTGCCGCAACTCTGCGGAGACCTGCCGCGGGCCCGTCGACGGGGCCCACGCTCCGAGGCTTCTCGGTTTCGAGGCGGTTGAAGCCTCGGAGCCGCACACGGTTGAGCCTCGGATCTCCGGACCGGATCGTTCGGTCGGCTGTCTTCGACGGTACGGGTCAGGGGCGCCGCAGCGCCTCGCCCCACGGAGCGAACCCGACCCCGGCAATCGTCGGGGTCGGACCCTGAGCCTCCTCGGCGACCGGAACGACCTCCTGCGCACCGGCCGCGCGGCGCCTGCGCAGCGCGGACCTGGCCCAGGGCACCACGGCCAGATGCGCGAGCAGTACCCCGAGGCTGTTGAGCAGCAGCGAGTCGATGTCCACGACCTGCCCGGGTACGTAGGTCTGCAGCAGCCCGATCCACATGGACACCAGGGCACCGGCCGCCGTGCAGCGCACCAGCGAGAAGAACCACGAGGCGCGCAGCCGTCCGCCGATGAGCGGCAGCAGGAAGCCCAGCGGCGCCAGCATCAGCAGGTCCTGGACGACCCGGCGGGCGCCCTGCCACCAGCCCAGCTCGAAGTCGGCGCGGATGCCTTCCAGCGGACGCAGATTCGTCGCGCTGACCCAGGCGACGTCCACCGGGCGCAGACTGGTCCAGGCGACGAGCGCGAGATGCGCGGCCAGGAGGACGACTCCCGCCGCGCGCAGTGGTACCGCGACGCTGTCGTCGCCCGAGCCTTGACGCTGCACGACCCCAAGGACGTACGCCCGGGCTGGATCGGTTCCCTGCTCGGGGCAGGTCTCAGACAGTGTGTCAACAGGTGGGACGGGTGACCGTGGAGTGCGACCGGGGTCGCGCGCCCACGGCGTACGCGGGTCGCACGGCGAAAGGCGCGGATGAGCCCCGAGGGGCCAGGGCCCAACCCTCAGTCCCGCTCCACCACGGAGTCGGGTCAGTCCCGCTCCACCACCGAGTCGGGCGGCACCTGCGTACCCGGCCGGGCGCGCAGCTCCTCCGGACACTCGTAGCGGCGCAGCGGCTCGGGATCGGGGCCGCCGAGGACGATGCCGTGGCCCTCGTCGGCGGCGGCCGAGGCGGTGTACGAGCACACCAGCTGCGCCAGCGCGTACGTGGAGAGGTCCTCGGGCTGGATGCTCAGCCGCAGGGCGCTGTCCGGGTCGCCCTCGCGCGGGCCGCTCACCCGGGTCTCCTGCGGGACCTCGGTCTTGTAACCGGCCTCGCGCTCCGCCTCGGACGGCATCCGCCGGAGCTGTCCGAGCAGGGCCTGCGCCACCCGCAGCCGGTCCGCGGACTCGGGCCGGGTGGGCAGCCGTACGGCACGGTCCACGGTCACCAGCTGAGTGGCGCAGACCAGGAAGACCTGGACCGGGATGCCCTCCGGGGCGGCCTTGGCCTCCTCGTCGGGACCGGACAGCGCGCACGGCGCGCGCGAGGGCGCGGGGCCGAAGTCGGTCGGCACCTCGGTGGGCCGGATCCCACAGGCACCCAGCAGCAGACCGGCGGCGGCGACGCCCGTGGCGGCGCGCAGCGCGGTCAGGGCCCGGGCACGCGAGAGAGCACGCGTCCGAGGCAGCACTCGCCTGGTCATTTCTCCTGGTCCTCGCCCTCGGTGCCCTTGCCCCCGGCGTCACTCCCGGCGGCGCCGCTCCCGCGACCACCGCCGCTCCCGGAGGCGCCGCCCGTGCCGTCGGCCCCGCCGGAGCCCGCCGGACGTGCCGCACTCCCGGCGCCGTCCCTGCCGTTCTCCTCGCCCGCCACCGGCTCGGGGTGAATGTCGCGCGGCAGGCGCAGGGTGAACACCGCACCGCCCTCGGGGGAGTTGGCGGCCGTGATCTCGCCGCCGTGGATGTGCGCGTTCTCCAGGGCGATGGACAGGCCGAGGCCGCTGCCCTCGGAACGCGGCCGGGAGGCGCTGGCCTTGTAGAAACGGTCGAAGACGTGCGGCAGGACCTCTTCGGGGATGCCGGGGCCGTGATCGTGCACCTCGATGACCACGTCGTCCACCCCGTCGTCCTCGGTGCGCACCGAGACCCGTACCGGCGAGCCGCCGTGCTTGAGCGCGTTGCCGATCAGGTTCGCCAGGATCACGTCGAGGCGGCGCGGGTCGATCCGCGCCATGATCCCGCGCTCCGCGTCGAGTTCGACCGCGTCCAGCCAGGCGCGGGCGTCGATACAGGCGGTGATCTGGTCCGCGATGTCGACGTCGTCGCGTACGAGACGGGCCGTACCGGCGTCGAAGCGGGTGACCTCCATCAGGTTCTCGACGAGGTCGTTCAGGCGCCGGGTCTCGCTGACCACCAGCCGTACCGCGGGCTCGATCATCGGGTCCACGCTGCCGGTCTCGGCGTCGAGTTCCTCTTCCAGGACCTCGGTGACGGCGGTGATCGCGGTCAGCGGGGTGCGCAGCTCGTGCGACATGTCCGCCACGAACCGGCGCGAGGCCTCGTCGCGCGCGCTCATGTCGGCGACGCGTTTCTCCAGGGCCTCCGCGGTGCGGTTGAACGTCCTTGACAGTTCGGCGAGTTCGTCGGTGCCGGAGACCCGCAGCCGGGTGTCGAGCTTGCCCTCACCGAGGCGCCGGGCGGCGGTGCCGAGGCGGTGCACCGGCCTGAGCACCGTGGTCGCGGCGGCCTGGGCGAGCAGCGCCGCGCCGACCAGGGCGAGCGCGGTGGCGATGGCGAGCGACCAGGCCAGCGAGTCCAGGTCCTCGGCCTCGGGTTCGAGGGACTTGAGCATGTAGCCGGTCGGACCGCCGCCGATCACCTTGACGCCGCCGACGAGATAGGGCGTACCGCCCTCCTCGGTGCGCTGCCAGTACAGGTGGTACGCCGAGGAGTTGTGCTCGCCGAGGTTCTGCTTGCGGTTCACCGCGTCCCGCAGCGACCGCGGTACGTCCTCCAGCGTGAAGCGGTCCAGGTCGGAGTTGCCGACGACCGTGTTGCCGTCCTCGTCCGTACCGATGAGCAGCACGCTGAAGTGCTGGCTGCTCTGGGCCATCACCCCCGCGGTGCGCTGGAGTTCGGACTGGGTCGGATGGGTGGGCAGCGCGCTCGCGTGGTTCTGCATCTCCTGCTGGAAGTCGTTGAGCGCGGCGTCCTGGGCACGCGTGAGGACGGCTTCCCGGTTCAGCCAGTACGCGATGCCGGAGGCCAGTACCGCCGCGGTGAGCGCCACCAGGGCGAAGACCACGACCAGGCGCAGCCGCAGACTGGTGAAGCGCAGGCCCGCGAGTATCGCCTTGCGCGCGGCGGCCCAGCCGCCCGTCTTGCCCGCGGTGCCGTCCGCCGGGGAGTCCTGCGTACTGCCGGATGACGTGTCGTGCGTCGTGTCCTGCGGCTGTGTCACGTGCGGCGGCCGCCCGCCGTACTCGCCTGGTGTGCCCCGCCGTTCGCTGGATGTGCCTCGCTCATGACGGGGTGTCCAGGCGGTAGCCGACGCCCCGTACGGTGCGGATCAGGGTGGGCGAGGACGGTACGTCCTCCACCTTGGCGCGCAGGCGCTGCACACAGGCGTCGACCAGCCGCGAGTCGCCCAGGTAGTCGTGCTCCCACACGAGCCGCAGCAACTGCTGCCGGGACAGCGCCTGTCCGGGCCGTCGGCTCAGTTCGAGGAGCAGCCGCAGTTCGGTGGGCGTGAGCTGGAGGTCCTCGCCGTTCTTGGTGACCGTCATCGCGGCCCGGTCGATGACCAGGCTGCCGAAGGAGGCGGCGTCGTTGGCCTCGCGCTCGCCACGGCGCAGTACGGCGCGGATACGCGCGTCGAGTACCCGTCCCTGTACGGGTTTGACCACGTAGTCGTCGGCGCCGGACTCCAGCCCCACCACGACGTCGATGTCGTCGCTGCGTGCGGTGAGCAGGATGATCGGCAGCTGGTCGGTGCGCCGGATGCGGCGGCACACCTCGAAGCCGTCGATACCGGGCAGCATGACGTCGAGGACGATCAGATCGGGCCGCGCCTCGCGCAGCAGTTTCAGACCGTCCTCGCCCGTGGCAGCGGTCGCCACACGGTGACCCTGACGGGTCAGCGACAGCTCCAGGGCCGTACGAATGGCGTCGTCGTCCTCGATCAGCAACAGGGAAGGCACGGCGCCATTCTGTCCCATGGGGTGCCGGTCTTTCGACCTCCTGAGTTCACTCTCACCGCACCCACACCTCCGGAAGGGCCCCCGGGGCCTGTGACAGCCCTGTGACAGTCGGCGGACACCGCCATGAAGTGGGGTCGGCAAGGTTGTGGTCACAAGGCGAGGAACGGCAGACACCGACGACGGGGGGCGCACGATGAACACACTGCACAGCACCACAACTGGCGCAGTTGTCACGCGTCTGCACGACGCCGTCGGGCGCAGCGCCATGAAGGCCGCTGCGAACGCCGGCACCAAGACCACGAACTCCACGAACTTCACAACCGCTGGAAACACCGAGAAGTCCGGTGCCGTGAGCGGGCGGGGGTGCGCTCGCGGCACCGGGCGTCAGCACACCGCGTACATGACGGTGGTTGACGCACACGAAGGGGTAACGCGCGGGGGCCAGACGTACGGGGAGGCCGCGGGGGAGCGGCGCACCGTCGCGGGCGGGGCGGACGCCGAGGCGGCGTTCACGGCCTACGTCCAGGAGCGCCGCGCCTCCCTCTACGCCACCGCGTACCACCTGACCGGTGACCGCTTCGAGGCCGAGGACCTGCTGCAGAGCGCGCTGTTCTCGACCTACAAGGCCTGGGACCGGATCAGCGACAAGGCCGCCGTCGGCGGATACCTGCGCCGCACCATGACCAACCTGCACATCAGCGCCTGGCGCAGGCGCAAGCTGAACGAGTACCCGACCGAGGAACTGCCGGAGACCGCCGGCGACACGGACGCGATGCGCGGCACCGAACTGCGCGCCGTCCTGTGGCAGGCGCTCGCCCGGCTGCCCGAACTCCAGCGGACGATGCTGGTCCTGCGTTACTACGAGGGCCGTACCGACCCGGAGATCGCGGACATCCTCGACATCAGT
Source organism: Streptomyces sp. NA04227 (assembly GCF_013364195.1). Classification (NCBI taxonomy): domain Bacteria; kingdom Bacillati; phylum Actinomycetota; class Actinomycetes; order Kitasatosporales; family Streptomycetaceae; genus Streptomyces; species Streptomyces sp. NA04227. The sequence continues at coordinate 2,313,367 of NZ_CP054918.1, read as the reverse complement.
GTCGGCACGGTCAAGTCCAGCATCTGGCGTTCGCTGCGCAGGCTGCGCGAGGACGAGGTGCTCAGCTTCGGCCGTGACGAGGAGGAGTCCTTCGAAGAGCTCGTTGCCTGAGCCCACTTCGAAGGTCTACGGGGGAAACACGGGGGCGCCGGGGAGACCCGGCGTGGGGGAAAACAGGGGGAAACCGGGGGAGCCTGGGGCGAATTGACGTCGCCGTTCGTGGGGGAACGGTGGCGTCACTGCCCCGGGACGAGAACGGGCGAGATGCCGAGGGCCGGGGGGCCCGACGCGGCCCGAGGGGTATCGGGGGAACACGGAGAAGAACGGGGGACCGGGGGAACACGGGGGAATCCACGGGGGTGGAGAGCGCAGGACCGGAGGGCTGGGGGGCCTTTCCGGTCTTGTTGCTTTTTCCGGACTCTCCGGATGTTGCTTTCCGGGAGTATGGGCCAGTTTGACCGGTTATCCGCGTCGCGGCCGGGCTGCTGGTCCTTCAGCCCAACAGCTTCAGCCCAACAGCTTTGGCTCGACTCCTTTTCCGCTTCCGCCCGGTTCAGTTGGCGGAGTGCGGTGCGCCGGTGGCGTGCGTGGCTTCGGCGGCACTGGCCGTACCGGCCGTGCCCGCCGTACTCGCTGCACTGGCCGTGCTCGCCGTACCGGGAGCCTCGACGGAGTCGGCGGCCCTGGCGGAGGCGTTCTCGACGTCGGCCTGTGCCGGGATGCGCGGCGCCTCGCCGGTGCGGGCATTGCGGGCGCGGCCGCCCGCGCAGTGGCCCGCCGCCGCGGCGGCGAGGCGGCCGAGGGCCTCGTCGCGGGCGCAGGGGTGGGCGCCGAGTGCCGTCTGCCGGGCGACGATGGCGCGTTCGGTGCGCATCAGGCGCCAGCCGCGGCGCAGCAGGAGCAGGGTCGACTTGCGGCCCTCGCGCAGGTCGCGCAGCAGCCGGCGGCGGAAGGTGGTGGTGGGGCGGCCGCGCAGGCACAGCGCGTCGGCGAGGACGCCGAGTTCGCGGCAGCGTTCCACGATTTCCGCGGCGAAGATCCCCTCCGCGACGAACAGTGGCGTACGGCCGATGTCCAGCGCCCTGTTGCCCGTACGGCTGCTGCTCGCGAGGTCGTAGACCGGCACCTGGGTACGTCCGGTGCGGCACAGGGCCAGGATCGCGGCGACGGCACTCTCCTCGTCCCAGGAGGCGGGGGAGTCCCAGTCCGCGGCGTCGGTGCCGGTCAGCCGCGGGAGGGTGGGATCGTCGCCCTCCTTGTAGAAGTCGTCGAGGGCGAGCACCGGCAGTCCTGAGCGGGTGGCCAGCGAGGACTTTCCGGAGCCGGAGGGGCCGCAGAGCAGCACGACGCGCGTAGGTATGGGGGGATGGGAACTCACGAGAGTCCAGTGTGCGCCATCTTGGGCGGTTGGCCGAGCCCCTGGACCGGTTCCGCGGACAATGCAGTGGGTGTCACACGGGCGCGCGGTACGAAAGGCGGGGCGCCGAGGAGGAACCGTGGCCGTATCGCGTGATCTCTCCGCCAGTCCGCGCGTACGCAATCCGCTTGTGTGATGGTCCGGTTGGGCGTGATCCGTCTCGCGTGACCGCTCCGCCCGGGATTCGTTGGGCCGAGTATCCCCGGCGGTGGCCCGGGGGCAGATCGAGAGGCGGCAAGCACATGGCCCGACACGCGGCCCGCAGGAACTCCCCCGCAGCCCGGACCCTTCTGCGCGCGGGGCTGACCCTCGGCGCGGCCGGTGCGGCGCTCGCCGCGGGTGCGGCCGGGGCGAGCGCGGCTCCGACGGGGGCCGAGGCCAAGGGCGACGTGAGCGGCAGCGGTACGAAGGTCAGCGCCCCGGACGTGCCGACCGCGCTCGACTCGATCACCGGCCTGCAGATCAACCCTCTCGCCAATACCGGCGTCGACCCGCTGGACAACGGTGTGGAGACCCAGGTCGCCGACTTCAAGCCGGTGGGTACGAGGACGGTCACCGGGCCGCTGTCGGAGGGCGCCTCGCTGTCGGAGCTGCCGGTGGTGGGCAAGTTGCTGGCGCGGGGCTGACCGGGAACGCGGCTTGCCGCAGCGGCGAGGAAGCCCCCGCTCCTCCGCCCGGGGGAAAGCGGAGGAACCGGGGCTTTTGGCCAAAGCGCCCTGACGGGCGGGGAGTTGGGCTCAGTACGCCGAGCCCGAGGCGCCGAGGGAGCCCGTCGGGTGCCAGACCGTCTTGGTCTCCAGGAAGGCGGTCAGGCGGCGGGTGCCGGGGTCGGTGTGCCAGTCGGCGTCGAGGTCGGGGCGCAGTACCCGCTTGAGGTTGTCCGCCGCCGCGATCTCCAGGGCCTTGGCGAGCTGCTCGTCCTCGGCTCCGGTCAGGTCGAGTGCGTTGACGTCCCTGTGGGCGGCGAGCGGGCCCGCGATCTCCTGGGTGCGTCCGGACAGGATGTTGACCACACCGCCGGGCAGGTCGGAGGTGGCCAGGACCTCGCCCAACGACAGGGCGGGCAACGGGTGTTGGGCGGAGGCGACCAGTACGGCGGTGTTGCCGGTCGCGATCACCGGGGCGAGCACCGAGACCAGGCCGAGCAGCGAGGACTCCTGCGGGGCGAGCACCGCCACCACTCCGGACGGCTCCGGGGCCGACAGGTTGAAGAAGGGTCCGGCGACCGGGTTGCCGCCGCCCACGACCTGCGCGACCTTGTCGGTCCAGCCCGCGTACCAGACCCAGCGGTCCACCGCGGCGTCGACCTCGGCGGCCGCCGCCTCGGCCGACAGGCCCTCGGCCGCGGCCACTTCGGCGGCGAACTGCTCGCGGCGCCCCTCCAGCATCTCCGCGACCCGGTACAGGATCTGCCCGCGGTTGTACGCGGTCCTGCCCGCCCAGCCGCCGAAGGCCTTGCGCGCGGCGACCACCGCGTCACGGGCGTCCTTGCGGGAGGACAGCGGGGCGTTGGCCAGCCACTGGCCCTCGGAGTCGGTCACCTCGTACACCCGGCCGCTCTCGCTGCGGGGGAACTTGCCCCCGACGTACAGCTTGTAGGTCTTGAACACGGCGAGCCGGGGCGCGGACACGGACTCCTTCGCCCCGTTCGACGGCTTCGCGGCCGCCGGCTCGGCACTCTTGGCGCCCTTCGCGCCGCCGGAGTTCTTCGAACCGCTCGCGGCCTTCGCGGACTTGTCAGACATCGAGGTACGCCTCCAGACCGTGGCGGCCGCCCTCGCGGCCGAAGCCCGACTCCTTGTACCCGCCGAACGGCGAGGTGGGATCGAACTTGTTGAACGTGTTCGCCCAGACCACACCCGCGCGCAGGCGGTCCGCGACCGCGAGGATGCGCGAGCCCTTCTCGGTCCAGATGCCCGCCGAGAGCCCGTACGGAGTGTTGTTGGCCTTGGCCACGGCCTCCTCGGGGGTACGGAAGGTCAGTACGGACAGGACCGGGCCGAAGATCTCGTCCCGGGCCACCGTGTGCGCCTGGGAGACCCCGGTGAACAGGGTCGGCGCGAACCAGTAGCCGGAGGAGGGCAGTTCGCACGGCGGCGACCAGCGCTCGGCGCCCTCGGCCTCGCCCTGTTCGGCCAGTGCGGTGATCCTGGCGAGCTGCTCGGCGGAGTTGATGGCGCCGATGTCGGTGTTCTTGTCGAGCGGGTCGCCCAGGCGCAGTGTCGCGAGCCGTGCCTTGAGCGCGTCGAGGAACTCCTCCTCGATCGACTCCTGGACGAGCAGGCGGCTGCCCGCGCAGCACACCTGGCCCTGGTTGAAGAAGATGCCGTTCACGATGCCCTCGACGGCCTGGTCCAGCGGGGCGTCGTCGAAGACGATGTTGGCGCCCTTGCCGCCGAGTTCGAGGGTGAGCTTCTTGCCGGTGCCCGCGACGGTCCGCGCGATCTGCTTGCCGACGGCGGTGGAACCGGTGAACGCCACCTTGTCCACGCCCTCGTGCGCGACCAGCGCCGCGCCCGTCTCGCCGTACCCGGTGAGGATGTTGACCACACCGCGGGGCAGGCCCGCCTGACGGCAGATGTCCGCGAAGAACAGCGCGGACAGCGGGGTCGTCTCGGCCGGTTTGAGGACCACCGTGTTGCCGGTGGCCAGCGCCGGGGCGATCTTCCAGGCGAGCATCAGCAGCGGGAAGTTCCAGGGGATGACCTGGCCCGCGACGCCCAGCGGCCGCGGATCGCTTCCGAACCCGGCGTGGCCGAGCTTGTCCGCCCAGCCCGCGTAGTAGAAGAAGTGCGCGGCGACCAGCGGCAGGTCGGTGTCGCGGGTCTCCTTGATGGGCTTGCCGTTGTCCAGGCTCTCCAGGACGGCCAGTTCGCGGGCGCGCTCCTGGACGATCCGCGCGATACGGAACAGGTACTTGGCCCGCTCCGCGCCGGGCAGCGCCGACCAGGAGACGAAGGCCTTGCGGGCGGCCCGTACCGCGCGGTCCACGTCGGCCTCACCGGCCAGGCAGACCTCGGAGAGGACCTCCTCGCTCGCGGGCGAGACCGTCTTGAACACCCGGCCGTCGGCGGCCTCGGTGAACTCGCCGTCGATGAAGAGCCCGTAGGAGGGCGCGATGTCGACGATCTCGTGGGACTCGGGCGCGGGCGCGTACGCGAACGGGGAACTCGAAAGCGGGGAGCCCGTTGGGGAGTTGGTCACGTCTGTGTTCACGTCTCTCAGTCCACCGTCACGTAGTCGGGTCCGGAGTAGCGTCCCGTGCTCAGCTTCTGGCGCTGCATCAGCAGGTCGTTCAGGAGCGAGGAGGCGCCGAAGCGGAACCAGTGGTTGTCCAGCCAGTCCTGGCCCGCGGTCTCGTTGACCAGGACCAGGAACTTCACCGCGTCCTTGGCGGTGCGGATGCCGCCCGCCGGTTTCACGCCGATCTGTACGCCGGTCTGCGCGCGGAAGTCGCGTACCGCCTGGAGCATGAGCAGGGTGTTCGCCGGGGTGGCGTTGACCGCGACCTTGCCGGTGGAGGTCTTGATGAAGTCGGCGCCCGCGATCATGCCGAGCCAGCTCGCGCGGCGGATGTTGTCGAAGGTGGCGAGCTCGCCGGTCTCGAAGATGACCTTCAGCCGGGCGGTGCCGCACGCCGCCTTCACGGCGGTGATCTCCTCGTACACCTTGAGGTAGCGGCCCGCGAGGAACGCGCCCCGGTCGATGACCATGTCGATCTCGTCCGCGCCCGCGGCCACCGCCGCGCGTACGTCGGCGAGCTTGACCTCCAGGGCGGCCCGGCCCGCGGGGAACGCGGTGGCGACCGAGGCCACCTTGACGCCGGTGCCCGCGACGGACCGCTTGGCGGCGGGGACCATGTCGGGATAGACGCAGACGGCCGCGACCCTCGGTGTCGTGGGGTCCGTCGGGTCCGGGTGGGCCGCCTTGGTGCCGAGGGAGCGGACCTTGCCCGGGGTGTCCGCCCCTTCGAGCGTGGTGAGGTCGATCATCGAGATCGCCAGGTCCAGGGCATACGCCTTCGCCGTGGTCTTGATCGAGCGGGTGCCCAGCGCCGCGGCGCGCGCTTCGAGCCCGACCGGGTCGACGCCCGGGAGCCCGTGCAGGAAGCGGCGCAGCGTGGCCTCGGACGCAGCCACGTCGGCAAACGCGGCCCGCCCCGCGGCTGAAGAGGGTGGAGTGGTCGCCATAGTCACGAGGGGAGCATATCTACGCGCGTAGCGGCTGTACAGGGCGGGTCGGGCGGGAGAACTCGGCCGGTAATCGGGGGGTTGGCCGGTGAGTGCGGGCCCGCGGCCGCCGCACACGGTCCCCTTCGGAGGGCGCGGGCCCCGGTCCGCGAAGGTCACGGAGCGGACACCTTCCGAGATGCGCCCGGTCACCCGCGTCCGGATGGTGAACACCTTCAGGCACAATCGGGACCATGACGAGCCCGGACCCCAAGGCCCCCGCACCCGGCGACAACCCCGATGGGGCCGCAGAGTACAAGGACCGTGTCTACCGCTCGCCCGGCGGCATCGTGGGCGGGGTGCTGCTGCTCGCGCTCGTCGCCTGGCTCGGGATCGACGCGCTGGTACGCGGTGACGGCCGGGTCCCGTGGCTGGCGCTCGCCTCCGCGCTGTTCCTGGTGCCCCTGGTGTGCGCCTTCACCCTCCGGCCCGCGATCTTCGCCAATGACGACCGGATGCGGGTCCGCAACCCCTTCCGGCTGATCACGCTGCCCTGGTCGCAGGTGGTGAATCTGCGCGCCGGGTACTCCAACGAGGTCTTCGCCGAGTCCGGCACCAAGTACCAGCTCTGGGCCCTGCCGGTGTCCCTGCGCGGCCGCAAGCGCGCCGCCTCGCGCCAGGCGCGCGCCGAGTCCGGCAAGTCCGCACAGGACAGCGTCCCGGCCGAGGATCACCGTGCCACCTCCGACCGCGCGATGGACGAACTGCGCGAGCTCCAGGAGACCAACGAGAAGAAGCCGGGCGCCCAGGGCGAGGTCGAGGTGCGCTGGGCGTACGAGATCCTCGGGCCCTCCGCGGCGGGCGCGGCGCTGCTCGCCATCCTGCTGATCGCGGGCTGACCGCCACTCCCGTACCGCCGCTCCCGTACCGGAACTCCCTTGCGGGAGGCGGCTGTTGGTCGCCGAAGCGGTGCCCGACACTCCGAGGGGCCGGTTACCGCCTGCATTCTGCACATGACAAGCTGTAGGCATGACTTTCCCGCCGCCTCCGGGGCGGCAGCCGCCCAACCACCCTTCCGGCGCCGGGGGGTTCGGCCCGCCGAGTGGATACGTTCCTCCGGCGCAGCCCGGTAATTCGTACGGCCCTGTGCCCGGCAACCCGTACGGCTCGTCGCCCGAGAACCCGTACGGCTCGTCCGGGCAGCCGCCGGGCGGGTACGGCGCTCCCGGTGGTCCGCCCGCCGGTCCGCCCGGCGGAGGGTTCGGTCCGCCCGGTGGTCCGCCCGGCCCGCCGGTCCCAGGCGGCTGGCCGCCCCCGCCGCCCGGTGGTGGAGGCGGCGGCAACCGCAAGACGCTCCTCATATCGGTGGCCGCCGCGGTGGCGGTGGTCGCGCTGGTCGTGGGCAGCGTGCTGCTGTTCGGTGGCGACGGGGACGACGAGAAGGACGAGGCGGCGGGCTCCCCGAGCGCCTCGACGGCCACGAGCGCGTCACCCTCGCCGAGCGACAGCAACAGCGAAAGCGCCTCGCCCGAGGACGGCTCCGGCGACTACGACGACCCGGACCCCGGCTACGACGACGGCGCGGACGCGTCGCCCTCGGACGCCCCCTCGGACTTCGAGTCGATCATGCCCACCCCCAGTTCCGGTCCTCGCCTTGCGTACCAGCTCAGGGCGGGCGACTGCTTCAACCTCTCGGAAACCAAACAGGGTTACGGCGACAAGGTCCCCTGCCCCGGCTCCCACGACGCCCAGGTCGTGTACCAGGAGAAGCTCGGCGAGGGCTTCACCACCGAGGACGCCCTGAAGACCAAGGCCGACGCGATGTGCAAGCCCGAGCTGGAACGCAAGGCCCGCAAGCAGCCCGCGGGGGAGCGCTTCCGGACGCTGGCCCAGTATCCGAAGCTGAGCGGCTATCGGCTCGGGATGAGGACGGTGACCTGCAGCCTGGTCGCCGCGGACGGGAGCAAGTTGCAGGGGGCGCTGGACTAGGGCCTGTTCGGAGCCTGTTCGGGGCCACTTCAGGGCTGCTGTGGAGCGGACCCGGCCCCTTGTCGTACCCGCCTGCGATGCTCCGGGCATGGAGACGACAACGCTGCAACTGACCATCGACTGCGCCGACCCGCGCAAGCTGGTGACCTTCTGGGCCGAGGCCCTCGGGTACGTGCCCGAGCCTCCGCCGGGCGGGCACGCCACATGGCGCGCCTACTGGGCGGAAATGGGCGTGCCCGAGGCCGAGTTGCCCCCCGGCGCCGGGGAGACGCCGGAGTCGATCGTCGATCCGGAGGGACGGGGGCCGCGGGTGTGGTTCCAGCAGGTTCCGGAGCCGAAGGTGGCCAAGAACCGGGTGCACCTCGACCTCAAGGTCGGTGGCGGTCGCGGGGTCCCGCCGGCGGTCCGTACGCAACGGGTCGCGGCCAAGGTGGAACGGCTGACCGCAGCCGGTGCCACCGTGCTGCGGATCATGGACGAGCCGGACATGGAGTACTACGCCGTCGTTCTGCAGGACCCCGAGGGCAACGAATTCTGCGTCGTCTGAGGGCTGTTGGGGCCTCCTCGCCACGCCCCTCAGATCCCCGCGGCCTCCGCCAGATCCGTCTTGAGCGCGTTGAGCAGCTGTGTCGCCCGGTGCCGGACTACGCCGAGGTCCGTGGGCGAGTCCACCGGCAGCACAACCTCCAGATAGCACTTGATCTTCGGCTCGGTACCGCTCGGCCGTACGATCACCCGCGCGCCCTCCAGGGTGTAGCGCAGGCCGTCCGTGGGCGGCAGGGTCTCGGTGCCCTCGGTCAGGTCCTCCGTGCGCGTCACGGCGAGGCCCGCGAGCTGGGTCGGGGGGTGTTCGCGCAGGCGGCGCATGGCGTCGGCGATCAGGGAGAGGTCCTTGACGCGGACCGAGAGCTGGTCGGTGGCGTGCAGGCCGTGCTCGACGGCGAGTTCGTCGAGCAGGTCGGTCAACTGCCGCCCCTGTTCCCTGAGTTCGGAGGCCAGTTCGGCGACGAGCAGGGCGGCGGTGATGCCGTCCTTGTCGCGTACGCCCTCGGGGTCGACGCAGTAGCCGAGCGCCTCCTCGTACCCGTAGCGCAGGCCGTCCACCCGGGCGATCCACTTGAAGCCGGTGAGGGTCTCCTCGTGGCGCAGGCCCGCCTTCTCGGCGATCCGGCCGAGCAGGGAGGAGGAGACGATCGACTCGGCGAAGGTGCCGCTCACCCCGCGCCGCACGAGGTGTGCGGCGAGGAGCGCGCCCACCTCGTCGCCGCGCAGCATCCGCCAGCCGCCCTCGGCCGCCCGGTCGGGCACCGCTACGGCGCAGCGGTCCGCGTCCGGGTCGTTGGCGATGATCAGGTCCGGCGCCGCCTGCCGGGCGGTGGCGAAGGCGAGGTCCATCGCGCCGGGCTCCTCCGGGTTGGGGAAGGCGACGGTGGGGAACTCGGGGTCGGGCTCGGCCTGTTCGGGTACCGGCACCGGGGCCGGGAAGCCCGCGCGGGCGAAGGCGGCGCGCAGGGTCTCGGTGCCGACGCCGTGCAGCGCGGTGTGCACGATACGGACGGTGCGCGGCGAACCCTCGGCGAGCACGGCGTCGGTACGGGCCAGATAGGCGTCCAGGACCTCCTCGCCGAGCACCTCCCAGCCGGACTCTGGGCGTGGTACGTCCGCCAGCGAGGCGACCGCCGCGATCTCGGCGGCGATGCCCGCGTCGGCGGGGGGCACGATCTGGGAACCCTCGCCGAGGTAGACCTTGTAGCCGTTGTCGCGCGGCGGGTTGTGGCTCGCGGTCACCTCGACTCCGGCCACCGCGCCCAAGTGCCGTATGGCGAAGGCGAGTACGGGGGTCGGCAGCGGGCGCGGCAGCAGGGCCGCGCGCAGTCCGGCGCCGGTCATCACGGCGGCGGTGTCCCGTGCGAAGTCGGCGGACTTGAAGCGGGCGTCGTAGCCGATGACGACCAGGCCGTCGCCCTCGCCCCGGGCGCGCAGATAGGCGGCGAGCCCGGCGGCGGCGCGGATCACCACGGCGCGGTTCATCCGCATCGGGCCCGCGCCGAGTTCGCCGCGCAGCCCGGCGGTGCCGAACTGGAGGGTTCCGGCGAAGCGTTCGGCGAGTTCGTCGGTGTCACCGTCGGCGGCGCGCTCGATCAGTGCGGCCAGTTCGGTGCGCGTCTGGGGGTCGGGGTCCTCGGCGAGCCAGGTCCGGGCCCGGGCCAGCAGTTCGTCCTGCACGTGGTCTTCCGCCTCCCGCCCCGGCGCGCGCCCGCGGGGGCAGGGCGCCACGGGGTAGTCCGTGGGTGTTGCCGTCGATTCCGGGCGCGGGGCGCCCGGACCGGGGTGGTCGCAGATTAGATCCGGCCCAGGAGCTGGGCCAGCAGGCTGCCCATCCGGGTGGCCGAATCGCGGCCCGCCTGGAGGACCTCCTCGTGGTTGAGGGGCTCGCCCGTCATGCCCGCCGCGAGGTTGGTGACCAGGGAGATACCGAGCACCTCGGCGCCCGCCTCACGGGCCGCGATGGCCTCCAGGACGGTCGACATGCCGACCAGGTCCGCGCCGAGCACCCGGGCCATGCGCACCTCGGCCGGGGTCTCGTAGTGCGGGCCGGGGAACTGCGCGTAGACGCCCTCCTCCAGCGTGGGGTCGACCTCCTTGCACAGGGCGCGCAGCCGCGGCGAGTACAGGTCGGTCAGATCGACGAAGTGGGCGCCGACGATCGGGGAGGTGGCGGTGAGGTTCAGGTGGTCGCTGATCAGGACCGGCTGGCCGGGGCGCATGCCCTCGCGCAGTCCGCCGCAGCCGTTGGTCAGGATGATCGTCTTGCAGCCCGCGGCGACGGCGGTGCGCACCCCGTGCGCGACGGCCGCGACGCCGTGGCCCTCGTAGTAGTGGGTACGGCCGAGGAAGACCAGTGCCCGCTTCTCGCCGACCCGGTACGAGCGGATCAGTCCGCCGTGGCCCGCCACCGCCGGCGGCGGGAAGCCGGACAGCTCGGTGACCGGGAAGTCGTGCTCGGGGACGCCGAGTGCTTCCACCGCGGGACCCCAGCCGGAGCCCATCACGAGGGCGACGTCATGGGTGTCCGTGCCGGTGAGCTCGCGCAGTCTGGCGGCGGCGGTGTCGGCAGCGGCGTGCGGGTCGCCCGGGATGTCGTCCGGAAGGAGAGATGCGTTCACGCGAAGAGGGTAGCTGGTCCTGGCCTACGCGCGTAGATGGGGCGAGGAATCACGGGCCTGATCGTGATCTTTCGAACCGGTCCGGAACGGGGCAAAACGCCAAGGGTCGGCGGGCGGAAACTTTTCGCGAATGGCGTGAAGTGTCCGAGCTCGGCGCGCCTTGGGGGAGGCGCGCGGGAGCGGGGCCGGGGCGAGCGCGGGCCGCTTCACGCGGTCCCGGGTCACCCGGCGGTCAGCAGGGCCGCTTGCGGAGTTCCGTCACATAGTCGTGCGGGGCGCCCGCCGACTCCGCCGCGTCCGCGATCTCGCCCAGATAGCGGGCCGAGGGCAGACCGCCCTCGTAACCGTTGAGCACATACATCCAGGCGGGCTCCTGGCCGTCCAGGGTCTGGACGCGAACCCGCATCCGCCGGTAGATGTCGAGTCCGACACCTTCCCAGCGGTCCATGGAGTCCTCGTCCATCGGCGCGATGTCGTACAGCGCCACGAAGACCTGCGAGCGCGGGGCCTCCACGACCGTGGCGAGGGCGCCCTCCCAGCCCATGTGCTCGCCGCCGAAGGTCAGTCGCCAGCCCTCCAGCCATCCGGTGGCGCGCAGCGGCGAATGCGGGGCGCGGCGGGTCATCAGCCGCGCGTCGAGGTTGCCGGCGTACGCGGCGTAGAGCGACATGACGTCGAGGGTACGGCAGGCCGCGACCGGTCCCGCTGCCCAGCGGCGGCGGCTTCCCGAAGACGCACCGCAGACGCACCGAAGACATGGTGACGACGCGCCGAAGACGCGCCGCGGAACCGCACACGCGCAGGTGGCGGCGGGTGGGAAGCGGACGGAAGGCTTCCGGGGCGCGGCCCCGGGCGGCCGCCGCGGGGCTCTTCGCACGGGCGAACGGCCCCCCGGGGGCGAAGCGGAGGCGGGCTTGCGGGAGAATGGAGTACGTGACTCGGATCGTGATCATCGGTGGCGGACCCGGCGGATACGAGGCGGCCCTGGTGGCCGCCCAGCTCGGCGCGGAGGTGACCGTCGTCGACTCCGACGGTCTGGGCGGGGCGTCGGTACTCACCGACTGCGTACCGTCCAAGACCCTCATCGCCACCGCCGAGGTGATGACGACGTTCGACTCCTCCTACGAGGAACTGGGCATCATCGTCGCCGACGACACCCCGCACATCGACACCCCGGCCCGGGTCGTCGGCGTGGACCTCGGCAAGGTCAACCGCCGGGTGAAACGTCTCGCGCTGGCCCAGTCGCACGACATCACCGCCTCCGTCACCCGTGCGGGCGCCCGCGTCCTGCGCGGCCGTGGACGGCTCGACGGACGGCAGGCCCTGGACGGCTCCCGCAAGGTGGTCGTGCGTACTGCCGACGGTAAGGAGGAGACGCTCGTCGCGGACGCGGTGCTCATCGCCACCGGCGGTCACCCGCGCGAGCTGCCCGACGCCCAGCCGGACGGCGAGCGCATCCTCAACTGGACCCAGGTCTACGACCTCGAGGAGCTGCCCGAGGAGCTCATCGTGGTCGGTTCCGGTGTCACCGGTGCGGAGTTCGCGGGCGCCTATCAGGCGCTGGGCTCGCGGGTCACGCTGGTCTCCAGCCGCGACCGGGTGCTGCCCGGTGAGGACCCGGACGCCGCCGCCGTCCTGGAGGACGTCTTCCGGCGTCGCGGCATGAACGTCATGGGCCGTACGCGCGCCGCCTCCGCCAAGCGTGTGGGCGACCGGGTCGAGGTCACCCTCGCCGACGGACGGGTCATCACCGGCTCGCACTGTCTGATGGCCGTCGGCGCCATCCCCAACAGCGAGGGCATGGGCCTGGAGGAGGCCGGGGTCAAGGTCAAGGACTCCGGGCACATCTGGACCGACCGGGTCTCGCGCACCAGCGCGCCCGGCGTCTACGCGGCCGGTGATGTCACCGGGATCTTCGCGCTCGCCTCGGTCGCCGCCATGCAGGGCCGGATCGCCATGTACCACTTCCTCGGCGACGCGGTGACCCCGCTCGACCTCAAGACCGTCTCCTCCAATGTCTTCACCGACCCGGAGATCGCCACCGTCGGCTACTCGCAGGCCGACGTCGACGGCGGCAAGATCGACGCCCGGGTGGTCAAGCTGCCGCTGCTGCGCAACCCGCGCGCCAAGATGCAGGGCATCCGGGACGGCTTCGTCAAGATCTTCTGCCGCCCCGGCACCGGGATCGTCGTCGGCGGCGTGGTGGTCTCGCCGCGCGCCTCCGAGCTGATCCACCCCATCTCGCTCGCCGTCGACAACAACCTCACCGTCGAGCAGATCGCCAACGCCTTCACCGTGTACCCCTCGCTGTCCGGCTCCCTCGCCGAGGTCGCCCGGCAGCTGCACACCCGCAAGTCCGGCGGCGAGGCCTGAGTTCCCTCCGATTCCGTCGACTCTCTTTGTTCGCGGGGGAGTTGAGCACAGTGAGCCCGAACCCTCGTATGTCGCGGGGCGGTTGACCCCGCGTCCGCCGGGCCGCCGTCCTCGTCCGCCGTCCGACTGCCTTGTGGGCACCCTGTGTTGGCGTGGTGAGCAACATGGCCTCGTCCTCAGCGCCGTGGCATGCTCCGGTGCGCGGCAGCGCTCGCTGACCGCCGTTCCGGTTCTGGGGAGGCCCACGCATGGCAGCAGACCGCCGTTCCTCGCGGAGCCCCGGGGGCCCTCAACATCCCGAGGGGGAAGGGGAGCCGAGTACGGCAGGGGAGCAGGAGGCGACCGGCTCGCGCGGGCCCGACCGCCGTACCGTGCTCGCCTATCTGCTCGCCGCGCCCACGCTCGCCGTGGGGGTACGGTTCGGCGCGGACGCCACCGCCGCCCCTCAGGCCGAGGCCGCGGTGCCCTCGCTGCCGCAGCCGGCCGACCTCTTCGACCTCGGCGACATGCAGACCCTTGCGGGCGCGCCCACCTCGGGGCTGATCCGGGTGGAGGTGCACGAGGACGGCACCGTCTCCTTCGCGGTGCCGCGTACCGAGGTCGGTCAGGGCATGACGACCGCGGTGGCCATGATGATCGCCGAGGAGATGGACCTGCCCGTCGACCGGGTGAAGGTGCAACTCGCCGACGCCCGCCCCGAGTTGCTCTTCAACCAGCTCACCGGCGGCTCCAACTCGATGCGCAGCGTGTACGTGCCGGTGCGCACCGCGGCGGCCGTGGCCCGGCAGCGGCTCGTGTCGACGGCGGCGAAGCGGTGGGGCGTGGACGCGTCCAAGCTGAGCACCGACGGCGGTGTGATCAGGGACGGTTCGGCGCGCAGTGTCACCTACGGCGAACTCGCGAAGGCGGCGGCCAGTACCGAGGTCGCCGCGGCCACCGCCCGGCTCAAGCCCGCCTCGGAGTTCACCGTCCTCGGCAAGCCGCACAACCGGATCGACGCCCGCGACATCGTCACCGGCCGCAAGCAGTTCGGCCTCGACCTCCAGGTCCCCGACGCCAAGCCGACGATGGTGCGCAGGCCGCCCACCGTGAACGGCACCGTGACGGCCGTGCACAACGCGGACGCGGTACGGAACATGCCCGGCATCACCGATGTGGTCACGATCGAGCACGGCGTCGCGGTGCGCGGCGAGACCTTCGGGCAGTGCATCGACGCGCTGCGCGCCCTGGAGGTCAGCTGGGGCCGGGGCACCGTGGACGGGGAGTCCGACGAGTCCGTCCTCGCCAAGCTCAAACGGGCCCAACTGCCCATGATCGTGCCGCCGTTGCTGACCAAGAAGATCGACGCCGAGTTCACCTTCGCGTTCGCCAGCAACGCCCCGCTGGAACCCGACAACGCCATCGCCGACGTACGCGAGGACCGCGCCGAGATCTGGGCGAACGTGAAGGCGCCGATCGTGGCGCAGGGCGACATCGCCCACCGGCTCGGTCTGCCGCAGCACCGGGTCACCGTCCATGTGGTGGAGGGCGGCGGGTCGTTCGGGCGGCGGCTGTTCCACGACGTGGCCGCCGAGGCGGCCGAGATCTCGCAGAAGATGGGCAAGCCGGTCAAGCTGTCCTGGTCCCGTACCGACACCTTCCGGCAGGGCCGTACCCACCCGATGTGCGTCTCCCGGGTGCGCGCCACCTACGCGGCGGGCAATGTGCTCAGCTACGAGCAGCGGCACACCGGTTCGGAGACCGACTTCGGGCACGGCCTCGGCGACATGATCACCGCGACGGCCACCAAGCTGCCGGTCGTGGGCAATCTGACCTTCGCCGAGACGATCTTCCAGCTCACCCAGTCCACGCCGTACCACTTCGGGGTGACCACCCACCTCCTCAACGAGGTGCCGCTGAAGTTCAACACCGGCAGCATGCGCAACATCTACTCGCCCAACGTCGCCTGCGCCCGCGAGCTCGTCGTCGACCAGCTCGCCGCGAGGACCGGCCGGGACCCGGTGGAGTTCCGCCGCGAGTTCCTGCGCGACAAGCGGCTGCGCGCCGTACTGGACAAGGCGGTCGAGGAGGGCGAGTGGGGCAGGTCGATGCCCGCGCTGACCGCCCAGGGCATCGCGCTGCACGGTGAGTACCGGGGCGCGGTCGCGGTACTCGCCGAGATCGACTGCCGCCCGGAGACGGTGGGCCGCGAGGTACGGGACGGGGTGACCGGGCCGCGTGTCACCAAGGCGCTGATCGTGGTGGACGCGGGCTTCGCCATCAACCCCCGTGGCCTGGAGGCCCAGATGATGGGCTGCTTCAACGACGGGCTCGCGATGGCGCTCACCTCCAGCCTGCACATCGACAAGGGGCTGCCGCTGGAGGGCAGTTGGGACAACTACTTCTACACCCGGCAGTGGAACACCCCACTCGAACTGCGAGTGGTGGTCATGCCCAGCGACGAGAAGCCGGGCGGGGCGGGGGAGTTGGGCGTGGCCCCGGCCTTCGCCGCCGTCGCCTGCGCCTACGCCCGGGCCACCGGCAGCATGCCGACCCGCTTCCCGGTCAACCACGACACGCTCTCTTTCGAGCCGCTGCCCCGCCAGCCCTCCACCCCGCCCTCGCCCACCGACGGTCTCGACCGCGCGTACTGACCCGCCCACTGAGGAGCCACATGCCCAGGCACAGCTTCAAGCTCAACGGCGAGCAGATCACCGTCGAGGCCGAGGACGACCTCCGGCTGCTGTGGGTACTGCGTGACCTGCTCGGGGTCACCGGGCCCAAGTACGGCTGCGGGATCGGCGTCTGCCAGGCGTGCACCTCGCACATCAACGGCAAGGCGTTCAACCCGTGTTCGGTGCCGGTGTCCAAGATCGGGCCCGAGGACGAGGTCACCACCATCGAGGGTCTGCCCGCGACCGTGGGCAAGGACCTGCACCCCATGCAGGAGGCCTGGCTCGACCTCGACGTCTCGCAGTGCGGTTACTGTCAACCGGGGCAGATCATGGCCGCCGTCGCCAAGGTCCGCCAGGCCGCCGCCGAGGGCCGCGAGATCGACGACGCGGACCTCGACTCGATCCGCAACATCTGCCGGTGCGGTACGTACAACCGCATTCGGGACGCGATCCGGGCGGGCGCCGAACGGATGTGAGGTCTCGGCCCTGGTGTGGTTGCGCCCCGGGCGTCGGGCGTGGGGCGTCCGCTCCGGGCCCGGGGCGTACGCCGTCGCACGGCTGTGCGGCACGGAGTGGTCAAGTACGCGGTCGCGTATACCACTTCGCGCGGCCGAGTGCGGACAACTTCCGGTGTTCGGCGCAAACTGCTGAAAGCAGACGGTCGCTCGCGTTACTGTCAGTTTCGTGTTCGCTGCAGAACGTCGCCAATTGATCCTCGAAATGGTGCGGGCCAACGGAGCGGTGTCGCTTCGCGAACTCGCCCGTGTCGTCCAGACCTCCGAAGTGACCGTCCGGCGCGATGTGCGCGCCCTGGAGGCCGAAGGGCTCCTCGACCGCCGTCACGGTGGCGCGGTGCTCCCCGGCGGCTTCACGCGGGAGACCGCCTTCCCGCAGAAGTCCCATCTCGCAACCGCCGAGAAGACCGCCATCGCCGACGCCGCCGCCGCCTTCGTCTCGGAGGGGGAGGCCATCGTCGTCGGTGCCGGGACCACCACCCAGGAACTGGCCCGCAGACTGGCCAGGGTGCCCGGGCTCACGGTGGTCACCAACTCCCTGCTCGTCGCCCAGGCACTGGCGCACGCCAACCGGGTCGAAGTGGTGATGACCGGCGGCACCCTGCGGGGCTCCAACTACGCCCTGGTGGGCAGCGGGGCCGAGCAGTCGCTGCAGGGCCTTCGGGTCTCCCGGGCCTTCCTGTCCGGGAGCGGGCTGACCGCCGAACGCGGCCTGTCCACCTCCAACATGCTCGCGGCGAGCGTGGACCGGGCCCTGGTGCAGGCGGCCGCCGAGGTGATCGTCCTCGCGGACCACACCAAGCTCGGCTCCGACACCATGTTCCAGACGGTGCCCACGGACGTGATCACCCGCCTGGTCACCGACGAGCCGCCGGGTCACGAGGAGCGCGCGGGTACGGAGTTGCAGGCCCTCGCCGACCAGGGTGTCCAGATCACGGTGGCCGGTGAGCGGGCCGCGGGCGGCGGCGAGAACGAGCGCCAGCCCGCCCGCAAACCGGGCCGCGCCCAGGTCCCGCTGCCCGCCCCGCGCCGCGGTCAAGTGGGCGGCGGCGGACCCCAGTTGCGCAGCGCGGCCACCATCGCGGAGCAGCCGGGGGCACGGGTCGCGGACATGCGGCGCCGCTGAGCCGGGCGGGCGGGCGCGCGTAGGCGTCCGCCCCGCGCGGGCCCCGGAACGCGCCGCGGGCCCGGCCGGAACTCGAAGTCCGGCCGGGCCCGCGGCTGCCAACTCATGGCTGTCGCCGAGTCGATGGCTGTTCTCGGCGGGTCAGTCCTTGATCTCGCAGATCGCGGCGCCGGACGTGATCGAGGCGCCGACCTCGGCGGACAGGCCCTTGACGGTGCCGGACCGGTGCGCGTTGAGGGGCTGCTCCATCTTCATGGCCTCCAGGACGACGACCAGGTCGCCCTCCTTGACCTCCTGGCCCTCCTCGACGGCGACCTTGACGATGGTGCCCTGCATCGGCGAGGCGAGCGTGTCGCCGGAGGCCGCGGGGCCCGACTTCTTGGTCGCACGGCGCTTGGGCTTGGCGCCCGCGGCCAGACCCGTACGCGCCAGGGACATGCCGAGCGAGGACGGGAGCGAGACCTCCAGGCGCTTGCCGCCGACCTCGACGACGACCGTCTCGCGGCCCGCCTCGTCCTCCGCGTCGGCCTCGCCGGCCGGCTGGAACGGGGCGATGTCGTTGACGAACTCGGTCTCCATCCAGCGGGTGAAGACCGTGAACGGGCCCTTGGAGCCGGTCAGTTCGGGGGCGAACGCCGGGTCCTTGACCACCTTGCGGTGGAACGGGATGGCGGTGGCCATGCCCTCGACCTGGAACTCGTTCAGCGCCCGCGAGGCCCGCTGGAGAGCCTGCTCACGGGTGGCGCCGGTGATGATCAGCTTGGCAAGCAGGGAGTCCCAGGCCGGGCCGATCACGCTGCCGGACTCGACGCCCGCGTCCAGCCGGACACCGGGGCCGGACGGCGGCGCGAAGGTGGTGACAGTGCCGGGCGCGGGCAGAAAGCCCCGGCCCGGGTCCTCGCCGTTGATGCGGAACTCGAAGGAGTGGCCGCGGATCTCGGGGTCGCCGTAGCCCAGTTCCTCGCCGTCGGCGATCCGGAACATCTCGCGGACCAGGTCGATGCCGGTGACCTCTTCGGTGACCGGGTGCTCGACCTGGAGGCGGGTGTTGACCTCCAGGAAGGAGATCGTGCCGTCCTGGCCGACGAGGAACTCCACGGTGCCCGCGCCGACGTAACCGGCCTCCTTGAGGATGGCCTTGGACGCCGCGTACAGCTCGGCGTTCTGCGCCTCGCTCAGGAAGGGCGCCGGGGCCTCCTCGACGAGCTTCTGGTGGCGGCGCTGCAGCGAGCAGTCACGGGTGGAGACGACGACCACGTTGCCGTACTTGTCGGCCAGGCACTGGGTCTCCACGTGCCGCGGCTTGTCCAGGTAGCGCTCCACGAAGCACTCGCCGCGACCGAAGGCGGCGACCGCCTCGCGTACCGCGGACTCGTACAGCTCGGGGACCTCCTCCAGGGTGCGGGCGACCTTCAGGCCGCGACCGCCACCGCCGAAGGCGGCCTTGATCGCGATCGGCAGGCCGTGCTCCTGGGCGAAGGCGACGACTTCCTCGGCACCCGAGACGGGGTCCGGGGTACCGGCGACCAGGGGCGCGCCCGCCCGCTGGGCGATGTGCCGGGCGGCGACCTTGTCGCCGAGGTCCTGGATGGCCTGCGGCGGCGGGCCGATCCAGATCAGTCCGGCGTCGAGCACGGCCTGGGCGAAGTCGGCGTTCTCCGAGAGGAACCCGTAGCCGGGATGCACGGCATCCGCGCCCGAGTCCGCGGCGGCCTGCAGCACCTTCGCGATGTCGAGGTAACTGGTGGCCGGAGTGTCACCGCCCAGAGCGAACGCCTCGTCCGCCGCGCGGACATGCAGAGCGTCCCGGTCCGGCTCGGCGTAAACGGCCACACTCGAGATACCCGCATCCCGGCATGCCCGGGCAACGCGGACTGCGATTTCGCCACGGTTGGCGATGAGCACCTTGCGCACGATGGCTCCCTCCTTGAAACAAGCTGAGTTTAGGGACAGCCGACACGGCCTTACGACCCGTCCCCACTGGTGAGCTTGCCCACACGGAGCGTGATTCGAGGCCTGCTCGTTCGGTGAAACCCCTTGTCGTACCGGCGAAGACAGGTTTCTTCGTCTGAACCCTAGCCCTGCGATGTGGCCAAGGTCTCTGTGAATTCGTGCCGCGCCCCAAGGGGTTTCTTTGTGGAGTCCCTACGAATGGCCCAATCGTTCTTTGCCTTTGCCGGACCCCTTGTCCGGACGTTTACCCGTTAGTAGCGTTCACGATGTTCGAAGGGTTCGTGGCCCGAAGGGCCCTGTTGTGGGGCCGGACTCGGGGCCACTCGTCCGAAATACCGGTATCGCAGGGCCCTTTCAGGGGTGGCGGACCGGCTCCGGGCGGGCAGGAACGTATCGAACATCACGTGCTTCCGGACGAACACGGGAACGCGCGAACACACGAACAAGAAGGACGGGCGCGCGGGTACGTGAGTACGCGGGCGCGCGAGCGGTACGACAGCGTGCGAAGCCGCGCGCGAGAACAACGGACATCCGGAACAACTGCAGTCGAAGGTGGGTGGGGCGCGGTGGTACGCAGACCTGTTGCGCTGGTGGGTGCGCTCGTGCTCGTCGGGGAGGCCATCGGGATCGCGCTCCTCAACTGGTTCCTGGGCCTCGTGGTGGACCGTCAGGACATGTCGATGGGCGGCCTGGACCCGGACGCGATGAGCGTGGGCACCTGGATAGGCGGCGGGCTCTTCGGCCTGTATCTGCTGCTGTGCGCCCTGGTGATGCTCCTGGTGGGCGTCCGCAACCGGCCCGCTGTCGGCCTCGGCCGGATCCTGCTGATCAGCGCGGCCGTGGTGCACGCCCTGCTCGGCGCCCTCACCGTCGGCCTGGTGGGCTGGCCCGCCTTCGGCTTCATGATGGTCGTGCTCGCGCTGATCGTCTTCACGCTGGTGATGGACGGCAAGCAGCCCGAGGCACCGGAGCGCCCCGCCGACGCACCCGCCAGCCCCGAGGGCGGCACGCCGCAGCCCGCCTGACGGCTACGTAGCCACCCGCCGTACGGGCGGGCGGTCAGGCCCCCGGCGCGGTCCACAACTCGGTGATACCGACGCCCAGTTCGGCGAGCAGGCGGCGCAGCAGCGGCAGCGAGAGGCCGAGGACGTTGCCGTGGTCGCCGTCGATACCGTCGATGAACGGGCCCGAGCGGCCGTCCAGGGTGAACGCGCCCGCCACGTAAAGGGGTTCGCCGGAGGCGACGTACGCGGCGATCTCCGCGTCGCTGGGCTCGCCGAAGCGGACCACGGTGGAGGCGGTCGCGGCGACGTACCGTCCGGCCGCGGTGTCGTAGACACAGTGGCCGGTCTGCAGGGTGGCCGCGCGGCCGCGCATCGCCTTCCAGCGCGCGGTGGCCTCGGCGGCGTCCGCGGGCTTGCCGAGCGCCTCGCCGTCCAGGTCGAGCACCGAGTCGCAGCCGATCACCAGGGCGCCGCTCGCGGTGACTTCGGGCCGTGCGGCGACCACGGAGGCCTTGGCCTCGGCCAGGGCGAGGGCCAGCTCGGCGGGCGTCGGCGCGGAGACGGCGTCCTCGTCCACGCCGCTGACGATCACCTCGGGTTCGAGTCCGGCCTGCCGCAGCAGTTGGAGCCGGGCCGGGGACTGGGACGCGAGCACGAGACGGCGCTGATCACTCATGGGGGTCAGGGTAGACGAGCCCGGTGGCGGCGCGACGGGGTGCCGCGAGGGGCACGCACGGCCTGCTCGGGGCTGTCACGGAGCGCCGTACGGCCCTTGTGCGGCCCTCGTACGGCTCGCGCGGCGCTCCCGTACGCCCGGCCCGCTCAGCGGAAGCCGAGGAACAGCAGCGCCAGCATGACGGCGACGGGCAGCACGAACGAGGCCCGCCGCAGCATTGACTGCATCTCGCGCAGTTGCCGGTCGGGCTGGTTCTCGGGGTCGGACCACAACATGCGAACGATCCTGCCGTCCGGGCCGCCGCGACGCCTGAGTACGCGTACTCAATACGCACGGTCCGGTGTCCTGCGGATGAACGTACGGCGTCGTGGCCGGGCGTTGACCGGAGGCAGCCGGGACGCCGGTCGGAGGCAGCAGGGATGGCCGGTCGCAGGCACCCCGGACGCACCCACGACGCACCCCGGACGCACCGCGGGCGCCGTCGCGCAGTGCGACGGCGCCCGCAGGGCGTACAGGGGCAGCGCTGTGCCTCGGTTGTGCTGTGCCTCGTCAGGGACGTGCCTCGTCGGGGACGTGCCTCGGGAGGCGCGTGCCTCAGGAGGGCCAGAAGGTGCGGCCCCAGGACTTCGGGCCCGGTGCGGGCACCTTGCGCACCGCGAGCCGCGCCGGGTCCGCCCAGGCCTCCGGCAGTGCCGGACCGTCGCCCGGCAGGCTCGACGCGGCGGCGGCGCGGGCGCGTACCACCGCGAGCGCGGCGGCCAGTTCCTCGGGGGTGGGGTTGCCCCGGACAACCTTGATCATGAGGGCTCCTTGCGGTTCCGTGCGGTCGTCCTACAGCGGGATGTTGCCGTGCTTCTTCGGCGGCAGGGACTCGCGCTTGCTGCGCAGCTGGCGCAGGCCGCGGACGAGGTGGGAACGGGTGTCGGACGGCATGATCACCGCGTCGATGTAACCGCGCTCGGCCGCCGTGTACGGGTTGAGCAGCGTGTCCTCGTACTCGCGGATGAGCTGGGCGCGCAGGTCCTCGCGCTCCTCGTCGCTCGCTGCGGCGAGGGTGCGGCGGTGCAGGATGTTGACCGCGCCCTGGGCGCCCATGACGGCGATCTGGGCGGTCGGCCAGGCCAGGTTGAGGTCCGCGCCGAGGTGCTTGGAGCCCATCACGTCGTAGGCGCCGCCGAAGGCCTTGCGGGTGATGACCGTGATCAGCGGGACGGTGGCCTCGGCGTAGGCGTAGATCAGCTTGGCGCCGCGGCGGATGATGCCGGTGTGCTCCTGCTCGACGCCCGGCAGGAAGCCGGGGACGTCGACGAAGGTGAGCACCGGGATGTTGAAGGCGTCGCAGGTGCGCACGAAGCGCGCGGCCTTCTCGGAGGCGTCGATGTCCAGGCAACCGGCGAACTGCATCGGCTGGTTGGCGACGACACCCACCGGATGGCCCTCGATACGGCCGAACCCGGTGACGATGTTCGGCGCGAACAGCGCCTGCGTCTCGAAGAACTCGCCGTCGTCCAGGACGTGTTCGACCACCGAGACGATGTTGTACGGCTGGTTCGCGCTGTCCGGGATGATCGTGTCGAGCTCGCGGTCCTCGTCGGTGAGGGCGAGGTCGGCCTCCTCGGGGAAGGAGGGCGCCTCGCTCAGGTTGTTCGACGGCAGGTAGGACAGCAGCGTCTTGACGTACTCGATCGCGTCCTTCTCGTCGCCCGCCATGTGGTGCGCCACACCGGAGGTCGCGTTGTGGGTACGGGCGCCGCCGAGCTCCTCGAAGCCGACGTCCTCACCGGTGACCGTCTTGATGACGTCCGGACCGGTGATGAACATGTGCGAGGTCTGGTCGACCATGATCGTGAAGTCGGTGATGGCGGGGGAGTAGACCGCGCCGCCCGCACAGGGGCCGACGACCAGGCTGATCTGCGGGATCACACCGGAGGCCAGCGTGTTGCGCCGGAAGATCTCGCCGTACAGGCCGAGCGCGCTCACGCCCTCCTGGATACGGGCGCCGCCGGAGTCGTTGATGCCGATGACCGGGCAGCCGGTCTTCAGCGCGAAGTCCATGACCTTGACGATCTTCTGCCCGAACACCTCGCCGAGCGCACCGCCGAAGACCGTGAAGTCCTGCGAGAACACCGCGACCGGGCGGCCGTCGACGGTGCCGTATCCGGTGACCACACCGTCTCCGTACGGGCGGTTCTTCTCCAGCCCGAAGTTGGTCGAACGGTGCTGCGCGAACTCGTCCAGCTCGACGAAGGAATCCTCGTCGAGGAGCAGGCCGATCCGCTCACGCGCTGTCAGCTTGCCCTTGGCGTGCTGCTTCTCCACCGCGCGTGCCGAGCCGGCGTGTGTCGCCTCCTCGATACGCCGCTGCAGGTCGGCGAGCTTGCCTGCGGTGGTGTGAATGTCGATCTGCGGCTCTTGGGGCTCGGACATCGGGCTGCGGCTCCCTGCCTGCTCATGGGGACGTTCGGGGGGACTTGTCACGGTGGTCGGAGCGTTGTGGGGGGTCATGCGAGTGGACCAACGGTTACTGGGTCGTAGCGTATCGGCGCGAATACGGTTCGGCAGTGCGGCGTTGACCACACCTACGCTGGCTTGCATGACGCATGAAAATGCCCAAGGGGATTCGGGGAGCCGCTGGTCCGACCTGGACCGTCCGCCCCTCGACGCCGCCTCGTTGCGCCGCGCGCTGATCCGTTCCGGATCGCTGTGGACCTCTCTGGAGGTCGTGCCCAGCACCGGCTCCACCAACACCGATCTCACCTCGGCCGCCGACGCCCTGGACGAGGGCACGGTGCTCGTCGCCGAGGAGCAGAACGCCGGCCGCGGCCGTCTGGAGCGCCGTTGGAGCGCCCCGGCGCGCAGTGGCCTGTTCTTCTCGGTCCTGCTGCGCCCCGGCGACGCCGTACCGGTGGAGCGCTGGGGCTGGCTGCCGCTGCTCGCCGGGGTCGCCACCGCCACCGCCCTGTCCCGCGAGGCGGGCGTGGACACGGCACTCAAGTGGCCCAACGACCTCCTGGTCACTGTCGGCTCGGAGGAGCGCAAGACGGGCGGCATCCTCGCCGAACGCGCCGGTACCGGCGCCGTGGTCATCGGCATCGGCCTCAATGTGAGCCTGCGCACGGACGAACTCCCGGTCCCCGGCGCCGGTTCGCTG
This sequence comes from Streptomyces sp. NA04227, assembly GCF_013364195.1. Lineage (NCBI taxonomy): Bacteria > Bacillati > Actinomycetota > Actinomycetes > Kitasatosporales > Streptomycetaceae > Streptomyces > Streptomyces sp. NA04227. Next base: position 2,289,173 of record NZ_CP054918.1, on the reverse strand, counting down.
GCCCTCGCGGGCGCCAAGAACGCCGACCGCGACATCCTGCTGCGCGCGATCCTGCGCTCCCTGGAGCAGTGGTACGGGGACTGGCGCGAGGCGGGCGGCGATCCGGCGGTCTCCGGCATCCAGGAGACGTACGCCGCGGGCTGCGCCACCCTCGGCCGCCGGGTGCGGGCCGAACTGCCCGGTGGCGGCGAGATCATCGGCGAGGCGGTCGCCATCGACGGCGACGGGCGTCTGGTGCTCGCCACCGAGGAGGGCGTGCAGGAGCCGGTGGCCGCCGGGGACATCGTGCATCTGAAGGCGGCGGGGCCCGCTCCGCGGGAGTGAGCCATCGCACATCTGCCGTAGTCTTCCGTGTCGCGGGAGCATCGGCCCCGGCCGGGCGCCGACTCCGCGTGAGGCGTGCGGCCCGGGCGCCCGGGCCGCCCTCGTGAGCTGGATCTCATAAACTGGGGTTCCACTTGTACACTGACCGCGGCCGATCGGAAGGGCAGCAGGCGTGAGCGTCGACGACACGGGCTCCACGGGCTCCGGCGCGGCATCCCCTCCGGTGCGCTCCGCGCAGCCCGAGCAGTCCGCACGGTCCGCCGACGAGGGCGGGCCGGGCGCCGAGGGCGCCGCGTCCGAGCCGGGCGACCCCGCCAGCGGGAGCGGACCGGCCGGTCACGGCCCGCCGGTCCCCGCGGAACCCGCCCCCGCGGCGAAGCCCGGCCGGTCCGGCGACGCGGCCGACTCCTCGGGCGAGGCCGCCGTCAAGCCGCCCGAGGAGAACCCGCTCGCGCTGCGCCTGGAGGGTCTGATCCTGGGCGCCGAGCGCCGGTACACGCCCTTCCAGGCGGCCCGGACCGCGGGCGTCTCCATGGACCTGGCCTCACGGTTCTGGCGCGCCATGGGCTTCGCCGACATCGGCCAGGCCAAGGCGCTCACCGAGGCGGACGTGCTCGCGCTGCGCAGGCTCGCGGGTCTGGTGGAGGCGGGCCTGCTCAGCGAGGCGATGGCCATCCAGGTGGCCCGTTCCACCGGCCAGACCACGGCCCGGCTCGCGGAGTGGCAGATCGACTCCTTCCTGGAGGGCCTGACCGAACCGCCCGAGCCCGGCATGACCCGTACCGAGGTCACCTATCCTCTGGTCGAACTCCTGCTGCCGGAGCTGGAGGAGTTCCTCGTCTACGTCTGGCGCCGCCAACTGGCCGCCGCCACCGGCCGCGTGGTGCAGGCCGGGGACGACGAGGAGATGGTGGACCGCCGCCTGGCGGTCGGCTTCGCGGACCTGGTCGGCTTCACCCGGCTCACCCGGCGCATGGAGGAGGAGGAACTCGGCGAACTGGTCGAGGCCTTCGAGACCACCGCCGCCGACCTGGTCGCCGCCCGTGGCGGCCGCCTGATCAAGACCCTCGGCGACGAGGTCCTCTACTGCGCCGACGACGCCGGTACGGCCGCCGAGATCGCGCTGCTGCTCATCGAGACGATGGCCTACGACGAGAGCATGCCGGAGCTGCGGGTGGGCATCGCCTTCGGCACCGTCACGACCCGCATGGGCGACGTCTTCGGCACCACGGTGAACCTCGCCAGCCGTCTGACGTCCATCGCCCCGCGCGACGCCGTCCTGGTCGACAGCGCCTTCGCGCAGGAACTCACCCGCACCGCACTCGCCCCCGCCTCGGAGGCCGAGGCCGCCGAGGCGGCGGCCGCCGCCGAGAAGGAGGGCGAGGAACCTCCGGAGTACCGCTTCGCTCTTCAGCCGATGTGGCAGCGGCCGGTGCGTGGACTGGGGGTTGTGGAGCCGTGGTTGCTCACTCGGCGGAGTTGAGCCGAGGCGGGCGGGTGCGGGGGCGCGGTCGCGTGCGTGCGTGAGGTGCGGGCGTGCGTGGTGCGGGGCGGGCGTGAGGTGCGTGGTACGGACGCGGGCGCGTGCGGGGTGTGCGTGGTGCTGGGCGGGCGTGCGTGATTGCCGGACGCGCCGGGGATCGGTGGTCCCCCTTCGAGGCCTTTCACGTGGGCCGGGCAGCTGACATGATCCAGCGGTAACGACCGTTAACAACGCGGCGCTGCCCAGGCCACAAGCCCTCCGGCGCGGCGCGGAATTCGCAGCGGAGGAATTCGTGGAGGAACAGCGGTACGGGGAGTTCGTGGCGGTCCGGCGGCACGAGGTGCACCCCCATGTGGCCGAGCTGGTGCTCGACCGCCCCAAGGCCATGAACGCCGTCTCCAGTGCGATGGCGGCCTCGATCGGCGAGGCGTGCGCGGCACTCGCGGCCGACCGTGCGGCGCGGGTCGTGGTCCTCACGTCCACGCACGAGCGCGCCTTCTGCGTCGGTGCCGACCTCAAGGAGCGCAACTCCTTCAGCGACGCCGACCTGGTCCGCCAGCGCCCGCTGGCCCGCCGCGCCTACACGGGCGTACTGGAACTGCCGCAGCCGACCCTCGCCGCGGTGCACGGCTTCGCGCTCGGCGGCGGCTACGAGCTCGCGCTGGCCTGCGACCTGATCGTGGCCGACAGCACCGCCCTGGTCGGCCTGCCCGAGGTCTCGGTCGGGGTCATCCCCGGCGGTGGTGGTACGCAGTTGCTGCCGCGCCGGGTGGGCTCGGCCCGCGCCGCCGAGCTGATCTTCTCCGCGCGCAAGGTGGCCGCCGCCGAGGCCCGTGAGCTGGGCATGGTCGACTTCCTGGTCGAGGAGGGCGCCGACCGCGAGGAGGCGCTGGCCATGGGCGCGCGGATGGCGGCCAACTCTCCCGTCGGCCTGCGCAACGCGAAGAAGGCCCTGCGGCTCGGCAACGGCCTGGACCTGCCGAGCGCACTGGAGATCGAGGACGCGGCCTGGCGGGCCACGGCCTTCTCGGGCGACCGTGCGGAGGGGGTGGCCGCGTTCAACGAGAAGCGTTCACCGAACTGGCCGGGGGAGTAGTCGAGAGGTGGCGCACGGGCCGGAGCCGTTCGCTCCGGGCCCGGGTGCCGCTGCCGGAACGGTCGGTCGGCCGGGCCCCGGATGCGCGAGAAGTGCCGGATGCGCCCTGTTCGCCGTACCGGACCTCCCATTTGCCGTAAATCTTCCTAACCTGGAGCAATGGTGGAGGATAAGCGGCTCCGGGCCGTGGTGTCACTGGCGCAGGCGATGGCGGCGGCGCGTACGCCCCGTGAGTCCTGGAAGGCGGCCGCGAGCGGGGCCTGCCGGGGACTGGACGGCAGCTTCGCCGCGCTGTCGGTCTGGGAGCGCGAGCTGGGCAGGCTGCGGGTCCTGGTCAACGTCGGCGAGCGCGCCGAGGGCGAGGAGGAGTACCCGGAGGCGGAGGTCTACCCCGTCCACCAGTTCCCGGAGATCACCGAGTTCCTGCACGAGCGCTGGGTCGGCGGCGGTGAGCCCAGTGCCTGGGTGGAGACGGTGCGCGGCCCTGCCGAGGGCGAGGCCGAGGCGGAGTACTGCCATCAGAGGGTGGCGGCGCTGCGCCGCCGCGGCCGGGGCTGCTGTGTGGTCGCCCCGGTGGTGCTGCGGGGCCGCGCCTGGGGCGAGCTGTATGTGGCGCGTCCGCAGCGCGAGGCGGTCTTCGACCAGGCCGACGCCGACTTCGCGACCGTGCTCGCCGCCGTGGTCGCCGCCGGGATCGCCCAGACCGAGCGCCTGGAGGAGGCCCGCCGTCTCGCCTACACCGACGCCCTCACCGGTCTGGCCAACCGCCGCGCGGTCGACGGACGGCTGGACGAGGCCATCGAGGAGCACCGCACCCACGGCTCCGTGGTCAGCCTCGTCGTCTGCGACCTCAACGGTCTGAAGAAGGTCAACGACACCCAGGGCCACGCGGTCGGAGACCGCCTCCTGGAACGCTTCGGCTCGCTGCTCTCGCTGTGCGGCGCGATGCTCCCCGGCACCCTCGCGGGCCGCCTCGGCGGCGACGAGTTCTGCCTGCTCGCCGTCGGCCCCGCGACGGACGAGGTGGTCCGGGTCGCGGACGAACTGTGCCGCAGGGCCGCCGAGTTGGGCGTCGGCGAGGGCGTGGCCTGCGGAGTGGCCTCCACCGGCGACCCGGTGGGCGCGGTCCGCTCCCCCCGGCGCCTGTTCCGCCTCGCCGACGCCGCCCAGTACCGCGCCAAGGCGGCCCGCGCCGACAAGCCGGTGGTGGCCGGCCGCGAGGGCCCCGACGACGAGGTCATCCGCCTCGCCGACGCCCCCGCGCCGCCCGAGGGGGAACGGCGCCGGATCCGGGGGCGGCGCCCGGCCTAGGACCGCGGACGGTGCAGTTTCGGGCCGCTCGGGCGACGGTCCGTCGCCGGGCCTACGCCCCGCGCCCCATGTGCGCGGCGCCCGCGCTGGCTAGGGTCGGCGCCCATGCACAGTACGGAGATCACCCGCCGCGACGGGGCGGAGCGCAGGCGGGACACCCTGGAACGGCTCGGCGCGGAGCGCGACATATGGCTGTCGACGTCCCACCCCGAGCACGGCCCGCATCAAGTGCCGCTGTGGTTCCGGTGGGACGGGCAGGCGGTGTGGATGTGCACCGGCGTGAACTCCGCGACCGCACGCAACGTACGAGCGGAACCTCGCGTACGGCTGGCACTGCCCGACACCTTCGATGTGGTGCTGCTGCAAGGGGAGGCGGAGTGTCATCCCGCGCCGGAGGTGCCGAAGGGCCCGGCGGACGCGTTCGCGGGCAAGTTCGGCTGGGATCCGCGTACGGAAGAGGCCCCCTTCGTGTACCTGTGCGTCGCGCCGCGGACGATCCGCGCCTGGCGCGGCGAGCCGGAGCTGCGCGGCCGGGTCGTCATGCGTGACGGGGTGTGGCTGGCGTAGGGCGTGCCCCGGTGCGGGCGCCTGGGTGCGGTTCGCCAGAGGACGGACCCTGCGGCGTCCGGCGCGTGCTCTCCGGGGCCCTGCCGGGAGGGCTTGACGGAAGTGCTTGCCGGAAGAGCTCGCCGGAAGGGCTAGCCGGAAGAGCTCGGGAGAGCGTGCCAGGCGCCGGGGCCCGCGTGGTGAGCTGAGCGGGACTTCGCGGACGCGGCCGGGGGCTGCCGATCAGCCGTCCACCCGCTCGCTCCATTCACTCGCGCCCAACGGGTAGTCGTAGCCGGGGCGGCCGGAGTTGGCGCTGGTGCGGAACGGCGTCCCGGCGTTGTCGATGTGGACGGTGCCCCGGCGGTTGCCGCTGGACCACTCCAGGGTGAGGTCCCAGCGGACGTCGTGCGCCTTGGTGCGGGCGTTGACGTAGAAGACCTCGGGGTCGGACTCGCTCACCTTGTACGGGAAGTCGCGCTGACCGCCCTTGACGGTGACGGAGGGGCTGCCGTTGTCGAGGTCGACGTCGAACACCTTGGTGTCGACGTTGCCGCCGCAGCCGACGCCCATCGAGTAGTCGTTCCAGGCGAGCGGGGCGCCCTTGGAGAGGATCCGTACGTGCAGGGCCTCCAGGACGACGGTGTCCTTCCCGGTGCCCTGCACGGTGAGGGCAACCCGCTGCTCCCCGGAGGAGACCGCGCCGTACGCGGCGGCCCAGCGCGGCGCGTTCGGCTCGGTGGCGGGCGGGCCGACCTGTTCGGGCTCGCTGTCGACGAGGAAGTGCTGGCTGCACGGGCTCTCGTAGACGAAGGGCCGGGTGGCGACGTTGACCGCCGCACCGCCGGTGGAGTCGTCGGCGCCGCCGCCGTTGGCGGGGGCCTCCGTCGCCGGGGCGGAGGGCTTGTCCTTGTCGTTGTCCTCGTCCTTGTCCTTGTCCGTTTTTCCGCTCTTGGACGGGGAGGGCGAGGCCGACCCGGACGGCCGTCCGTGGCCCTCCGGGCCGGTGCCGACCCCGATGCCGTCGTCGGCGGTCGGGCCCACGGTGCCGGAGGCTTTGCCGCCGCCGCCGTCGTCCCCGGACGGCAGCGTCACGGTGAGTACGACGATGCCCAGGACGGCCGCCGAGGCGACGGCGGCCAGGAGCGCGGTACGGCGCTTGCGGGGCCGTACGCGCGCGGACGCGGCGGTCGTGCCGACGAGCGGCTCGCTGCTGGCGAAGGGCGCGCCGCCCGCGCTGTCTTCGGCGTCCCCGGTGCTCCCCGCGCCCCCTGCGCCCGAGCCGCCCGCGTACGCCTGCTCCGACCGGTCCGTACCCGCATGCGTCCCCGGATCCGTCCCTGCGAGCGCTGCGCCGCCCCCATCGGCGGAGTTCCCGGCCGCCGAGGGTCCGCGCCGTGAACCGGCACGGCTGTTCGGCGCCGCCTCGGGCCATCCGCTGTGCGTCTCGGGCGATCCACCACCGGCCTCCCGCGATCCCTCACGCGCCTCCCGCGATCCGCCACCGGCTTCGGGCGATCCACCGGCCTCCGCCGACCCGCCACCCGTCTCCCGCGATCCGCCACCCGCCTCCGGCGATGACGCTCGACCCCCCGCCTCCGGCGACGGCCCTCCACCCCCCGCCTCCGACCCCTTACGCCCCCGCGCCGCGTCCGCCAGGATCCACCGCCGGTGCAGCGCGACCAGTTCGTCGGGGCTCGCGCGGCAGACGCGGGCCAGTCGCTCGACCGGTGCGTAGTCGGCCGGGACCGCGCTGCCGTTGCAGTAGCGGTGCAGCGTGGAGGTGCTCATGTGCAGTCGCTTGGCGAGCGCGCCGTAGCTCAGGCCCGAGCGCTCCTTGAGTTGCCGCAGCAGTTCCGCGAATGCCTCCGCATCCCCGGTGGCTCCCGTCGATCCGGTGGCCCCTGTCGCCCCTGACACCGTTGTTCCCCTTCCCCCGGCGACCCGGACGCGTCCCGTTCCCGCGTTCCAGGCACCCTGTGTTTCCCCTGGTCAAAGCCCGTTTCAACGTTCCAGCGTCCCTGACTGCACGGCAGGCGTGGCGGCTGGGACGGATCACCCCACAGGCTCCTGCCATCCAAGCAGCACACCCACCGCAGCACCGAAGGGGCTCACCCACATGTCCGTCCGCAACTCCCGTACCCGTCTGCTCACCGCCGCCGCGAGCGTCGCGCTCGCCGCCCTCTCCCTGACCGCCTGCAACGAGGACAACACGGGTGTGCGCGACGAAGGGGCGTCGACGAGTTCCTCGGCGACCGCCTCGCCGGGCTCCGCCTCCGGCTCCGGCGCGTCCGGCGAGGAGGGCGCGAAGCCCGCCCCCGACGGCTCGAAGCCGACCGCCAACGCCGACGGCACCGGCAACGGAGGCGCCGCAGGAAAGACCTCCGGCGGTTCGGGCGACCAGGCCACCGGCAACGGCGGCTCCCGGACCGACGACTCCGGCACCGACCCCGACAAGTTCGTCACCTGCCAGGGCTCCAACACCAAGACCGTCGCGGCACCCGTGAACCGCCCCGTGAACCACATGCTGCTCACGGTGACCAACACGGGCAGCGTCCCGTGCTTCCTGTACTACTACCCGGCCGTCCGCTTCGGCGAGGCCCAGTCGGTCCCGCCGGTGATCGAGGACTCGCAGCCGCAGGCCGTCGTCACGCTCGCCCCGGGTGAGTCCGGCTACGCCTCGGTGAACCTGTCGGCGGCCGACGGCACCGGTACCGACGGCCGTACCGAGAAGTCCCTCGAGGTCCACTTCCAGGGCCGTGACCAGGACCACGAGGAAGACCTCTCGCCCGCCCGCCCGCCGCTGCCCGCCGAGGGCGTCTACATCGACGACTCCCTCAAGGTCACCTACTGGCAGCAGGAGATGGAGGACGCCCTCTCCTGGTGACCCTCATCTCCAGGTGACCCCCCTCGTGAACCCACCCCGGCACCGCCCCCGGCACCACCCCCGGCACGGCGGCTCCGCGAGACGGCGATCCACCGTCGGACGGAGCCCCGGGCGCTCCACCCGTATCCCCGCCCGTGTCTCCACCCTTATCCCCGCCCGTGGCCGCGCCCCCGCCCTCGCCCGTAACCCCCGCCCCCGCACTCCACCCGTGACAGCAAGCGATTCACTGCGTAGGCTCCTGAATATGAATATGCACACTGTGGTGGTGGGGACGTCCGGCGTCAGTGCCGAGGACGTGGTTGCCGTGGCGCGCCAGGACGCGCGGGTCGAGCTGTCCGCGGACGCGCTGGCCGCGGTGGCCGCGGCCCGCGAGATCGTGGAGGCGCTGGCCGCGAAGCCCGAGCCGGTCTACGGCGTCTCGACCGGGTTCGGCGCCCTGGCGACCCGGCACATCGGACACGACCTGCGGGCGCAGTTGCAGCGCAACATCGTGCGTTCGCACGCCGCGGGCATGGGCCCCCGGGTGGAGCGCGAGGTCGTCCGGGCGCTGATGTTCCTGCGCCTGAAGACGGTGTGCTCGGGCCACACGGGCGTGCGCCCCGAGGTCGCGCAGACCATGGCCGACGTCCTCAACGCGGGCATCACCCCGGTCGTCCACGAGTACGGTTCCCTCGGCTGCTCCGGCGACCTCGCGCCGCTCTCGCACTGTGCGCTGACGCTCATGGGCGAGGGCGACGCGGAGGGCCCGGACGGAACCGTGGCGCCCGCCGCCGACCTGCTCGCCGCGGCCGGCATCACGCCCGTCGAACTGCGTGAGAAGGAGGGCCTCGCCCTCCTCAACGGCACCGACGGCATGCTCGGCATGCTGGTCATGGCCCTCGCCGACCTCGACACCCTGTACAAGTCCGCGGACATCACGGCCGCCCTCTCGCTCGAGGCGCTGCTCGGTACGGACAAGGTGCTCGCGCCCGAGCTGCACACCATCCGCCCGCACCCCGGCCAGGCCGCCTCGGCCGCCAACATGCTTGCCGTGCTTGCCGGTTCGGGCCTCACCGGCCGCCCCCAAGCTCTCGGCTCCGCTCGAGCAGGGGGGACCCCCATCCAGGACGACGCCCCGCGCGTCCAGGACGCCTACTCCGTACGCTGCGCCCCCCAGGTCGCGGGCGCCGGCCGGGACACCCTCGCGCACGCCCGCCTGGTCGCCGAGCGCGAACTCGCCTCGGCCGTGGACAACCCGGTAGTCCTGCCCGGGGGCCGGGTCGAGTCGAACGGCAACTTCCACGGGGCCCCGGTCGCCTACGTACTCGACTTCCTGGCGATCGCCGCCGCCGACCTCGCGTCGATAGCGGAGCGCCGTACCGACCGGCTGCTCGACAAGAACCGCAGCCACGGCCTGCCGCCCTTCCTGGCCGACGACGCCGGGGTCGACTCGGGCCTGATGATCGCCCAGTACACCCAGGCCGCCCTGGTCAGCGAGATGAAGCGGCTCGCGGTGCCCGCCTCGGCCGACTCGATCCCCTCCTCGGCGATGCAGGAGGACCACGTCTCGATGGGCTGGTCCGCGGCGCGCAAGCTGCGCACCACGGTCGGCAATCTGACGCGCGTCCTGGCGATCGAGCTGTACGCGGCCACCCGCGCCGTCGAACTGCGCGAGGGCCTCACCCCGGCCCCGGCCACCCGGGCCGTCCTGGAGTCCGTACGCGCCGCCGGAGTGGAGGGCCCCGGCCCGGACCGCTTCCTGTCCCCCGACCTCGCCGCCGCCGAGACCTTCGTGGCCGAGGGCCGCCTGGTCGAGGCTGTGGAACCGGTCACCGGGCGCCTGGCCTGAGTGAGGGCCACCTCCGGTCGGCACTACCGAGTGCGACTTCGCGACCCCGTCCGGTCACCGGGCGGGGTCGCCGCATGTGTTCCCGCCGCCGACGCCCACCGCGAGCCACCGCCGAGGGCTTCCGCTCGCACACAGGGCTCCAGCTCACGTACGGGGCTCCAACGCACCTACAAACTCGGTGACTTGACTGCCCCGGCCGGTACGCCGGGGCGCAGAGCGGCGCGCGCCCCGTGTCAACCCCGCGCCCCTCACGCGGTCCGGATCCAGCCACCGAAACCGCCCTCAACTCCGGCTGCCCGCCCCGTACTCCGGACCGGTGCCTACTCCGCGTCCGTACGCCGACGCCGTACCGAATACGCCACGAAACCCGCGCCCACGCCCAGGAAGACGCTGCCGCCCACGATGTACGGGGTGGTGTCCATGCTGCCGGTCTCGGCGAGGTCGAGGCGGTCGTCGGCGTCGGCCGGGCCGCTGGTGTCCGCCGTCACGGAGATCGCCGCGTTGCCGGTGGCCGTCGGGGACGGCGCCGGGGTGGGGCGGTGGTCGCCGCCGCCCGGGGTCGCACCGGCCGACGGAACGAACCAGAGGGCGCCGAGCAGAGTGCCCGCGGCGGCGGCGGTCAGCAACGGGCGGCGTGCGGACACGGAATATCGATCCCCTTGTGGCGCTGGTGAATTGGCAGGGTGGACCGATGTTAGTGAAAGCCGCGGGTCGCGGAAAAGTCACGGTGTACGAGGGCCGTACGCTCCGTCCTATGACCCCAACTGAAACTTCACGGTTCGTCCGGCTACGCGTCGAGCTCGTGGTCGAGATCGCCGATCCGGAAGCCGTCACCGGAGCGGCGATGCAACGGATCGCGGATGACGCGGCGGTGCGCGGGGACGACATGGCTCGTTCCGAGCGTGAGCACGCGGAGAGTGCGGTACAAGAGGACGAGGCAGAGGCCCTCGCCTATCTCGTGGATCCGTACGACCTGGTCAGCGAGGTGCCGGGGGTGGAGCTCGCACAGGCCTCGTGGAGCAGCGAACGGATCGACTACGACCCCGATTCGCCGGACTGGGACCTGGACGAGGAAGATGACGCGGAGCATGTGACCGAAGGCGCGGACGGCCGGTAGGGATACGGAAGCGGAAGACGGGAACGCGGAAAGAGGAAGACGCCGACCCCGGACGGCAACCGTGTCCGGGGTTTCGTCGTCTTAGAGGGGAGTGATCCCCTCGGCCCCGTCTGCCGGTACGTGGCTTTGCCCACAAAACGTCCGGAATCGGGCGGCGTGCATGTTCTAGTGGATTGCAGGGGACCTACGGGTTCGGGAAATGAGCTCGGGCTTCGAAGGCTTCGGACCCCCGGGCCTCAGGGGACAGTCGACGATGGAGAAGCGTGTGATGACGGACAGCAGACGACGCAAGGGCCTGGCGGCCGCGTCCGCGCTGCTCGGCGGAGTGCTGGCGCTCACGGCCTGTGGCGGCGGGGACGACAGCAGTGACTCCAAGCCCGAGAGCAGCGCTGGTGCCCACAAGGACCAGGCTCAGGTCGACGAGGCTGCCGCCAAGAAGAGCTCCGCTGCTCAGATCGAGATCACGCCCAAGGACGGCGCGGACAACGCGGGCATCAACAATGCCGCGAAGGTCACGGTCAGCGACGGCAAGCTCACCGAGGTGACACTGGAGACCGCCGACGGCACCGCGGTGCCGGGCGAGATCTCCGCCGACGGCACGAGCTGGAAGCCCAACGGCCAGCTCAAGCGCGCCACCACCTACCGGATCAGCGCCTCCGCCGAGGACTCCGAGGGCCGTGCCGCGCACGAGAACGCCTCGTTCACCACGGTCTCGCCCGACAACAGCTTCATAGGCAACTTCACCCCCGAGGACGGCTCGACCGTCGGTGTCGGCCACCCGGTGTCGATCAACTTCGACAAGGCCATCACCAACAAGGCCGATGTCCAGCGCGGCATCAAGGTCACCTCCAGCAGCGGCCAGGAGGTCGTCGGGCACTGGTTCGGCGCCAACCGCCTGGACTTCCGCCCCGAGGGCTACTGGCAGGCCGGGGCCACCGTCACCATGAAGCTCAACCTCGACGGCGTCGAGGGTGCCGAGGGCGTGACCGGTGTCCAGCAGAAGACGGTCACCTTCACCGTCGGCCGCAACCAGGTCTCGGTCGTCGACGCGAAGACCAAGACCATGAAGGTCACGCGCGACGGCCAGACCGTCAAGACCATCCCGATCTCCGCCGGTTCGCCCGACAACCCCACCTACGAGGGGCAGATGGTGATCTCGGAGAAGTTCCGGGAGACCCGGATGAACGGCGCGACCGTCGGCTTCACCGATGACGACGGCAAGGGTGAGTACGACATCAAGGACGTGCCGCACGCGATGCGTCTGTCGAACTCCGGCACCTTCATCCACGGCAACTACTGGGGCGCCGACTCCATCTTCGGCAAGGTCAACACCAGCCACGGCTGTGTCGGCCTGCAGGACGCCAAGGGCGCCAAGGACGAGGGCACCCCGGGCGGCTGGTTCTACAAGAACTCCCTGATCGGCGATGTCGTCGTGGTCCAGAACACCGGCGACAAGACGGTCCAGCCCGACAACGGCCTCAACGGCTGGAACATGGACTGGGCGCAGTGGAAGGCCGGTTCGGCGATCTGATCCGGCACCTGCCGACCCACGGTCGGCACTGATGGGCACGGCACGGGCTCGCTCCTCACGGGGGCGGGCCCGTCGTCCGTTTCCGGTGGCCCGCCGAGTAAGGTCCCGCGCATGGACCCCGCGATACCCGGCATGATCACCGCGACCGTGGGTGTCGTGGGCACTCTCCTGGCGCCGCCCCTCCCCGCGCCCCTCCCCGCGCCCCTCTCCGCGCCGCTCAGCCCTCCCGCGAAGCCGTCCCCGCGCGGCTCGCGTCCGCGCCCCAACTGGCCAGCAGGCGCAGGGACTCGGCCGAGGCGGAGCCCGGCTCGGCGTGGTAGGTGACCAGGTGCAGGTCCTCGTCCGCGGCGAGCTTGAACGTCTCGAAGGAGAGGGTGAGTTCACCGACCAGGGCGTGCCGCAGCTGCTTGGTGCCGTAGCCCTTCTCGCGGACGTCGTGGGCGGCCCACAGCCGTCTGAAGTCCGCGCTCTTCACGGAGAGTTCGCCGACCAGGGCGGCGAGCCGCGGGTCATCCGCATGGCAGCCCGCGTCCATCCGCAGAAAGCTCACGATGTCGGAGGCCTTCGCCTCCCAGTCCACGAACAGCTCGCGTGAGAACTCCTCGTGCAGGAAGACCAGCCGCGCCCAGTTGCGCTGCTCGCCCGGCAGCGTGCCCCAGTCGCCGAACAGGGCCGAGGCGAGCCGGTTCCAGCCGAGCACATCGGTGCGCCGGCCGACCACATACGCCGGTACGGAGTCCATGGAGTCCAGCAACTGCCGCAGGGCGGGCCGTAGTTGCTGCGGGCGGGAGGTCTTGCGGCGGCGGTGCTGCTTGGGCTTGGTCAGATGGAGCAGATGGGCGTGCTCGGCGTCGGTCAGCCGCAGCGCGCGGGCGATCGCGTTCAGTACCTCGCCGGACACATTGCGTCCGTTGCCCTGTTCCAGCCGCGTGTAGTAGGCCACGGACACCCCGGCGAGCTGCGCCAGCTCCTCACGCCGCAGCCCCGGCACCCGGCGGCGCCTGCCGTACGAGGGCAGTCCGACGTCCTCCGGCTTCAGCCGGGCACGGCGGCTGCGCAGGAACTCGCTCAGCTCCGCCCGTGGGTCCAGTGCCTCCTCGGCGCCGGAGCCGGGCTCCCTCTCCTCGGCGGGCTGCTCGTCCATGCTGCCAGTATCACCGACACCATCTGTGACCAGCCTCGACAGCCTGACCCTGCCAGTGGTAGGACCCCGGGTCCTAGGCACAACAGTGGGCTGGGTGCCCCTTCGCGTCTGCGGCACATTCGACTCCGTGCCCGTCCGCACGTGACGGCACACAGCGAACCCGAGGAGAATCCGGCATGACCACCGTTGCCGCCTACGCAGCACCCGCCGCCAAGGCCCCGCTGGAGCGCACCACCATCGAGCGCCGTGCGGTCGGCGCGCACGACATCCTGATCGAGATCAAGTACGCCGGTATCTGCCACTCGGACATCCACCAGGCCACCGACGGCTGGGGCGCGGGCATCTTCCCGATGGTGCCCGGCCACGAGATAGCCGGTGTCGTCGCCGAAGTGGGCCCCGCGGTCACCCGGTACGCCGTCGGCGACCGGGTCGGCGTCGGCTGTTTCGTCGACTCCTGCCGCGTGTGCGAGTACTGCGAACAGGGCCTGGAGCAGTACTGCGTCCAGGGCATGACCCCCACCTACAACGGCCGCGACAAGAACGGCGAGCCCACCCACGGCGGCTACTCCACCCACCTCGTCGTCGACGAGAACTACGCCGTCCGCATCCCCGACGGCCTCGCCCTGGACGTCGCCGCCCCGCTCCTGTGCGCGGGCATCACCCTGTACTCCCCGCTGCGCCACTGGAACGCGGGCCCCGGCAAGAAGGTCGCCATCGTCGGCATGGGCGGCCTCGGGCACATGGGCGTCAAGATCGCGCACGCCCTCGGCGCCGAGGTGACCGTGCTCAGCCAGTCGCTGCGCAAGCGCGAGGACGGCCTGAAGTTGGGCGCCGACCACTACTACGCGACCAGCGACCCGAAGACCTTCGAGGACCTGGCGGGCACCTTCGACCTGATCGTCTCCACCGTCTCGGCGCCCCTGGACTTCGACGCCTACCTCTCGCTGCTCAGGATCGACGGCGCCCTGGTGAACGTCGGCATGCCCGAGGAGCCGGTCTCGCTCGGCCTCGGCTCGGTGGTCACCGGCCGCAGGACCCTCGCGGGCTCCATGATCGGCGGCATCGCCGAGACCCAGGAGATGCTCGACTTCTGCGCCGAGCACGGCCTCGGCGCGGAGATCGAACTGATCCGCGCCGAGCAGGTCAACGAGGCGTACGAGCGTGTCCTCGCCAGCGACGTCCGCTACCGGTTCGTGATCGACACCGCGACGATCTGAGGCCCAGTGGTGCCGACGGAGTACCGACGGCTCCCGCGTACCGGTGTTCGTCCGGTACGCGGGAGCCGTTCGCGTCCCCGGCGATTACCTCACGGGTAATCGCGCCCCCGGGCCCACTGCGACAGCCTGGAGTTACGCACCGGGCGGCAGCCGAGCCGCCAGCACCGGGCGGCAGCCGAGCCGCCGAATGGCCCGTAGACCGAGGAGGTCACCATGACCGCGTACGCCATCGCCCACATCCGTCCCGACGCCCGCAACGACGAGGTCATCGAGTACATCGACCGCATCCAGGCCACCCTGGACCCCTACGACGGCCGGTTCCTGGTGCACGGCGCGGAGGTGGAAGTGGTCGAGGGCCCGTGGCCGGGCACCATCGTCGTCATCGGCTTCCCCGACATACGGGCCGCCCGGGAGTGGTACGGCTCCGAGGCGTACCAGGAGATCCTGCCGCTGCGCACCCGTAACGTGCCCGGAGAGGCGATCCTGGTCGACGGCGTACCCGCGGACTACGACGCCCGGCGCACCGCGGCCGCCCTGCGCGAGGCCCGTACCGAGGGGCGGTAGCAGCCAGCAGTAGCCAACAGCCAGTGGGCATCAGTCAACAGTCAGTGGGCGTCCGCCAACCACCAATGGACAGCGGTCAGTTGGCCGTCAGATCTCCACCCGCCTTACCCCGGCAGCAGGTCCTTCACATTCCCGCTCAGCTTGGGCGCCTCCGCCGCGCTGCGTGACTGAGTACCGGCCAGGTGTACCCAAGTCGCGCCGCTGCACGTGATGTTGAGGTTGGAGAAGGTACTGCCGGAGAGCAGCCAGCGGGTGCCGAGCAGGTTGGTGGCGCGCAGGTTGGTGTACCAGAGCGTGTTGCCGCTGAAGGTGGGCGGCAGCACGCCGTCGACGACCACGCCGCGCCCCGGATCGGTGACCGTACCGCCCAGCGGGAAGGCTGCGCCGCCGTCCCAAAGCCCCCCGGAACCACCGTTGTTGGAGTGGTTGAAGGTGTTGCCGGTCAGTGCGCCGTGGCCCCAGTTGTCGCCGCCGGGACCGTTCGCCGTGCCGTACGGGCTCGACTTCGAGAAGGAGTAGTAGGCGCCGTAACAGCCCACGACCGTATTGTCGTTGACCGTCCAGTTGCCCGAGGAGTTCCAGATCGCGAGCCGGCAGTAGGCGAAGCTGTTCGCGGTCAGCTGGGAGTACTCGCTGCGGTCGGCGGTGGAGACGCCGAAGTAGCAGCGGTGGAAGGCGCATCCGGAGATCTTGACGCGGTACGCGTAGTAGTCGTCCTGCACCGAGCCGGTCACCGTGATCCCGGCGCCCCGCCAGTGGGTGAAGTCGCAGTCAAGTACCCGGACGTTGGTACTGCGGGTCAACCGCAGCCCCACATGCCCGGTGACGATCCCGGTGTCGATCGGGTCGGCCGTCTGCCCGCGCAGCCGGATGTCCGTCAGCGTCACATCACGCTGCCCGTTGACGGAGAGCGCCCCGTGGGCCGTTCCCGTGACGGTGACCGTGGCCCCGTTGCCCGCGATGTAGCACCCGCTCGGCAACTCGGCCCGCTGCGGCAGGACATACGTGGCGCCGGGCACCAACTGCACCTGCGGGGTGGCGCGCAGGGCGGCGGTCCAGTCGGCCGTGTCCACCGGGAGCACCGGCAGCGGACCGTCCGCCGCGGCACCCGAGGCCGGGGCGGCGGCCCCGCCGAGCAGTGCGGCGGAGGCGGAGGTGAAGCCGAGACCGGTCAGGGCGCGGCGACGGGAGACCGCGGGCCGGTGCGGTTCGGGGGCGGCGGGCCTGAAAGCGGTCATCGGTGGCCTTCCGGGTCGCGGGTGCGGTCGCGGTGACGAGTCGGGGCGCGGGGCGGGGCGGTCCCTTGCTCTGTTCCCGGTTCCGCGGTCCGCGTCACACGTTCTTCCTGAACGCCCACCCCAGCATCGCGAACCGGCCTTCGTCGCGGGCGCCCGCCTTGGCGTACGTGGCGAGGGCCGCCTCGTTGTCCGGGTCGACGCCGACCCACATGCCGTAACAGCCGTGACTGCGGGCGTACTCGGCGAGCGCGTGCACCAGGGCGGTGCCGACACCGCGGCGCCGGTGCGGCTCGGCGACGCCGAGTTCGTACAGCAGCATCTCGGTGCCCTTGTCGGGGTGGACGGTCTCCACTCCGCTGACGAATCCGATGGGTTCCGTCTTGCTGGCGCGGTCCTCGGTGCCGTACGCCAGGAAGAGGTGGTGCCCGTGGTTGTCGTGGAAGCGGCGGGCCCAGTCGGGGTTCGCGGGCGCGTCGTAGAGGCGGCTCGCGGAAAGTATCTGGAACACGGTCGTGGCACGGCGGATGTCCATGAGCGGTTTCCTACCACTTGAGCGTGGTCGCACGCCTGCCCGGATCGTGGCGGGGCGGTGACGGTTGCGCGCGGACCCGCGAGGGATGTCCGAAGTGCCCTCCCGCGAGGCCCGTTGTGGCTGGTTTCACACCGATCGTTCCGAGGCGGCCGGGCGCCAAGTGGGGCGTACGGCGTCACGCGCACCACCGGCGCGCACCACGTGCCCGCACCACCCGTCCCGCTTCCGCCACTTGGTCCCGCGGCCCGCACCGACTCCGTACACCACCTGCCGTACACACCCCCGCCGCCGTACTGCCCGGGAAGACGGCTGAGTTCCGCCCGGGGGCTGCCGCGGCTGTCGGTGCGCGCCCGTACGGTGGGCGCATGAGACTGAGACTGCCCGGTCCGTGGCGCGGACCGTGGGCCAAGGCGCGTGCGCCCCGGCGGTGGCTGGCCGCCGGGGCGGCCGTCGCGGTGCTCGCGGGAGCCGGTACCTGGAACGCCGTGGCCTCGGACGAGGCGGCGCCGGTGCACCGCAGCGACCGGGTGCTGGACACCGGTGGCACCCGCCTGGACACCTCGTACTTCACCTCGGGTCCCGGCCGTCGTCCCGCCGTTCTCCTCACCCACGGGTTCGGTGGCAGCAAGGACGACGTACGCGAGCAGGCGGAGCGGCTGGCCCGGGACGGGTACGCGGTCCTCACCTGGTCCGCCCGCGGCTTCGGCAAGTCCGGCGGGCGCATCGGTCTCAACGACCCGCGCGGTGAAGTGGCCGATGTCTCCCGGCTGATCGACTGGCTCGCGAAGCGTCCCGAGGTGCGCCTGGACCGCGCCGGAGACCCGCGGGTCGGCATCACCGGCGCCTCGTACGGCGGGGCCGTCGCGCTCCTCACGGCCGGGCACGACAAACGGGTCGACGCCCTCGCGCCGCTCATCACCTACTGGGATCTCGGCGAAGCGCTGTTCCCCGCCGGGGTGTTCAAGAAGACCTGGGCCGGGCTGTTCATCAACACCGGCGGCGGCTGCCAACGCTTCGAGCCGCGGCTGTGCCGGATGTACGAGCGCGTGGCGCGCACCGGCCGCCCGGACGCCGAGGCGCGGCGGCTGCTCACCGAACGCAGTCCGGTGGCCGTCGGGAAGCGCATCAAGGTGCCCACGCTGCTCGTACAGGGCCAGAACGACTCGCTGTTCACCCTCGGCCAGGCGGACGCGGCGGCGCGGACGATCCGTTCCGGCGGCGCGCCCGTCGACGTCGACTGGATCGCGGGCGGGCACGACGGCGGCGACCTGGAGACGGGACGCGTCGCGGGCCGGGTGACCGACTGGTTCGACCGCCACCTCAAGGGCGACGAAAGCCAGGACACCGGGCCCGGGTTCCGGGTGACCCGGACCGGGGGAGTGGACTCGACCGACGGCGCGGCGACCGTGCGCGGCGCGACGGCGGACCGCTATCCCGGCCTCGGCAACCGGCCCCGGACGTTCGAACTCGGCGGCGGTACCCAGCGGTTCCAGAACCCGCCGGGCGGCAACCCGCCCGCCATATCGGCACTCCCCGGCCTCGGTGGCGGTGGCGGAGGCGGCGAGGGCGGAGGCGGCGCGCCCGGCCTGGCCCAGCTCTCCTCGCTCGGCGTCGGCATCTCCTTCGACTTCCCCGGCCAGCACGCCCGCTTCGACTCCGCGCCCCTGGGGCGCGATCTGCGGGTCACCGGCTCCCCGAAGGTGAAGGTGCGGCTGAAGTCGAGCAGCGCGGACATGGTGCTCTTCGGCAAGGTGTACGACGTCGCGCCCGGCGGCGACGGCCAGGTACTGCCCGCCGGACTCGTCGCCCCGGTGCGGGTCGAGGGCACCGACCGAGGCAAGGAGGTGGAGCTCACGCTGCCCGCCGTGGACCACGAGGTCCAGCGGGGCCACCGGCTGCGGCTCGTCCTGGCCAGCACCGACCTCGGCCACGCCTCCCCGGCCGAGCCAGCCCTCTACACCGCCTCCCTCGCCGGTCCGCTGCGAGTGCCGACCGCGCCCGGCGTGGACACCGCGGCCGCCCCGCTTCCCGACTGGATCTGGTGGCTGCCGGCCGCCGGTGCGCTGCTCGCCCTCGGCCTGCTCGTCACCGGACGCCGCCGGGTCACCGTGGCCCCGCCGCCCGACCCCGCACTTGCCGAAGTCCCCCTGGAAATCAGCGACTTGAGCAAGCGCTACGCCAAGTCGGCCGACCGGTACGCGGTACGCGAGCTGTCGTTCCGGGTCGAGAAGGGCCAGGTCCTCGGCCTGCTCGGACCCAACGGCGCCGGAAAGACCACCACCCTGCGCATGCTCATGGGCCTCATCCGCCCCGACGAGGGCGAGATCCGCGTCTTCGGCCACGCCATCCGGCCGGGCGCCCCGGTGCTCTCGCGGGTCGGTGCCTTCGTCGAGGGCTCCGGTTTCCTGCCGCACCTGTCCGGCCGGGCCAACCTCGATCTGTACTGGGCGGCGACCGGCCGCCCCGCCGAGGACGCGCACGCCGAAGAGGCACTGGAGATCGCCGGACTCGGCAACGCACTGGAACGCGCGGTGCGCACCTACTCCCAGGGCATGCGCCAGCGCCTGGCCATCGCCCAGGCCATGCTCGGCCTGCCCGATCTGCTGATCCTGGACGAACCCACCAACGGCCTCGACCCGCCACAGATCCGCGAGATGCGCGAGGTCCTGATCCGGTACGCGGCGGCCGGGCGCACCGTCATCGTCTCCAGCCATCTGCTCGCCGAGGTCGAACAGTCCTGCACCCACCTCGTGGTGATGGACCGCGGCGCCCTGGTCCAGGCGGGCCCGGTCGCCCAAATCATCGGCAACGGCGAGGAGTTGCGGGTGGGCACGGTCACCGAGGTGCCGCAGCCGCTCGTCGACAAGATCGGCGCCCTGCCCGGCATCGCCTCCGCCGTACGCGCCGAGGACGGACTCCTCGTACGCCTGGACGGAACGGGCACCACCACCGCGGCCGGACTGCTCGCCGAACTGGTGCGCCTGGACATCCCGGTGGAGTCCATGGGCCCGCACCGCCGCCTGGAGGACGCCTTCCTGACGCTGATCGGGGAGGGCGCGTGAGCCGCCGAGACCGGGGAGAACACGTGAGCTGCCGAGAACCGGGTGGGCGCGTGAGCCACCGAAACGGAAGGGGTTCGCGATGAGCGCGCCGACCGAACTGGCGCACGGCTACCGGCCGTTGCGCACCCTGCCGCTGCGCGTCGAACTGGCGCGGCAGTTGCGGCGCCGCCGCACCCTGGTCATGGCGGGCGTACTGGCCGTACTGCCGTTCGTCCTCGTCACGGCCTTCGCGGTCGGCGGCGAACCGAGCAGCAGGAACGGCCGGGTGACGCTGCTCGACACGGCGACCGCCTCCGGCGCCAACTTCACCGCGACCTGTCTGTTCGTCTCGGCGGGCTTTCTGCTCGTCATCCCCGTGGCGCTGTTCTGCGGGGACACGGTCGCCTCCGAGGCGGGCTGGTCCTCGCTGCGCTATCTCCTCGCCGCGCCGGTCCCGCGCGCCCGGCTGCTCGTCTCCAAACTGACCGTGGCCCTCGGTCTGAGCCTGGCCGCGATCGTGCTGCTGCCCCTGGTCGCCCTCGCGGTCGGTACGGCCGCCTACGGCTGGGGCCCACTGGAGATCCCCACCGGCGGCACCCTGCCCGCCGGGACCGCGGTACAGCGCCTCCTGATCGCCACCGGATACATCTTCGTCTCCCAACTCGTCACCGCGGGACTGGCGTTCTGGCTGTCGACACGTACCGACGCACCGCTCGGCGCGGTCGGCGGCGCGGTGGGCCTGACCATCGTCGGCAACGTCCTGGACGCGGTCACCGCCCTCGGCAGCTGGCGCGACTTCCTGCCCGCACACTGGCAGTTCGCCTGGGCCGACGCACTCCAGACCCGGCCGGAGTGGGGCGGCATGACCCAGGGCATGGTGGTGTCGGTGACGTATGCGATGGTCCTGGTCGCGCTGGCGTTCAGGGGGTTCCGGGGGAAGGACGTCGTTTCCTAGGCCCTGCCTGCCCCCCGGTGCCGGGCAGTGCCCGCCGGATGCCGGACGAGGCCTCGCTGAGGGCTCTGAGCCGAGAGTCTTGTGAGCCAGGGCCCTGACCCTGCCCCCTTGCCCCCTGCCCCTGATCGGCCAAGTCCGCCTT
This sequence comes from Streptomyces sp. NA04227, assembly GCF_013364195.1. Classification (NCBI taxonomy): domain Bacteria; kingdom Bacillati; phylum Actinomycetota; class Actinomycetes; order Kitasatosporales; family Streptomycetaceae; genus Streptomyces; species Streptomyces sp. NA04227. Next base: position 2,268,217 of record NZ_CP054918.1, on the reverse strand, counting down.
GTGACCGGCTCGCAACATTTCCGTCCGAGCGAAATCGGTCCCCCCGGCGTCGGAGTACTGAGCGCATCGGCGCTCGGACAGTGGTGAGTGCCACCGGCGGGCGCGCACAGGCGCGTGAGCCGGAGCACGAAGCGAGCCGGAAATGGGGGCCGGGATGGAACAGCGCGCGAACCGGCGCGTCAACGGACGCGAGAGCGACCGTACGCACCAACGCACCAGCGAGGACGGGAACGAGAACGGGAGCGGGAGCGCGGGCGGGAGTGACCGCACCGCCCGGAGCAGGAAGCGCGGCGCCCGGCGCCTCGGCCCGCTGCGCGCGCTGGTAGCGGTCGGAGCCGCGGCCGCCGTGCTGCTGACGGGGTGCACGAGCGGGGGCTCCACGAAGGAGAGCGCCGCCGACGGTTCGGGCGGGGACAGGGCGGACGGACTGCCCGGCCCCTCGGCGACCCGGGCACCCTGGTCACCGGGCGAGGCGCAGGAGCAAGCGCCCGGTACCGAGGGCGACGAGGCGCCCTCGAAGCCGCCGGCCCCGGACTTCCTGTCGACCTTCGCGCTGGATGTGGACACCGCCTCGTACGGCTTCGCCCGCAGGTCGCTCGAGGACGGGCGGCTGCCGGACCCCGGCACCGTACGCCCCGAGGAATTCGTCAACAGCTTCCGGCAGGACTACCGCAAGCCCAAGGGCGACGGCTTCTCGGTCACCGTGGACGGCGCCCGTACCGAGGACGAGGACTGGTCCCTGCTCCGGGTCGGCCTCGCGACCCGCCCCGTGGCGCAGAAGGAACGCCCGCCCGCCGCGCTGACGTTCGTCGTGGACGTCTCGGGCTCGATGGCGGAGCCGGGCAGGCTCGACCTCGTACGGGACGCGCTGAAGGCGGCGGCCGACGGGCTGCGCGACGACGACTCGCTGGCCATCGTCGCCTTCAGCAACGAGGCCGAGGTGGTCCTGGACATGACCCGGCTGGACGGTAACCGCGACCGTATCCACTCCCGTATCGAAACGCTCGAACCCACCGACTCCACCAACCTGGACGCGGGCGTACGCACCGGCTACGACGTCGCCGCCGAGGGACACCGCAAGGGCGTCACGAACCGTGTCGTCCTGCTCTCCGACGCGCTCGCGAACACTGGCGAGACCGACTCGGCGCGCATCCTCGACCGCATCGAGGACGAGCGCCGCGAACACGGCATCACCCTCTTCGGTGTCGGTGTGGGCAGCGAGTACGGCGACTCCTTGATGGAGGACCTTGCCGACAAGGGCGACGGCCACACCACCTACGTCTCCGAACGCGCCGAGGCCCGCGCCCTGTTCACCGAGCGGCTGCCCGCCAACGTGGGCCTGCGCGCCCGGGACGCCAAGGCCCAGGTGGCCTTCGACCCGAAGACGGTGCGCGCCTTCCGGCTCATCGGCTACGACAACCGCGAGGTCGCCGACGACGACTTCCGCAACGACCGGGTGGACGGCGGCGAGGTGGGCCCCGGCCACACGGTGACCGCGCTGTACGCGGTACGTACGAAGGAGGGCGCCGAGGGACCGCTGGCCACCGCCCGCGTCCGCTGGCTCGACCCCGACACCCGCAAGCCCCACGAGAAGGCGTCCACCGTCCACAGCGACGACCTCGACCCGGACCTGTGGAACTCCTCCACGAGCCTGCGCACCGTCGCGGTCGCCGCCTACTTCGCCGAAGCCCTCCGCGCCGACGACCCCCACCACCCGTCCCTGCCCGAACCCCTCACCCTCGCCGAACTCGACGGCCGCGCCGAGGAGTTGGCGAACGACTCGGGCGACCGGGACGTGGACGAACTCGCGGAGGCGATACACACGGCGGCCGGACTGAGGGACCGGCCGGTGCCGGAGGAGACGGCGCACGAGGACGGGGGCGGGAGTACGGCGGGGCCGGGGCGACCGCAAGACGCCGGTGCCGAAACTGACGAACCAGAAGGAGAGTTGCGGTAACGAGCCGCATATGGGCAGAACTGTCCGTAAGCAGCCCACCAGACGCGGAAAATTTCCTGCTCGGAAAGGGAACGCTCACCCGGCCAACTCCCTCTAACAGGGCGCAAGCCCCGAGTGACGGACCCAACGGAACCGACGGAACCAGCGGACCCGTTGGACTCCGCACTCCACAGATCAGCCGCCCGGCTCCTCTTCCCCCCACCTTGTGCGGGGCCCGGCGGCAGGCTGCGGCCGACGCGCGCCCCGCGTCGGCCGCAGCCGCAGCACGGCCTACGGTCCACGGGCCTCGATGCGCCACCCGCGCGCCTCTCCTCTCGCCTCCCCTGCTGCCGTCTTCCGTACGTAACCCTCGCTCGATACGGCGAACCCGTACGCCCCGCCGGGGTGTCCCGTTGCCCTCGCAGGTGCCAAGGACGTATCCGGGGCTCTTGCCGAGGTTCGGCGAGTGGCATCGAGGCATCGAGCGGAAAGTGGTGACGGCGTGGGCGCTGTGGTGGAGGTTGTGAGCATTCGTGAGTGGGTGGGCCACGATGTGGTCGACGAGGAGAAGCGCAAAATCGGCAGTCTGGAGGCGATCTACGTGGACACGGCCAGCGACGAGCCCTCCTTCGCCACCGTCACCATCGGCCTGCCCCTCCAGCGCAAACTGGTCTTCGTCCCGCTGGGCGGCGCCAAGGTCGGCCCGGGGTACCTGCAGGTCGCCTACGGCGGCAAACTCGTCAAGAGCTGCCCCTCCATGGACGTCGACGGCGAACTCCTCGCTGACGACGAACCCCAGGTCTTCGAGCACTACGAGCTGCCGTACCACCGGGGGGCGAGCGGGGAGCGGCGGTTGGCTCGGCGCTGAGGGGCGCAGGGGGAGTGCGTGCGGGCCTCCTGCGAGCTCGCCGCACAGGACCAGCTGAAGCCGGCTGAAGCCAGCTGAAGAGGACCGAAGGCCAATGCCCGCTCTCAACCCATGGGTGGAGAGCGGGCATTGAGCCGTTGTCGCTATCGGCGAATGTGCCGCCCGGACTCAGCGAATGTGCCGCCCGGAAATCGCCCGAGCGATCACCAACCGCTGGATCTCGCTCGTCCCCTCGAAGATCGTGTAGATCTTGGAGTCGCGGTACATGCGCTCCACGGGGTGTTCGCGGCTGTAGCCCGCCCCGCCGAGGATCTGGACCGCCTTCTCCGTTGCGGAGACGGCGAGTTCGCCCGCGCGGAGCTTGGACATCGAGCCCTGGCCCGCGTCGAAGGGCTTGTTGTTGCGGGCCATCCAGGCGGCCTGCCAGATCAGCAGACGGCTGGCCTCGATCTCGGTGCGCATGTCGGCGAGGGCGAAGGCGATGGCCTGGTTCTCGATGATGGGGCGGCCGAAGGCCTCGCGGTCGCCCGCGTACTCCAGGGCGTACTCGTAGGCGGCGCGGGCGATGCCCAGGGCCTGGGCGCCCACGGTCGGACGGCTGACCTCGAAGGTGGCCATGGCCGCCTGGCCCGCGGACCTGGTGCCCTCGCGGGCCCGGGCCAGCCGGGCGTCCAGCTTCTCCTTGCCGCCGAGGAGGCATTCGCCGGGGACACGGACGTCGTCCAGGAAGACCTCGGCGGTGTGCGAGGCGCGCAGGCCGAGCTTCTTGATCTTCTTGGAACCGTCCAGGCCGGGGGTGTTCGGCGGCACGATGAACGCGGCCTGGCCGCGGGCGCCGAGCTCGGGGTCCACGGAGGCGACCACGACGTGGATGTTGGCGATGCCGCCGTTGGTGATCCAGGCCTTCTGGCCGTTGATCACCCACTCGTCCTTGGCCTCGTCGTAGCGGGCGCGGGTGCGCATGCCCGAGACGTCGGACCCGGCCTGTGGCTCGGAGACGCAGAAGGCGGCCAGCTTGGGGTCGTCTTCGTCGCCGAAGCACTGCGGTACCCACTCGGCGAGCTGGTCGGGGGTGCCCGAGGCGAAGATTCCGGCGACCGCGAGGGAGGTGCCGAACAGGGCCATGCCGATACCGGCGTCACCCCAGAACAGCTCCTCGTTGGCGATCTGCAGGGAGATGCCCGAGGGGTCGCCGAACAGGTCGGCCAGCGACTCGAATCCGTACAGGCCGATCTTCGCGGCCTCCTGGATGACCGGCCAGGGAGTCTCCTCGCGCTCGTCCCACTCCGCGGCGGCCGGGCGTACGACCTCCTTGGCGAAGCCGTGCACCCATTCCTTCAAGTCCTGCTGTTCTTCGGTGAGTTCAAAGGAGTACGGCATGGAGTCAGGCCTTCGGGATGTCGAAGTAGCGGGTCAGTCCGGAGGCGAAGCCGACGTCACCCGCGAGCTTGAGCTTGCGCATCATGAACATCGTCACGGGGCTGGCGTTGCCTGAGGCCAGCTTCAGGAACTCCGCGTCGCCCAGGATGATCGTCACGCGCGGCTCGGCCTCGCTGCGGCCCTCGCTGACCGTGCAGGTGCCGTCGGCGATGTCCGTCTCGTAGACCTTCTCCTCGACGCCCGTGATCTTCCAGCGGATCAGGGCCTTCAGGGAGCCCGCGGTTTCGGGCTTGAACTGGCGGCCCATCCGGCCGAAGACCTCTTCCAGGACGCGGTTGCGCAGCGGTGCGTCCTGCGCCAGCTCGTTGATCTCCTTGGTGGAGAGCTTCTTCACGATCCTGGCGAACTCCTCCGGAGTCACGCTCGCGAAGTCGAGTCCGGCCAGTGCGTCGATGCCTTCGGCCATGGAAACCCCTGCCCTTCGGGTTCTTGCTGTGGGTTTGTGGGACGCGGGTCTCCCGGCGGGTCCGTCGGTCCGTCCCCTGCCGAGCTTTCTTACCGCGTAGTAAACTTACTAAGAAGTAAGGTACGACGAGCTGGGTAGGCTGGCAAGGGTGAGCGACGAAACGGGAAAACCTCCAGGCCACAAGGGCCGTAAGGAGGCGTCCGGGCAGAAGGGGCGCCGCCGTGTCCCGCGCGAGGTGCGCGAGCAGCAGATCATCGACGTGGCGATCCAGGTGTTCGCCAAGCGTGGCTACCACGCCGCCTCGGTCGACGAGATCGCCGAGCTCGCGGGCATCTCGAAGCCGATGGTGTACCTCTACCTGGACTCCAAGGAGGGGCTGTTCCTCGCCTGCCTGCGCCGGGAGGCGGACCGGCTCGTCGAGGCGTTCCAGGGCGCCGCGAGCCAGGGCGGCACTCCTGAACTCCAGTTGCACGCCGCCCTGGTGGCCTTCTTCCGCTTCGTCGCCGAGAGCCGTGACAGCTGGGTGGTCCTGCACCGGCAGGCGTCCGAGCTCAGTGAGGCGATAGCCGCCGCGGTCGCCGAGGCGCGCCGTGCGGTGATGGCTCAGGTGGCCGGACTCGTACGGCACGGCATCGCCGAGGCGGGCCCCAAGGTCCAACTCGGCGACGGGGAGGCCGACTTCGTCGCGCACGCCCTGGTCGGAGCCGCCGACACCCTCACCGACTGGATGGACCGCAACCCCGGGCAGTCCCCGGAGGCCGTCGCGCTGCGTCTGATGAACATGGTCTGGGTGGGCATGAGTCATGTCCTGGAGGGCGAGACCTGGACGCCGGCGCCTCGCTCCGGCTGAACCCGGGCGCCCGTACCGCCCCTCACCAGGGAGTGCCGCCCGGGCGCCCCCGGCGGCGGCCGCACTCTTCACTGCGCCCTTCGCCGCATCCTTCATCGCATCCGCTCACCGCACCCGCTCACGCATCCGCTGAGTGACGCCCCGACCGCGCATCGTTTCCAACCGTCTCGGTCAATGAGCCCACCCCCTTGTTTGTGGGGGTCGGCGAGGAATTTCCCTGCGCGCTGCCCATTGAATTTCGCTTACGCGTGAGTAAGTTGACTCATGAGTAAGTAAGCGTGGCTCCGGCGGGGTCCCAGGGGCGGGACCGAACGCGGGACCCCTGCCGCCCAGTCGCGCTCCGCAGGCCAGACACCCACCCGGGAGCCGCAATGGGCGTTCGCCAGGACCTGAAGACCGCACAGAGCCGCCCGGATCTCACCGGGCGCGTGAAGATCAGGCTGATCCGGGACGACAACGGCGTGGTGCGCGAGGCGCACGCGGAGCCGCTGGTCGCCCCGGCGGCGGGGGCGGGCGTCCCCGACATCCCGTACGTGAACGCCGCCGAGGTACCCGACCAGGTGGTGATCCGGCGCCTGGAAGGGGACACCTGGCAGCCGGTGACCGCCGCGCAGTTCGCGCGCGAGGTGTCGGCCACCGCGAAGGGACTGATCGCCGCCGGTCTCGAACCGGGCGGCCGGGTCGCCGTGATGTCGCGTACCCGCTACGAGTGGTGCGTCCTCGACTTCGCGATCTGGGCGGCGGGCGGCCAGACGGTCCCGATCTACCCGACGTCCTCGCCGGGTCAGGTCGAGTGGATCGTGCGCGACTCCGGCGCCCGCCTCGTGATCACCGAGACCGCGGACAACACGGCCGTGGTCCGCGAGGGCTGCGCGCAGCACACCGAACCACCGCGGATCTGGGAACTCGACACGGGCGGCGTCGCCGACATCGTCGGGCTCGGCCGGGACGTCCCCGAGGACGAGGTCACCAAGCGCCGCGCCGCCCTGACCGGCGACAGCGTGGCCACCCTCTGCTACACCTCCGGCACCACCGGACGCCCCAAGGGCTGTGTGCTCACCCACGCCAACCTCTACGCGGGGGCCACCAACTCCAGCGAACTGTCGCTCCCGGTGTTCAAGGAGATCACCGGAGTCGAACCGTCCACGCTGCTCTTCCTCCCCCTCGCGCACATCCTCGGCCGCAGCCTCCAGGTCGCCTGCCTGTACGCGCGCATCGTGGTCGGACACTGCCCGAGCATCAAGCCGGACGATCTGCGTCCCCAACTCCAGTCGTTCAAGCCGACGTTCGTGGTGGCGGTGCCGTACCTCTTCGAGAAGATCCATGACACCGGACGCGCCACCGCCGAGAAGATGGGCCGCGGCTCCTCCTTCGAGCGCGCCGACCGGATCGCCGTGGCCTACGGCGAGGCCGAACTCGCGCGGTTCCTCGGCAAGGGCAAGGGTCCGGGCCTGAAACTCAGGCTCGCGCACGGCCTGTACGACCTGCTCGTCTACCGCCGCATCCGCAAGGAGCTCGGCGGCAACCTCAACTACGCGATCAGCGGCGGCTCCCCGCTCGACAGCCGTCTCAACCACTTCTTCTTCGCGGCCGGTATCACCATCTTCGAGGGCTACGGCCTCACCGAGACCTGCGGTGCCGTCACCCTCGCTCCGCCGCTGGGGCCGCGCCCGGGCGCCGTCGGCCAGCCGGTGCCCGGTTCCGGGGTGCGCATCGCGGACGACGGCGAGGTGCTCCTCAGGAGCGGCACCGTCTTCGACTCGTACTGGGCCAACCCGGCGGCGACCGGCGAGGTGCTCCACGACGGCTGGTTCACCACCGGTGACCTCGGCGCCCTCGACGACGACGGATACCTGACGATCACCGGGCGCAAGAAGGACATCATCGTCACCTCCGGCGGCAAGAACGTCTCGCCCGCGGTCCTGGAGGACCGGCTGCGCAGCCGTCCGCCGGTCGGCCAGTGCATCGTCGTCGGCGACAACCGGTCCTTCGTCTCCGCCGTCATCGCCCTGGAGCCGGACGCCGTCCAGCACTGGCTGTCGGTGCGCAAGCGCCCGAGGGACACCCCGATGGCCGAGGTGGTCCGCGACCCGGAGCTGATCGCGGAGGTCCAGAAGGCCGTCGACTACGCCAACGAGGCCGTCTCGCGCGCCGAGTCCATCCGTAAATTCGCCCTGGTTCCGGGGGAGTTCACCGAGGAGAACGGCCTGCTGACGCCGTCTCTGAAGATCAAGCGGCATGCGATCGTCGCCGCCTACGCGAGCGAGATCGAGGAGCTCTACGGCGGCTGAGTACGTACTCGGGTACGGGAACGGCCCCTGTCGCGCGGACCTTTCGGTCCGCGGGGCGGGGGCCGTTGCCGTTGGGCGTACCGGCTCGCACGGACTTGAGGTGGCCCACAGCCCCTCAAGTCCGCGCGTCGGCCAGTGGGTTGCCACTTCCAACCGACTTCCCTAGGATGACGCCGCGTCATTGAGTTGGATTTTCCAACTCAATGGCCGAGGTGATCCGAACCGATCCGAACCGAACCGAACCGGACCGGACACAGCCGAGCCGAACAGTTCCGTACGGGGCGCCGACGCCGCCGCCCCACCGCCGCCCCGCGACCCAGGCCCGAGGGCCGTCCTTGCCATGAACCACATGAACCAAGCGTCATCCCGAGAGAATTGAGACCAAGGATCATGTCCCAGCAAGCAGCCCCAGGCGTCGGGGAGAAGACACCGGCGGCCGCCGCGGCCCACTACCGACGCGTTTTCCTCATCGTCGCCGCAGGCGTCGCGATGTCGAACCTCGACCTCTTCGTCGTCAACGTCGCCCTTCCGGACATCGCCACCGACTTCGACGGCGCCTCCCTGTCCTCGCTGTCCTGGGTGCTCAACGCCTACTCGGTGGTCTTCGCGGCGCTCTTGGTCCCCGCGGGCAGCTACGCCGACCGGCTCGGCTCGAAGCGCGCCTATCTCCAGGGAGTCGCGCTGTTCACCGTCGCCTCCGTGCTGTGTGCGGTGGCCCCCGAGGTCTGGTCCCTGGTCGGCTTCCGGGTCCTCCAGGCCGTGGGCGCGGCGATGCTGATCCCCTCCTCGCTCGGCATCCTGCTGAGTGTGGCCCCGCCCGAGCAGCGGCCCGCCGCCGTACGCAACTGGGCGGCGGTCAGCGGACTGGCCGCCGCGCTCGGACCGGTGATCGGCGGTGCGCTCACCGAACTCGACTGGCGCTGGATCTTCCTGATCAACGTCCCCGTGGGCATCGCCGCGGTGCTCGCCGGACGGAAGATCATCGCGGACACCCCGCGCCGCACCGAGGTGGGCCGGGTCGACTACCTCGGCGCCGTCCTGCTCACCCTCGGCATCGGCGCGCTGGCGCTCGGCCTGGTCAAGGGCACCGACTGGGGCTGGGGCACGGCCTCCACGCTCGGCACCCTGGCCGCCTCGGTGGTCCTGGTGGCCCTGTTCACCCGGCGCTCCGCGAGCCACCCGAGCCCGGTCTTCCCGCTCGGCCTGCTCAAACTCCCCGCCATGAGCCCGGCCATGCTGGCCAACCTGGTGTTCGCGGTGGCCTTCAGCGCGATGCTGCTCTCGGCCACCCTGTGGTGCCAGGACGTCTGGGGCTGGTCCGCCCTGGAGACCGGCCTCGCGATCAGCCCGGGCCCGATGATGGTCCCGCTGCTCACCCCGTACGCGGGCAAGCTCTCGGCCCGGCTGGGTGCCGGAGTGGTGGCGGCCGTCGGCTGTGTGCTGTTCGCGGTCGGCATCGGCTGGTGGATCGCCGCGCTCGATGTCACCGACCACGACTACGTACTCGGCCTGCTGCCCGGCATGCTGCTCACCGGCGTCGGCGTCTGCTTCGCCATGCCGACCCTGATCGGCGCGGCGCTCAGCAAGGTGCCCCCGGCCAGCTTCTCCACCGGGTCGGCCGCCGTCACCATGGCCCGCCAGACCGGCGGTGTGATCGGGGTGTCCGGACTGGTCGCCGTACTCGGCACCCCCGGGCCGCACGAGGTGGCCGACTCCTTCGACAACGGCTGGTGGTTCACCGCCGCGGTCACCCTCGCCGCCGGACTCAGCTGCCTGCTCCTGCTCCGCGCCACCAAACCGGGCGCCGCACCGGCCGCCAAACCGTCCACCGAACCCGCTGCCAAGAGCTGACCCCTACGCGGGAGACACCCCGGACCACCACCCCCAGACCTCCCGGCCCTGTTTCCGCCGCCTCCCCCGACTCCGGCGGCGGATCCCCCGACAGGGCCGGGAGGTCCCCCTTTCCCCCTTCGCCCCTCCGCACGCCACCCGCGCGACCCCGTCTGCCCCCGGCCCGCAACCGCAGGCCGGGGGCCGGTCGCACGTGTCAACGCCCGTACGGAAGAGGCGAGTTGATCAGCCGAGGAACTCCAGCAGATGGTGCGTCACCTGCTCGGGCTGTTCCTCGACGAGATAGTTGCGGCTGTCGGTGATCTCCGCGACGCGCACGTCCACACCGTGCCGCGGCAGCACCTCACTCATGTACGCGTAGAAGCCGCCGTACGCGAGGCCGAGGACCGGGACCCGGATCTTCTCGTACGAGGCGAAGTCCGCGATGTCCTGCTGGTAGGTCTTGAACCAGCCGGAGCTGGCGCGTACCGCGGCGGGGGAGGAGTACGCCTCGGCGTAGACCCGGCGGTCGAACTCGCCCACGGCGCCCGGGTTCAGCAGGCTCAGGTCGAACATGAAGTCCGTCATCGGGCGGTAGTTGTGCGCGAGCACCTTCTCCGGGAAGCCCTCCACGGTGTTGAAGGCCAGCCACCAGCGGTGCGGACCCGGGGTGCCGGGCCGGGGCATCAGCGTGAATCCGTAGTAACTCTCGTCTATGTGCGTGGTGTTGAGCATGACCAGCTTGTCGGTCGCCTCGGGGTGGTTCGCCGCGAAGGCGTACGCGACCATCGAACCGATGCCGTGCCCGGCGATGCTGATCCGCTCGTATCCGATGTGCGCGGCGAGCGCCCGGATGTCCGCGGCCATCGACTTCTTCTCGAACCCGGACTCCGGTTTCGCGGAGCCGCCCATGCCGCGGATGTCGATCGCGTGCACCGTGAACCGCCGCGCCAGAGCGGGCATGACCTTGCGGTACTCCCACCAGGTCTCGGGCCAGCCGGGCAGCAGGAAGAGCGGGTCTCCCTGCCCGCCCCGCACATAGTGCAGTCGTACGCCGTTGACCTCGGCGGTCTCACTGGTGAAGTCGCCGTCCAGCAAGGAGGCGAGCTCGGCGTTGCCGGGTACCTCGGAGTTACTGGGCACGTGGTCTCTCCTTACGTGTCCGCCCGGCGCGGGCCGGGTCGTACGTGGGGGTGGGGTGGGGGGTGTACGGGCATGGAGGCGTACGGGCATGGCTCAGCTGCCCGCCGCACGTGCAAGTAGCGTCGGAAACAGGGGAGTTGGGCGGCGTGCGGTGCCGCGTGCGACGGCCCGCGGCCGGCCCCCGACCGGGCCGTTCGCGGTCGCGGGCCGCGAGCCGGTTCGTTCAGACCGTCGTGGCGAGCATTCGCGCCTGGCCGCGCTGGACGAGCTGATCGCGCCAGACGGCTTCCTCGGTGAGCTTCAACCGCGGGATCTCGCGCAGGAGTTGGGGGACCATCGTCTCGGCGGACATCCGGGCCACATTGGCGCCCAGACAGTAGTGCGCGCCCGCGCTGAAGGTCAGCGGCTGGATGTCCGTGCGCTGCGGGTCGAAGGCCGCCGGGTCCGGGTAGCGCTGCGGGTCGCGGTTGCCCGCGCCCAGCATCAGGGTGACCGCGGTGCCTTCGGTGATCTTCAGGCCGAAGAACTCCATATCCTTGGCGGCGACCCGGTTCAGGGCGTGCACGGCGGGCTCGTAGCGCAGCGTCTCGTCGACGAAACCGGCCGCGTACGCGGGGTCCGCGCGCAGCCGCTCGGCGTGCTCGGGGTGTTCCAGGGCGAGCCGGACCGTGTTGCTGAACAGGTCCATCGGGGCCTCGGCCGCCGCGACCAGGAACAGCATCAGGTTGGCGACCAGTTCCTCCTCGCTGATGTCGCCGCTGTCGTCGCAGACCTTCACCCAGGTACTGGTGAGGTCCTCGCGCGGCTCGGCACGGCGCTGGGCGACCAGCTCGTAGAAGTACTCGGCGAAGGTGTCCATCGCCGCGTCGCCCGGCTCCAGTTGGCTCATGTCGGCGATCGGGTCCAGGGCCAGGGTGATGTCGCCGATCCCGGCGCGCATCGGGGCCTGGTCCTTCGGCGGTACGCCGAGGAGTTCGCCGATGACGGCGGTGGCGAAGCGGTAGGTGAGTTCGGGGACCAGGTCGATCTCGGCGCCGTCCCGGCCGAGTTGGGCCACGTGCCGGACGGCCTCGTCGGACAGGCGCTCGATCATCGCCCGGCGGCCCGCCACGGCGCGCGCGGAGAAGGCGCTGCCGAAGAAGCGGCGCTGGCGCTCGTGGGTCGGGTCGTTGGAGAACAGCATGTTCCGGGTCAGCCACCGCCACGAGGAGTGCTCGCGCCAGCCGGGCAGCTTGAGGTCCTGCACCGCGCCGTCGGTGGAGAGCAGGTCGGGTTCGCGCAGGGCCCGCGAGCACTCGGCGTAGCCGGTGGCGAAGACGTGCGTGCCCGAGGCCACGTCGACCAGGGAGCCGTGTGCGCGCATCTCCTCGTACAGCGGGTACGGGTTCTGCTTTCCGGCCGGGGCCAGCAGGCGGCCCATGATGTCCAGCGGATCTGCCAGGGCGTCGCTCTGAGTCGTCACTTCACTCCCGGATGTCGTATCGCCGGGCCGTGCGCCCTGACGAAGTCGGAGTTGACGACCGCACACGGCTCGGGGGCGGGTGCGGTCGTGGGGTGTGGTGAGTGATTGCCGATGCGGGTCGGCGGGTGCCGCTGATCGCCGCGGACCGGGCGCGGCCGGTCCTGGAGAAGTGTCCTGTCCAGTGGGTTGGAACTTCAAACGGATCCAGAAGGCATGAACATAACAACATCACTTCCGGCCGGACAAGGGGTGTCTCGCCTGCTGACGAAGGCTTTACGAGGGCGAGTCGGGCGGGTTTCACAGGTGTGGTGCGCCCAGCGCTCGCGGCATGGCGCGCACTCCGGCGTGTGCTTCCGTGCGCACCTGTGTGCGAAAAGCTCACCCGGTCAGGGTTGTGGAATCAAACTAACGATTGATACGGTCGACGGGCCGAGTGCGTTGGAAAGGGCAACTCGGTGGCCCTGAAAAGGAGTTGGGCGGCCGCGACGGTCGCCGGCCGGGGCCGCCGGAACCCGCTCCCGCCCCGGCAAGCGGAACTGTGACGGGGGCCCGGAGCCCGGAGGCGCGCGGCGGTGGCCGAGCGGCCCTCCGGTCTCATGACGTAGCAGTGGCGCCGGATGTGACGGCGTCGCCGGGCCGAGGAGGCTGTGGTGCGGGACGCCGTGATCGTCGAAGCGGTGCGCACGCCGGTGGGCAGGGGCAGCCCCACCGGGGCGCTGCACGAGACCCATCCCGTCGACCTGCTCGCCCGCACCCTCCAGGAGCTGGTCCAACGCGCCGACCTCGACCCTGAGTTGATCGACGACGTGGTCGGCGGCTGCGTCAGCCAGGTCGGCGAGCAGTCGCTCAACATCACCCGCAACGCGGTGCTCGCCGCCGGACTCCCGCAGACCGTGCCCGGGATGACCGTCGACCGCCAGTGCGGCTCCTCCCAGCAGGCCGCGCACATCGCGGCCCAGGGCGTCATCAGCGGCGCGTACGACATCGTGGTCGCCTGCGGGGTGGAGTCGATGTCCCGCGTACCGAAGAACTCCGGCCACGCCCGGCACGCCGACCCCTACGGCTCCCGGCACGCGAGCCGCTACTCCGAAGGCCTGGTCGGCCACGGCATCAGCGCCGAACTCATCGCCGCCCGCTGGAAGGTGAGCCGCGCCGAGCAGGACGCCTACGCCCTGGTCTCGCACCGCAGGGCGGCGGCGGCATGGGAGGCCGGCGAATTCGACCGTGAGGTGATCTGGACCGGGATGCCCGACGAGGCGGTCCGCCCCGACACCAGTGCCGAGGCGCTGGCCTCACTCCAACCCGCCTACTACGAGCCGGAGTTGGAGGAGCGCTTCCCGGAGATCCGCTGGCACATCACCGCGGGCAACTCCTCCTCCGTGGGCGACGGCGCCGCGGCCCTGCTCATCATGGGGGAGGACGTGGCCGAACGGCTCGGCCTGCGCCCGCGCGCCCGCTTCCACTCCTTCGCGGTCGCCGGGGACGACCCGCTGCTGATGCTCACCGCGATCATCCCCGCGACCGAACGGGTCCTGGACCGGGGCGGGCTCACCCTGGCGGACATCGACCTGTTCGAGGTCAACGAGGCCTTCGCCGCCGTCGTCCTCGCCTGGCAGCGCGAGACCGGCGTCGACTTCGACCAGCTCAACGTACGCGGCGGCGCCATCGCCCTCGGCCATCCGCTGGGCGGCAGCGGTGCCCGTGTGATGACCACGCTGCTGCACAACCTGGAGGACAGAGGCGCCCGTTACGGCCTCCAGACGATGTCCGAGTCCGGCGGCGTCGCCAACGCCACGATCATCGAGAGGCTGTGAGCAGCGGCCGTGACCCGGGCGGGCGCCGGAGGGGGCCGGAGTTCCGGCAGAGTCCGGGTGGACCGGTCCGGGGCCGTCAGAACACGCCCTGATCGAGTGCACGGCCGGAAGGCAAGGGGTGTCCGTCGAGAGCATTCGAAAACACAACTCACTGCCCTACGATGGATTCATGTCGAAACCCATCCCCCGAGAGTGCTCCATCGCCGACGCGCTCGACCTGGTGGGCGAGCGCTGGACCCTTCTCGTGGTACGCGAACTCAGCCATGGGGTACGCCGGTTCGACCAGATCGTCCGCAACACCGGCACCTCGCGCGACATCCTCACCGTCCGGCTGCGCAAGCTGGAAGCCGTGGGCGCGGTACGCCGCGAGCTGTACAGCACCCGGCCGCCGCGCTACGAGTACCACCTCACCCCCGCCGGTGCCGAGCTGTGCGACGTACTGATCACCCTGATGCAATGGGGCGACAAACACCTCAACCCCGAGGACCCGCCGCTGCGTTGGCAGCACTCCTGTGGCAACACCCTGGAACCCGAGGTGGTGTGCAGACACTGCGGCGAGAAGGCCCGCGAAGGCGCCCACTCGCCCAGCGGCAGGGGAGCGCTGACCGAGCCGGTCCGGGTCGGGGAGAGCTGAACTTCCCTCTGCGCGCCGCTGGTTGGGTGGAGGGCCCCAACTACCGTCCCCACTCGGCTGGTTGTGCGGGCGGGCCGCCGGTGGCGAGCTTCGACTCACCCGCCAGCTTCGCGACCTGCTCGGCGAAGTCGCGCGACGGCGGCGGCAACGCCGACCACTGCCGGGCCGCCCACCCCACGGTGAGCGGGGCGACACCCTCCAGTGGCAGCAGGACCAGCCCGTCGGACCGCTCGTGCAGACCGGCCACCGCGGGCACCAGTGCGTGCCCGAGGCCCAGTTCGGTCAGCAGCAGGGCCGTCTCCCAGTCGATGGCGGCCTGGCGTTCGGGCGGATCCAGTTGCCCGGAGCCGTCGTCGGGGCCGCAGGGCGGATGGATCAGCCGGTCCCGGACCAGGTCCGCCGGGCGCAGACTGCCGAGCCGGGCGAGCGGATCGTCCGCGCGTACGGCGAGCACCCAGTCCAGTTCGGTGACCGGCCGCAGCTCCAGGCCCGGCGCGGGCGCGGTGAACATGATCCAGGCCAGATCCACCGCCCCTGCGCGCAGCGCACGCAAGCACTGCTCGCTGGTGGTCTCCGGCCGGAACTCCAGCTCCACCTGCGGATACCGCTTCCGGAAGGCCTGCACGGCGCCACCCATGAAATGCCGTATCGAGGCGGAGCCCGCGGCGACCGCGACGGTCCCCGACCGGCCGGTGCGCAGCTCCTCGATCTGCCGCAGACCGTCGCTGAGCGCGGTGAGGCCCTCGGCCGCGCTGCGATAGAGGATCTCGCCCGCCGAGGTGGGCACCACCCCGCGGGGCCTGCGCTCCACCAGCGGCAGGCCGACCTCCTTCTCCAGCCGTCTGACGTGCTGACTCACGGCGGACTGGCTGCAGTTCATCTCACGCGCCACCGCACTCAGATTTCGAACCCTGCACACCGCCGCGAACACCCTCAGGTCGTCTAGGGTCACCCGATCACGATATAGCGGCCCCCGCGCACCTCCTCAAGGACGCGGAAACCTGATCTCGATTGCAGAACGTGAGGCAGGGGCCAAGGCGACGTGCGGCGGCGCGCACGCGCGCGTACGTATCCGGCGGCGCCCCAACTGCCCCGCGCGGCGGCCGATCCGGGATCTGATTCGAGACTAGTTGTGCAGCACACAGACCTGTGGGGGCCTCGGCGGGTACGGTGACCTGCGGCATCGCGCACGGACCACGACCGTCCGGCACGAGTGCGGCACACAGCGACGGAAGGTGTACGGGTGGACGCGATCGAGGCAGTGGCCATCGGGGCCGCCAGCGTGGCCGCCGGGGGCATCAACGCCATGGTCGGCTCGGGAACCCTGATCACCTTCCCGACGCTGCTCGCCTTCGGGTACTCCCCGGTTCTCGCCAACGTCTCCAACAACATCGGACTCGTTCCGGGCTCGCTGAGCGCGGCCTACGGCTACCGGCGCGAACTCAAGGGACAGCTCAGGCGGGTCCTGATCTTCGGCTCGGGCTCCCTGATCGGCGGGCTCATCGGCGCGATACTCCTGCTCCAGCTGCCGTCCAGCACCTTCGACGCGGTGGTCCCCGCGCTCATCCTGCTCGCCTGCCTCCTGGTGGTCCTCCAGCCCCGCCTCAACAAGTGGCTGGCCAAGCGCGAGAACCACGGCGAGAAGGACGGCGGCGTGCCCATGTGGTGCGGGGTGGCCGCGGCGGGCGTGTACGGCGGGTACTTCGGGGCGGCCCAAGGGGTGCTCCTGATGGGCCTGTTCGGCAGTTTCCTCAAGGACGACCTCCAGCGTCTGAACGCCGTGAAGAACGTCCTCGCCAGCATCGTCAACGGGGTCGCCGCCGTCGTCTTCGTCTGTGTCGCCGACGTCGACTGGTGGGCAGCGGGGGTGATCGCGGTCGGCTCCACCATCGGCGGCCTCGTCGGCGCGCGCGTGGGCCGCAAGCTGCCGCCGGTCGTACTGCGCGGCCTGATCGTCGTCGTGGGTCTGACCGCGTCCGTCGTCCTGCTCGCGACCTGAGCCCGGCCGTACCGGCCGCCCGCGCGGTGTCCCCACCCCAATTCGTAGGTGGCCGGATACGGAGGGTGTCCGTCCCCGGAAGGTGCTGCCCGGCCGGAATGCCGGTAGGTTAAATCCGGACCCGGAGGCTCCGAATTCCCTTCCCCGGTACGGCTGTTACCGATGCTCCCGTCGTGACGAGCACGGAAATCCGGGCGTCCGAGCGAGCCGGACAGGGCCCCTCGCCGCCTCGCAGGTCAGCGGGGGCGGCAGTAGAGTCGGGGCGGATATCGGGACTCGTTCCCCGTCCGTACCGTCCGGTCGTCCGGTATTCGGTTGCGGATGCACCGAGCCGGGCGCGCGCCGTGGCGGAATTCGCCCCTCCGGGGCTTGTGGTGTTGCCGGAACGTGAAGCGGTGCCGTTCCGGGGAAAGCGTTCCGAGCCTCTCCGTGGCCATGGGTTATGAGGCTTCCGGGGGCGGATTGTCCGGGGAATTCATTTGGGTGGACAGTAAGTGCGATAAGAAACTCGGAGATGGTGCCCGACACCCAAGATCCAGCTTTTAGCTGGCCCGGGTGGCGGTCGGCGCAGGGCGCGATCAAGGGCGCGTTTCGTATACTCGAACGGCCGTTACGGGTCACTTCCGAGGCCCCAGAAACCTTGCTGACCAGGGCATTTGATGGGTTCAGGGAATGTGTGGCCTCGGTGGTTGTTGCCGAGGTGAGTCCCTGGATCACCGGCTCGGTAAAGGTGGTCATTAAACCTCCGTGGCCCATAAATACACGCTCGGTTGCTGTGGCGTGCGTCATAGTCGCCACCCTTGTTCGGGTCAACTTCCGGCCGCTAGGCTCCCGTTCATGTCTAGTGAGCATATTCAGGAATCAATTCGACCTGGAATGCTGCTGCGTAAGCCTGCCGGTGAGTGGGTCGAAACGGCGGAGCATTTGAAAGGCTTCGGGGGATTTCACGGCGGGCTCGCGCTCGGAATGCTTTCCTCCGCTATGTCGGCGCATGTGCCAGGGCTACAACTTCAGAGCATCACCGGACGGTTCGGGCGGATCATCGACGGCGGTTTCGGTATCGAGAGCGCGCTGGTGCGTTCCGGCCGGACCAGTTCCACGGTGAGCGCCAAGGCCGAGTCACCCAAGGGCGTGCACCTGGAGGCCACGGGTGTCTTCTCGGTGCCCGGCGAGCAGCGGTGGCCCCTTGTCGCACCGAAGCCCCCGCAGGCACCTCCGCCCGAGGACTGCGAGGTCTTCGCCATTCCCAAGGAGTTCGTGCCGATCTCGCAGAGCATGGAGATCCGGCCGGTCGGCTCGGCGCGCCCCTACGCGGGTGGGCCCGAGCCCGAACTCGTCGCCTGGATCCGCCTCCTGGAGGACGACGAGGCGCCCGACGCCGCGCGCTTCGTCTTCCTGATGGACGCACTCGCCCCCTCCTACGCGGCGATGCTCTCGGAACTCGTCTTCGTACCGACCGTCGAACTGACCGTCCGCCCCGGCGAGGGCCTGGCCACCGCGACCTCGCCCTGGATCCTGCTCCGCGCGAGCACCCTGGCGGCCACCTCCGGCGGCTGGATCGACGAACAGATCGACGCCTGGGGGCTCGACGGCACCCACCTCGGCACCGCGCACCAGCTCCGCGTGGTCCGCAAGATCTGAGTCCGGGGCGCGCCGCCGGGCAAGCGGCCGCCTCACAACCGCAACCCACGACTCACCGCACAACCCCAGCGCACCACCCCAACTCACAACTCAACACCGCGCGAACCGTTCACAGCGTTCATAGGGCACCAACGCTTCTCATCGGCAGCCAGCAGCTCGTAGGGCACAGCAGCAGTTCCGTCAGTCTCAGTCGGACCCAGCTGAAAGGCCGTAAGTCTGTGGAGTCGTCAAGCACGTCCCTGGGAACCTCGCTGCCTGAGATCCTCGAGCAGCGTGCACAGAACCAACCCGATGCGCTCGCCTTCCGCTTCCTGCCGGACGGCACCAGCGAGCAGATCGTGGACTGGAGCTACGCGCAACTCTCCGAGCGCGCGGCCGCGGTGGCCGCGCAGCTCGCCGAGCGCGGCATCACGCGAGGCCGGGTCGTGCTCGCGCTCGACCCCGGACTCGACTACGTGGCAGGCCTGTTCGGCATCCTGCGGGCGGGCTGCACCGCCGTCCCGTCCTTCCCGCCCATCGGCCGCCGCGCGATGCAGCGCTTCGTCTCGATCGTGGAGGACTGCGCCCCCGGCGCCGTCCTCACCGACCCGCGCTTCGCCGGTCAGGTGGGCCAGTTCGAGGAGCAACTGCCGGTCGGCGAAGAGAAGTTGCGGTGGATCTTTCCCGAGGCCGACTTCTTCGAGACCCGCCCGAGCGCCACCCCCGGGCCGGTCCGGCTCGCCGAGCAGGCCCTGCTCCAGTACAGCTCGGGCTCCACCGGCGAACCCAAGGGCATCGTGCTCAGCCACGACAACCTGGTGAGCAACTGCCGGGTGCTCGACGAGCACATGGGCTTCGAGGCGGACCGGGTCGGCTGCTCCTGGCTGCCCCCGTACCACGACATGGGCCTGATGGGCACGATCCTGCTCGCCGTGCACGGGGGCTGGCCTCTTGTCATGCTCTCGCCAGTCCATTTCGTGCAGGACCCCTACCGCTGGCTCAAGGCGATCACCGACCACAAGGTGACCATCAGCGTCGGCCCCAACTTCGCCTTCGACATGTGCGCCACCCAGATCACCGACGAGGAACTGGCCACCCTGGACCTCAGCACCCTGCGCCAGGTCTTCTGCGGTAGCGAACCGGTCTCCGGCGCCACCCTGGACCGCTTCAACGAGCGCTTCGGTACGAGCGCCGGCTTCAACCCCGACGCGATCATCCCCTGTTACGGACTCGCCGAGGCCACGCTCTTCGTCACCGGCAAACAGGAGAAGACGCCCGTACGCACCGAGTGGCTGGACAAGGCCGCCCTCGAACTCGGCGAGGCGGTCCGGGTTCCGGGCCCGGGCACCGAGGGCGCGATCGGTGTCGTCAGCTGCGGCGTCTTCGCCAACCGGCACCGGGTCGTGGTCGTCGACCCGGACACCGCGACTCCCGTGCCGGCAGGCCGAGTCGGCGAGGTCTGGGTGAGCGGTGCCAACGTTGCCCAGGGCTATCTGAACCGGCCCGAGCTGAGCGCGAGCACCTTCGACGCCCGGCTCGCCGGCAAGCCCAAGGGTCCCGGCTTCCTGCGCACCGGCGACCTCGGCTTCCTGCTCGACGGCGAGCTGTACGTCACCGGCCGCCTCAAGGACGTCATCATCGTGGCCGGGCGCAACCTCTACCCGCAGGACATCGAGGAGTCCGTGGAGCGGGCCCACGAACTGCTGCGCCGTAGCGTCGCCTTCTCCGTGCCGAGCGCGCGCGACGAGGGGGAGGACGTGGTAGTCGTCGCCGAATTCCGGGGCACGCCACGGGAGTTCGAGAGCAGCGAGAGCGAACTGCGCGACCTGGTCACCGCCGCGGTCACCGCCGAGCACGGCGTCCGCCCTGCCCGGCTCTACTTCGGCCCGCCCGGAACCATCCTCATGACGACCAGCGGCAAGGTCCGTCGCCGCGCGACCAGGGCCGCCTATCTCGACGGCAGCATCAAGGCCTTCCGACCCTCGACGGAAAAGGTGCCGGTGTCATGACCACTGCACACACAGGGGCCGACGAGGCGGCCGCGGCGGCGGCCCCCGAACCCGCCGACATCGACACGGCGGCCCGGCGGCTCGCCTACCTCACCGTGGGCCTGCCCACCCTCGGCTTCGCCGCCGCCGTCGTCTGGGCCGTCACCTACGGCTTCAGCTGGATCGACGCCACCCTCCTCCTCTTCTTCTACGTCGTCACCTCGCTCGGCGTCGAAGGCGGCTTCCACCGCTTCTTCTCCCACAAGTCCTTCTCGGCGGGCCCGGTGGTGACCTCGCTGTGGGGCATCGCGGGCAGCATGGCCGCCCAGGGCCCGGTCCTCTTCTGGGTCGCCACCCACCGCCAGCACCACGCCTTCACCGACAAGGACGGCGACCCGCACTCGCCGCGCCCGCTCGGCACCGGCTTCAAGGGCAAGGTGCGCGGCTTCTGGCACGGACACGTCGGCTGGCTGTTCGTGGTCCAGCGGCAGAACTGGAGCAAGCGCGTCCCCGACCTGGTGCGCGACCGGCTGGTGATGCGCCTGAACCAGTACTACTTCCTGTGGGTACTCGGCGGCCTCCTGCTGCCCGCCCTGCTCGGCCTCGCCCTCAGCGGCGGCGACCCCAAGGCCGCGACGAGCGGCTTCCTGTGGGGCGGCCTGGCCCGGATCTTCCTGCTCGACCACGTCACCTGGGGCGTCAACTCGGTCGGCCACCTCATCGGCAACCGCCCGTACCGCACCCGCGACAACAGCCGTAACTTCGCGCCGCTCGCGGCCTTTTCGGTGGGCGGCTCCTGGCACAACAACCACCACGCCCGGCCCGCGCTCGCCCACAACCGGCACGGACTGTGGCAGATCGACCCGACCGGTGCGTTCATCCGGGCCCTGGACCGCGTGGGCCTGGTCTCCGACGCGCGCTATCCCGACCGCGAACGGATCAAAGAGAAAGGAGCGAGGCGATGACCTCTGCCGCCGACGTCGGCCCGGGCGGTTCCGGCGCACTGTCCGCCGCGATCGTCCGGCTTGATCCCGTAAGCCTCAGGATCAAGCGTTTCTCGGCCCTGACCACCATGACCCTGCCCCTGCTCGGCACCGCGGCCGCCGTGTACTTCCTGGCCACCGGGCAGTTCTCGGCGACCGACCTGTGGCTCTTCGCCGCCATGTACTTCGTGCACATGTTCGGCATCACGGTCGGCTTCCACCGCTATCTGGCGCACAAGGCGTTCAAGACCTCGGCCTGGTTCGAGGGCGTCATGATGATCACCGGTTCGATGGGCGCCCAGGGCCCGCTGATGTTCTGGGTGACCACCCACCGCAGGCACCACCGCTTCAGCGACCAGGAGGGCGACCCGCACTCGCCCAACCTGCACGGCCGCACCTTCCGCGGCCGGATGCGCGGACTGTGGTACGCCCACATGCCCTGGATGCTCAGCGCGGAGACCACCAAGTGGACCGTGTTCGGCCCGGACGTCCTGCGCAACCGCCGCCTGATGTTCTACAACCGCACCTACCCGCAGTGGGTGACCCTCGGCCTGGTCATCCCGATGGTGATCTCCTTCGCGGTCCAGCAGACCTGGATGTCCCTCGTCACCGGCCTGGTCTTCGGCGGTCTGGCCCGCATCTTCGTCGCCAACCAGGCGGCCTGGTGCGTCGGTTCGGTCTGCCACGCCTTCGGCGGACGGCCCTTCGACAACGAGGACAAGAGCGCCAACAACTGGCCCGTCGCCGTCCTCACCTTCGGCGAGGGCCTGCAGAACAACCACCACGCCTTCCCCGGCTCCTTCCGACACGGCGTGACCTGGTACGAGCCGGACCTCAGCGGCTGGCTGATCGCCGGACTCGGCAGGACGGGCGTCGTCTGGAGCCTGCGCGAGCCGGACAAGGCGACCATCGCCAAACGCAGGGAGAAGAAGGCCAAGGCAGCTGCCAGCCAAGGCACTTGAGCGCCTGCGCCACCTCACAGCGCCACCTCACCCCCCGCGGCAGGCCCTCGCACGACCGGCCCGCCGCCCCCCCCGCACAGCCTTCACCGTGACACTCGCCGACAGGAGCAACAGGTGTTCAAGCGCAAGAAGACGGTTGCCAAGCCCGAGGGCAAGCTCACCGAGGAATCGCTCAAGGAGTGGCTGGCCGACTACCTGGCCATGCACATCGAGGTGCCGCGCGACGAGATCGACACCCAGAAGACCTTCGAGTCCTACGGCCTCGACTCCCGCGTGGCCGTCCAGGTCTCCGGCGCCCTGGAGAAGGTCGTCGAACGCCGTCTGTCGCCCGGACTGCTCTACGAGTACCAGTCCATCGACGAGCTGAGCGGGTACCTGGCCAAGGAGCTCAAGCTCTAGTGCCGGCGCCCCAACAGGCAATACCTGTCCCGTAGTTGGCGAAGGGTCCTTCAAACAAGGAGACGGTCACCCATGGGAGCGTTCGACTTTCCCTCGGCACCCGACAAGACCTTCGAGGCGTTTCTGCTCAAGTCCGAGGCCATCGAGGGCGAGCGGCTGCAGAACGCGATACCGAAGGAGTACTTCGAGCCGCGTACGGCTCGTGGCGTCCTGGGCTTCGTGGTGAGCTGGGCGCTGTACGCGGGAGCCATCGTCGGTGTGGCCTTCTCGCCGCACTGGCTGCTGTGGATCCCGCTGTGGATCGTCGCCGGACTCGGCGGCTGGGGACTGCACTGCATCGCGCACGACTGCGGACACGGATCCTTCTCCCGTTCCCGCAAGCTCAACTACGCGATCGGGCATGTCTCGTTGCTGCCGCTGGTCTATCCGTTCCACGCCTGGCGGCACGTCCACAACATGCACCACTCCAGCACCAACCACCTGGAGCTGGACACCGACTGGCGGCCCATCCCCGCCCCCATGTACGACCGCATGTCGTTCCTCGACAAGCTCGTCTACATGTCCACCCGCACCTGGGCCTTCTGGGGCGGCACCATCAACTACTGGGTGGAGTCCGGCTTTCGGCCCGGCTTCTACCCGAAGGCGGGCCAGCGCAAGGAGGTCCGCCGCTCGATGGCCTTCGTCGCCGCGGTGGCCCTGCCCTACCTCGCAGCGCTCGCCTGGTTCACCGGCTGGCAGGGCATCCTGCTCTACTTCGTGGCCCCGTGGCTGGCCACCCACGCCTGGTTCAGCGCCACCACGCTGATGCACCACAGCGCCTCCGACGTGCCGTACCTGACCGCCGACTACTGGACCCGCAACGCCAGCCGTCTGCTGCTCACCACGGACTACACGTACCCGAAGTGGCTGCTCTTCCTCACCCACAACATCTCCATCCACACCGCACACCACGTCGCCCCGGTCATCCCCTTCTACAACCTGCCGAAGGCCCAGCAGGCGCTGAAGGACACATATCCGGGCATGGTCCGCGAACAGCGGTTCAGCTTCGGGCAGATGTTCAGGATCGTGCGCCATCTGCACTTCTACGACACCGAGTCGGGCTACTACTCCGACCTGTCCCGCGAGAAGGTCGACCCCACGCGTGTGGCCACCGGCCACGCAGGACCGGGGACCGACAACGCCACGAACACGAAGAACACGAAGGGCGCGGCCGCATGACGGCGCGCGGCCTGCGCCGCCTCGCGCACTCCGCCCTCGGAGCCGTCGCCCCGGGGGCGGGTGCGCGCTGGACGACGGACGTCTTCAGCAGTACGCGCACTCTCGGCATCCGCCCGGACAACGTACTGCCCATCGGCGCACGGGAGTTCGCCGTCGACAACAGCCCCGACGCCCCGAACGGCTACCTCTGGGGCGAGCGGTCCCCGCGCGGTACGGCACTGCTCGTGCACGGCTGGGCCTCGGACAGCTCCAGCATGCACTCGCTGGTCACGCCGATGCGTGAACTCGGCTTCCGGGTAGCCGCGTTCGACGCTCCCGCCCACGGCGTACGGCCCGGTTCGCAGGCCACGATGACCCAGTACACCCGGGCGGTCGGCGCGGTCCTGGACACCCTCGGCGACGTCCGGGTGATCGTGGCCCATTCACTGGGCACCATCGCCTCCATCGGCGCCGCCGCCCAGCGGCCCGGGCTCGCCCTGCACTGCATGGCGTTCATCGCCCCGGCGGCCACCCTCGGCGGGGTCCTGGAACGCTGGGAGGGCGACGGCCTGAAGCTGAACCGCGCCAAAGTCGAGGGCGTCTACGCGGAGTTGCACCGCCGCAACGGCGTACCGGTCAGCCACTGGGACGCCGTCGCCCTCGGCCCCGGCCTCGACGTTCCCAAGCTCACCCTGCACGACCCGGACGACGACATGGTCCCGTACTCCGACGCGGAGGCGATCGCGGCGGGCCTGACGCATGTCCGGCTGGAACGGGCGCACGGCGTCGGACACATCGGCATCCTCATGTCCAGGGAGGTCAGAGCCACCGTGTCCGACTTCGTAGCCGAACACGCGAACAGGGAAAAAGAAGGAATTTCATGAGCGACCGCTCCGGTAAACGGGCATGGATGTGCCTCCTGTGCGGCTGGGTGTACTACGAGGAGCTGGGACTGCCCGAGGAGGGCATCCCGCCGGGCACCCGGTGGGAGGACATCCCGGACGACTGGGAGTGCCCCGAATGCGGCGCGGCCAAGGAGGACTTCGTCATGGAGGAGCTGTAATCACCCTTGCCCGGAACCGATTTCGGCCCGGTACGAACCTTGTGGGGCTCGTACCGGGCCGGGCGGTGCGTCCGGGCCGGGTGGCGTGTCCGGGGTGAACGCCAGTGCGGGAAGGGGAAGTTGAGGCTGAGGCGAGGGCTCGGTGCTGGTCGAGGACCGGCGGTGGCCGAGTCCCACGTGAAGCCGAGTCTCAGGTGAAGCCGAACCCCAGGTAGGGCCGAGCCTCAGGTAGGGCCGAGCCTCAGGTAGGGCCGAGTTTCAGCTGAAGACGACCGAGCGCACCTCCAGCCGCTCCGAGGCGTGGCCGCCCTCGGGCCGGAGCTCGAAGTGCCGGCCCTGACAGTTGGGCTCGCTGTAGACCGTGGCCTTGGCGTCGGTGTCGTTCCGCGGAGTGTGGGCGGCCTTGACGTCGTTGGAGGCGGCCTCCGCCAGGGTGATGCACTCCTCGTTCGGCGGGTCCTCAAGGGTCTGGGTCTGCCGCTCTCCGGCCGAGTCGGTGTAGACGTAGCTGAAGTCGCCGTCGGCGGCACTGGCCGAGGTCGGCAGCGCGAGCAGGAGGGCGGCGGCGCCGGCAGCGGCACCCAGGGTGGTACGAACGCGCACGGGAGTGTCCTTTCGTGTCATGCGGGGAAGCGGTGCAGGGACTGAACCGGTCACAGGCTGTTCGGCCGCCGCACCGATCCGGTCCCGCGACGCGTGGGACACCCCCGAATGCCCCTAGCCGCAACGTTTTTCCGTGGGCCGAACGGGTGCGCTCCGCGTCAACCGGAATGTGGGTGTACGGCGCATTCGATATGGCGCGGCCACGATCTTGTCGGGGTGCGGGCGCTGAGCCAGGATCGGTTGCCATGAACCGTGTCTATGACGATGAACGGCTCGCAGGCGCCTATGAGCGCGGCAACGAGATGCCCGTCGAATCCCTCCGGAGCTGGGTCGACCTGATCGCCTCCCGACTGGACCGCACCTCGCCCGCCCTGCTCGAAGTGGGCACCGGTACCGGCATGTTCGCCGCCGGTCTCGCCCGCTGGATCGAGGGCGCCGACCTCCTCGCCGTGGATCCCTCCGAGCCCATGCTCGCCGAGGCGCGGCGGCACAACCCGCACCCGTCCGTACGCTACGAACCCGGCTCGGCCGAGGCCGTACCCGCCCCCGCGGACAGCTTCGACGGCGTCTTCCTCTCCCGCGTCATCCACCACGTCACGGACCGCAAGGCCGCCGCCCGGGAACTGGCCCGGGTACTGCGCGCCGACGGCAAACTGATCATCCGCACGACCTTCCGCGAACACCTGGACGCCCTCGTCTACGACTACTGGCCGCAGCTCAGGGTGACCGACCAGCGCCGCTTCCCCGGCGAGAAGGAACTGGTCAACGACTTCGTGACGGCCGGTTTCGTACTCCAGGAGGTCGCCTCGTTCGCCCAGCCGGTGACCGCGAGCCTCCGCGAGTACCACGACCGCCTGGTGACCCGCCCCCAGTCCAAGTTCACCCACCTGACCACCCGGCAGTTCCAGGACGGCCTGCGGCGCCTGGAGGCGGCCGTCGAGAGGGAGTCCGAGGGCGAGCCGATGCCGGTGACGGAGCGCTACGACGTGGCCGTGTTCAGCTTGGCCTGATCCGGGCGGGCGGGGCGGACCTGCGGCGGGCGCGGCCCGGGGGCACGGGCAACTGCGGCTTCCGGGCCTGTCGCGTCTGTCTGCTCGTATGGCCCCGTCTGCTCGTATCGCCCCGTCTGCCCGTCTGCCCGTCTGCCCGTCTGCCCGTCTGCCCGTCTGCCCGTCTGCCCGTCTGCCCGTCTGCCCGTCTGCCCGTCTGCCCGTCTGCGCGTCTGCGCGTCTGCCCCTATGGCCCTCTGGCCCCGTCCGGCCGCCGGTGAGGGGACTTGCGCTCCGCGCCCTGTCGCTGCCGCCACCTTGCGCTCCGTGCCCGAACGAGCGCACCCGGCAACGTACTTGGCCAAAATGAAGACCTGTACCGGTGGGACCGGTGGGCGGCGCCGCCGGTAAATTACGGGACATGTCGATTCCGGGCTCGCAGCCGAATCCGAACCAGCCCAACCCGTACCAGGCGCCGTATCAGCCGACGCAGGGCGCGGGCATCCCCAGCCCGTACCAGCCGCCCGCCACGCCGCCCGGCCAGCCTCCGGCGCAGCCGCCCGGGCAGCAGTTCGGACCGCCGCTGCCCCCGGCGCCGCCCGGCGCCGGGAGCGGGAAGTCGCGCGGCTGGCTGTGGGCGCTGGGCGGCATCGTGGTGGCCTCGGCCGTATGGGCGGGCGCGCTGTTCGCGACCGGCACCCTCGGCGGCTCCGACGACGATCCCGACTTCGGCGGCAACAAGTTCGCCAAGGACCTGTGCGGCGCCGCCGAGTTGAGCGCGTTCACGGACGAGAAGTACGAGATCGACGACATGAACGATGACGACGACAGCGCCTCCTCACGGCAGCCCGCCATCGACCAGAGCCAGTGCAACCGCAGCCTCAAGGACAACGAGAACACCAGCTCCTCGTACGCGAGCACCTACCTCTACACCTCGGCCGTCTGGCACAAGAAGGTGGACCCGACAGAGGAGTTCCTCGCCACCAGCAAGGCCTACGAGGACTTCTCCACCAAGTCGTACTCCTACAAGACCGAGTCCGTCGAAGGCCTCGGCGACGAGGCGATCCTGACCGTCGAGGAACGCGGCGACGTGGGCAAGAAGGAGTTCGGCGGCATGCGACTCGCGGTACGCGAGGGCTGGTTCACCATGGAGATGCGCTGGAGCTACTACGGCGGCACGGACGACGACGCGCCGTCGCGGACCGAGATCGAGAAGATGCTGAAGGCGGATGTCAAGGAGACGCTGGCGGCCTTGAAGAAGGGCTGAGGGCGGCCGGCGAAGACCACCGTCCCGAGCCGAATACGTTCACGGAGTGCCTTGGTGGATTTCAGCTCGGTGATCATCGCGGTGGCGGGTGTCGCGGGAACCCTTGGGGCGTCACTGCTCTCCCATCGGGGTGCGGAACGGTCGAAGCGCCGGGAGCTGGAGCTCGTCCGCCCTCAGCCCGGACGACTCCATGGACAGCAAGCAAGCGAGCAGCCCGGTGATGGTCTTCGGGGCCCAGGGCTGGATGTCGTTCATCGACGCCGTCAAGACAGGCGAGCTCTGACAAGAGCGCCGGGCGGACAGTCCTGTTGGCAAGGTGCCCGTCTGTCCCGCACAGTCCGGGGTTGAGCCCCCACCAGCGCATCGCGAGCGGGAGACATCGACTGCTCCGCTTTCCCGTTGTGGAAAGCCGGGAACCTTGACCGAGCCGCATGCGGACCAGAAGCATCGACTACGACGCGGACTGTCGAGGCGAGGGAGAAACCGTGGGCGCACCGCTGCGGAAGCTGTCCGGAGACCCGGATTGCAAGAACGGCACGTGCCCCACACTGTGGGGTACCGGCGACGGGAAGGACTACGTCGTGCAGGGTCACCTGGTCACCGACCCTGAGCGGCTGGCGCAGCTGGCCCTCCCCGAAGGAGAGTTGGCAGTCGTGGTCCCGGCTGCGGTGCTGGAGGAGTACTTCAGTGCTCGCAGGTGAGGAGTTCGGCCGCCTCTTCGAGAACTTCGAGCGGACCGCGTTCCGGCTGGAGACACTCGCCGAGTACGACGTGGCGGAAGAGCGCGAGGAGATCGCGCGGTTCTTCGCGGGCGACGACATGGGGCCGGAGTGGGACGACAATCCGTGGGTGCGCTCGATGACGGACAAGGGCAAGACCGTGTCCCGCGTCCATGTCCTTCGCTCTCCCCTGACCGACTACTTGCGCTACGAGCTGTCGGCCTACCCGGGCAACATCACGGCCGGGGAGTCCATCGGGATCATCGATCTCGCCGAGCAGGAAGTGACCGGTCTGCCCGATCACGACTTCTGGCTCTTCGACGAGCGCGACGCGTACCGGATGCACTACACCCCTGAGGGCAAGTTCGTGGGCGGCGAGCTCCTGCCTCCCGACCGGCTGAGGAAGTATCAGGGCTACCGCGACGTTGCGCGCGCTCATGCCGTGCCGTTCGCGGACTACTGGGAGCGGCACAACTGACGACGGAGTCGATCGGGAGAGCCCTGCGGGCTCTGCGTGCTGCATCGGGACTGACCGGTGAAACCGTGGCCCGCAGGGCCTCCATGTCCGCAGGAAAGCTCTCGAAGATCGAGAACGGCCGGACACTGCCGACCTTGCAGGACGTCGACTTGATCCTTTTCGCACTGGGCGTCTCGGCGCAGGTGAAAGAGCGGCTTCTTGCCACTGCCCGAGCAGAGGTCACGGAGGCTACGGCCTGGCGCCTCTTGCGCCGTACAGGACAGTGGAAGCACCAGAACACCATCAAGGCCATTGAGGCCAACACTGTTGTTCTCAGGCTTTTCCAAGGCCAACTCGTCCCCGGACTCCTCCAGACCCCGGAATACGCGACGGCGGTGTTCTCGTTGCCTCCCGCGCTGCCACACGAGAGCATGGCCCGGATGGTAGCGGCGAGGCTTGAGCGTCAGGCCACGCTCTACGACGGAGGCCGGACGTTCCGCTTTGTGATCTGTGAGCACGTCCTGCGGTGGCTCATCTGCGAGTCGGCCGTCATGGCAGTCCAACTCGACCGGATCGTGTCCCTGTCCCGACTGCCCAATGTCGCCATCGGGGTTGTGCCCCTGACCGGCAGGATGCCGGACTTCCCCATGACGTGCTTCAGCATCCACGACGACAGGTTGGTCATCGTCGAGACGTTCCACTCGGAGATCACGACGCGGGACCCGAGGGACATACAGACCTACGTCGACACCTTTGAACGGTTCGCCGGAGTGGCACTCCACGGCGACGAGATGCGCGCTCTCGTCGAGGGCATCCGCGACGGGTTTTTGCCTGAACGGGAAAGAGGGTAGGTCCGCTCAGCCGGAGCCCCAAGGATTGGGTGTGCACCGAGATCCGAACCGGGGAGCGGGGGCGTTGACCGCGGTGGGCACAAGGACATGGCGAAGAATCGGCACGTGGGCTTTGGGCGAGCTGAAGCCCGCCGTGCCCTGGCAAGCTCTACAGGGCAAGGGAGACCGTGGAAAGTCGAGCTGTTCTTCGTTACGTGAGGCACAGGATCACGCGGCACCCGGACACGGACGCAAGCTTCGAGGCCGAGTGCCTGTGGTGCGGTTGGAAGGCAACGCCCTCGCCAGACGGTGCAACAGTTGATGTCGAGTGCCTGAGCCATACCGGCCGGAGCGGACACAAGAGTTACCGGCGCATCTGCACCTCCTTCGCCGTGGTCGTACGCGAAGAGTGAAGGACAGCCTCAAAACCCCAGCCTTCAAGTCCCTGTTGGAGGGCGCCATGCGGAACTGATTTCCGAGGGTATTGCGTGAATTCGGCAAGCCACGGAGTCGATCGGGAGCGCCTACGGGCGTTGCGGGAGGCATCGAAACCGGCTGACGTCGTGAGCCGCGTGCACGATGCTTTCCCTGGGACAGCGAGAGTTCGGACGGGTGATGTCGAGTGACCGCAGCAGCGCTGGAGAAATTGCGGGCGGCCGGGGCCGGGGAGATCGAGCATCCCGGTGGAACACTGCTGGCGCATCTGCGGCGGGTCAGTGCGCTTCTCACCTCGTGGGGCGCTCGCCCGGCGCTGGCCTCGGCCGGGCTGTGTCACGCGTTCTACGGGACCGACGGATTCCCGGTCGCACTGCTTGACTTGGGGCGCCGGGCGGAGCTGGTCGAGGTGGTCGGTGTCGAGGCCGAAGCGCTCGTCTACTTCTACGCCTCCTGCGATCGCGAGTCCTCCTACCGGGGGCTGGCCGATGAACGGGGCATGTTCGTCGACCGGTTCACCGGCACACGGTCGTGTCCGAGCCTCGAAGCGCGTCGGGACTTCGCCGAACTCACCGCCGCCAATGAGTTGGACATCGCCGCGATCAGCCCAGAGGTCCATGCCCGCTTCGGGGCGGACCTGCTCGACCTTTTCACCCGATGGCGGCCGCTCCTGTCCGAGCCGGCCTGGGCGCACTGCCGCAGCGTGCTGGCACCGGCCGACCGCTGACCGCTGATTGCCCCTGGGCCGCGTGCTCGTGCGTTCTGGCGGACTCCCCATGACGTAGGCGAGCACGCCCCTTGTCGGTGCGGCGCGCTTCACTGTCCGTATGGAGCTCACGTACGCCGCCATCGCCGACCTGCTGGATCAACTCGGCCCGGGGAACGACCACATGCCGGGGAACGAGCACATCCCGGGGAACGACCACCTGTACCTGTCCGCCGACCTGGACCCGCAGGGTCTGATGCACCTGCTCGGGCACATGTACGGCGCACCGCGCACTCTCGTCCTCGACGGCTTCAGCGATCCGACGGTCGACGAGTCGAGGGGTGCGGCACTTCTCGTACCCTTCGCCGACCGGGCCGTGTTCCTCCGTGCGTGGGCGTACGGGGACCGGTGGATCGGTGGGGGTATCGCGCGGGACGACGAGGGGGTCGAGCGGCCGGTGTTGGCGGTTGCCGCTTGCAGGGTGGTGCCGGAAGCACCGGCCGGCGTCCCGTGGGAGGCCGAGGACGGTGACGAAGGGGACTACGCCCACTGGGCGGAGCGGCTCCTGCGGATCACCGACTGGGCAGGGCCAGCCCGGCGGCCGGACGTGGACTGGGCACAGGTGGAGGCGCGCCTCGGCTCCGCGCTGCCGAGCGACTACAGACGCATGGTCGAGACGTTCGGCGAGGGCGCTTTCGACGGGTTTCTGAGCCTGAACCAGGAGCCGTGGACACATTTCCGGGACGACAGCCTGCTGGTCTGGGCGAGCACCGAGCACGAGAACCTGTACTGCTGGCGGGCCGACGGCGACGATCCCGACCGCTGGCCGGTGGTGGTCCGGTCCTCCGACGGGGAGGACTTCACCTTCGCGTGTGGGGCCGCGGAGTTCGTCTGCCGCATCCTCACCGAGCCGGACCACCCGTGGACGATGGCCCACTACTTCGACACTCACTGGTTCATGAGTTACGTGAGGGACGGGGAGAGCGAATGACGGGCCCCTTCCGTCGACGTCTCGACGGAAGGGGCCCGGCGCGGTCTACACGGTGAACGCCGCCAGGATGACGAGCGTCCAGCTCATCAACGCCGAGTGGTAGGGACCCAGCAGCGACTTCTTGTGGAAGTACTCCATCGCTTCGTCCAGCGGAGCGCGGCGTGCCACCGACGTCGCGGCCCACATCAGTCGCTGGCTCATGGCCCAGGCGATGATGAACGGCACGAAGCCCCAGTTCAGGCCGGACTGTGCCCAGACCGTGCCCAGCACGATGATCGAGCCGAAGAAGAGCATCGCGGACTGGACGAGCATGGTTCCGGTCAGGCCGAAGGCATGGACGTAGGTACGGATGCCGAACTTGGCGTCCTCCACGTAGTCCTCGGCGTGGCTCGTGACGAAGAGCGAGGTGACGAGCATGGCGATGCCGACGATCGTGAATGCGAGGGTCCAGTCGGTGGCCCCGTCGAAGGAGCGCACGATCGCTATCCCGGGGATGAGGCAGCAGGTGACCTGGAGAGTGGGGAGCTGGGGAGCGCCCGAACTCTTCAGGAAGAGCGGCGGCAGGGAGTAGCTGAAGGCGAGGACCAGGAACGCGGCGGCGTAGGCGAGCAGGTCCCAGTGCTGGGTGCGGACGGCCAGGAAGGCCGCCACCGCGACGAAGAGCGCGGTGGAGAGCGCGATATGGGTGATGACCCGGGAGACCCCGATGCCGTAAATGGCGTCCGACTGACGGGACTTGAGCTGAAGGTCCACTTCCCGGTCGGCCAGCGCGTTGATCATGTTGCCGATCTGGAGGCCGGAGATCATCCAGAGCATGGCGAGCACGCTGTTCAGTGAGGCGAACTCGCCCCAGGAGGCGGCACCGAGCATGGCCGGGCCGATGACCTGCGGAATGTGACCCGGGAGGAACTCGACGCGGCGGATGACGCAGGCGTACTTCAGGCGGGTGCCGAGCGACGGGCGTGAGGCGGCTCCGTTGCCGTCCGTGCCGCCGGTGGCTCCCGCGGTGTCTCCGTCGTCCGTGAATATCTTGGTGAGCTGGTCCTTGGTGGATGGCGCTTCGGCGCGTGGTTCAGTGCGAGCCATCGAGAAGTGGGCCTTTCGATTCGGTCACGTGCGAGGGATCTGGTGTCCCCGGCGGGTGGTTGTTGCCGAGACGCAGGCCTGGTTCCGCCGTGCGGGGCCCTGGGCGCCGGTCTCCGGGCAAAGAAAAGGCCCGTGGTTTCCGGGGACCTTTCTGAAGGGACGTCAATGTACTAAGGAGTGGAAAACACCTGGTGCTGGGGAGTGGAAAACACCTGTGGGACAAGGGACTTGTTCAGCGCAGCGCGTCGCCGACGTGCCGTCTGGGCGGACCCGACGGCTCCGCTCCCTCGGCCGTTCGGTGGGCATTTCGGCGTCAGCGATCCTTCCATGCGCCACTCCGAACGGGCCCGTACCGGGGGCCGGTCCGAGGGCGGCGTCGCGCCGCGAAGCACCTCCTGGAGAGGTGGTCGGCCACCCTGTCCTGATGGGCCGAAGACGTCATGGTGATCCTCCTTGCCGACCGTTCCTCACGCGTGCGCGGGCGGTGCCACGATACGTACGGCCGCGCGACACTGGCCAAGTCGCCACGGGATACTCACAAGCGGTACCTGGGGTCCGACTTGCTCCGGTTCGTTTGCGGTTTCATGTCCGGCTTCGTCCCCTCCTCAACTCAGCGGGCAGGTTGCCCGGTTCGGCGGCTCGACGACGTACGGGTCCGGGGTGGAACCGTTCCGCACCGTCTTGCCGAGATGCTTGCGCGGCCGGTGCCCGAACCCGTCCGCCGGCGCGGCGAACAGGGCGAGTCCCAGGCCGCTTTCGTCGTTCTCGGTGGCGTGCGCGGGTTCCGGCGTCCGCGTACTTTCTCATGGCTTCGATCCGTTGTCCTCAGCATTACTTGCCTGGCTGAACGTCCCTTGCCGGGTCGGCGACGGAGGTGCTGCGGTCGGTTCCGCTCAAGGGGGTGTCACACGGGTCTGGCAGGCTGCTGCCCATGGCGGATGACCCCATCGAGACACAGACACCGAAGCGCCGCATCACGGATCCGGCAGAGGCGCTTGCAGCGCTTGAGCGCGCTGTCCCAGGCTTGGCCGACCATCGCCGATCAGCGCCGGCTGTGCTCGACTGGGCCTTGGTCGAGGAGAGCTTGGGCACCGCACTGCCCTCCGACTACAAGCACCTCGCCGAGTGGTACCCCACGTTCGCCATCGGCGACTACATTCTCGTGAGCCTGCCCGAACCAGGCGAAGAGCCCCTCGCGCACCGTGGCTTTCAGAGCGCGCTGGAGGTACTCGTCGATGCCTCGCTGGAACCCGATCTCGGCCTGCTGGCCTATCCCGCACCGGGTGGCCTTCTGCCGTGGTCGGAGTCGGACGAGAGCGACAAGTTCATGTGGAGCACTGCCGGAGAGACCCCCCAGGAGTGGTTCGTTACCGTGGCGGGCCGCGGCGGAGCCTGGTGGCACTACGAGGGCGGGGCGGTGCAATTCCTGGCCGAACTCTGCGACAGCACACTGGAACCCTGGGGCCTGCGCATTTTCGACCCCGAGGTGACGCCCTGCTGAACTGCGGCTGGGAACGTCATCAGCAGGTCGGACGGCGGTGGCGGACTACTGGGAGCGGCGCGGGCCGGCCTGGGCGCACTGCCGCAGCGTGCCGGCACCGGCCGACCGCCGACCGCTGATTGCCCCGGGGCCGCGTGCTCGTGTGCGCTGAGCTTTCGTGGGAGTCAGCAACATCCGTGCACTGCCGCGCCGCGCGAGGCCGCCGACCCGCGCGTACTTGAGGCACCACGGGCCCCGGCCGCTTCGGCGTCGGCGATCCTCCCTTGCAGCATGAGGTCCAGGACCTGCATGTAGCGCTGGGTCCGCGCCCGGCCGAGTACGAAGGGGTTGGGTCCTTCGGGCCGTTCTCGAAG
Source organism: Streptomyces sp. NA04227 (assembly GCF_013364195.1). Classification (NCBI taxonomy): domain Bacteria; kingdom Bacillati; phylum Actinomycetota; class Actinomycetes; order Kitasatosporales; family Streptomycetaceae; genus Streptomyces; species Streptomyces sp. NA04227. The sequence continues at coordinate 2,233,395 of NZ_CP054918.1, read as the reverse complement.
CTGCTCGACGCGCTGGAGGCCGTAGTCGTTGGGGTGGTTGGACAGTTCCACGTCCACGTCGGCCTGTCGCATCCGGGCGCGGAAGGAGCGTACGGAGCGGCGGTAGGTGTGCAGTTCGGGCAGCGTCTCCGGGGGGTTCGTGCCGCCCCACAGCATGGCGGTGTGGCATGCGCCGTTCGCCCTGACCGGGATGATCGGTGACACGGTGCCCGAGGTGTGGCCCGGGGTGCGGTGCAGCCGAATCGTGGTGCCGCCGAGCGTGAGCCGTTGCCCGTCCGCGATCTCCAGGTCCCGGGAGGGGGAGTCCGCCGGACCGGTTCGCTCGACGAGGTCCCAGTCGGTCGGGGTCATCAGTACGCGGGTGCCGAAGTGGTCGCTCAGGTACTTCGCGCCGCCGAAGTGGTCGTGGTGGCCGTGCGTCGCGACGACGTACTTGATGGCCTGCGGGTCGGCCCCCAGTGCGCGCAGCCCGGGAACGAGGACGGTCTCGGCCTCGGCGGCGGAGGTGAGCGCGTCGATCAGGATGATGCCGTCGTCGGTCAGGACCGCCATGGCGGAGACCCAACCCGTGCTCAGGAAGGCGAGGTTGTCGAAGAGCTTCAGCGGCTCGGGTGCGGGCGGGCGGGGGAACTCGAAGTCGGGCATCAGTGACGCCGCGAGTGTGCTCAGGACCGGGTCGTCGCCCGCCAGCGCGCGGGCGCGGTCGTAGTGGACCTGCCCCTCCCCGGGGCGCTTCCCGCCCCCGGAGTCCAGTCCATGCCGCCCGGTGGCGGTGGCCGACGAGGCGAGGCCGAGTGAGCCCGTGCCGGCGGCGAGTCCGAGGACGGCGAGGCGGGCGAGGCGCCTCCTGGAGAGCCGGCCGGTTAAGTCGTGGCGGTGCGGCGCGGACGTCATGGTGATCCTCCCTGCTGACTGCTGACCGTTTTCGCACGTGAACGGATTGTGGTCACGATAGGTGACCCCGCAAGGCGGGGCATAACGTCGCCACCGGATGCTCACAAACGGTCGTCGAAGTCCGGGTCGGCAGGCAGCCGTACGGGCAGGCGGCCGTACCGGTGTATGGCCGTGCCGGTATGTGGCCGAACCGGCACGTGGCCAGAATTACGAGCAGCGGCGTCGAGGCCGCCGACGAGAAGTGGCTGAACCAGACCATCGCCAGGCAGGACGCCACCTACAGGAGGGCACGCACGCATGCGGACTCTTTACGTCGTCACCCATCCCGAGGCGACGCACCACGTCGAGGGAGTCGTCGGCGGATGGCACGACTCGCAGCTGACGCCCGCCGGAGTCCGTGCCGCGGTCTCCCTCGCCCGGGCGCTGCGGGCCCAGATCCCGGACGGCGCCGAGGTGGAGCTGTTCTCCTCGGATCTGCGGCGCACCCTGCGGACGGCCGACGAGGTGGCCGAACTGTTCGGCGTGAAGCCGGTCCTGGATCGCAGGCTGCGGGAGAAGTCCTACGGTGAGGCCGGGGGGAAGCCGCAGGAGTGGCTGGACCGGCGCTTCGTCCCACCGCCGGCTGTCGGGGAGCGAATGGACCACGACGAGGGCGTGGCGGGTTCCGAGACCAAGGCCGCGTGGGCGCGGCGCGTCTACGCGGCCATGGACGAGATTCTGCGGAGCACCTGCGAACACCAGATCGTCGTGACGCACGGCGGCTCCCTGACGTTCGTCGTGGCGTCCTGGATCAAGATGCCGATCGAGTCGGCCGGCTACGCCAGTTTTCGGGCCCCCTCCGGCAGCATCACCACGCTCCGCGAGGACGACTTCTTCCACAACCGTCAAGTCGTCGGCCTCGGTTGCACCCTTCATCTCGACTCCGCCCGAGACGGCTGACCTCAACCTGACCGGCTGGGACCTGCCTCGTGCCGGGGCAGTGGTCCCAACCACCGCCCCGGCACGAGGCTTTCAGCGTTCAGTCAGCGTTTCCGTCAGCGGTAGTACGTCCCGAACGCCGTCCGGCCTCAGCCCACCCCGAGCCGCGCCGCCAGCCGCATCGCCCCCGGCGCCACCCGGCTCAGCAGCCGTGACGCCTTGGACTCGACGGTCACCGGGACGATGGCGCGGTTGGTGCGCACCGCCTCGACGATTTCGTTGGCGACCTTCTCCGGGGGGAAGTTGCGACGGGCGTACATGCCGCTGAACTTGGCCCGCTTCTTGGCCTGTTCGGCGTCGTCGATGCCGGAGAAGGTGGTGGTGCGGGTGATGTTGGTGTTGATGATGCCGGGGCAGATCGTGCTGACGCCGATCCGGTCCTTGGCGAGTTCGGCGCGCAGGCAGTCGGAGAGCATGTACACCGCCGCCTTGCTGGTGGCGTAGGCCGCGAGGACCTTCGAGGGGGTGTACGCCGCCGCCGAGGAGACGTTGACGATGTGGCCGCCCTCGCCGCGCTCCTTCATCAGGGTGCCGAAGGCGCGGCAGCCGTGGATGACGCCCCACAGGTTGACGTCCAGGATGCGCTCCCACTCCTTCTCGGTGGTGTCGAGGAAGGTGCCGGAGTGGCCGATGCCCGCGTTGTTCACCACGATGTCGGGGACGCCCTGCTGCTCGGCGACGGTGGCGGCGAAGGCATCCACGGTGGGGCCGTCGGAGACGTCGACGCGGTGCAGCGTGGACGTGGCGCCGAGGTACCCGGCGAGTTCGGCGGTGCGCTCCAGGCCGTCCATGTCCAGGTCGCACAGGGCGAGTTCGGCGCCCCGCTCGGCGAAGGCCAGGGCGGTGGCGCGGCCGATGCCGCTGCCCGCGCCGGTGACCACGACGAGCTTGCCCGCGAAGTCGCCCTCGCGGGCGCCCTCGCGGCCCTGCTGGGCGGCGGCGAGCGCCCGGGCCGCCGGTGCGCCCTCCAGGTGCTCGGTGAACTCACGGATCATGCGGGCCACGGTGGGTCCCTTCTCCAGCAGCGCCGACCAGTGGGTTGCCTTGAGTTCGCGGCGCCACAGGTGCGGTGCCCACTCCTCGAGCCCCTCGGACAGCGTCGGGCTGACGTAGTTGTCCTCGGTGAGCGTGATGATCTGCACCGGCACCGAGGTCGGACGCTCGCCCGGATTGAGCAGCCGGGGCAGCATGTTGGCGCGGTAGAGCATGACGCCCCGGGCGGCGTCCCCGGCGAGGGTGTCGTGCGGGTGGCCCTCGCGCGGGGTGACGTCCTCCAGGGTGCGCAGCACGGTGCCCCAGTTGCGGGCCAGGCCCAGACGCCAGGCGGCGGGGGCGAGGACCGGCAGGTGGAACAGGTAGATGTACCAGGAGTGCAGGCTCTGGTTGAGGAGCTGGCCCAGGTTGCGCGGGCTGGGCTTGCGCATCCGGCGGCGCAGCCAGTGGCCCATGTGGTCCAGGCTCGGCCCCGACATCGTGGTGTACGAGGCGATCCGTACCGCCGCCTCCGGCTCGGTCACCGCCTCCCAGGACTGGATGGAGCCCCAGTCGTGCGCGACGACGTGCACCGGACGGTTCGGGCTGGTGGCGTCGGCCACCGCGAACAGGTCCTGGGCGAGGAGTTCGAGACGGTAGTCGCTCTTGTGCCTGGGCTTGTCGGAGTCGCCGGCGCCGCGCACGTCGTAGCGGACCACGTGGTGGTCCACGGCGAGTTCGGCGGCGACGTCGTCCCATACGCGGTGGGTGTCCGGGTAGCCGTGCACCAGGAGCACGGTGGGTCGCTCGGGGTCGCCCTGCTCGTACACGGCCAGCGACAGCGCGCCGGACTGTACGCGGGAGGAGCGCACCACCTCGGGGCCGCTCGCCTCGGGCGCCTTCTTGCCGCGGCCTGAACGCCCCTTGCGCAGAAGGGACTTCTTCTCGGTGTTGTCGTCGGATGTCACGGAGTCCTCGTCGTCCTCGGTCCCTCGGGCGGGGTGGTGATCGGCACGTGTACGGCGGTTCGCGCGGCCCTACTTGGCGGCCAGGGCGCGGCCCCGGTGCACGTGCGGCAGGTCGTCGTCGAGCCAGTACGCATCGTCCTCGGTGACCACGAGCAGTTCCTCGAACTTCAGGCCCACGTCGCGGAATCCGACGTGCGGCTCGACCGCCCACAGGCCGGGGGTCGGCGCGTGCCGGGAGGCGCGGCCGTCGGCCCACAGCGGGGAACGGCCCTGGACGCGCTCGCTGATCAGCTCGCGGCCGAGGGTCTGCAGGGTGCGTACGCCGAAGCCGAACAGGGTCAGGCCCTCGCGGCCGCGGACGTTCTGCATCCGGGTCACCTGGTGGCCGATGACCCGGCCCGGGTAGACCTTGTGCCGGTTGTCGTAGCCGTGCTTGGCGATCTGCGCGTCGACGGCGGCGTAGACCTCGTCGAGGGTCTTGCGCTGGCGTACCAGCTCCACGATCAGCTCGCGGTAGACCAGCAGGTCCTGGGCGATGCGCTCCCACAGCGGGTTCTCGCCGATCACGCCCGCGTAGCCGATGTCGGCGGTGTAGCCGTCGACGACGGGCGCGCAGTCGAGCACGTAGGACATGCCCTCTTCAAGGCGCCGCCCGGTGGCGAAGAACTGGAGCGGGGTGCGGAAGTGGCGGAAGGCGGTGCGGTCGCCGAACCAGGCGAAGGGGACGTGGAAGAAGTCCTGGACGCCCTCGGCGACGAGTTCCTTGCGCAGCCGGGCCGCGGCCTGGCGCTCGGTGACGCCCGGCTCCAGCCAGGCCGCGACCTTCTCGGCGCAGCGGTAGGAGAGCTGCTGGAGCTCGCGGAAGCGGTCCAGGTCGGCCTCGTCGAAGGGAAACGCGGGCAGCGGGGCGGTCGGCTTCACGGGGGTTGCGGTGCTCATGGTCTGGTATCTCGCCTTCGTCGTACGTCGCCTCGGCGGTGCCGGGGGCGGTAACGGCTGGGAGGGGTGACGGCTGGGCTCAGACGTCCAGTTCGAGGCATTCGCCCTCGTCGGCGCGGGAGACGCAGACGAGCATCTCACCGTTCGCGCGCTCTCGATCGGTGAGTTTGCGGTCGCGGTGGTCCACGGTGCCGGAGAGCACCCGCAGCTTGCACACGCCGCAGAAGCCCTGCTGGCAGGAGTAGGGGGTGCCGGGGTTGTCGTCGCGCAGCACTTCGAGGGCGCTCTTGTCGGCGGGCACCGGCAGTTCGCGTCCGCTGCGCAGCTTCAGTGTGAAGGGCTTGCCGTCGACGATCGGCGCGGCGCTGAAGCGCTCGAAGTGCAGCGCCTTGCCGCCGCTCGCCGGGAAGGCGGCCTGGAGCGCGTCGAGCATCGGGGTGGGGCCGCAGCAGTACACGGCCGCGCCCTCGGGCGCGCGGGCGAGCAGTTCGGCGGCGCTGGGCATGCCGTGCTCGTCGTCGGTGAGTACGGTCACCTTGCCGGGGTGACGCCGCCCGAGCCGGGCCACTTCCTCGGCGAAGGGCAGCGAGTCCCGGGTACGGCCGGTGTGGATCAGCTGCCAGTCGATGCCCCGCCAGGCCGCCTCCCGCGCCATCGGCAGGATCGGGGTGAGCCCGATGCCGCCCGCGATCAGCAGGACCTTCTTGTCGGCCGCGAACGGGAAGGCGTTGCGCGGCCCGCGGATCTCCACCCGGGCGCCCACGGTCAGCTCCTTGTGCACCTCCGCCGAGCCGCCCCCGCCGTTCGCGAGGAGCCGTACCGCGATCCGGTACGCGTACCGGTCGGCCGGGTCACCGCACAGCGAGTACTGGCGCTTGAGTCCCGAGGCCAGGTGCAGGTCCAGGTGCGCACCGGGCTGCCAGCGCGGCAGCAGCCCGCCGCCCGGCGCCGTCAGCCGCAGCGAGACCACGTCGTCGGCGACGAACTCCCGTGTGGCGACGACGAGTTCCTGCGGATTGCCGGGCTCGAGGGGCCGCGAGCCGTACCGGTCCTTCCTGGTGACCAGCGGCACGTACTTGGACGCGATCCAGTCCAGGCCCGCGAGGTAGCGGTCCGGACGGGGGCGGCCGTACAGGTCCGGTGGTGGAGTCAGTCTGTCCAGCGGGGCGATGCTTTCGTGCTGGCGGCTCATGGCGCTGCTCTTCCTCGGGTTCGCGGCTCGGCGGGCGTCAGTGTGCGGCGGCGCGGGCCGCGGGGGAAGCACCCAGGTAGGCGATGGCCTGCCGGGTCGAGCCCTCCTGGCTCGGGTGGTAGCCGCGGCTGAAGTAGCGCAGCGCCGAGATGCCGAGCTTGACCGGGTTGGGCAGCAGACCGCGCCGGGCGGCCGACAGGGCGAGCTTGACCGAGGGCTCCACCGAACCCCCGAGCTCGGGGTCGACGGCGAGCAGGTGGCGGGTGCCGCGCACCCAGAGCTGGAGCAGCGCGGTGATGGAGATGATCATGGTGCGGGCGCGCCGGACGTAGCCCGGGTCGAGGTGCCTGAGCAGGTCGTAGGCGACGCTGCGGTGCTCGACCTCCTCGGCGCCGTGCCAGCGCAGCAGGTCCAGCATCATCGCGTCGGCGCCGCGCCGGTCGAGGGCCTTGGCGTTGAGGATCCAGTCGCCGAGGAAGGCGGTGAAGTGCTCGATGCCCGCGATGATCGCGACCCGCTCGATGAGGAACTCGCGCTCGCGGGTCGGGCTCAGCCCCGGCCGGTCGCCGAGCAGGTGGTTGAAGAGGTACTCGATCTGCGTGAGGTACGGGCCGATGTCCACGCCCTTGGCCGTGAACAGGTCGTCGAGCACCTCCTGGTGGGCGCTGGCGTGCATGGCCTCCTGGCCGGTGAAGCCGAGCACCCGCTCGCGCAGCTCGTCGTCGGTGATCAGCGGCACGGCCTGCTGGAAGACGCGCACGAACCAGCGCTCGCCCTCCGGCAGCAGCATGTGCAGCACATTGATCACATGGGTGGCCGTGGGCTCGTTCGGGATCCAGTGCACGGGGACACTGCTCCAGTCGAAGCGCACGTCACGCGGGGTGAGGACCAGATCCTCGTGCTCATCGGTGGCAACGGTCTTGCTCATGGCGGCTCCTTCGGGCGAAGACTGAGGCGAAGGCTTGGGGGGAGGCGAGGCGGGCACGAAGGCTGGGGGGCGGGCCTCGGCCGGGGAGCCATCCGGGGTGAGGCGGCTCAGGCTTATTGATGTTTACTCAACAGTAGGAGTTATTGAGTCGCTGTCAATACACTGGGAGCCATGCCCAGAACTTCCGCTTCCCGCTCGCGCATGCTGCCGACCGACCGCCAGGCCCAGATCCTGGCCGCGGCCAGGCGCATCCTGGAGCACAAACCCATCGACGAGGTCTCCGTCGACGCGGTCGCCGCCGAGGCGGGAGTCTCCCCAGGACTGCTCTTCCACTACTTCGGATCGCAGCGAAAGTTCCGGCACGCGGTCCTCACCATGGCCGCCGAGGAACTGCTCAGCCACGTCCGCCCCGACCCCGCCCTCAGCCTCGCCGAGCAGCTCAACGCCGGTGTGGTGACCTTCATCGACTACGTCACCCGCTTCCCGACGATCTACCGGGCCGTGGTCAGCCTCGGCCGCGGTTCGGACGTGAAGACCCTGCACTCCTCGGTGCGCGGCACCATCGCCGACTGGATCCTCGACGGCATCGAGCAGGTGGGTGTGGAGGTCACCGGCCCGCTGCGGCTCACCGTGGCGGGCTGGCTCGCGTACATGGAGGAGGTCGTCCTCGGCTGGATAGCGAACCCCCTGTGCACCAAGGAGGAGCTGACCGACATGTGCGAGCGCAGCTTCTACGACCTGGCGGGCGGCGCGATCGGCGATGAGGAGCGCTGGGCGCGGATCCGGGAGCTCATGGTCGTACGGCCCTGAGGGGGTCCCGTACGCCCGTGGTGTCCGGGGCTGCCCTCGGCCGGTCTAGGCTGGTCACCGTGCGTGTGCTGGTGGTCGAGGACGACGAGAATCTGCGGTTCGCCCTGACGGCCGCGCTGCGCGGCTCGGGCCTCGCGGTGGACGAGGCGGCGGACCTGCCGCAGGCCGACGAGGCCCTGTTCATCACCGCGTACGACTGTGTCGTCTTTGACCGCAACCTGCCGTCGGGGGACGCGGCCGAGCACGTACGGCGCTGGCGTCTGGAGGGCGGCGCGGTGCCGGTGCTCTTCCTCACCGCGCGGGACACCGTGGCCGACCGGGTCGAGGGCTTCGCCGCGGGCGGGGACGACTACCTGGTCAAGCCCTTCGCCGTACCGGAGCTGATCGCCCGCGTGCACAGCCTGTGCCGCCGCTCGGGGGCGGTGCGGCCGCCGGTGTACCGCTGCGGCGACCTGGAGATCGACACCGCGCGGCGGCAGGTACGCCGGGCCGGGGTGCTGCTCATGCTCACCAGCAAGGAGTTCGCGGTCCTCGAAATGCTGGCCGCCCGCGCCGACCAGGCCGTCACCCGCGCCGAACTGATCGAGGGCTGCTGGGACGAGATGGCCGAGCCGCAGTCCAACGTCCTGGAAGTGCTGATGTCCCAGCTGCGCCGGAAACTGGGCGATCCGCCGGTGATCCGGACGGTACGCGGGGTCGGTTACCGCTTGGAGGCGGCACAGGGCTCCGAGTGAGCGACGGAAGCGACGGCGGGCCGTGCTCCTTCGCGACCGCGAGCGCGGACGGGATGATTCCCCCGCTCCCGCCGCCCTGTGATTCATGTCGCACCCGGACCGGCCCATAGGTCCAAAACCCGGACATCCGGCCGCAGGCCGTCCGCGGCGGCCCCCGGCCACTCAGCATTTCCTCAGGTTCCTCCCGCCAGGGTGTGGGCATCCCTCACACCTTCGACGGAGTCCCTCACATGATCTTCGGCGTTCGACGGCGTACCGCCACGCTCGTGGCCCTCGCCGCCTCCGGCTCGTTGCTGCTCACCGCCTGCCAGGTCGCCTCGGCCGGGGCCGACAACGACCCCGCGCATTCCGCGAAGCTGCAGAAGTTCTACAACCAGAAGCCGCGCTGGAAGAACTGCGGCGACGGCTTGCAGTGCGCCTCGCTGAAGGTCCCCATGGACTACAAGAAGCCCAAGGGCAGGACCTTCACGCTGCCGCTGGTGAAGCACCCGGCCGAGAACAGGAAGAAGCGCATCGGCGCCATCGTCTACAACCCCGGCGGCCCCGGCGCCTCCGGAGTCGAGGACCTCAAGGGCGGCACCATCACCACCTTCGGCAAGAAGGTGCGTGCCCGCTTCGATGTGGTCTCCTTCGACCCGCGCGGCGTCGGCGGCAGCAAGCCCGCCATCAAGTGCCCCTGGAAGGAAGGGGGTTCGGGCGGCGGCGAGGCGAGTGCCCCCACCCTCTACCCGGACGACGCGCAGGAGCGGCGGACCGCGCTCGCGGGCGCCGACGCGGAGGCGAAGAACTGCCGCAAGGGCACCGGCGAGGTACTGCGCCACGTCGGCACCCCGGACGCCGCGCGCGACGTCGACGTCCTGCGCTCCGTACTCGGCGACAAGAAGATCAACTTCCTCGGCTGGTCCTACGGTACGAGCCTCGGCACCACCTACGGCGAACTGTTCCCGCACCGGGTGCGCACCATGGTCCTGGACGGCGCCGTCGACCCGAGCCTCAACTGGCAGCAGCGCGCGCTGAGTCAGGGCACCGCCTTCGCCAAGTCCATCGACGACTACGCACAGTTCTGCCCCGACCTCGCGGGCGACCGCTGCCCCGGCACCACGCCGGAGGAGATACGCGACGTCGTCGACACCCTCTACCGCGACGTCGAGGCCGAGCCGCTGCCGGTCCAGGGCTCCGAGACCACCGTCGACATCCAGACCCTGCACGGTGTGATCACCGACGCCATGTACTCGCCCGAGGACCAGTGGGAGGGCCTGTCCGACGCCCTGTGGGAGGCCTACGACCAGGGCGACGGCACCAAGCTCCAGAAGCTCTCCGACGGTGAGGAACCCGAGACGGAGACGGCACGGACGGCGGCACGGACGATGGAACGGACGGCGGCGCGGGCCGCTGCCAAGGCGGAGGACAACAGCGGCGACGCCCTGCTCGCCATCAACTGCCTGGACATACCGCACCCGAAGGACCCGGGGGCGTACTGGAAGGCGCTCGGCGGCGCCCACCGCAAGGCCGGCGTCTTCGGCACCCAGTCCATCGTCGACGAGATGAGCTGCCGCAACTGGCCCAAGGGCACCACCAAGCCGCACCGCGCCAAGACCCCCGGCATGGCCCCGGCCCTGGTCATCGGCACCACCGGCGACCCGGCCACCCCGTACCACGAGGCCCGGAGCCTGGCGAAGCAGCTGCCCAAGGGCATGCTCCTGACCTACGAGGGCCTCGGCCACACGGCCTACGGCCGCGGCGGCTCCTGCGTGAGCAAGATCGTCGACGACTACTTCCTGCACCGCAAGAAGATCCGCGCGGGCGCCACCTGCTGACGGATCCGCTGAACCGGGTTGTGCGGGGGTGGGGACTCGTACAACCCGACCGAGACGCCCGGCTGCCCCCTGCGCCGGGCGTCTCGGTGTTTTCCGGTGCTCCTGGGGCCCTGGGGCCCTGGGGCCTGTTCCCCTGTGTCTCGGTGTCCCTATGTCTCTTGTACGGATGGGGAGTTGGAGTCGCCCGCGCCTCCGAGTGACCACGCCTACAACTGACCCCTGCGTCAGCGGATCCCCACCCCCTCGGATAGCTTGATCAACGACCAAGTAGTCCTGCTTTCAGGGGGATTGATGGGCAACATCTCGGTAAGGAAGCCCAAGTCGGCGGCCGTGGACGCGGGCGCGGATGAGGGCGCGGCCGCGGACGCGCAGAGCTGATCGGGAATCACGTGTCCTCCCCCCACAGCGCTGCCGAGACCGACGACCAGCCGGTCGCGGCGGTGGCGGGCGTGTCGGTCACCTACGGGTCCACGCGCGCCCTCGACGACGTCTCACTCGACTTCCCCGCCGGGGTCACCGGCCTGCTGGGGCCCAACGGGGCCGGAAAAAGCACCCTGTTGTCCCTGTTGAGTACCGCGACCAGACCCAGGTCGGGCGCGGTCACGCTGCTCGGCGAAGCGGCCTCGGGCCGTGCGGGGGTGCGGCGGCTGCGACAGCGGATCGGGGTGCTGCCGCAGAGCTTCGGTTTCTACCCCCGTTTCACCGTCCTGGAGTTCACCGAGTACGCCGCCTGGCTGCGCAAGGTGCCCGCCGCCAAGCGCCGTGAACGTGCCCTGGCGGCACTGCGCCTGGTGGAGATGGAGAAGTACGCCGACCGCCGGATGGGCGCCCTGTCCGGTGGCATGCTGCGCCGGGCCGGTATCGCCCAGGCCATGGTCAACGAGCCCTCGCTGGTGCTCCTCGACGAACCGACGGTAGGACTGGATCCCGCCCAGCGGGTCGGATTCCGGTCCCTGATACGGGAGTTGAGCGAACGCTGTGCGGTCGTGATGAGCACACATCTGGCCGAGGACGTCGCGGGGGTGTGCGACCGGGTGGCCGTACTGCTCGACGGGACGGTCCGCTTCACGGGCACGGTCGCCGAACTGTGCGCCCTGCCCCGCAGCAAGGCCGAGGCCGAGGCGAGTACGGAAGGGGCGGGCGGAGAAGAGGCGGGTGGAGAAGAGGCAGTCACGGAAGTCGACGGCGGCGCCGTGGAAGCCGGATACCTGCATCTCGCCGGACCCGGGACGGTGCGCTGATGCGCCTGCTGCTCACCGAGATGCGGCGCGGCGAGGCGAAATGGGCCGCCGCCCTGATGTGCGCGATCGGTATCTACTACTTCACCGCCGAGGACCCGGAGCAGAGCGACTGGATCGGCTGGTGGACCCAGACCAGTCTCCAGGTCCAGCTCTACTCGGTGATCGTGATGGGCTCGACGATGAGCGCGGCGGCGGCCTGGGGAGCGGGCCGTGCCTTCCGCCACCGCACCCGGGTCTGGGCCGACACCGCAGCCCAAAGTGCTTGGGCGCAGGCGCTGTTGCAGTGGTTCGCGGTCTGGCTGTGGGCACTGATCGCCTACGCCGTGCTCATCGCCCTCGCCTTCTCGCGGACCGCCTCGGTCAGTGACGTCAGCGAACCGTCCTGGACACCGCTGCTGCTCGGCGCCGCGATGATGGGCGTGCAGATCGCCCTCGGGGTCGCCATCGGCTCGGCGTTCCCCTCACGCGCGGTCGCACCCTTCGCGGGGATCCTCTGGTACGGCTTCTTCGTCTGCGTGGCGTTCGTCCCGAACACCGCTCTGGACAAACTGTTCCCGGCGATAGACGAGTTCTGGAGCTCGGAGTTCGAGCCGAACCGGTCCCGCATGCTGATCGCCGTCGTCTGGTGCCTGGCACTCGCCCTCCTGCTCACCGCCCTGCCGGGACTGTGGCGCCGCGCCGCCCTGGCCCCACGGCCCCTCGCCGCCGGAGCGCTCGCGCTGGTCGCGCTGGTCGCGGGCAGCACGCTGGTGGCCTTCCGGACCCCGACGCCCGACTCGTACTGGGCGGTGCGCAAGCCCCAGCCCGCCCAGCCGCTCTGCGCCGCGAGCGGTCGTAGCAAGGTGTGCCTGTGGCCGGAGGACCGCCACCTGCTGCCGACGGCCCGTGCCGCGGTCGACACCCTCGACTCGGGACTCGGCTCACTGGAGGGCCTGAACCGGCGGTTCTACGCCAGCGGCCTCACCCGCCCGCGCGGCCACACCGCCGAACTGCCCCTGATGACACCGGCACAGACCCAGGAAGGCCTGACCGACGCCCTGTACACGGCGGCACTTCCCGAACCCGAACCGCCCAACTGCGCACCCCACGTGCTCAAGGAGACCGGCGGCTACCCCGACACCTTCCTCTTCGAGGCCGCCGTACGCGCCCGTCTCGGAGCCCCCGGCGAGTACTACGGCGACAGATTCGGCCGCGCCCTCGACCGGATCACCAGCCTCCCGCGCGCCGAGCAGGACACCTGGATCGAGCGGGCCGCCGAGCGGATCAGGGACTGCCGTCCCGTCCCTGAGTTGCCGAGGTGAACGACCCTGTGGACCGACCTCGACGAGCGGAGCCCGCGACGGAGAACCCTTCGCCCGGCCGGACGTCCCGCCCTCAGCCCGTGACGGAGAACCCCTCGCCCCGTCGGATGCCCGGCCCTCAGTCTGTGACGGAGCGCCCCCGCCAAGTGCTCGGCCTCCGCCCGCACTTGGCCGCCGCTTCCGCCTTCGTACGCTGCCGCGGCCTGCCCCGGGCAGCCGCGGCGGCACTGGTCATCGCGCTGGCGGCGACCGCCTTCGCGGGGCAGCGCGTGGCAGTGCCCGAGTTCCGCTACCTGGTGGACTTCAGCGTGCCGATGGCGGAAGTCGTCCCACTCGCCCATGCCGTGCTCCTGGCCGCGACGCTCTTCTCGCCCATGGCCGATCTGGAGCAGACCTCGGCCCAGCCGATGGACCGCCACCGGAGCGTGTACCTGGTGCTGTTGCTGGCCCTGGCGGTCGGCCTGAGCGTGCTGCCACTGGCAGGCGGAGTGAGCGCAGACGTGGCGGTCGCCGCGGCCCGCAACGCCGTCGGCTACCTCGGCCTCGCCCTGATCAGCGCCCGTCTCTTCGGCAGCGGCCTCGCCTGGCTGCTCCCGTTCGGCATGTTCGGCCCGACGCTGCTCCTCGGAGTGGACAGCGACAACACACCGGAGCCCTGGGCCTGGTCGCTGCATGCCTCGGACAGTGCGACGGCCAGTGCTGTGGCGGCGGCGCTCTGGTTCATCGGCGCCTGCGTCGGTGCGACGGCGAGGCCGCGGCAGGTGGAGCGGGCCGAGCGGCGGTAGCCGTCCCGAGAGGGACGGCTGATGTCGCCCGGCTCTGCCGCCCCGGACCGCGAAGTGCCCCGACGAATTGCGAAGCAAGCGTCCCGCCGGGTGCCCCGTCCAGTTCCGGGCGTCGGGGCGCCGGACTGGCCAACGGTCGGCTGCGGCGCGCCTCGCCGTGACGACGGACCGGTCAGCGGGGCCGATCCAACGCGTACACCGTGACGGCGTTCCCCATGACCTCGTCCTGACGCCGTGGGGAGAAGCCAAGGCGCTCGGCCACTTTCACCGACGGCTCGTTGCCCGGTCGTATGAGAGCCGTGAAGTAGTCCTCTTGGAGCGTGGCGAAGCCCCAGTCGAGACAGGCTCGTGCGGCTTCGGTCGCGTATCCGTGCCCCCAGTGCTCCGCACGGAGGGTCCAGCCCAGCTCGACTTCGTCGAACTGCTCCCAGTACTGCAAGCCGCTGCGGCCCACGAATTCCCCGGTCGACCTGAGTTCGATCGCGCACAGGCCGTGCCCGCGCTCGGACCACTGCCGCTCGATCAAGGCGAGTCGTTCCAGGGCTTGTTGACGGGAGTAGGCCCCGACGAAGCGATTGACTCTCGGGTCGGCATGCAACTCGACGAAGAGGTCGGCGTCCGCGGTCCCCAGAGGTCGCAGAATGAGCCGCTCGGTTTCGATCACGCGTCCGAGGATATGGGGAGCCACCGACAGGAGCCGATGGGCGGCGTCTTCCCGACCGCGCGAGCCGTGCTTCTCGCCGAACGCGTCAGCCCGCCCTCTGCAGAACGTAGTAGCTGCGCGAGTCGGGATCCCCGAACAGGAAGAAGAGGCGCAGGCCCTTTTCGCCGCGTTCCATCTCCAGCGTCCACGTGTACGCCTTCGGGGCGGGCTCGCCATCCTGGCTCGCGCGCGGCTCGCCGTCCTCCGGTTCCCGGGTCTCCGCTGCGGTCCGCCGCGTGACCTTCAGGGAGACATGCTGCCCGTCACCCCAGCCCGACGGCCTATCCGTGAGCCGCCACGTCCCGGTTCCGGACAGGCGCCAGCCCTCGTCGAAGTCGAACTCCTGGCCGTCGAGGCGCGCCACCTCCGCTGTGCCGTCGGCCTTCAGTACGACCCGCGTACCGTCCAACCCCCGCCAGGTTCCGGTGAGTTCGGAGCTGCGGACATCCGTGACCGAGGGGACGGAGTCGTACTGGTGCGGGTTGCAGCCCTGCATGGCCGGAACCGACAGCGGGACGACGACGAGGGCTGTCACTGCTCGGATGCGGCGCACGGGTGCTCCTTGAAGCCGCCGCCCCGGACGGGCGGACCGTGCCCATCCTCGTCGGAGGGCGGACGGCGCCGTACGCGGGGCGGCGGAAGGGCGGTACGCCGCTCAGCGGGCGAGGCGGTCGGCCTTCACCGCGGAGACGAAGGTGCCCCACGTGCCGGTGGTGAAGCAGAGTGCGGGGCCGTTGGGGTTCTTGGAGTCGCGTACGGGGATGCCGGTGGGGTGGGTGTCGACGACCTCTAGGCAGCTGCCGCCGTTTCCGTCGCTGTAGGTCGACTTGCGCCAGCCGCCGAGGGCGGAGGCTTGGGGAAGCGTGTGCTCAGTCATGGTGTCCGTAATCCTTCGCCGCTGCTCGCATGAGAGCAAGCGATTCCTTGATCGGCAGAGCGTCGCCCAGGGCCAGGTCGTAGGTCCCCTGCAACTGTTCGACAATAGCCGGGGAATCGTGCAGCGTCCCTGTGTAGAGCCCCTCTGTGTAGGCGGCCGGTGGCTGGTCCTCGAACGACATCAGGGACAGCATTCCTGGCAGCAGAGAGTGAACGCCAAGGCCGAGGGGAAGCACGTGAATCCGCACTCGCCCTGACTCGGCCAGACCGATGAGGTGCTGGATCTGCTCCAGCATGACCTCCGGACCACCGACCGGGCGGCGGAGCACTGCTTCGTCCAGAAGCGCCCACACCATGGGAGTGGTCGGGTCGGTAAGAATCTTCGCCCGGTTGAGTCGAGTGACCACCAGCTTGTCGCACTCCTCAGCGCTCCATGGAGGGAAGACGGCGCCGATGACACCTCGCATGTAGGGCTCCGTCTGAAGAATGCCCGGGACCAGAGACGGCGCGAACTCCCGGATCACCGTTGCCTGTTGTTCGAGTTCGAGCGCCGACTCGAAGTAGTCGGCGATCACGACGTCGGTGCGCGGTAGAAACGTCTGCAACACATTCCCCGTGTTCAACGCCCTGTCCAGCCGCTTCGCGTCGTCCTTCGACGGAACCCTGCGCCCCGCCTCGATGTGCGAGATGTGCGAACGGGTCATGATCGCGCGATCCGCGAGCTCCTGCTGCGTCAGACCCGCTGCCTCGCGCTGTTCCTTGAGCCAGTCGCCGTACTTGCTGCCCATGTGCCAACTCCCTCGCGACGGAACCGATGTCACTCCCCGCCCCCTGGCGAGACTACGCCGAGTGACTTCAAGCTGTGAGCGAATTGCTACACAGAGAGAGGTTGTGGGTTGGATGGCGATGCTCGGCGGGCGGTTGCCCGTGGCGGAAACGGTGTGCGGGGAAGGGGAGTTGAGGTGGTTGCCAAGGGAGTCGTACGTGCGGTCAGCAGGGGATTCGGTGCCGGTGGAGGGGGACTTCGGGCAGTGGTACATGCAGTTCACCACCTCCGTGAAAGCCGTGGCCCTCGCTCGGCATCAGTCCGAAAAGACCCTGCGCGCCTGGGGTTACGGACAGTGCGACACCGACCGGATCGTGCTCGCCGTGAGTGAGCTGGCCACAAATGCCGTACGGCACGGGCGAGTTCGGGATCGGCTCTTCGAAGTACGGCTGACCGAGGAGCTCGACGGGCTGCTCCTTGAGGTGTCCGATGCCTCGGAGCGGGTGCCGCGGCCCGTGTGCGCCGGCGAGGACGACGAGAGCGGACGTGGGCTCGCTCTGGTCGCCGCGCTCGCCGAGGACTTCGGTCACCATCCCCGGGTGCCGATCGGCAAGACGGTCTGGGCGAGGTTTCGTACGGAGGCAGCCGTGCGGGGCCCGGAGGGCAGGGACCCGCGCTCGTGAGCCGACCGGGAATGGCCGGTCCGCGCGAAATCGGTTGGACACGTCCGGGGCTCGCCATGACGATTCGCCCTGTGACAGACACAGACAACGCCGCCGCGCGCCCCACTCCCGCCCCCACGAGCCCGAAGTCCGTGGGCTTCGTCGAGCTGTCGCGGGAGACCATGACCGCCTTGCTGAACCACGACCTGGCCGGTGCCAGTAGGGAAGCGGGTGTCGCTCTGACCGAGTTCTTCGTCACCGAGGACGCGCGGTGGGTGTGGCAGTACCGGCTCGATCAGCTGGCCGCGAACCCGGCGTGCGCGGGGTGGATCACGCAGATCGTGGTGGACGAACCGGGGGGCGACGTCGTGGGGTACGCCGGGTTCCATGGGCCGCCGGACGGGGCGGGCATGGTGGAACTGGGGTACTCGGTGGTCCCTGAACACCGGCGGCAGGGCTATGCGCGGGCCATCCTGACCGCGTTCCTGGACCGGGCCACCGCCGAACCCCTCGTCAGAAAGCTGCGGGTGACCATCAGGCCCGACAACACCGCCTCGTTGGCGACGATTTCGGGCTTCGGGTTCGAGAAGGTCGGCGAGCAGTGGGACGAGCGGGACGGGCGCGAGATCGTCTTCGAGCTGCCTGTCTGATCGCCCTGTCCAAGCGGGGTTGGGTCCGGCTTGACTCTCCTCTGCCGCTTCTGAAGAGTCGCCGGTATGAACGACGCACTCTCCGCCCTGCCCGTCATCGAAGAACTGTCGCCTTCGGTGACCCGCCGCCTGCTCGGCGAGATCCCGGTCCTGGTCGTCGACCACCCGCGTGTCCGGGGCGCGGTCAGCCTCCAGGGCGGCCAGGTGCTCGCCTGGCAACCCGCCGGATCCGCGCCGGGCCTGTGGCTGGGCGAGCGGAACACCTGGCAGGCCGGGAAGCCCGTCCGGGGCGGGGTGCCCCTGTGCTGGCCGTGGTTCGGTCCCGCCGCGAAGCCCTCGCACGGCTTCGCCCGCCTCCTCGACTGGGACCTCGTGGCGCACGAGGAGAGGGAGGGCGGGGTCCTGCTGGCCCTGGAGTTGAAGGCCTCGGAGAAGACGCGTGAGGTCTGGCCGCACGAGTTCACCCTGAGCATCCGGATCGTGCTCGGCGCGACGTGCGACATCGAGCTGGAGGCGCAGGGCGACCACAGCAGTACGGGCGCGCTGCACACCTATCTGGCGGTCGGCGCCCTGGGCAAGGCGGAGGTCTCCGGTCTCGGCGGGAGCTACCGCGACAACCTGCTGGCGGTGGACGTGTCCGACGTCGACGGCACGGTGGTGCCCGCGGACCACATCGAGCGGGTCTACACCGAGCCGGAGGACGTCAGCCTGCTCAGGGACGAGGCCCTCGGCCGGGTCGTCGAGCTCGCGCACCGTGGGGCGAGCGATGTCGTGGTCTGGAACCCCGGCGCCGAACTGGCCGCCTCCATGGGCGACTTGACCGACGAGGACCACCGCCACTTCCTGTGCGTGGAGACCGGACGGATCAACGCCCCGCTGGTGAGTACGGAGGAGCGCCCCGGCCGACTGGGCCTCACCCTGCGCCTGCTCCCCGCCTGATCCGCTCGGGCGCCGGCCACCGACAAGATCCAGCCGCCCCCCGGCAAGATCCGAACGAGAGGCCCTACGAGCCCTACGAGCCCTACGAGCCCTATTGGCCCTGCTCGGGCCCCTGGGCCTCCGCCGCCTGGGCCAAGTCCTGTCGCGAATGCGCACCGAGCTTGCGCAGGGCACGCGCCACATGCTGTTCGACGGTGCGGGAGGACAGGTGCAGCGTCTCGGCTATCTCGCGGTTGGTCAGGCCACGGCCCGCGAGTACCGCCACCTCGCGTTCGCGCGGGGAGAGGCGGTCGCCGTAGCCGGGGCGGCCCGGCGGGCGGCGGTCGGGGGCCTGGTGGTTGGTGCGCAGGGTCGCGCGTACCCGGGCGGCGTCCCAGACTGCGGCGAGGTCGTCCAACACCCTTGCCGCCGCGGTCAGTTCGTCCACCCCGCGGCTCGTCTCGCGGCCCCCGGCCGCCAGCGCGCAGCGGCCCGCCGCCTCGCGGGCGAGCGCCGCCTCGTACGGGCGCGGCAGTGCTTCGTAGGACTCGGCGGCCTCGCGGAACAGCTCGGCGGCGGTGACGTGTTCCTCGGCGCTCTCCGCGAGCGCGGCCCGGGCGCGGGCGAGCGAGGCGGTGGCGACCGGGACCGGGCGGCCCTCGACGCCCTCGGCGAACTCGGTCACCCACTGGGCGGCCCGCTCGCGCCGACCGGTGAGGGCCTGGGCCTCCACGGCCCAGGGCGCGAGGTCGGCCGCCCAGGCCCAGACGCCCTTGGCGCGCAGCCGTCCCCAGGCCAGCTCGGCTTCCTCGGCCGCTGCCTCCGGCTCCCGCCGGGCCAGTGCGAGCCGGATCCGCAGTGCCGAGGCGGCGGCGCCCAGCGGTACGGGTCTCTCCTCGTTCGACACGGCGTTGCCGGTGAGGAGTTCGAAGCAGGTGCTCCAGTCGCCGCGGGCCAACGCGAGCAGCGCCCGTACCAAGTTGGCGTCCACGGCGGCGAGATGGTCCTCGCCGACCTCGATCGCGTACGCCGTCGCGTGCTCGCTGAGAGCCGCCCACTGGCCGGTGGCCATCCGCAGCAGCAGTTCGGTACTGCGGCCGGTCCGGTGGGCGCCCGAGGCGCCGGTGCGGGAGGCGAGTTCGCGGCCCTCGGCGAGCAGCGCGTCCGCCGTGGCGTACTCACCGAGCCAGTACGCGCAGTCGGCGGCGTTGACCACGCCGCGCGCCACCTGCTGGCGCGCCGCCAACTCCTCGGTGTCCCGGGGGAGTTGCTCGACGAGTTGCCAGGCGCCCGGAGCGCCGATGTTGAGCATGACGGTGGCCCGGTTGGCGGCGACGGCCATCTGTACCGCGAGGTTGCCGCTCTCCTTGGCGGCTTCCTCGGCCCGCTCCAGCCAGCGGAGGTTGGCCTCCAGCGGCGGGCCGGGCCAGTACGGCATGGCCAGTGCGGACATGGCGCGCGCCGCGAGATCCGGACGGGACTCCAACTCCTCGGCGGCCTGGGTGAGTTCGGCCCGTCCGCCCTCGCCGAGGCCGACCGTGTTGGACAGCAGCAGGGCGAGGTCCAGGCGCATCTCGCCGCGTACCTCGGTGGGCAGGTCGACATCCTCGACGATGTGCCGCATCACGCCGACCGTCTCGTCCACACGCAGCGCGATGACCGCGCTGCGGGCGAGCAGCAGGGCCAGTTTCACCCGATGGTGCTGGGGGATGCCGGTCGCCGAGAGCGTGCGGTCGAGCAGGACGATCGCGTCCATGTGCCTGCCGCCCGCCGCGTACTGCTCGGCCGCGCGCTCCACCGCGCGCAGCCAGTCCCGGGTGCGCCCGCCGTGCCGGTGGTGCCGCGCGAGCCGGGCCCAGGGCACCGGCTGGCGGCGGCCGAGCGTACGGGCGGCCCTGCGGTGCATGTCCTCGCGCACCGTGCCGGGCAGCAGGTCGTGCACCGCGTGCGCGGCGAGCGGTACGTCGAATCCGTAGCGGCCGCGGTCGAGTTCGCGCAGCACCCCGGCCGCCTCGGCGGCGAGCAGCCCGGCCCGTCCGGTCTCCAGGGGCACTCCGGCGACGGCGGCCAGTTCGTGCGCCGGGGCGGGCTCGCCGAGCACGCCCGCCGCCCACACCACGGGGCGGTGCTCGGCGGGTATCGCGCGGATGCGGCCCGCGATCAGTTCGGCCAGGCGCACCGGGACCCCCACCGCGTCCACTTCGGCGGCGCCGTACGGTTCCTTGCCACCGTCGTCGAGCGCGCGCAGCAGGTCCGCCGCGACCTGGGCCACGCCACCGGAGCGCTGGTGCAGCCGCGCCGTGAACTCGGCGCTGCACCGGTGCGCACCGAGCACTTCCGCCGCGTATGCGGCGATCTGTTCCTCGGTGAGCGGTTCGAGGGGGATCCGGATGACCGCCGCCTCGGCCGGGTAGTCGACGGGGCCGCCGAGCGGCAGCCCCGGCTCGGGAAGTTCCTCCGGGCGGTAGGTGAGTACCGCGACGAGTCCGGCGGGCGGTTTTGTCAGTAGCCTGGTGAGGAGGGCGAGGGCGGCGGGGTCGGCGCGGTGCACGTCCTCGGCCACCAGGAGGACGGGGTCGGTGGCGGCGGCGAGGTCGCCGAGCGCGGCGAGCGCGCCGAGGGTCGCGGGCGACGGCGGAGTGGGGGCGGTCGTGGTCGCGGTGTGGGGCGCGGCGGGGGTGGCGTCCGGTGCGAAGGTCTCCGTACGGGCGCCGGGTATGCAGGGTCTGGGTTCCGTCCCGCTCGTGCGGTCCGGACGGTCTGCGCGCTCCGGACGGTCCGTGCGGTCGACACGGTCCATGCGGTCGACACGGTCCGGGCGATCGAGGTGTTCCAACCGGTCTGCCCGGTCCGCCCGTTCTGTGCCGTATTCCGCTCTCTGGTCCGACCTGTCCGTCCGGTGGGTCGCCGTGCGCGGGTGGTTCGCGTCCGCGGTCGCGGGAGGGGTGGACGTAGTGGCGGCGGTACTACGTACGAGCGGGCGTTCGACGCGCTTCACCGCCTCGCCGGAGGCGGTGAAGGCGAGGACGAGTGCCGACCGGGCGCGGGACTGGGGCAGTTCGAGGAGCCGTTCCACCAGGCGCGTCTTGCCCGTCCCGGCCCGCCCCGCGACCAGCGCGATCCTGGGTTCGGAGCTCTGCGAGACCAGCAGGTGGCGCAGTCGGCTACCTGCGGTAGTATCACTGCCGGTCACCGCGCGATCACGCCCCTGCTCATGGTCCTGTCCGACCGAGCGGTTGTGCTTGGCGGCGTGCGGTGCACGGCACCTCGGCAGGGTGCGCGTACGGCACGGTCGCGACACCTGCCGGGTCGGGAGTTGTTTGCGTATCCGTAGTTCAGTGTCCCTGATTGTGTGCCCCTACGGCCAGCCCCGATGGTGGATCGCACCACCCCCCAGGTACGTGTCCGGGGCCTCACGAGGAATCCGGACGCGGTCGGTGAGCGTCCGGACCGTCTCCCCACAAGGCGGTCCGGCCTCTCCATCGACCGGGTGCCAGAGCAAGCAGGCCGACGCCGTCAGCGCGTGTATCCACCATCCCGACTCACCCCGGTCAGGAGATCTGGAGCAACGCATGAGCACCGTCAAGAACCCCGGACCGCTCGCCGCCCTCACCGGCCTCGCGGCCCGGGCGCGAGTTGCCAGGGTCACCGAGGCGCTGTGTTCGATGCCGGTGAGTGCCGAAGCGGTCCCACTGCTGCGACGGTTCGCCAGGGACACCTCCCGGCAGTGGGACCTGCCCGGCAACGCCGAGGAAGCGGCCTGCGTCATCGTCACGGAACTCGTGACCAACGTCCTTTTGCACAGTGGCAGTCGCGATGTCACCCTGCGGATCGTGCGCGGCGACTGTTCCCTCACCATCCATGTCGACGACGACGGCCGCTGGAAGCGCCGTGAGGGCGCCCGCCGCGCGAGCCAGGACGCGAACGTCCCGTGCGGCCGCGGGCTCCGCCTGGTCGACGCCTACGCGGTCGCCTGCGAGGTGGACGGCAGCGATTACGGCACGCGCGTACGTGCCGAGATCGCGGTCGGGGCCTGAGGGCCCGCACCCACACCCGCACCCGCACCCGCACCCGCACCCGCATACTCAACTTCCGCTTTTCATAAGGGCGTTCCCGATGCGGTGGCCCTGTCGGCCTCCGGAAGTTCTTCGGCGCCCGCGCCGCTTTCGCTCTCTCGGTGCTCGCCGTCCCCTTCCGCTTCCCGCCGTCTACGGGGCGGGCTTGAGGCCGTCGAGAACGATGTCGATGTAGCGGTGCCAGTCCCCGCTGCGGTGGTGCACGATCGAGGTCAGGCCGCAGGTGAGGGCGAGAATGTCGGAGCCCTGGACGTCCCCGCGGATGGTGCCGCCCGACTGGCCCTTGCCGATCAGTGACATCAGTTCCGCTTCCAGGTCCTCGCGCAGGGGGCTGCGCGGGCCCGCGGAGCCGAGGGCGCCTTGGGTGACCGCCGTCGCGAACCCCCGGTCCCTGGACTCCACTTCGGCGATGTGGGTGAGCAACAGGTGCAGCGCTTCGAGGGGTTCGGCGGAGTCGCGGCAGGTGGTGCGGTAGTAGGTGAGGATCTCGCCGAAGCGTTGCTGACCTGCGGCCAGGACCATGGCCTGCTTGGTCGGGAAGTGGCGGTACAGCGTGCCGATGCCGACCTCGGCGCGGCGGGCCACCTCGTCCATCGAGACCTCGGAGCCGCGCTCCGCGAAGAGTTCGCGCGCGGCGCTCAGCACGCGGGCCCGGTTGCGTTCCGCATCCGCTCGGCGGCGGGGATGTGGGGGGGTGGGATTCTCGTCCTTGCCCGTGGAACTCATGCGGAACCTCCTTCCGTTTTTACCTATACTATGCCTCCGTTTCTTCCCGATCGGGAGAGGTACGGGTACCCGTTCAACGTGCCTGCACAGCACGCGAAAAGCCGCGTACGCGGTGGGTGCGTACGCGGCTTCGCGAGCGGGGCCTTCCGGGCGGAAGGCTCAACAGGCCGATGGATCAGGCCCGTTGTGCCTCCAGTGCCTTCATGATGCCGCCCCACAGGGCGACTCGGGCGCGCAGGGCGGCGGTCACCGTGTTGCCCGCCTCCTCCCACTTGGCCTCGTCATCGCCGCACAGGTCGGCGACCATCGCCATCGCCATCGGGGTGTGCTCCTCGCCGTCCACCTCGATGTGGCGGGCCAGGTACTCGCGGAACGTGGCCAGCTTGCCGCCCTGGTCGTCGACCTTGATGACCTGGTCGAACATCTCGGGGATCAGGTCCTCGCGGCCGAAGGCGAAGGCGGCGGCACGGCAGTGCAGCGGGGCCGTCTCGATGAAGTCCCAGGTGGCGTTGACGAAGGTGGCGGCGGCCGTCGGCACCTCGGCGGTGACCAGGGCGGAACGTACGCGCTCGCCCTCGCGGATCCGGTCCAGGAAGCCGTTGATCGTGCCGACGTCGGCACCGGCCTCGGCCATGCCGTTGACGTACATCTCGAAGTGACTGATGAAACCGTCGCCGAGCTCGTCGCTCTCCTCGACCAGGACGATGTCGTTGATCAGCCGGCGGCTCTCCGAGGAGCCCTGCGGAACCCAGGGGACCTGCACACACGTCAGGCTGCGCTGAAGGCTCTTGAGCAGCGACATGAAGTCCCAGACGGCGAACACATGGTTCTCGTTGAAGGTGTTGACGTCCTCAAGCGTGTTGAGCTGGTGGTAGATGGGGTGTTTGACCACTTCGGCGCGCGCCGTCTCGATGACCGCGCGCAGCTTCTCGATGCGGGCGTTCTCTTTACCCCAGTCGTATCGCGACACAGGAATCCCCTTGCTCGTGTATGTGTGGCAGCCGCTGCCGCGAGAGTCGTTATGGGCTGATCTCACGGCAGCACACAGCGGGCTGTGAGCATCACTATGAACGGACCTCACATCGGCTCGCAACGTGATGTGAGGTCCGGCGATCGAGTGCAAACGGGGCGCGGGGCAGGCGTGTTCCAGGTGAGAGCGGGTTCGGGTGTGTGCAAGTGCGGGAATTTCTCTGTTGCACACCTTGCGGCGACCGGGAAATGGAAACGGAATCGCCGCTTCCTGTCATGGTTTTCGCCTGTGAACGCCTTGCCGGACCGTCTGTCCTGGCGTTCAGTGGGAGTTTCCGGTGAGGTCGGCGATCGACAGCAAACCGGAAATCAGTACGCGGGAATTCGCGGGTTGTCGTACGCCGTGTGGGCGGACGCTCAGACGCCGCCGCCCAGTCGGTATCCCACACCGCGCACGGTGACGATCCAGCCGCTGTTGCCCAACTTGCCGCGCAGGCTGCTCACATGGGTGTCGATGGTCCTGCGGGACCAGGAGTCGCCCCAGACCTGCTGGAGCAGACGCTTGCGCGGGATGACGGTGTCCGGGTGCGAGGCGAGCAGCAGCAGGACGTCGAACTCCTTGCGGGTCAGGCAGACCGTCCGGCCGTGCAGGCTGACCTCGCGGGAGTTCGCGTCGATCCGCAGCGGGCCGTGCTGGATCTCCCGGGAGGTCTCCGGCTGCTGCTGCACACGTCGCATGACCGCCTCGATACGCGCCAGGAGTTCGCGGAAGCCGTACGGCTTGACCAGGAAGTCGTCGGCCCCGGCCTGGAGTCCGAGCACCCGGTCGAGTTCGGTGCCGCGGGCGGTCACGATGATCACCGGGATACGGCTGACCGACCGGATCGCCCCGCAGACCTCAAGGCCGTCCAGGTCGGGGAGTTCGAGGTCGAGCAGGATCAGGTCCATGTCCTCGAAGGCCGTCAGGGCGGCTGCGCCCGCCTTGACGCTCACGGCCTCGTGGCCGTGTCTGCGCAGTCCGAGTACCAGGGACTCGGCGCTGTCACCGTCGTTGTCGACGACCAGGATCCGCTGCCCGCTGGGGAGCTCCACGGCTTTGCGCACCGCCGCCGAGGCGCCTTCGCTCTCGCCGGTGTGCGGCGCGGCCGGGCCGGGGCGCGTGGTGATGCCGGATTCCGTGAGCGTTTCGGACGAAATCTGTGCCATGTCTCTCCCCCTGAGTCATGTGCTCCGCCCGGTGGCCAAAAAAGCCGTCGGAACCCGAAACGGAAGGCGAACCTACAAGACGGCTGTGTCGGAAATGAAGGAGCGCGACCCTTCTTTCCGGACAGAGGGCTGCCACCCGTCATGGCCGCACAACTGTTCCGAAGAAGGTGAGGAGTGGCCTCGCGCTGGGACGTTACCCGATTTCGCCAGGCCCGCGGTGGGGAATTGGTCAGGCTTTCCCGGGGATGCGGGAGGGGTCAATTCCGGATATGGGTTCCGGTCGTTCTTCGCGGGCGCGGGTGTCAAGTGACCCTGGAGCGAAGGGATTCGGCCGCCCCGCCCGCGTGCGTGCGTCCCCCGGCGCACCGTTGGCGGCGGGGGAGAGGCCCGGGTCCGGGGCGGCCGTTCGTCAGGCGGGCAGCAGCGCCAGATCGAGCGCGGCCAGGCGGGCGGGGTCCGCGATGATGTCGATACGGGTGATCCGTCCGCCCCGCACCTCGAAGGCGCCGACGGGTGTCAGCGCGCCGTACGCCGGGGCCATCATGCCCATCCGGCCGTCGACCAGGGCGAGTTGGGAGCCCTGGGCGCGGTCGGCGAACATCCGCGCCCGGCCCGCCACGGCCTCGGCGCCGACGACCTCCGCGAGGGCGCCCGGCGGAACCGCCACCGGGTCGGCGCGCAGCACCACCTCGGGGTCGAGCAGCGTGAGCAGGTCGCCGAAGCGTCCGTCACGGGCCGCCGCGAGGAAGGCGCTCACCACCGCGTGCTGCCGGGGCAGATCCGAGTCCGGCGAGGTGTCGGCGGTCTGTACCCGGCGCCGGGCCCGGCTGGCGAGCTGCCGCACCGCAGCCGGGGACTTGCCGATGATCGTGGCGACCTCCCCGAAGGGCACGGCGAACATGTCGTGCAGGACGAAGGCGAGCCGTTCGGCGGGGGTGAGGGTGTCCAGGACGATGAGCATCGCCCGGCCCACCGAGTCGGCCAACTCGGCTTCGCGCACCGGGTCTTGAGGGAGATCCCCGGCTCCGCCCGTGTGCGGGTCCGGCTCGGGCAGCGGGCCGCCGAGCAGTTCCTCGCGGCGCGCGGTGCGCGAGCGCAGCATGTCCAGGCAGATGCGGCCGACCACGGTGGTCAGCCAGCCGCCGAGATTCTCCACATCGGTGGTGTCCGCGCGGCCGAGCCGCAGCCAGGACTCCTGTACGGCGTCCTCCGCCTCGGCCGCGGACCCGAGCATCCGGTAGGCCACCGCTCGCAGATGACTCCGGTGCGCCTCGAACTCCTCCGCGAGCGTCGGCCAGTCGCCCTTGTTCACCGGTCACCTCATCGCGGCTCGTGTCCCGTCATGGGAATGACGGCTGTGACGCAGCGTATGTGACACGGGGAGGGCGGGCCGCGGGGAGGTGGTGTCGGCCATCGCCGCACGGCAGGCGTGGTGCGGGGCCATCCCACGGTACGGGTGCGCCGCCCGGTATTGGTCCGCCGTTGCCGGAACGGACACATCCGGAATCTCAATTCCCTGGTGAGAAGGATGAGTTGATGGCGTTGCCAAAAAGCTTCACACCTTGGCCGGAACTCGACAGGGCCCAATCCGGCCTCTCGGCCCCGCTGTTGACACTGTGATCGGGCTCGCCTCTAATATCGCTACCGGAACTGGATTCCGCTTCCGAATTGCTGTCAGGAGGTGCATGTTGTCTCTGGCCGAGCAGTTGACTCCCCCGGCAGTCGATCTGGACGAGATCGAGTCGTCGGCCATCTGGATCGAATCGCACCCTGTCACTCGTGTACGGATCAACTCCCTTGCTCTCGCGGACTCTCCGCGCCTGAACGGGGAGGACCAGGACCACGTACGACTGCTCGCCGGAGCCGGGCGCCCGCTGCCCGCCATCACCGTGCACCGCGCCACCATGCGCGTCATCGACGGCGTGCACCGGGTGCGCGCCGCCCAGCTCAACGGACAGGACGAGATCGACGCCCGGCTGCTCGACTGCGACGAGGCCGCCGCCTTTGTCCTGTCGGTCAAGGTCAACGTCACGCACGGGCTGCCGCTGTCCCGCGCCGACCGGGCCGCCGCCGCGGCGCGGATCATCCTGACCCACCCGCAGTGGTCGGACCGCGCGGTCGCCGCCGCCACCGGCATCTCCGACAAGACCGTCTCGCGGATCCGCTCGGTCACGGACACCGCGCCCTCGGCCACCCGGCTCGGCAGGGACGGCCGGGTACGCCCGCTCGACAGCGGCCAGCGCCGCCGCCGCGCCGCCGCGATGTTCCTGGACCGGCCCGAGGCGGGGCTGCGCGAGGTGGCCAGGGCGACCGGACTGTCCCCGGCCACGGTGCGGGACGTACGCCAGCGCATCGCCCGCGGCGAGGACCCGGTGCCCAGCCGCTACCGCAACACCCGCAAGCAGGACCGCGACCCGGCCGCCGCGAACCGGCGCCGCCCGCAGCCCGCCCCGGCCCGTACCGAGCGGGTCCCCGTCGGCGTGGACCGGCAGAAGCTCCTCGCCAAGCTGAGCGAGGACCCCTCCCTGCGGCTCAACGAGGCGGGCCGCCGCGCGCTGCGCTGGCTGCACCACTACTCCGTCGACGGCGACGGCCTGGAGACCCTCGGCCGCGGCCTGCCCTGCCACTGGGCCCCGGAGGTCGCCGACCTGGCCCGTAGCTGCGCGGCCGCGTGGAGCGAACTCGCCGAACAGCTGCAGCAGCGGGCGGAGTAGCCGAGGCCGAGGAGGAGCGCCCCGCCTCCCGGCGGGGTGCCCGGCCTTTGCGGTCGCCTACTGCCGACGCGTCTCCGACTCAGGTCACTACGGCAACAAGTCCTGGGCGGCCACGGTCAGGAGACGGCCGCGGACGGCGAACTCCGAGGGGTCCTCGGCCGCTCCCGCGCGGTCGGCCCAGGTCAGGAAGGCCGTATTGCCCTCCCCGCCGTCGAAGACGGCCGCGGCCCGTACCTGGAAGCGGTCGGCCGCCGTGCCCGACTCGGCCGTGACCTCGCCGCCGATGGCGCCGAACTCGTCGGAGACGATCCGTGCCCGGACGCTCGGGACCGCGGCGCCCGCGTTCTTCTGCGTCCAGGCCACCAGGACGCGTCCGTTCGACAGGGTGGCCACCGTCGGATCGTCGCAGGTGATACCGGTCCCCTCGGACGCGGGCAGCGGCAGGACCTGCTCGACGCCGTCGCCGTCGTAGACCGCCGAGTAGACCTTGGAGGTGTCCTCGGAGACGGCGCGGACGTAGGCGAGGGCGAAGTGGCTGCGGAAGGCGAGCTGTCCGTCGGGGCCGACGTAGGGCTTGTGCAGTGCAGCGACGGCGGGCTTGCTGCTGCGGCCCAGGAAGCCGGCGAGGTTCGGCTTGACCTCGCCGGTCACCGGGGTCCCGTCGGACGCGAAGATCCTGAAGACCGCGCGGCCGCCGCCGACGCCGGGTGCGCCGACCCAGGCGACGACACAACCGCCGCCGCCCAGTGCGGTCACGACCGGGCGTTCGTGGAATCCGGCGGTGGCGTTGACGGCCAGCTCCGCGCCGACCGGTGCGCCGTCCGGACCGTAGCGCCGTGCCCGGACGCGCCGTTCCTGAGCCGAGCCGACCCAGACCACGAGGAAGCCCCCGTCGGGCAGCGAGGCCACCGTGGGACGGTGCTCCGGGTCGACGTCGTCGGTGCTCACCGCGATCTCCGCGCCCAGCCGCTGCCGCGACTGGTCGAGCCGCTGTGCCTTCACCCGGCGCCCGCCGGGCTCGGCGGGTACCTCGATCCAGACCACCACCGGTCCCATGCCGGTGTTGTCGGCGGCCGGGAGAATGCGCCGCCGTGACTCGGGACCGGGCTCGTTGACGACGAATTCCGTACCGGCCCGAGTTCCGTCCGCCCGGAAGGCCTGGCCTTTTACCGTGCCGTCCTGGAAATCGCTCCAGCAGACCAGATAGTGCGTACCGAACAGTTCGGTGACCGTCGGGAACTGCTGAATTCCGGCGGTGGATGTGTTGACCAGGATCTCGGACATGTCCGGTGTCCTCCGTGAGCGAGGGATGGGGGAGAGGTGCGCAGAGGGGCGGACGGACGGGGTGTGGTCAGGGGCTCAGCCCCCCACCGCGCTTACTCCCTCGTGCAGGGTCTCCTGCGTCCGGCGTACCTGTTCCAGCATCATCCGCACCGATTCGAGGTGACCCGAGACCAGAACCCATTCCGCCGGAGTCGTCCAGCCCGGGCGCCGCCAGAAGTCGGTGAGATCGGCCCAGTACTGTTCGTCGTGGATCTGGCCGACCAGCTTTCTGATGTCGTCCACCTGGGCGTCGAGAAGTTTCGGGTCGTGTTTCATCGGGTTCCTTTCCGGAGTGGACTTTCGCGGGAATTCCCTTCCTCGCGTCGGTCGATGGTGACCGAATTCCACGCGTATCCGGAACCTCCGGCACAGGTTTCACCCGTACAGCTTCCGCATGATCGATTCTGTCCGGCCAAGTGGCGGGGGCTCCCCGGTGCGCCGGCCGGCGGGCCTCACCCGAGCGGCTCGGCCCGGCGGTCGCCCGCCGCGCGGCGCTGCGAATCTGGCCGTGTATCAGTCGACTTCACCTGCCGCGCCGCCGGGCCCCGGGCCTCGCTGTGCGGCCGGTAGGAAAGGTTGTCCCATGCGCACCGACGACGATGTGCGAGACCTGCCCCCGTTCGTCCTCAAGCGGATCCGGAACTCGCGCGACTGGGACCGGTTCCTGGTCGCCCAGACGCAGCGCTATCTCCTGCGCGCCCTGCCCGAGGCCAAGGCGCGTGAGGTGTACGCGGAGCTGACCCGGGTCGCGGCCGGACTGAACGGCAACCGTCAGTCGCTCACTCCGGCGGACGTCTTCGCCCGGATGGAGCCCGTCCTCGACACCCTCTCGGAGCTGGAGGACCTCTGCCCGCCGCCCAGGCCCCTTCCCGTCGGCGTCCGCTGGCCGAAGCCGCCGGTGGGCGGGAACGAGGTCGCCGGTCCGCTGCCCGACCCCTGGCTCGTCCTCGGTCCGGTGCCCGATCCGTGGCTCGTCTCCGCCCCGTTTCCGCAGCCGTGGGAGCCGTTCCAGGACGTGGCCCCGGTCCGGGCGCTGCCCGTCCTGGAGGCGCTCGGTTCGCTGGCCGAGGCGTTCTCCGACGGGCAGGCGGGCAAGCGGTTCGGCAAGGTCCTCACCGGCGTCCGCGACAACCTCGCCTGACACACGGCCTCGTTCGGCAGGCGCCCGGGTGTGACGCGGGAGCGCGGGCGCCTCGCGCGCGCCCTCTCGCACCTCAACTCCTCGCCCTCGCCGGGCCCGTTCACGTACCGCCCACCGGCGAGCGGCGGACCGTACCCGCGCGCCGCGGCCCGCGCACGGCCGACACGCTGGGGCGATGTAAGGCGGCGCGACTCCTGACACCTGCCGGACACTTCCACGACCTGCCCCTGACCTTGTACCGACCTTCTTCTGAACTTCCGTCAACAGGCTTGTCGTCAGGGGCCATTGGGGCGGTGTTCTGCATGAAGAATTCACCTTCGGCTCGCTGACGGTGCCTGTTGGCCGCACCTCTGGAGGGGCAGGATTCTGGCGCCTCGTGACCCCGCGAGGCTCTCGCCCCCCTCCGGAGGTTTCGCATGCGCCGCCGCTACGCCCTGACCCTGGCCGCCACGGCCATGGCCCTGCCCGCCACCTTCCTGTCCACCGGCACCGCCTCGGCCGCCACCAAGCCCGAGGTCCTCAGCTCCTGGACCCAGACCAGCGCCTCCAGCTACAACGCCTGGAACTCCGCCCGCAACAACCAGGGCCAGTGGGCCTCCTACAACTTCGACTGGTCGACGGACTACTGCAGTTCCTCGCCCGACAACCCGTTCGGCTTCAACTTCAAGCTGTCCTGTGCGCGCCACGACTTCGGCTACCGCAACTACAAGGCCATGGGCACCTTCAGCGCCAACAAGGCCCGCATCGACTCGGCGTTCTACGAGGACCTGAAGCGCGTCTGCAACGGCCACTCGGGCGCCACCAAGACCGCCTGCAACTCCACCGCCTGGACGTACTACCAGGCCGTCAAGGTGCTCGGCTGACGGACCGCCGGGCACAGCGCCCCACGCACCACCTGAGCACGCGCACCACCTGAGCACCACCGACGGCCCGGATGTCCACGGGGGGCACCCGGGCCGTCGCGCTACGCGCGTCGACTTGGCGGTCGTACGCCTGGGTATGCGCGACCGATGCCGTACACATCCGGGCGTATCCGCCCATGCGCCCCCGCCCGCCTGTGCCGGGCGTGACCTGGGTGACACGCGTGCCGAGGCGTTCGGTGACACTGTGGTCAGGGCGACGGTGTCCGACGCCGCGCCGGTGACCCCGAGCGGGCAGGTCCGGCCGCCCCGCCGGCCGCAGACCCGCGGCCTCGGCACATCGGCAGTACGGCAGTACAGAGGAAAGGGATCTTCCAATGGCCGAGCGCTTCGACGTTGTCGTACTCGGATCGGGGCCCGGCGGCTATGTCGCCGCCATCCGCGCCGCCCAGCTGGGCAAGCGGGTCGCGATCGTCGAGGAGAAGTACTGGGGCGGCGTCTGTCTGAACGTCGGCTGCATTCCCACCAAGGCCCTGCTGCGTAACGCCGAACTGGCCCATCTGTTCACGCACGAGCGCAAGACCTTCGGCATCAAGGTGGACGGCGAGGTCAGCTTCGACTACGGCGAGGCGTTCCGCCGCAGCCGCAAGGTCGCCGACGGCCGGGTCAAGGGCGTCCACTTCCTGATGAAGAAGAACGACATCACCGAGTACGAGGGCCGCGGCACCTTCACCGACCCGCACACCCTCCAGGTCGCCAAGGCGGACGGCTCCACCGAGATCCTCACCTTCGACAACTGCATCATCGCCACCGGCGCCACCCCGCGCCTGCTGCCCGGCACCAGCCGCACCGAGCGCGTGGTCACCTACGAGGAGCAGATCCTCGCCGATGAACTGCCGCGGTCGGTCGTGATCGCGGGCGCGGGCGCCATCGGTATCGAGTTCGCGTACGTCCTTCACAACTACGGCGTGAAGGTCACCATCGTCGAGTTCCTCGACCGGATCGCCCCGCTGGAGGACGCCGAGGTCTCCGCCGAACTCGCCAAGCGCTACCGCAAGCTCGGCATCGACGTGCTCACCGGCACCCGGGTCGAGTCCATCGACGAGTCCGGACCGCAGGTCAGTGTCACGGTCACCGGCAAGGACGGCGCGAGCCAGGTGCTCCAGGCGGACAAGGTGCTCCAGGCGATCGGCTTCGCGCCGAACGTCACCGGCTACGGCCTGGAGGCCACCGGCGTCCACGTCAACGCGCGCGGCGCCATCGAGGTCGACGGCCGCTGCCGCACCAACGTGCCGCACCTGTACGCCATCGGCGACGTCACCGCCAAGCTGATGCTCGCGCACGCCGCCGAGTCGATGGGCGTCATCGCCGCCGAGACCATCGCGGACGCCGAGACGATGGAACTCGACTACGTGATGATCCCGCGCGCCACCTACTGCCAGCCGCAGATCGCCAGCTTCGGCTGGACCGAGGAGCAGGCCCGCCTGGAGGGCTTCGAGGTGAAGGTGGCCAAGTTCCCCTTCACCGCCAACGGCAAGTCGCACGGTCTCGGCGACTCCGGCGGCTTCGTGAAGCTCATCAGCGACGCCAAGTACGGCGAGCTGATCGGCGCCCACCTCATCGGCCCCGACGTCACCGAGCTGCTGCCGGAACTGACGCTGGCCCAGCAGTGGGACCTCACCGTCCACGAGGTCGCCCGCAACGTTCACGCCCACCCGACGCTGGGCGAGGCGGTCAAGGAAGCGGTGCACGGGCTCGCGGGGCACATGATCAACTTCTGACGTTCTGACGGTTCCGACGCGGGCGGTACGGGGATCGGGGTCCGGTCCTCTTCGTGCTCGTACGTATACGTCATGACGGAGCCGGGGCCGCGCGGTGTGCGCGGCCCCGGCTCCCGTGTGCGCTGTGGCTGCGTGCGGCCTCTACTCGCCCTGCCCGGCGGTCACTTGCCGAACAGGCCGAAGGTCTTCGCCGTGTTGAGGAACGGGTTCCGGATGCCGTCGGCGCAGCGGGTCCCGGAAGCGGGCAGGCGGGTGGTCAGCAGGTGCTCCTCCATGACCTTCCTGCTGCACGCGGTGCCGACCCCGTGGCCGAAGCCGTCGATCGGGACGAGGGCGGCGCGCGAGCCCATGGCCTCGCGCATCCGCTCGGCCCAGGCCAGTGAGGTGGCCTGGTCGTGGGTCTC
Source organism: Streptomyces sp. NA04227 (assembly GCF_013364195.1). Taxonomy (NCBI): domain Bacteria; kingdom Bacillati; phylum Actinomycetota; class Actinomycetes; order Kitasatosporales; family Streptomycetaceae; genus Streptomyces; species Streptomyces sp. NA04227. Next base: position 2,200,061 of record NZ_CP054918.1, on the reverse strand, counting down.
GTTCAGGAGCAGCACCTTGGCCCGGGTCCGGTCCCAGGGGCCGGTCCAGCGGGGCAGCGGTGAACGGTCGCGCAGGCTGCGGCAGACCGTGTACGCGCCGGTCAGCATCGCCCCGTCGAGCGTGGACGCGGTCCGGGCCCGGCCCCATACGCCGGTCCAGCCCGCGTCCGAGCGGGGCGCGGGCGGCAGGTCGGTGCAGTTGGTGGCGTTCAGGACGTCGTCGCCGGAGTGGGTGTAGGCGGGCTTCAGGAAGCCGGGCCGGGGCGTGGGCGCGAGCCGGGGCATCGAGAACGTGGTGGTGCCGTCGGCCGGGAACGCGGCGGCGTACAGCTTCTGGAGGTTGGCCGCGGCCTGGGAGGCGGCGGACGCCGTGAAGGAGCCGCTGAGCGCGCGGGCGTTGCCCACGGTGGCGAGCCACGCCTCGCGGGCCTCGGCGCCGCCGGAGTCGTCGGAGCCGAACTTCTCGACCAGACGCCGGTACTTGGCCTCGGCCCCGCCCGCGAGGGCGCAGACCGCGCTCCCCGCCCGGTCGCAGGCGGCAAGGACCGCCTCCATGGTGCGGTCGGACTCCTCGGCGTCGGTGGCGACGTACCGCTGGAGGTCGTTGAACCGGGCCGGGTTGTCGACGACCCCGTGCAGGGCCATGGCACGCACCTTGTGCGGGAAGACGTTGGCGTACACGGCGCCGATGGTGGTGCCGTAGGAGATGCCGAAGTAGTTGAGGCGCGGATCGTGGAAGGCGCCCCGCAGCCGGTCCAGGTCGTGCACGTTCTCCATGGTCGACACATGGCTCAGGAGCGGCCCGGCGTGTGTGTGACAGGACTTCGCGAGCTGGTCGGCCGCCCCGAGGTTGCCGCGCAGTTCGGCGGTGCTGCGCGGGGCCTGGTACGGGGCCGCCAACTCGTCCAGGTCCTCACGTGCCTCGTCGTCGGCCGCACAGCGCAGCTGGGTGCTCTCGCCGACCCCGCGCGGGTCCCAGGTCACCAGGTCGAAGCGCTCGCGCACCTCGGGCGAGACCTCCTCGGCCCAGGCGCCGCCGCGTGCCAGGTCGATCCCGGAGCCGCCGGGACCGCCCGGGTTGAGGAAGAGCGCGCCGACCCGGGCGGCGGGGTCACCGGCCGGGCGGTAGGCGATCGCGAGGCGCACCGTGCCCGCGGTGCGGTCCGAGGCCGCGCTGTCGCCGTAGCCGCCCTTGGCGCGGTATTCGAGCGGCACCTCCAGGTACCCGCAGCGCCAGTCCGCCGGGATCGGCGTCTCGCCCTCCGGGTTCGCGCAGGCGCGGGGCTGGATCGCGGGCGGCTTCGGGCCGCTTTCGGCGACCGGAGAGGCGTCGGCCGCGGCGGGCACGGCCGTCGCGGCGAGGGCGACGGCCATCGAGGCGCCGAGCACGGCCCGGCGCGGGGTGAGCTTGCGAGCGCGCATCTGAGTGTCGTCCTCCGTTGTGTACGGGCCCGGTACGGGTGCACGGGCCGCCCCCCGTGCGCCGAGGGGCGTGTCCATACATGACCGGGCCCGCCGCACCCGTCCCACCGCCTCGGGCCGTGACCTCCGATGGCTGCGCGGAATCACCCTTGCGGACGCTCGGGGTTCTCGGCGCCCGTACCGGGACGGGGGTTCCGGACGCCCGGGTCCGATCGGGATAATGAACGCACCCACCCATTGATCGTTCTGCAAAACGAACGAGATCGCTCGACATCGCTGCGAAGCGCCACCGAGGAAGGAACGACCTGTGAGCGCCCCTGACGGCTCCATCCGGGACATGCTGGCGGTCAATCTCAAGCGGCTGCGCTCGCGCCGCGGGCTCTCGCTGTCCGAGCTGTCGCGGCGCTCGAAGATCGGCAAGGCCACGCTCTCGCAGCTGGAGTCCGGCACCGGGAACCCGACCATCGAGACGGTGTTCAGCCTCTCCCGGGTCCTCGAAGTGCCGATCTCCGAACTGCTCGACACCCGGCCCCCGGCCGGTCTGCGCGTGGTGCGCGCCGGGGAGGTGGAGGCGCTCAGCGGCGAGGGTCTCGACCTGCGCCCGCTCCAGCGCATCGAGTCGGGCGACACCGTCTTCGAGGTGTACGACCAGCAGGTTCAGGCCGGTTCGCGGCGCGACTCGCTCGGGCACGTCGGCACCGAGCACACCATCGTCCAGTCCGGTCGGCTCGGCGTACGGGTCGCCGGCGAGGAGGCCGAACTCGGCCCCGGCGACTACGTCGGCTTCGACGCCGCCCAGCCGCACGGCTACGAGGCGCTCGACGGTCCTGTGCGGTCCGTGCTGCTGCTCCAGTACGGGAAGGACCGGGCGCCGTCCCAGTCGCCGTACGCCTCGCCGGGCGAAGGCGAGTAAGGGCGCGAGGCCGGGGCGCGGCTCGCCCGCCGGCGCGCGATCCCGCGACTTCCGGACCGCCCATGAGTGTGGGCCGAAGACGCCGAGCCCGTGACCGTTGACACCCTGCTGTGGGCACGCCTAACCTCCTCTCGTTCGATAAAACGAACGGGAGGGTTCGATGCGCGGAACACGAGCGGTGGTGATCGGTGCTGGGATCGTCGGTGCCGCCTGCGCGCGTGAGCTGGCGCTCGCCGGGTTCGCCGTCACCGTGGTGGACCGGGGCGGCGCCGCCTCGGCGACCACCGCGCACGGCGAGGGCAACATCCTGCTCTCCGACAAGGGCCCGGGACCCGAGCTGGAGTTGGCCAAGCTCTCCCGCCGCCTGTGGCCCGAGGTGCTCGACGCCATCGCCCAACGCTCACGCAGGGCCGCCGAGTTGGTGCGTGCCGTCGAATGGGAGCCCAAGGGCGGCATCGTCGTCGCCACCACCGAACCGGGCGCCGAGGCGCTGACCGCGTTCGCCGCGGGCCAACGCGCGTGCGGCGTACGGGCCGAGACCTTGGACGAGGATCAACTCACCGCCGCCGAACCCTTCTTGACCCGCGACCGGCGCACCGCACTGCACTACCCCGAGGACGCCCAGGTCCAGCCCGCCGCCGCGGCCACCGCCCTGCTCGCCGACGCCCTCGCCGAGGGCGCCGAACTCCGCACCGGCTGCGAGGTGTTGGGCGCCCGGACCGGCCCCACGGGCCTGACCGGCGTACACACCTCGCTCGGTCTGCTCGAAGCCGAACTGTTCGTCAACGCGGCCGGACCCTGGGCCGGTGCGCTCTCCGCGCGGCTCGGCGCACCGGTCGACGTACGCCCCCGGCGCGGCGACGTCCTGGTCACCACACCCCTGCCGCCCACCGTCTTCCACAAGGTCTACGACGCCGACTACGTGGGTGCCGTCGGCAGCGACGACGCCGACCTCCAGACCTCGGCGGTGGTGGAGTCCACTCGCGGCGGCAGCGTGCTGCTCGGCTCCTCGCGGCGCCGGGTCGGCTTCGACGACCGGCTGCGCCCCGAGGTGCTCGCCGCCGTCGCCGCCAAGGCCCTGCGGCTCTTCCCGTCCCTCGCCGACATCCCGGTGATGCGGGCCTACGGCGGCTTCCGCCCGTACGTCCCCGACCATCTGCCCGTACTCGGCGCCGACCCGCGCCTGGCCGGACTCTGGCACGCGGGCGGGCACGAGGGCGCGGGCATCGGACTCGCCCTCGGCACGGCACGGCTGCTGCGCCAACTCGTCCTCGGCCGCCCGACGGAGATCGATCCGGACCCGTTCCGCGTCGACCGCCCCGCCGTACTCGCCGAGGCGCCCCCGGCGGAACACCCCGAGCGCCCCGAGCATCCGGAACACCCCGAGCACCCCGAGAACTCCAAGCATTCCGAACGCCCTGAGAACTCCGAGCACTCCGAAGGAAGGGAGCACCCGTGACTCCACGTCTCGTACCGGCGGCGGCCGACGCCGTCGGGCGCCGCGAGCGGCCGTTGCGCCTCACCGTCGACGGCGAGCGGGTCGACGGCCTCGCGGGCCAGAGCCTCGCGGGCGTGCTGCTCGCCTCCGGCAGGCTCCACTGGCGCCGGGGTGCTTCGGGTGCCCCGCGCGGAGTGTTCTGCGGCATCGGCGTCTGCTTCGACTGCCTGGTCACCGTCAACGGCGTCCCGGACGTCCGCGCCTGCCGACGCCGCGCACAGGACGGCGACGAGGTGACCACCCAGGCCCGTACGTCGCCGGGGGAGGGCGCAACGCCCCAGCAGCCCAACTCGCCCGAAAGCGCGAGCTGATGAGGCGACGTCAGGTGGTCGTCGTCGGTGCGGGCCCCGCCGGTCTCGCCGCCGCGCGGTCCGCCCTCGCCGCGGGCGCCGAGGTCACCCTGCTCGACTCGGCGCCGGACCCGGGCGGCCAGTACCACCGCATGCTGCCCGAGGAGTACGAGGCCGCCCGCCCCGAGCGGCTCCAGCACGGCTGGCGGGACTTCGCCCGGCTGCGCCGCGCGCTGCTCGGCCACCCGCGCTGCACCTGGCGGGCCGAGACCTCCGTCTGGGCCCTGGAACGCCGGGGCCCGGGCGAGCGCAAGCCGCCGCGTGTGCACGTGCTGCACGGCCCGGCCGACGGTTCCGGACGCACCCGGCACACCCTGGACCCCGACGCCCTGGTCCTCGCCACCGGCGCCCACGACCGCGTACTGCCTTTCCCCGGCTGGGAGTTGCCCGGTGTGTTCACCGCCGGAGCCGCGCAGGCGCTGGCCAAGGGTGAGCGGGTGGTGGTCGGCGACCGGGTCGTGGTCGCCGGGAGCGGCCCCTTCCTGCTGCCCGTCGCCGCCTCGCTGCTCGAAGCGGGCGCCCGGGTGCGGGAGGTGCTTGAGGCCAGCACCCCTGCCACGCTCGTACGGGGATGGTCGCACCGTCCCTGGCAGTTGGCCGCGCAGGTCGGCAAGACGGCTGAACTCGTCGAGTACGCGGGCGCGTTGGCGCGCCACCGGGTCCCGTACCGCACCGGCCGTACGGTCGTCGAGGCGCGCGGCGAGGGCCGTGTGGAGGAGGTCGTGACCGCGCGGCTGCGGCCGGACTGGTCGGTGGTGCCGAGCAGTGAGCGGACCGTCGCGGTGGACGCCGTCTGTGTCGCGCACGGATTCAGTCCGCAGCTCGAACTCCCGGTGGCAGCGGGCTGTTTGGTCGACTCGACCCCGGCCGGAGAGTTCGTCCGGGTCGACGGCGACCAGCGCACCTCCGTCGCCGGGGTCTGGGCGGCGGGCGAGATCACGGGCATCGCGGGCGCTCCGGCGGCGCGGGCCGAGGGCGCGCTCGCGGGCTGGTACGCGGCGGGCGGCCCCGTCGGCGCCCGGCCGCTGCGGGCCCTGCGCCGCAGCCGCGACCAGGGCCGCGCCTTCGCCGAACGGCTCGCCCGCGCCCACCCCGTCGGCGCCGCCTGGCCCGGCTGGCTGCGCCCCGAAACCCTGGTCTGCCGCTGCGAGGAGACCCCGTACGGGGCGCTGTGCCGCGCGGCCGAGGAACCCGCGGGCGCCGCCGCCCGTACCGCGAAACTCGCCACCCGCGCCGGACTCGGCCCCTGCCAGGCACGGATGTGCGGCCCCACCGTCACCGAACTCACCGCCCGGCTGCGCGGCCCCGCCCCGGACGGCCACGACACCGACGGCCTGCCCGCGCCGGCGATCCACCGCCGCCCACTCGCCCAGCCCATCCGCCTCGGCGAACTCGCGGCGGGGCCCGCCCCCGTACCCGAACCGGAACGCGAGCCCGAGCCCGACGGCACCGGCCACCCCCAGTCCAGTACCCCCAACCCCCTTACCAAGGAGTCCAGTTGAGCACCATCGACAACAAGCCCAAGACCGGTCCGCTCGGCGGCGTCGTGGTGGCCACGGCCCTGCCGTACGCCGAGGATCCCGCCGCACCGGCCGGGCTCGCGGTCGACTACGACCGGTACGCCGAGCACTGCAAGTGGCTGGTCGACAACGGCTGTGACGGTGTCGGGCCCAACGGCTCGCTCGGCGAGTACTCCTCGCTGACCGACGAGGAGCGCCGCCGGGTCGCCCGTACCGCCGTCGAGGCGGTGGGCGGCGCGGGCAAGGTCGTCGTCGGCGTGCACGGGGTCGGCGCGCACCAGGCCAAGTACTGGGCCGAGATCGCGGCCGAGGACGGCGCGGATGGTGTGCTCTGCCTGCCGCCGACCATGTACCGCGCCAACAGGGCGGAGATTCTGGGGCACTTCGAGGCCGTCGCCTCGGTCGGGCTGCCGGTGATGGTCTACAACAACCCGCTCGACACCAAGGTCGACCTGACCCCCGACCTGCTCGCCGAGATCGCCCAGATCGACAACATCGCCGCCGTGAAGGAGTTCTCCGGCGACGTACGGCGGGTCTTGGAGATCCGTGAGAGCGCCCCCGGCCTGGAGGTCGTCAGCGGCGCCGACGACGTCGTCCTGGAGAGCCTCCTCATGGGCGCGACCGGCTGGTTCGCCGGATTCCCCAATGTCTTCCCGGCCGAGTCCGCCCGGCTGTTCGCGCTCGCCACCGAGGGCCGCCTCGCCGAGGCGCGCGCCCTGTACGAGCCGCTGGTGGCCGCCTTCCGCTGGGACTCGCGCACCGAGTTCGTACAGGCCATCAAGCTGGGCATGGAGAAGGTCGGGCGCTTCGGCGGCCCCTGCCGCCCGCCGCGCGGACCGCTCGCCGCGGACCTGCGGGCCGGGGTGGAGGCCGACATGGCCCGCGCGATCGCCGCCCTCGAACGGCAGGCCGCCGCCTGATGCGCGCGGTCCGCAGCATCAGCGCGGTCGACTCGCACACCGAGGGCATGCCGACCCGGGTCGTCACCGGAGGCGTCGGCCCGATCCCCGGCGACACCATGGCCGAACGCCGCCGGTACGCCGTGGAGCACCTGGACGGTCTGCGCCGCTTCCTGGTCGACGAACCGCGCGGCCACTCGGCGATGAGCGGGGCGATCCTCCAGCCGCCGACCCGCCCGGACGCCGACTGGGGCGTGCTGTACATCGAGGTCAGCGGCTTCCTGCCGATGTGCGGCCACGGCACCATCGGTGTCGCGACCGTGCTCGTGGAGACCGGCATGGTGGCGGTCACCGAGCCGGAGACACTGGTCCGCCTGGACACCCCGGCCGGACTCGTCGAGGCGCGGGTGCGGGTACGGGACGGCGTCGCCGAGCAGGTCACCCTGCGCAACGTGGACGCCTTCGCGCTGGAGCTGGACGCCCGGGTGCCGGTGCCCGGCCTCGGGGAGATCCGCTACGACATGGCGTACGGCGGAAACTTCTACGCCGTGGTCGAACTCGCCCAAACCGGGCTGCCGTTCGACCGGGCACGCAAGGACGAGATCCTGAGCGCGGGCCTCGCCGTCATGGAGGCGGTCAACACCCACCGCCGTCCGGCGCACCCCGAGGACCCGGCCATCTCCGGCTGCAAGCACGTGCAGTTCCTCGCCCCCGGCTCCGACGCCGCGCACTCCCGCAACGCCATGGCCATCCACCCCGGCTGGTTCGACCGCTCACCCTGCGGCACCGGCACCAGCGCCCGGATGGCCCAGCTCCACGCACGCGGCGAACTCCCCCTGCACACCGACTTCGTCAACGAGTCCTTCATCGGCACCCGCTTCACCGGCCGCCTCGTCGGCACCAGCACGGTCGGCCAACTCCCCGCCGTCGTACCGGAGTTCTCCGGCCGCGCCTGGATCACCGGCACGGCGAACTATCTGCTCGACCCGAGCGACCCGTTCCCGCAGGGCTTCGTGCTCTGAACACGTGCTCTGAGTACGTGCGCCGAGTACGTGCGAACCGGCAGCCCACTCACTCCACAGGACAGGACCGAGACACACGTGAACCCCACTCCGACCGACCGCGTACTCGCCGCCGCCGCGGCGGAGGCCGCACCCAGCTGGGCCGCGAGCCCGCCGGATCTGCGGGCCCACGCCCTGACCACGGTCGCCAAGGCCCTGGAGGAGGAACGGGAGGCCCTGGTGGCGGCGGCCGATGCCGAGACCCGGCTCGGCCCCGCCCGCCTGAACGGCGAACTCACCCGTACCACCTTCCAGTTGGGCCTGTTCGCGGCCGAGGCGCGGGCGGGCGAGCACTACGACGTACGCATCGACCGCGCCGATCCGGCCTGGCCGACCGGCCCCCGCCCCGAACTGCGCCGCTACCGCACCGCGCTCGGCCCGGTCCTGGTCTTCGCCGCGAGCAACTTCCCGTTCGCCTTCAGTGTCGCGGGCGGCGACACGGCCTCCGCCTGGGCCGCGGGCTGCCCGGTGATCGTCAAGGCCCACCCCGGTCACCCCGAACTGTCGCGGCTGACAGCGGAGTTGATCGACCACGCGCTGGCCCGCGCGGGCGCGCCCGAGGGCGTGTTCGCGCTCATCGAGGGCGAGGAGCAGGGGATCGAGGCACTGCGTCATCCCGCCCTGCGCGCGGCGGCGTTCACCGGCTCCCAGCGCGGCGGGCTCACCCTCGCCCGTATCGCCGCCGAACGACCCGAACCGATCCCGTTCTACGGGGAGTTGGGCAGCGTCAACCCGGTCGTGGTGACCGAGGAGGCGGCGCGCGTCCGCGCGGCCGAACTGGCCTCCGGCTACGTCGGCTCGCTCACCCTGGGCGCCGGACAGTTCTGCACCAACCCCGGGCTGCTGTTCGTCCCCGCCGAGGACCACGGTCTCGTCGACGCGATCGCCTCGGCCCTGCGCGGAGTCGAGGCCGCGCCGATGCTCGGCGACCGTTTCGTCCAGGGCTATCTCGACGGGGCGCGACGCCTCGCCGCACTGCCCGGCGTCCGTACCCTCGTCCGGCCCGCCGACGACGAGACCCCCGCGCCCCGGCTCCTCGCGACCGACCTGAAGTCCTTCGTCGCGGCGGGCGAGGAGGCCGCCGAGGAGTGCTTCGGCCCGCTGGGACTCGTCGTGACCTACCGCCAACTCGGGGAGCTGGCAGAAGTCTTGAGCCGCATGCCCGGCCAACTGACCGCGAGCGTGCACGCCGAACCCGCTGAGGCGACCCAACTCACCTCACTTGCCGGGGTCTTGGCAGACCGCAGTGGCCGCGTGCTGTGGAACCAGTGGCCCACCGGCGTCTCGGTGACCCATGCCATGCAGCACGGCGGCCCCTTCCCCGCGACCACCGCACCGGCCGGCACCTCGGTCGGCACCGCCGCTCTCGAACGCTTCACGCGACCGGTCGCCTACCAGGGCGCCCCGGAGGAACTGCTGCCCGAGCCGCTGCGGGACGACAACCCGTGGGGCGTGCCGCAGCGGGTACGGGCGAGCTGAGTCAGCGCCGGCCCGTGAGCAGCGCCCGCACCAGGCCCACCTCCAGGGCGACGAGTCCTCGCACCATCGGCACGGCCGTCGCCAGGAGCAGCACGCCCACACCGGTGTGGAAGCCGATGTCGGCGGCCCGGGAGGAGATGCCGAAGGCGAGGTCGAGCAGGCCCTCCTCGCCCCCGTCGCGCGGGAGCGACCAGGACCAGGTGCCGTAGAGGAGTTCGCCGAGGCCGCCCACCGTCCAGGTCAGCGCCAGCGAGAAGGTGACCGTACGCAGGACGAGCCCCAGGAACATATGGCTCAGGTCCGCCCAGGCACGCGGGTCGGCGAGCGAGCGGAACATCCAGCGCACGCCCGTCGCGTGGTTCTCGCGGTAGCGCGGCGCGGGCATGGCCCGTCCGGTGACCGCCTCGGCCCGGCGCCGCTCCAGCGCGGCGTGCCGCCGGGCCAGGGCGAGGGTTCCGGCGAGCACCGGCAGGCCGAGCCAGACGACCAGGGTGCCCAGGCCGAAGGAGACCCCGACGCACGCGGCCACGAACACGGCCAGGCTGAGCGGGAATCCGGCGAGCAGATAGACCAGGGCGTGCCCGAAGGCGGGGGCCTTGGCGCTACGGGGAAGGTGGGCGGCGGGGGTCCGCGGCGCGGCGTGCGCGAAGAGCGGGGGCGTGGTCTCGGTCATGGCTCCAGCTTTCCGCCGGGGCCCTCGCGGACCCAGCCGGACGGCCCCCGGACCGGGGGTGGGGACAACCCCACCCGTGCGGGCGGGTGTTGACCGCCGCCGGGCTCAACTGGTGCGCCGTACAAGGAGAACCGCGATGTCGTCGTGCGAACTGCGCGACAGCGCGGGCGTGACGACCAGATCCGCGAGGGCGTCCAGGGAGAGGCTGTTGGCGATGGACTGCGCGGGGCCGCCCTCGCCGGAGGCCGCGGCGACCGTACGCCGTCCCTCCGGGCCGTCGCCGTCCGGATCCCCGTCGGGCGGGCGTTCCCGCGTCCACTGCGCGAGGGCGTGCATCAGCTCGTAGACGGCCTCCGTGTAGTCGGCGTCGCGGCGCTCCACCAGACCGTCGGTGAACAGCAGCAGGATGGCGCCCGGCGGCAGGGTCCCGTCCAGGTCCGGGTACTCGCTGTCGGCGAAAGTGCCGAGCGGCAGCCCGCCGGGCACCTCCAGCTCGTGCACCCGCCCGTCGGGGTGCACCACCAAGGGGTACGGGTGTCCGGCGCGCACCGCCGTGTAGTCGCCGCTGACCGGGTCGAGCTCGATCAGACAACTCGTCGCGAACAGCTCGGTGTCGAGGTCGGCGAGGGTGTGGTTGCCGAGCTGCATCAGCGCGGTGGGCGTCGGCCCCATCTTGGCGTGGGCCCACATCGAGGTCCTCAACTGCCCCATCACGGCGGCCGCTTCGGCACTGTGACCCTGCACGTCCCCGATCGCCAGGGTGACCCGCCCGCCCGGCATGCTGAGGATGTCGTACCAGTCGCCGCCCACGTGCAGCCCCTGCGAACCCGGCAGATAGCGCACCGCCGCCTCCAGGCGCGGCACGTCCGGGATGGTGCGCGGCAGCATCAGCTGCTGGAGCTCGTTCATCTGGCGGCGCCGGGCGTCGAACTGCTCGGCGCGGGCCAGCGACTGGCCGAGAATACCGGCGGCCGCGGTGTGCGCGACCTGGACCTCCGGTGTGAACTCGTGCGGCTCGGAGTAGTTGACGACCCAGATGCCGACCAGGTCCTCGCCGGTGGTCAGCGGCAGCAGGGCCGAGGCCTGCACCTCCTCCTCGGGCACCAGGTCCGGCTGCCAGACCGAGGCGGTCAGGGCCTCGCGGTCGCCGAAGAACATCGGCCGGTCCATCCGCAGCTCCCGTTGCAGCGGATGGCCCGCGTCCAGGGCGGTGAGGCGCTCCAGCCGGCGCAGCGACTCGCCGTGCAGCCCGCGGGTGCCGACCAGATGCATCCCGGTGCGCTCACTGACGTACAGCGCGGTGGAGCTGCCGCCGAGACCCGGCAGGACGGTCTCGTATACCTTCTCGATCACGCTCTGGGTGGACATCGCGTCGCTGAAGGCGCGCGAGACGTCCAGGATGAACTGCTGGCGTGCGGCGCTGAGTTCCTCGTTGCGGCGCTGCTCGGTGCGGTCCTGGGCCACGCCCAGCATGCCCATCGGCCGTCCCTGGGTGTCGTAGACGACCTTGCCGCCCGCGGCGATCCAGTGGACGCTGCCGTCCGGCCAGACGACGCGGTACTCGCCCCGGTAGATCCCGGTCTCCTTGGTCCGCTCCAGGAGCTCCTCGACCTGCTCCCGGTCGTCCGGGTGGATCGCGCCGATGAAGGTCTCGTGGCGTTCGTCGAACTCCTCCGGCTCCAGACCGAACAGACGGCAGATCCGGTCGTCCCAGATCAGTTTCCCGGAGGCGAAGTCCCAGTCGAAGGAGCCGATCTCGGCGTTGGTCATGGCCAGTTCGAGCCGGGCCGCCCGGGAGCGGCCCTGGATGAGCCGCAGGGCCTGGTCGAGCCGTTCGTCGCTCTCGGCGCCGGTACCCATCGAGAGCAGATGGTCGAGCCGGTGCGCGCAGACGGTGGTGATCAGCGTCAGCTCGTGCTCCTCCACACCGGACAGCGGATCGAGCCGGTCGAGCTGCACCATGAGCGTGCCCAGGCACCGGTCGTCCACGAGCAGCGGCAGCACACTGAAGGAGGTCGGCCGCCGCGGTGAGACGCCGACGGGGAAGAGGTCCCGGTACTCCGCGGCGAGCACGTGTTCCGGGACGCGGGTACGGGCCACCCGCACGAGCGGCTGTTCGGCGTCCGGGGGTATCAGCCGGAAGGAGTCGAGCGCCTCCTCGGGGTAGCCGACGCCCATGGCCATCCGCATCCACCCGTCGTCCTGGAGCAGATGCACCAGGCCGGAGGAGGCGCCCACCCCGGTCAGCCAGACGTCCATCGCGGTGGTGAGCAGCGACTGCGGGTCGGGGCAGCCGAGCAGCTTGGCCATCGCCTCGGCCACGGACCGCTCGTCGCCCGGGTCGGCCGTGGTCGCGTCGTCGCCGGGGTCCGCCGTGGTCACGGCGCCGCCCGGTGGCCCGGTCGCCACGGGACCGCCGTCGTGGCCCGCCGTCCCGGTCGGGGATGGCCTCGACGACGGATGGCGATCGTCGTCCCGCCTGTCCTGAGCTTCGGCCACGTCGCTCCTTCGCCGGGCTCGCCCCACTGAGCGTCTCGCCGTCCGGCCCTGCCTCGTCCGGTCGCGATGCCTCGCGGACCTCGCGGGCGCGAAAGATCCGCGCCCCGTTAGTCATGGTCACCCAAAAACGGGGCAGCAGCGATCGGCGGCGTCCGGTGGGGGAGGCGGGCTGACGTTTCCGCAGGTGGGGCGGGTGAGCATGTCCATGCCAGTAGACGGGCGGGCGTTCGTGGAGCCTGGCCGCGCCCCTCCTCTCCGCCCGTCCGCCACTTCCTTACCGGCCGTAGTCGAGAGGACGGACCGTGTTCGCGCCGCCGACCCTGTTCGGGCCGACCGAGCGTGGCGCGTGGTGCGCGCGCCGGTTTATCGACCGGTTATCGGCCGTGAAGAACCGACAAGTGCCGAGCGGGAAGAAAGAGTGCCGCCGGAAGGATCGTCCTATAAATGAATCAGCAGCTCGCCCGTTTTTTCGCGGACGAGTGAACTGCCGTTACTCAAAACCCTTTTGCCCAGTTCTCATTGCGTCGGACGGGGCAAGCCGTCCGTGGCCATGAAAGGAAAAGCATGAACGCGATCACCTTCGAGGAGCTGGACGGTCTGACCGGGGAGCTTCTGCCCGAGCGCGCTGTCCTGTCCACCGTTGTTCCGTTCAACAACGCCGGTGGCGGCCACGACGCCGGTGGCGCGAGCTCCAGCGCTGTCGCGGTCGGCGGCGGTGACAACGGCGGCGGTGCCCTCTCCACCTCGGCGTGCCAGGCTCAGCAGGTTCACGGAACCCCGGGCCTCGTCGGCGCTCTGGGCCTCGGCTCGAACAACCCGAGCAACAGCCTCACCTGCGTGCCGGCTGCTACGGCCACGCACTGAGGTATTTCCTCCTCGGGCGCGGGGGAGGGCGATCGCATCGCCCTCCCCCGCGTTTTTTGTTTTCCCGGCCGTGCCCGGTACGGGCGTGACCGGCACCGTGCGCGGCTCGTTGTCCGTGCAGTAGCCGTCATGCCTTTCCGGGCCGTGACCACCGGCAGTCCGCCGTAGGAGATCGTCATCAATACGCGAGTGTCCAGCCCCTCGGAAAAGACCGCACCGCCTGCCGATTACCCCGTGCCGGGACTGACCGAAGGCACCGAACTGGTCGGCGAGTTCACGGGATCCGGATATCGCGTCCCGCCTCATCTGGTGCACCGTTTCGACGGGCAGGTCATTCATCTGCCGCCGCTGCTGTACCAGGCCACGAAACTCATCGCGGAGCACGAGCGCACCGCGGAACCGGAACCCGCCGGAAAGCGCCGCGCCAAGTCCGGGGCGACGCAAGGCGGTTATGCCGTCATGGCGAAGGTGGCCGAGGAACTGGGCAAGCTCAGCGGGCGTGCCTTCACCGCCGAGCACGTCGCGTATCTGATGGACAAGAAGTTGGCGCCGTTGGGGATCACGCGGTACAGCGACGGTTCGCCGCCGGAGATTCCGAAGGCGAACAGTTTCCTGACCCTGCGGTTCCGTAAAGCGGTGCTCTCCGAGCGGGCGACGTGGTTCATCGCGGGCCTGTTCGCCTGGCTGTTCACACCACTGGTACTGATGGCGGTCGTCGCCACGGTCCTGGTCGGCGAGGTGTGGGTGTTCCTCTCCCAGGACGTCGGCACCGCCGTTGCCACCTCGATGGCCAGCCCCAACTCCGTACTCATCGTGGTCACCCTGACCCTGACCTCCTCCGCCTTCCACGAATGCGGCCACGCCGCCGCCTGCCGCTACGGCAAAGTCAAACCCGGCGTCATGGGCTGCGGCATCTACCTCGTCTGGCCCGCCTTCTACACCGACGTCACCAACTCCTACCGCCTGGGCCGCGCCGGACGCCTACGCACCGACCTCGGCGGCGTCTACTTCAACGGGATCTTCGTCCTCGCCCTCATCGCCGCCTACCTCAACACCCACAACCCCGTCATCCTCGCCGCCATCCTCTTCACCAACCTCGAGATGGCCCAACAACTCCTGCCCACCCTCCGCTTCGACGGCTACTACATCGTCTCCGACCTCGTCGGCATCCCCGACCTCTTCAAATACATCGGCCCCATCCTCAAACACGCCGTCCTGCGCAAACCCGCCGACGCCCGCCTCGACGCCCTCAAACGCTGGCCCCAAATCGTCGTCACCGTCTGGGTCCTCACCGTCCTGCCCGCCCTCGCCGTCCAACTCGCCATCGTCCTCACCCGCCTGCCCCAATGGACAGCCTCCGCCCTCGACTCCACCCACAACCTCGCCGACGAAGCCCTCAACAACCCCCACCCCGTCCTCGGCGTCGCCTCCGCCCTCCTGCAGATCATCCTGCTCCTGCTCCCCCTCGTCGGCGTCCTCCTCATCTGCTGGCAACTCCTCAGCTCCCTGCTCGGCTTCCTCATCCGCCGCTACGTCCCCGAGAAGACCCGGGCCGCGTTCGCCGCACGCCTCACCCGCCGACGCCGCCGCGCCGCCTTCCTCACCCTGGCCCTCGCCGCCTCCCTCGCCCTCATCGCCTGGGCCCTGATCCCCTCACCACAGCCGACCACCGCACACCGCCCCACCCGCACCACCACCCCCACACCCGCACCCAGCCCCACCCACCCCCACGACACCAAACCCGCACCCCAGGACGAGGCTCCGCGCGACACCGCGACCGGTGCGCCGAGCGAGCCGTCGGCTGCGGCGCCGACCGAGCGGCCGGGTACGAGCGACAAGGGGCAGGAGAAGGCGGAGAGTTCGCCGTCCCCGCGGGAACCGAGCGCCGAGCCCGAGCCCTCCGCCGCCGAGGAGCGGCCCGCCGCGGAGGAGAAGCCCGCCAAGAACGAGCCGGAGCCCGAGCCGTCCGCCGAAGAGCAGGACTGTGCCACCCTCCTCGGCCTCTCCCTCGGCCCGCTGCTCTGCCGCTGAGCGGGACGGACGCGCGTTTACCGCACGGGTGATCTGCGTGGATATGGTGACCCGGTGCCGGTGCCGCCTGTGCAGGGGAGTTCGCGATGAGAGTGCGAGTGCCGCGTCGGCGACGCTCGCGTCCGCTCACGCCCACGGCCCGGGTGCGCAGGCTCCGTCGGCGGATCACCGTGCTCTTCGCGCTCACCAGCGCCGTCGGCGTGGTGGCCATGGGGGCCTTCGCGGTACGCAGCGACGCCCAGCGGTGGCGGGCGCAGCTCGACCAGACCATGAACGCGGACACCAGCTGGGACCTGGGCCTGCTGGAGATCGACGAGAACGGCGGCCTCGACACCCGCGTCCTGGTCGACACCGTGGACACCGACTGCCCGCCGCTGACGATCCTCACGGCCAGGCACTCCGGCGGGAAGCTGCGGCTGAACGTCGAGCACGCCCCGGAGAAACCCTGCCTGCCGCTGCGCTCCTCGGTCGTACGGGACGTGGCCGCGGCCGCGGTGCGCGAGGACGGCGAGGTGGCCTTCGACCGGCGCACCCCGGGCGGTGACCCGGTCCGGGTGTTCGCGCTGCCGTACTA
The DNA here is from genome assembly GCF_013364195.1 of Streptomyces sp. NA04227. NCBI lineage: Bacteria > Bacillati > Actinomycetota > Actinomycetes > Kitasatosporales > Streptomycetaceae > Streptomyces > Streptomyces sp. NA04227. Next base: position 2,184,278 of record NZ_CP054918.1, on the reverse strand, counting down.
CCCGGCCGAGACCGACGAGAACACCCGGCCCGAGGGCGCCCTGGTCACCTGGTCCGACGCCTCGGAGCAGCGCGCGGACCACCGGCGGCTCGCCTGGCTGGTGACCGGCGCCTGCGCGGTCCTGGTCGCCATGTCGGCGGTGGTCGGGCACCTGCTGTCCGGGCGCGCCATCCGGCCCGCCCTCGCGGCCCTCGGCCAGCAGGAGGCCTTCCTCGCCGACGCCGCCCACGACCTGCGCACCCCGACCGCGTCGCTGCGGATGCTCGCCGAGACCGGGCTGCGCGGCGAGACCGACCCCTCGGACGTGCTGCGGCGCACCCTGCGCCTGTCCGAATCCATGGGCGGCCTGGTCGACGGGCTGCTCACCCGGGCCCGGCTGATGTCCGGCACGGCGACGCTCGCCCGCGAACCGCTGCGCCTGGACCAGCTCGTCGAGTCGGTCGTGGCGGACACCCCCGCCGAGGGACACCGCGTCGCCGTCGAGGCCGAGCCGTCCGTGGTGTTCGCCGACCCCGACCTGGTGCGCAGGGCGGTCGCCAATCTGCTCGGCAACGCCCTCACCCACGGGCACGCGCCCGGGGAGGCGGCCGACGTGCGGATCACCGTCTCGGCGAGCGGCATCGTGACCGTCGACGACGCGGGCCCGGGCCTGCCCCCGCAGGTGGCGGGCGCCCTGTTCGAGCGGTTCCGCAGCGGCTCGGGCTCCACCGGTCTCGGCCTGTCCATCGCCTCCTGGGTCGCCCACGCCCACGGCGGCACCCTCACCGCGGGCCCCGGCGCCCGCGGCGGCGCCTCCTTCGTACTGCGGCTGCCCCCGGCACGGGAGAACGACAAGAGCCGGGGCTGATCGCTGCCTCGATACAGCCGGCACGAGTTGACACAAGTTGACACGAGTCGAAGGGTCCTCGTCCCGGGCCGGAGCCCAAGCAGGCGCTGCCGACTGCGAGTTGGCCGCCGCAGGGATCGGCACTCCGCCCCCATGTGACCTTTGCCTCATCCGCACCGAAGTGTTCCCCGGCCGCGCCTTGTCGTACGGGTGCCGAGTCCGCGAAAACCGGGCCGTACGGGGGCGGATGGGCGGGCCGACGGCGGCGCGGCGGCAGGTGGGCGGGGCAGGTGGCCGTCGATGATCAAATCGGCGGACGTTAGCATATGAGCGTCGCCTAGCTCGAAAGATAAGCCTGTGACTGTCAATGAGGACTCGTTCACCAACTGGATGCACCGCGAGGAGATCGCGGAGTCGATGATTCCGATCATCGGGAAGCTGCACCGCGAGCGGGACGTCACCGTCCTGCTGCACAGCCGCTCCCTGGTGAACAAGTCGGTCGTCAGCATCCTGAAGACCCACCGGTTCGCCCGGCAGATAGCAGGCCAGGAGCTGTCCGTCACCGAGACGATGCCGTTCCTGCAGGCCCTGACCGAGCTCGACCTCGGCCCGTCCCAGATCGACCTGGGCATGCTCGCGGCGACCTACCGCAGCGACGAGCGCGGCCTCACCGTGCGGGAGTTCACCGCCGAGGCCGTCGCCGGTGCCACCGGGGCGAACAAGATCGAGCGCCGCGAGGGCCGCGACGTCGTCCTCTACGGCTTCGGCCGCATCGGCCGCCTCGTCGCCCGGCTGCTCATCGAGAAGGCGGGCTCCGGCAACGGCCTCAGGCTGCGCGCCGTCGTGGTCCGCGGCGGCGGTGCCGGGGACCTCGTCAAGCGCGCCTCGCTGCTGCGCCGGGACTCCATCCACGGTCAGTTCCAGGGCACGATCACCGTCGACGAGGCGAACAGCACGATCGTCGCCAACGGCAACGCGATCAAGGTGATCTACGCCAACGACCCCTCCGAGGTCGACTACACGGCGTACGGCATCAAGGACGCCATCCTCATCGACAACACCGGCAAGTGGCGCGACCGCGAGGGCCTGTCCAAGCACCTGCGCCCCGGCGTCGACAAGGTCGTACTGACCGCTCCGGGCAAGGGCGACGTGCCCAACATCGTGCACGGCGTCAACCACGACATGATCAAGCCCGACGAGCAGATCCTGTCCTGCGCCTCCTGCACCACCAACGCGATCGTCCCGCCGCTGAAGGCGATGGAGGACGAGTACGGCGTACTGCGCGGCCACGTGGAGACCGTCCACTCGTTCACCAACGACCAGAACCTGCTGGACAACTACCACAAGTCCGAGCGCCGTGGCCGCTCCGCGCCGCTGAACATGGTCATCACCGAGACCGGTGCCGCCTCGGCCGTCGCCAAGGCGCTGCCCGACCTCAAGGCGAAGATCACCGGCAGCTCGATCCGCGTCCCGGTCCCGGACGTCTCGATCGCCATCCTCAACCTGCAGCTGGCCCGCGAGACCACCCGCGAGGACGTCCTCGACTACCTCCGCAACGTCTCGCTGACCTCGCCGCTCAAGCGCCAGATCGACTTCACCAGCGCCCCCGACGCGGTCTCGAACGACTTCATCGGCTCGCGGCACGCCTCGATCGTCGACGCCGGTGCCACCAAGGTCGAGGGCGACAACGCCATCCTCTACCTCTGGTACGACAACGAGTTCGGCTACTCCTGCCAGGTCATCCGGGTCGTCCAGCACGTCTCCGGGGTCGAGTACCCGACCTTCCCGGGTGCGGTCGCCTGACCGGGCAGCCCTACGGGTTATGCGGCAACCGGCGCTTTTCGGCGCCGGTTGCCGCTGTTTTGCCGCGTCCCGCTCACGTCCGGTCCGGCGGCGGGTGGATGTGGATACCACCGCTGATGTCGCGGGCCTGGACCACGGGTCCGTGCAGCTCCGCGTGGCCCGAGACGTTGTTGGCCGTGGCCGAGGCGCCCGGCCGGGCCAAGGGAGTGGCGGGGTGCGCGGCGCGGGGAGCGGCCGCTTCGGGTTCCCGGACCACCCGGACCCGGTAGCCGTCCAGCCCGGCGTGTCCCTGGCGCTCCTCGGCCGCCGAAACGCCGAGCAGCCGATGCGCGGCCCGCTCCGCGGCGGCCACCGTCCCGCCCTCCGCCCGGGCCCGGTCACGGATCTCCGACAGCTCCCGTCCCACGACGGCCAGCCGCTCCCGCGTACCCCGCAGCAGCACCTGTGCCCGCTCCCGGGCCAGAGGCTCCTCCTCGGCCCTGGCGCGACACCGGTCCCGGCGCCGGTCGAAGCGATCCAGCGCGGCGCCCACCGGATCCTCGGCCGACAGATCCCAGTCCAGCTCCACGCCGAGGGCCTCGGCCGTCGCACGGAGCACCTTCCGCGCCTTGCGGTGCAGGCCCAGCCATCGCCGCCCGCCGCTTCCCTCGGCGCGTACCCGGCCGAGCACGTCGAAGAGCAGATGGAGCGCGTCCCGTACGGTCACGGGTGCTCCGGACGACGTCAACTCGCCGAGCCGCGTACGCCATTGGGCGACGAGGTCCGGTTCCACGTCCTCGACGCGGCACAGGTGCTGGTCCAACCCCGCGTAGGCGGCACGTAGTTCCGCATCCAGGTGTGCCGACAGCGGATCGTCGAGTACGGCGAGCAGCCGCGCCCGCTCGGCCTCGACAGCGGCCTCGTCGTCCGCCGGCCCGTCCGCCCTGCCGCCGCCCCGCTCGGCCCTCGCCGCCAAGAGCACTTCCGCACGGGCGAGTTCCTCGGCCTCGGCGAACAGCGCGGCGGCGCGTTTGGTGCAGCCCAGTTGCTCGGCGATCTCCTTGCACAGGCGGTACGGGGAGAGCGGAGAGTCCGGCCGCAGGGTCAGCAGCAGGGCCGAGGGTTCCGGGAAGTCGAGCAACAGGAGGGCGGGCAGGTCCGCTTCGGGGATTCCGAAATGGGTGGCGCAGCGGGAGGCGGCCTCGGTCCAGGCGAGGTGGTGCTCGCGCGGGGTGAACGGCGCCGCCGTGTAGGAGTGTCCGTCGATCCGCGTACCGGGCTCGGAGTGGCGGCTCACGGACATGACCAGTTCCCCGGCCAGTTCGGCGTAGCCGCCGCCGAGCGGGAACACCCTGAGGTCGTGCATCTGTGCCACGTCGCGCAGGAAGCGGCCGGACATCGAAGTGAAGGTGGTGATCGGCGACTTGGCGGTGGCGGGTTCGGGGCAGAGCACGGCGACCAGATGCCCGGTGACGTCGTGGATGCTCGTCCACTCACGGGTGAGTTCGCGTTGCAGGGGCGCCGCGTCGGCACCGCGCGCGAGGACCACGAGCAGTGAACTGAACCCGGCTTCCCTTGCGGCCCTGACCACATGGGGCAGAAAGGCGGCTGCCGAGACCGGGGCCGACCACATGAGCCCTCCGCATCCTCCGCGGCCCGGGAACCTCGGCGACCCCGGGGACCCTGCACGTCGAAAGCCGCGGGAATCCTCGTCCTCGACGCTACACGGCGACCGGGTGGACCGAGCGGTGAACGCGGCCGTGGCGCTGCGGAGTTCAGCGTGCGCGGGGAGCTCTTGGCGGGGCGGGGCGGGGCCTGGCGGGAGCGGGCCGTAGTCCCGCCGCGCGGCCCGGCGGCGACGGCCTGTGCAGGAGGTGAGCCCACCCCCTGCACAGGCCGGACGTCAGCCCCCGGCCGTGCGCAGGGCTTCGCGCAGAGTCCGGGCCGCGGCGGTGAGTTCGTGCAGGGCGGCACGGGTCTCGGGCCAGCCGCGGGTCTTCAGGCCGCAGTCCGGATTGACCCACAGGCGCTCGGCCGGGATCGCCTCAAGTCCCTTGCGCAGCAGGGCCGTTACTTCCTCCTCGTCGGGCACGCGCGGGGAGTGGATGTCGTAGACGCCGGGGCCGACCTCGCGCGGGTAGTCCGCCTTGGCGAGTTCGCGGGCGACCTGCATGTGGGAGCGGGCGGCCTCCAGGCTGATGACGTCCGCGTCCAGCGCGTCGATGGCGGCGAGGATGTCGCCGAACTCCGCGTAGCACATATGGGTGTGGATCTGGGTGTCCGGCCGTACGCCGCCGGTGGTCAGCCGGAAGGCCTCGGTGGCCCAGGCGAGGTACTCCGGGTGCCGGGCGGCGCGCAGCGGCAGTGTCTCGCGCAGCGCGGGCTCGTCCACCTGGATCACCGAAGTGCCCGCAATTTCAAGGTCGTTGACCTCGTCGCGCAGGGCGAGCGCGACCTGCCGCGCGGTCTCACCGAGGGGCTGGTCGTCACGGACGAAGGACCAGGCGAGCATGGTGACCGGCCCGGTCAGCATGCCCTTGACCGGACGGGCGGTGAGCGACTGGGCGTACTCGGCCCAGCGCACCGTCATGGGCTCGGGGCGGGAGATGTCGCCCGCCAGGACGGGCGGGCGGACGTAGCGGGTGCCGTAGGACTGGACCCAGCCGTGCCGGGTGGCGAGGTAGCCGGTGAGCCGCTCGGCGAAGTACTGCACCATGTCGTTGCGTTCGGGCTCGCCGTGCACCAGGACGTCCAGGCCCGCCTTCTCCTGGAAGGCCACGACCTCGCGGATCTCGGCGGCGATGCGCTCCTCGTACGCCGCCGTGTCGATCCGGCCCGTACGCAAGTCCGCCCGCGCGGTGCGCAGTTCACCGGTCTGCGGGAAGGAACCGATGGTCGTGGTCGGCAGCAGGGGCAGGCCGAGACGTTCGCGCTGGGCCGCGGCCCGCCGGGCGTACGGCTGGGAGCGGCGGGCGTCGGCGTCGGTGACCGCGGCGGCCCGGGCGCGTACGGCGGGGTCGTGGGTGACCGGGGACTGCGCCCGGGAGGCGAGGGCGGCGCGGTTGGCGGAGAGTTCCGCGGTGAGCGAGCCGGTGCCATGGGTGAGGCCATTGGCCAGGGCGACGACCTCGGCGCTCTTCTGGCGGGCGAAGGCCAGCCAGCGCAGGATCTGCGGATCGATGTCGCGTTCGACGGCCGCGTCGAGCGGGACGTGCAGCAGCGAGCAGGAGGCGGCGACATCCACATGGTCGGCCAGACCGAGCAAAGTGCCCAGTGTGGCAAGGGACTTGGACAGGTCGTTGATCCAGATGTTGCGGCCGTTCACGACACCGGCGACCAGCCGCTTGCCGGGCAGCCCGCCCACCGCGGCGAGGTCGTCGAGGTTGGCGGCGGCGGCCTCGGTGAAGTCCAGGGCGAGACCGTCGACCGGTGCCTTCGCCAGCACCGGCAGGGCCGCGCCCAGGCGGTCGAAGTAGGAGGCGACGAGCAGCTGGGGACGGTCGGTGAGGGTGCCCAGTTCACGGTAGGCGCGCCCGGCGGCGTTCAGTTCGGCCGGGCTCCGGTCCTGCGCCAGGGCGGGCTCGTCCAGTTGCACCCACCGCGCACCGGCCGCGCGCAGGTCGGCCAGGACCTCGGCGTACACGGGCAGCAGGCGGTCCAGGAGCGTGAGCGGGTCGAAGTCCTCGGCCACGCCGGGTGCGGGCTTGGCGAGCAGCAGATAGGTGACCGGGCCGACCAGGACCGGGCGGGCGGTGTGGCCCAGTTCCAGGGCCTCGGTCAGCTCCGCCACCTGCTTGCGGGAGTCGGTGCGAAAGCGGGTGTCCGGGCCCAGCTCCGGGACCAGATAGTGGTAGTTGGTGTCGAACCACTTGGTCATCTCCAGCGGTGCGACCCGCTGGGTGCCTCGCGCCATGGCGAAGTACCCGTCCAGTGCGTCCGCGTCGAGGGCCTCACGGTGCCGCTCGGGGATCGCGCCCACCATGACGGTGGTGTCCAGGACATGGTCGTAGTACGAGAAGTCGCCGGTCGGTACCTCGTCGATACCGGCCTCGGTCAGTTGCCGCCAGTTGGTGCGGCGCAGCTCGGCCGCGGTCGCCCGGAGGGCGTCGGCGCCGACGCGGCCCTTCCAGTAGCCCTCGATGGCCTTCTTCAGGTCCCGGTTGCCACCCTGGCGGGGGTAGCCGTACACGGTGGCGCGTGCCGCCGCGGCTGCGGACTTGGCTGTCACGGAGATCTCCTTCGCGAGACGAATCCCTGAGATCCCGGAGAACGGGACGAGAGCGCGAAGGGAGCAACAGACCGGACGGCCGGGACCCGCGCGGCGATAGCACGGTCGCTGTGTCCGATGTGTGCGCCGACCCGCCCTCGAGGTCACCGGGATGTCCGCGCACGGAAGGTTCCGCACGCGGGCAGTTGGCAGGTCTTCGGACTCACGGGCACGTCTCGCGGACACGAGACACCTACTGGCCGTCGCTTCCCAGGCCCTCCATGGACCCAGTGCGTATGACGGCGGTCGTTCCTGTTCACCGCTGCGGGGCAGTCCCGGATTCCCACCGGGTTCCCTCTTGCGACGCATCCCGTCTGGCGGACGGGGCGAACCTACTGCACCGGTCAGCCTAGAGGGGGTCCGGGCGCGGCGCAGGGGCGGGGCACCCAGCAGGGGCCGGTGACCTGCTCCGTAGCAGGTCACCGGCCCCGTGCGGAGGCGGGCAGCGGCTCAGCGCACCGGCTGGAAGCCCCGCAGGCGCAGGCTGTTGCCGACGACGAAGACGGAGGAGAAGGCCATCGCGGCCCCGGCGAGCATGGGGTTGAGGAGTCCGGCGGCGGCGAGCGGAAGCGCCGCGACGTTGTAGGCGAAGGCCCAGAAGAGGTTGCTCTGGATGGTGCCGAGGGTGCGCCGGGCGAGCCGGATGGCGTCGGCGGCGGCGCGCAGGTCGCCCCGTACCAGGGTGAGGTCGCCCGCCTCGATGGCCGCGTCGGTGCCGGTGCCCATGGCCAGGCCGAGGTCGGCCTGGGCGAGCGCGGCGGCGTCGTTGACCCCGTCGCCGACCATGGCGACGCTGCGGCCTTCGGCCTGGAGCCGCTTGACCACGTCGACCTTGTCCTGCGGCAGCACCTCGGCGATGACCTCCTCGATGCCGACCTCGGCGGCGACCGACTCGGCGACCGCCCGGTTGTCGCCGGTGAGCAGGATCGGGGTCAGCCCGAGGGCACGCAGGCGCCGGATGGCCTCGGGGCTCGACTCCTTGACGGCGTCGGCGACTTCGAGCACGGCACGGGCCTCGCCGTCCCAGGCGACCGCGATCGCGGAACGGCCCGCCTTTTCGGCACGCCGCTTCAACTCATTTAGTTCGGCGGGCAGTTCCATCGCCCACTCCACCAACAGGCCTTCGCGGCCCACGAGTACGGCGTGCCCGTCGACGATTCCCTGGACCCCGAGGCCGGGAATGTTGGCGAAGTCCTCGGGGGTGGGCAGGGTGCCGAGTGCCTCGGTGGCCGCCTGGGCGACCGCCCGGGCGATGGGGTGCTCCGAGGAGTGCTCCAACGCGCCCGCCAGCCGCAGGACTTCGTTCTCCGTGACGCCGCCCGCGGTGTGCACGGCGAGGAGGGTCATCCGGCCGGTGGTGACGGTGCCGGTCTTGTCCAGGACGACGGTGTCGACCCGGCGGGTGCTCTCCAGGACCTCGGGACCCTTGATGAGTATGCCGAGTTGGGCGCCGCGACCGGTGCCGACCATCAGCGCGGTCGGAGTGGCCAGGCCCAGGGCGCAGGGGCAGGCGATGATCAGTACCGCCACGGCGGCGGTGAACGCGGCGGTCAGTCCCGAGCCGTTGCCCAGCCAGAAGCCGAGGGTGCCGAGCGCCAGGGCGATCACGACGGGCACGAAGACCCCCGAGATACGGTCGGCCAGACGCTGCGCGGCGGCCTTGCCGTTCTGCGCGTCCTCCACCATCCGTGCCATCCGGGCGAGTTGGGTGTCCGCGCCGATCCGGGTGGCTTCGACGACCAGGCGCCCGCCCGCGTTGAGGGTGGCGCCGGTGACCGGGTCGCCGACGGCCACCTCGACGGGTACCGACTCACCGGTGAGCATCGAGGCGTCGACCGCCGAGGCGCCCTCGACCACGGTGCCGTCGGTGGCGATCTTCTCGCCGGGGCGGACCACGAAGCGGTCCCCGACGCGGAGTTCGGCAACCGGCACAGTCTCCTCGAGGCCGTCGCGCAGTACGGCGACCTCCTTGGCGCCGAGTTCCAGGAGCGCCTTCAGCGCGGCTCCCGCCTTGCGCTTGGAGCGTGCCTCGAAGTAGCGACCGGCCAGGATGAAGGCGGTCACGCCCGCCGCGGCCTCCAGATAGATGTTCCCGGCGCCGTCGGTACGGGAGATGGAGAGCTCGAAGGGGTGCGTCATGCCCGGTTCCCCGGCCGTCCCGAAGAACAGGGCCCACAGCGACCAGAGGAAGGCGGCCGAGGTCCCGACCGAGATGAGCGTGTCCATGGTGGCGGCGCCGTGCCGCGCGTTGGTCCAGGCCGCACGGTGGAAGGGCCAGGCCGCGTAGGTGACGACCGGCGCGGCGAGCGTGAGCGACAGCCACTGCCAGTACGTGAACTGCAGGGACGGCACCATCGCCATCGCGATCACCGGCACCGCGAGCGCGACCGCGGTCGTCAGCCGCTGCCGGAGCGGCCCGAGCCCGTCGGCCTCCTCGGACTGCCCGGCCTCGGCCCCCGACCCGCCGCCGCCCCTCGCCGCACCGCCGTCCGCGCCCGGCAAGTGGCCCTGCCCGGGACCGGGATGCGCCGGTGGCGGCTCCTTCGCCGTATACCCCGTCGCCTCCACGGTCGCGATCAGATCCTCGACCGCCGTGCCCGCGCCGAAGGTGACCCTGGCCTTCTCGGTCGCGTAGTTGACGGTCGCCTCGACACCGTCCATGCGGTTGAGCTTCTTCTCCACGCGGGCCGCGCAGGAGGCGCAGGTCATACCGCCGATGAGGAGTTCGACTTGGGCGTTGTCGGTGGCGGTGGCGGAGGCGGGGGCGACGGTGGTGACGGGCGTGATGGGGGCGGTCATTGCTGCTCCTCGCGGGGGTGGGCGGATGGCGGAGTCCGGCTCTGGTGCCGGATCATCAATACCCCCTGGGGGTATCTCGCGTGATCACCATGTATACCCCCTCCCCCTATCCCTGGCAAGCCGTCTCCCGTCTGCCCCCTCCTGCCTCCCCACCTTGACTTGATACCCCCCTGGGGTATTCTCCTCGCATCTCTCGGCCACATCCCTCGGCGCACATCTCTGTGCACACCTCTCGACATTGGGGACCGTCATGAACACGGGACTGAAAATCGCCGCTTTCGCCGCGGCTCTGGCCGCGACCTTCGGTACGGCGTACGGGGCCGGTGCGGCCCTGGACCCCGTGGTCGCGGACGGCGGCTCGGCCTCGCACGGGGAGCACCGCTCGGAGAAGCCGGGCAGAGCGGATCCGGACGGGAACAAGGGTCACGACGATCCGGGGACACCCGCCGCGGGCGGCCTCCAGGTCACCGAAGGGGGCTACACGCTGGCGCTCGGCACCGAGCGGGTCGCCGAGGGCAAGGAGTCCGAGCTGCGCTTCGCGATCCTCGACGAGGCGGGCCGCAAGCTGACCTCGTACCGGCGCGAGCACGGCAAGGAACTCCATTTCATCGTCGCCTCAAGGGACTTGACGGTCTACCGCCATCTGCACCCGGCGCGGGCCGCGGACGGCACCTGGAGCGTGCGGACGACGCTGCCCGAGGCGGGCGGCTACCGCGCCTTCGCCGACTTCAAGCCGGGCGTGAAGGGCGCCGAGGGCGTGACGCTCGGTGCGGACCTCGCCGTCACGGGGACGGCCGCGCCCGCCTCGCCGCCCGCCCCCTCGCGTACCGCGAAGACCGACGGCTACGAGGTCACGCTCGGCGGCGAACTCCGCCCCGGCAAGGCCCGCGAACTGACACTCCGCGTCACCAAGGACGGCCGCCCGGTCCGCGACCTCCAGCCCTACCTCGGCGCCTACGGCCACCTGGTCGCCCTGCGCTCCGGCGACCTCGCGTATCTGCACGTCCACCCGGGCGGCGAACCCGGCGACGGCAGCACGAAGCCCGGCCCCGAGATCTCCTTCACCGCCACCGCCCCGAGCGCCGGTACGTACCGCCTGTTCCTCGACTTCCGGCACGAGGGGAAGGTGCGTACCGCCGCCTTCACGGTCCGCGCGGGTACCACCGAAACCGCCGAGGCCGGTGAGGGCGACGCCGCCGGGGGAGCGGGGCACGACGAGAGCGGCCACGTGCACTGAGGCCGGATGGGTCCGCAGGCTTAACCTGTCGATCATGTTCGTACTGGAGCTCACCTACGTCGCGCCGATGGAACGCATCGAGAGCGCGCTGCCCGAGCACATCGCCTGGCTGGACGCCCACTACGCGTCCGGGGTCTTCATCGCCTCGGGCCGCAAGGTCCCCCGGGACGGCGGGGTGATCCTGGCGGTCGGCGACGACCGGGCGAAGATCGAGGAGATCACCCGCAGCGATCCGTTCACCGTCGCGGGGGTGGCCGAGTACGCGATCACGGAGTTCGTGGCGACGAAGTGCGCCCCGCCGCTGGAGCCGTACCGGCAGAACCTGCCGGACTGAGCCTGGGCCCTGCCTCCGCCCGCCGGCTGCCGTCCTACCAGTCCCAGCGGATACCGAAGTCGGACGGGGGCAGGTCGAGTCCCACCGTGTGCGCGCGCAGGCCCGGCCCGATCCGCAGCGGCTGCTCGGTTGTCGCCTCGGGGGACAGTCCGTCGTGGGTGGGCAGGGAGTGGAAGGAACGGCAGCGGGTGGGGACCGCGGCCGGGTCGAAGCAGACCTCCAACACGCAGTCGCGGACGGGGCCTTGCAGATGCAGCAGGCTCTGCTCGGCCCGGGGCCGGTCGTGGGTGTGCTCCGTCGTGTACTCGATGATCACGGTCTCGCCGCGCGCCAGCGGCCTCTCGAAGAGGAGCGTGGCGAGCAGGGTGCCCTCGTCGGCGTCGGCGACGCTCGGGCCGAGCCGCTGGGGAGTCACCGGCCGCAGCACCGGCGGCGGGCTCGGGTGGTCGGCGGTGTAGCCGAGGACGTAGCGGTCCGGTCCGTCCTCCTCGGCGCGCAGCACGAGGCGGTCCCACATCCGGTGCACCCGTCCCTCGGCGTCGCAGTGCATCCGGTGCTGGCTGCTGAGGCTGGTCAGATGGCGGGACCAGGCGGCGTCCACGGAGTGCAGGAGCGGGTCGAGACGGCCCGCCCAGGCCGCGGACAGACTGGGGCGCCGGTGGGAGCTGTGCTGCCAACGCCCTCTGGGTTTGGGCGGCTTGAGCAGCGCGACCAGGTCACCGGGGTGCAGCTCCAGGATGGTCTCCAGGGCGGCGAGCGCCGCGAGGGCGTGCGGTCGCTCGGGACGGTACTTGCCCGACTGCCAGGCACTGATCGTCGCGGCGGTCACGGGGGTGCCCTGCCGCCGCAACCGGCTCTCCAGGCGGCCGAGGCTCAGCCCGCGCCGCTCCACGGCCGCACGCAGCGCCGCGTGGAACGGCCCCGTACGCAGCACTGCCTCCAGCGGGGGCGACTGCGGGCCGCAGCCGTCGGCAACCGGTTCGGTAAGCCGGTGCGGAGAGTGCGGTGCGTTCATTTCGATGGCCGCATTTCCGGTGATTCGGTGACGCCGAAGGGAGAACTCACCAGGCAGAGAGGCAACGGAGGTTAACGACACCTGTTCGCGGAACGCAAGAGTGCTTCACGGGCGCTTTCCCGAGCCGGTCCTCCCTGCCCGGGCGGCCCAGATGCGCCGCGCTCCGGCCAAGCACCCGTAAACGCCTAATACTTGACGGCCTCGCCCCTCTTCCCTCCCCCGGAATCCCTTGGCGAAGGTGTCCGCACCCCCCACCGCGGAATTCGCCGGGTGCCGCCCGGCCTCCCGGCGGAAACGCATCCGATCTGGAGCAGACATGAGAATTCCCCGTAGCAAGCGAGCTGCCGCGAGGGAGCGAGCGGACGGTCCGGTGCGCGGGCGGCGCCGCAGCCCCGGTGTCTGGCTGGCCACCGCCGCGGTACTCGCCGCCGGTGCCTCCGCCGTCCCCTTCGTCATGGCGGACGCACAGGCCACCGGCGCACGGAACTGCCTGAACGGCACCCTCTCCTACGAGCACCACGACGCGGAGGCGGGCCCGGAGAAACCGGTGGTCGCCCTGCCCGCGCGCAGGGCCAACTGGGAGCTGTGGGGCGCCACTTCACCGGACGGTAAGCCCGAGAAGCTCGCCACCGGACTCACCGATGCCAAGGACGGCACCTTCGCCGCCTGCCACGACGGCTCGCTCCACCAGGCCTCGGTCCGGTTCCGTTCCAGCTCGGCCGAGCTGTGGCGGGTGGTGAAGAACTGGGACGACGAGAGCGAGTACACCTTCGACAGCGAGCGCGTCGAGGAGGTCTCCGGAGAGCAGGACCTGGGCACCGTCCAGGTGCCCGAGGAGATGGCCCGCGCCTTCAGCGTCGTCGACACCCTCAACATCCTTTACGACAAGCGTGGTACGGACTCGCCCTGCTTCACCCGTCACCAAGGGGAGGGCGAGTGCGAGACCCTCACCGTCGCCTGGGGCCGGGACAACGAGGAGGGCGGCTACTGGGACCACCCGTCCAACTCCGACGACGAGAGCCACGGAACGGACTTCGTCCTGCTCAACGCCGACATGCCCGACTCCCGGCACCTGGTCCTGCACGAGGCCGGGCACTGGTTCCAGTGGCAGCTCCACGGGAAGTGGTGGCCCGAGGTCACCGGCTGCAACCCGCACTACTTCGAGCGGGAATCCTCCCCGACCTGCGCGTGGACGGAAGGCTTCGCGGACGCGGTCGCGGCCCACACCCTCGGCGACTACCGCTGGGTCTACGAGAACGGCGACAGCTTCGACTTCACCAACGACGAGACCACCGAGGGCTGGGACAAGGGCGACAGCGTCCAGGCCCGGGTCTCCACCTCGCTGCTCGACCTGTGGGCCGAGGACGGCCCCGACGGCGGCGACTGGGACGCCACTCTCCAGCTCATGACCGAGCAGCGCAGCAGCACCTTCGAGGAGTACTTCACCGAGGGACGGCCCACCGTGCCGCTGCCCGTCGACGGCGACGCCAAGAAGATCATCAACAAGCACACGATCGACTACTGAGACGCCGCTCCACTCCCTCACCGGCGAGCCGGGCAGGATCGACCCTCCCTGCCCGGCTCGCCCCAACTACTGCTCCGTACCGACCGGTTGACTGCCCGGTGCTCGCCCCGAAGCTCAGTAGTCCACGCTCGGATACCAGTCCCCCCGGCCCCTCGGCGTCAGGTCGAGGAGGTTCCAGACCGGGGTGTAGAGGTCGATTCCGCGCTCGTCGATGTCGTCGGCCATCCGCGGGTGGGTGGCGTAGAAGTGCCGGATCGTGCCGTCCTCGTCGCGGGTGAAGACGGAGATGGTGGAGTCCTGCCAGCCGTCCTCGTCCTCGCTGCCGGTGTCGTACTTGAAGGTGCTGTCGCCGCAGCTCAGCAGGCGGAGCCGGTGCCAGCCGCGGCGACGGGCGTGGCCGCGCAGCGTGACCGGGTCGGCGGCAGCGGCGACGACGAAGTCGACGTTCCGGGTGAGGTGCTGGACGGTGTGGCTGAAACCGTCGATCCACATGGTGCACATCGGGCACGGCTCGGTCTGCCGTTTGCCGTACATGAACTGGTAGACGATCAGCGGGCGGTCCGGAGCGGTGAACAGCTCGCTCAGCCGGACCTCGCGCAGCGGCGCGTCCCCGGAGTCGAGGTCGGCGGGGCCCTCCAGGAACGTGTAGTCGTCCACCGGTGGTCCCTGGGGGAGCGCCCGCCGCCGGGCGGCGACCTCTTCGCGCTGCCGCATGAGAGCGATCTCGGCCTGCCGCAGTTCCTCGCGGGCGGCGAGGTGGTCCGCCGATTCCCCGGCCAGTCGGGTGTACCGCATCATCGCGTCCTCCTGAGGTGAGATCCCCCCGGGGCACGTCCGCGTCCCACGCTACGCCGCGCCCGGGCGCCGGGCCCGCTCCCACGCGGCGGCACCCTCGGTGGCGGATTCGGTGCCCAAGGTGAACGCACTCTCAACTCCCGGACGCCATCAGGCGTCTGTATCTCGCGGGGGACACCGAACGCGCCTGCTTGGCCGCCACCGGCCTGCTCGCGCACGCAGAGATAGGGGCGGGACGTGGGGGTTGACGCGCATCTGCTGGCGGTGGTGGCGCTGGACACCGGACGAGCGGAGGATTTCGCCGTCACCGGCGCCAAGGCGGCCAATCTGGCCCGCGCGGCCGTCGCGGGGCTGCCGGTGCTGCCCGGCTTCGTCCTCGTACCGGTGGGGCGGGCGCCGGACGCCCCGGCCGGGGAGGAGGCGCTGCGCCGCGCCTGGCGCGAGCTGGCCGGGCCGGACGAGGGGCCGCTTGTCGTACGGTCCTCCTCCGCGCACGAGGACGGTGAGAACTCCTCGATGGCCGGACGTTTCGCCTCGGTCCTGGAGGTGCGGGGCTGGGAGGAGTTCGTCACCGCGGTGCAGACGGTGCTCGACTCGGCCCGGCGCGTACACGTCCTGCATCCGCCCGAGGGGCGGGCCGATCCGCTGGAGGGCATGGCGGTCCTGGTGCAGCCCATGCTGCGGGCGGCCAAGGGTGGGGTGATGTTCGGGGCGGACCCGGTCGCGGGCCGTACGGACCGCCTCCTTGTCAGCGCCGTGAGCGGTGGCCCCGACCAGCTGGTGGACGGCAGCACCCAAGGGGTGAGTTACCAACTCACCCGGTCCGGAAGGCTGTTGGGATCCGATCCCACCGAGCGGAGATCCGCACGGCTGCTCGGCCGCGGTGAGCTGACCCGCCTCGCACGGCTGGCCGAGAAGACCCGGCGGGTGTTTGGCGGACCCCAGGACATGGAGTTCGGCTTCGACGGCGACGGGCGGCTGTGGCTGTTCCAGGCCCGTCCGATCACCGCGATGGCCCCCCGGCCGTCGCGCGGTGCGCGCCTCCTGGGCCCCGGCCCGGTCGCCGAGACCTTCCCCGGCGTCCTCCAGCCACTGGAGGAGGACCTCTGGATCGCGCCGATGTCCCACGGCCTCACCCTCGCCCTCGACCTCGCCGGGGCGGCTTCCCGGCGGCTGCTCCGCCGGCTGCCGGTGGTCACGACCGTCGGCGGCCGCGTCGCCGCCGACCTGCGGCTGCTCGGCGCGGTGCCGTCCGCCCACCCCGTACTCGACTTCGTCAACCCGCTGCCCGGCGCCCGCCGCGCGGCGGCCGCCTGGCGGGTGGGACGCCTGCGGTCCGCGCTCCCGCTGCTCGCCCTGGACCTGATGGCCGACGTCGACCGGCGGCTCGCCGAGTTGCCCGCCCCGCGACAGATGCTCGGCGGCCAACTCCTGGACGCCGTGTCCTGGGGCCGGGCCGTACTGTCCCCGCTGCACGCGCAGGAATCCCTGGCCGGAGCGCTGCTCGGCCCCGGCTCCGGCGGCACCGCGGCGGGCGAGGCGCTCGCCACCCTCGCCGAGACGCGCTCCCAGGGTGCGAGCGACGACCAACTCCTCGCCCGGCACCCCGTCCTGCTGTCCCTGCTGCCGCCCACCCTCGGCGAACGCGCCGCCCTGCCGGGCCACATGAACCTGACCGGCCTGCCGCGCGGCGTGGCCGGTCTCCCGGTACGCGAGGGGCTGCGGCTGCGGATCCGCTGGGTGCAGGAGATGCAGTCGGAGATGGTCCGGGAACTCGGCGCCCGGCTCGGCAAGAGCGACGCCGCACTCGCCGGACCGTCTCTGCTCGCCCTGCGCTGGGACGAGTTGACGCGGATAGTGGACGGCGGCGCCCTCCCGACCGACCTGCCCGAACGCCACCTCAGACCCGACTCGCCGGCCCTGCCCGCGGCCTTCCGCCTCGCCGAGGGCCGCCCGGTGGCCGAGACACTCACCGGCCGCGGCGCGGGCCAAGGCCAGGGCGCCGGGGGCGGCTTCGGCACCGGCACCGCCTGGGACGGGCACGGCGAGCGCCCCGAGGACCCGGTGCTCGTCGTCCGCACCCTCGACCCCGCCCTGGCCCCGCTCCTGCCCGGCCTCGCGGGCCTGGTCGCCGAGACCGGCAGCGTCCTGTCCCACCTCGCCGTCCTCGCCCGCGAGTACGACGTACCCACCGCCGTCGGTGTCCCCGGCGCCGTCGACCGCTTCCCACCCGGCGCCGAACTCACCGTGGACGGCGGGACCGGAGCGGTGACACAGACCGCCCGCCCCGCACCGCCACAGCCCGCCACGAGCGACGAGGGGGCCGCGGCATGAAGTACGTGACCTACCTCTGCGGCGCCTTCTCGGCCCTGTACGCCGGGTACTACCTGGTCCTCTACCTCTACCGCTGGGAGTGGCAACGGGCCCTCATCGCCGGTGTGGTGCTGCTCGCCGTCGAGGGCTTCCTCGTCTGCCTGGTCCTGCTGTCCCGGCTGTCCCGCCTGGAGAACCGGCTGGCCGCACACGACGCCCGCGTGGAGGAGGTACGGCGCCGCCTCGAACAGTCCCGGCACAGTGCCCCGGGCAGCTTCCGCTGGATGCGCTCCGAGGACCTGGACGGCACCCAGCGCACCTTCGTCTTCATCCCCGTCCTGATGGTCGCGGGCGCGGCCCTCTCCGGAGTCGCGTTCGTCGTCCAGAAGATCGCCGCCGCCACCGCACGCCCGGCCGCCGAACGCCGCCTGGCGGGCAGACTGGCCGCCCTCACCGCCCCCGGAGACCTCGCCGCGGGCACCGCCTCCCAGCCCGCCCGCCTGGAGGACCGGTCACCCGTGGCACCGTCCCACGCCGGACGCAACCTCGCCCTGCTCGCCACGGCCGCCGTCGCCGTGGTCCTCCTGACCGTCCTCCGCGGCGGCCTCGCCGACGCCACCCAGACCCGCCCGCAGGAGCGCCCCGACGCCGCGGCCACCACCGTGGTCTTCCGGATCGAGATGCGCGGCGCCGAACCCCCCGAGGCCCTCCAACTCGCCGCCGAAGACCTGTGGCAGACCTGCCGCCGCTCCACCGCCGCCCTCAACGACCGCGCCTTCGTCCAACACCTGGAGAAGAACGTGTACGCCGGTGTGATCCGCCCCGCCCTGCCGCCGCACGACCTGATGCGCCTACGCGGCTGCATCGAGGACGCGACGACGAACCGGGCCACGGCGCGGGTGTTGGGGGAGGGGCAGGCGGGGGCTCGGCGCTGAGGGGATCGGGGGGAGGAGGAGGGCCTTCGCCGCGGCTGACGACGAAGGCTTGCGCTCGCCGACGCGACCTGGTCTGGTCTGTGGACACGTACGCGCCGACGTAAGCGCGCCGTACGGGGAGGAGTCCACGAGATGACCAGCCGCGCACTCGACGCCGCACTCGCCGACCCGGCGACGCTTCGCGCGTGGCAGGGGGAGCGGCGGCGCACGCGGGCGGCCATGGTCCTGTGGACCCTGTGCCTCCCCGGCTACGCCGCACTGGCGGCGACCGCGGTGGGCCAGGGCTGGGCGAGTCAGTTCGTCGTGAACATCGGTGCGGTACCGGTCGTGCTCGTGATGGCCGCAGGGCTTGTTGTCTCCGTGCTTCGCTGGGAGCAACTGGGCGGTATGCGAGGGGTGTTGGAGACGTACCCCTGGCAGGAGCTGCCCGCGATCGGGCAGGCCCATCCGGCGGGTGCCGAGTACTGCCGGCTCCCGGATCCGGATGATCCGGGTAAGCGGGTCCAAGTCGCCTTTCGGCGGTTCGGGCCGGGGAAGCGATGGCGGCGCGTGGTGACCGAGGCCAGGTCCGCCGGGTTGCTGTGCGCGGGCGATCCACGGTTCGCGTGCGTAGTCGCGCTGCCCGGCCCTCGGGGCCTGCTGGCGGTACGCCCTCAGCACACGTACGTCACCGATCGCGACAGTCGGCCGGACGGCGTGAGCGAGGCGTCCTGGAGGCGTGCCCAGGCGACCGGAATCGCCGTACCTCCGTCGGAGGAGGAGCAACGGCGCAGGCTGCTGTCCGGTCTGTGGAAAGGCTTCCGGACCAGGGGCCCGGCCTGAGGGGCCGAACCGAACGGATCGGATCGGGTTCGCATCCGATCGAACCGCCGTGGCACGGTAAATCCAGGAGTGGAAAGAGAGTCGACCCGAGTGCACAAGCGAGGTTCCGGTGCCTGAGTTCACGTTCACCCCGCTCACTGACCAGGAAGACGTCAGCGACGGCATGTTCCTGGGACATCTCGACGTCAACGGCAGCTCCGGGAGCGCCACCACGAGAAGTGCCCGCCAGCCCGACGGCGGCATGGGAATCGTGCTCTTCCCGGCGCTGGTCGAACTGCTCGACGGGGTGGGGACGCTGCTGCGGGACGGGGGCGGCAAGTTCAAGTGCTCGGACATCGGGCTGCCGTTGAAGTTCACCCTCAAGAACGAGGTCCTGACGACCGGCCAGGGCTGGTCGCGGATCGACGAGTCGGCGCCGGGGATCGTCGCGGATTCCCTCTGGTCGGCCGCTCGGAGTCTGGTGGACAGCCATCTCGGGCGCGTGACGCG
Organism: Streptomyces sp. NA04227; assembly: GCF_013364195.1. NCBI lineage: Bacteria > Bacillati > Actinomycetota > Actinomycetes > Kitasatosporales > Streptomycetaceae > Streptomyces > Streptomyces sp. NA04227. The sequence continues at coordinate 2,165,139 of NZ_CP054918.1, read as the reverse complement.
ACCCACCGAGCACGCGGGCGTCCTGGCGGACGGCGGCATCGAGGTCATCGACTTCCGTACGCAGGTGAAGGACGCGATGGACCGCTTCGAGGACACACGCCGCCACTTCGGCCGCTGACGGCCGCCCCGGCGAGCTCTCAGACGCCGAAGGCCGCCTTCGCGGGACCGATACCCGGCTTGTACCCGACACCGCTGTTGCCGTAGCCACCGGCGGTGTCCACCAGCATGCCCGTCGTGTCGAATTCCTTTCCGAAGACGGCGGTGTTGACGGTCGCCCTGGTCACACTGGTGACGAAGCCTTCGGTGCCGCCGATGATGCCCGCGCCCAGCGGGTTCCTGCCGTTCAGGGTCATGGTGAGGTCCGCGTACTGCCTGCGCGTCAGGTTGGTCAGGCTGCTGTCGTTGATCAGCTTGGGCAGCTTGCCGAATCCCTTGCTCACGAGCGAGCCGGTGCCGGCGCCGATCACATTGCCGGTGAGGTTGGCCAGAGCGTTCTTCTTCACCTCGCTCCACCCGCCGTTCAAGGCGTCCTTGAGCGTGGTCTTCAGCTCACCCTTGGCGAACGTGAGGGCGACCTTGCTCAGGCCCTTGAAGTCCGCGCCGGTGCGCCACACCTTGATCACGCGGGCGAAGGCGATCTCGGCCTTCCTGACCTTCAACGCCATGTTGAAGCCCTTCATGAGCTTGCCCGCCTTCGCCAGCATGGCCAGCTTCCCGAGCACCGGGACGCAGTCCAGCGCGGCGAACAGGAGATCGCCCCAACCCGCCTTTCCCTGGGCGAACTTGGCGATGGTGTCCGCCAGCACGATCAAGGCCGCCGCCAGGACGAACCACACCAGCGGGCCGCCCACGAAGAGCAGCACGATCCCGGCGATCGCGACGAAGATCTTGGCGGCGATCACGATCACCTTCCATGCCTTCGCGAGCCAGTCGCCGACCTTCTCGTACCACTTCTTGTTCTGGATCCCGGCGTCGGACGCGTCGTGGAGCTCGTGGACGAGCTTGTCGGCAGCGTCGTCCTGGTCCTTTCCGGCGCCCTCCGCCTTCGTCTTCAGCTCCGCGAGCTGGGCGTGCAGGCTGTCGACCTGAGACTGCATCGACTTCTCGTGCTCGTTCGCGTGCCGGGCGTTGCTCGCCGCCTTGCGGACCTTCTCCGGCTCCGGCGGCTCCGCGCTGCCCACGGCCGGGTCCTTCAGCTTGTCCTGCGCGGACTTGGCACGGTTCGCCTCGGTGGTGGCGCTGTCCAGCCGCGACTGCGCCCTGGAGAGATCGCCACGCAGAATACGGGCCTTGGCGAGCGCGTGGTCGGCCGTTGTCTGGGCCTGCTCCAGCTTCCCGGCGTAGGTCAGCAGCGCGCCCGAGACGATGTCGTACGAGTCGTGCAGCTTCTGCAACTGGCCCGGCAGCTTGCCGATGCGCTCCTTGAACTCGGCGATGGCCTTGCCCGCCGCTTCCTCCAGAACGGAGTCCTTCGAGGCGGAGCGCATGCCCGAGAGCGCCGTGGAGATGTCCTCGACGAACTTCTTGTACCGCTTGCCCTGGAGACTGACCTCGTAGGGATCGCCGGGCGTCGGGTCGTCGTGCAGGTCGAGGTGGTGCCAGTCGGTGGGGCGGGCCATCGCACTCAGCTCTCCGTCTCGAGATCGGCGCGGTGCACGAAACGGAAGGTGTTCGTGATGAGGCCGAAGAGCTGCAGCATCGGCTCGGCCAGGGCCAGTTGGGGCGTACTGGCGCTGATGACGGCGACCTTCGGGCTGCTGCCGGGGAAGGGTACGAAGGTCTGCATCATCACCGCCCGATAGCTGCGGTCGTCGTCGGGGATCTCAAGGTCCTCGATGCCTTCGGTGCGCGCCGCCGCGCCCGCTTCGGGCAGGTCCACGGCGGACACCCGGCGCCAGGGGTCGGTGGGCCGACGGCCGGGGGCCATCGGCTCCAGTACCGCCATGAGTGTGTCGAGGCCGGTCGGTGCGCGCTCGCCCGTGGTCTCGTTCACGGCCTCGGTCACACTGACCGTGACACTGGCCACCATCGGTTCGCTGTCGACGATCTCGCACATGGACCCCGAATAGACGACGTTGTTCTTCCTCGCCTCGCGGGCCACCTTCTTCAGCGTCCTGACCAGATCGGCCTGATACCCGGCCAGCTCCGGCTTCTCCCTGACCCGCTCCGCGACCGCCTCCCGAATCGAGCGGTTCACCGTCGCGGGGTGGACGTCGAACTCGTACCAGGCGCTGGGGACCTGGATGTTGATACCGATGACGTCCCCCGGAGCGGCACTGCCGAAGGGGTCCTCGGGGTCATTGGGGCCCTCGGGGACGGCGGTCTCACTTTCCACCCTTGCCCTCCTTATTCTCGTGCTTGAGGAGGGCATTTCTGAGTTCGAGGTCGAGCTTGGTTATCTCGTCGACGATGTCCTGAGCCATCTGCGCCACGCCGTCGACACCGGCGTCGATCTCCTTGCGGCCGTCCTTCCAGCCGCTCATGAAGTCGTCCATGGCATCGAACGCCGAGCTCGAGCCCAGCTCCCCGTTGCCCAGCTTGCGGTCGACCTGGCCGGTGTCGTCCATGCGCTTCTTGATCGACCGCAGGAGGTCCGCCAGGTCGCCGAGCCCGGCCAGGCTCAGAACGAGGTCGCCCTTCGACATGTTCGGTTCCCCCCAGCCACCCTGGAAAACAGGTGAATGTGTCGCAAGTCGCCTTCGGAACAGACCGGTTCAAGCTATCGAACCTCGTGGGGAGCGGCGGTTTCAAGCCGTCCGCTGCGGCGAACACGTGACAAACGAGGCTCCCGCAGGCACACCTGCTGCACCAAGTCCCCCGAACCGGAACCTTCGTACGGGGTTTGGGACTTGAAGTTGTCGGGTCGGTGATGAGGAGGGGGGAGTTCCTCCGCCCGGGGCCGCTCGCTCTCGCCGTCGCGGCGACTTCGGCGGACCCCGGCACCCTCTGGCTCTGCCCATGAAGCCACCGGACTGTGCCCTTTGGGACGTAGTCCGAAGTGTGGTCCGGAAATAGGCTGCCTGAGCGCATCGATGGCCCGTTACCGGGTGCTCGCCTGCGAGAAGAGGAGCTATGCGTCACCAGCGGGACGACGACAAGACCAGCCGCGCTCCGTCGACTCATGCACGAGCAGGGTGGGGTGGTCAGCCCCTGCCGGGACTGATGGCCCTCCAACGAGGTATGGGCAACAGGGCCGTGGCGGAGATGCTCCAGCGCGCCGGGCAGTCGGGAACGCGGGAGCGGGACACGGGCGGGGAGACCGCCGACCGCCCGCAGGCTGCGCGTGCCGTGGTGCAGCGGATGCAGACCAGTGCGGGCAACCGCGCGGTGGCCGCGCTGATGGTCCAGCGTATGGACGACGAGGGCCTGACTCTGGGGGCCAACACCAGCGGGCAGTCGAAGGCCGCCAATCCGGCGTTCGAAGCGGAGGCGATGGCGTTCGAGCGCAAACTCGCGGCCAAGGCGTCCTCGCACGCATCCGCCAACGGCGCCATGGCCGTTATGGCCGCGAAGGCCAAGGCGTACATCCGCAGCGGAGTGGGCGACGCATGGGATCACGCCGATCAGCGACTGGCCGAGATCTTCAAGGTCGTCGGTCAGGAAGGTGTCGAGAAGTCGGGCTTCGTCGGCACCGCGGTCGACGACGTCATGGCCGTCTTCGACGAGGGCAATCTCAGCGAGCGGTACACCCACATCGTGCGCTTCTTCACCGAAGTGCTGGCCCGGGACCTCGCAGGCTCCGCGAAGCGGACGGAGATCGACGAGCGCATGAAGGAGGCCCAGTTGAACATGCCCTTCCTGCAGGATCGTCGCCGGGCGATGGCGCGGGACGGCAAGGGCCCGGAGTCCGTCACCACCCGCGACATCGCGCCCCTTCCGCCGGACTCGGCGGTGCACCACCAGGGCGCCGCGCGCGTCCGGCGCAACGACGTGCTGAAGGCACTGCACCCGGATCGGGAACCCGGCGAGACCGGGCGCACCGACCACACGGTGGCGCAGACCGGCCTGGAGTTCAGTGACCGGCAGAATGCGGTGCACACCAAGGACGATCCCGGATGGGACAAGGAGCGGGACGCTCTGAAATGGGCGGCCGGCGCGAAGGTCTGGATGATCAACGAGAAGAACGCCTGGGTAGCGGCGCAGCGCAAGCTCAGCCTCCCGCTCGGCGGCGGGCCCTCGGGCACGACCAACACGATGATGAGCGCCGCCACGGCGCTCGGCGCGGACAAGTACGGTGCCCGGCTCGCGTCCATCGCGTTCCTCGTCGGGGCCAGCCATCACACCCTTGTCGAGATCATGGCCGCGGCCGAGCCGTTCGGCTGTGAGTACGACCCGACGCAGGAGATCTACCGGAACGTCAAGCCTCTCACCGAGGAGGAGCTGCGCGCCTGCGGCAAGGACGGCAAGTTCCCCGGGGAGACAGCTCCCGCCAGGACGGGGACCGGGGCATGACGAGGTTCTGCGGTCCTTTTCCCGAGTTGGTGGGCGCGCGCTTCTGGCTGCCGACCGAGCCGTTCGAGTTCGGCTGGGCCGCCCTTGTCGGCTGCAACGCTCTGCGCTGCACACGCTGCGGTGAACCGGTGCGGCCGGAGGTGCTGCCGGACGGGGAGCACCGGCGCTACACCTGCGGATGCCACCGTCGGGACACGGTCTGGAGTTACCGGATCGGGGCCGAAACGGATGATCTGTACCCGGCGTTCACCGATTGGGTGTGCGGCGGGCACCCCGACTTCGAACTCCCCGCCGTACTGGACGGCGTAGCGCTGGAGACCGCCACCGACTGGGACGCTCTGGTCGTCGAGACGGCCCTGCGTCCGCCGTTCGAGCCGCCCGGCGTCGAGTTGTACGCACGGTGGATCACCCGGCTCCACCGTCTTCTCGGCGCCGAACGGACGGCGCTGAGCCGGGCGGTCGCCGGCATGCTGAGCGCCGAGGACCCGCGCCTGGTGCGGGCGGCCTACGACTTCTTCACCAACGAGAGAGAGGCCGCGGGGGCCGAACTCCTGACGGGCTCGGTGGCCGGGCGCCGGGAGTGGCTGAACACGACCCCTGACCCGCGCCGGCCCTCGTCCTCGCTGCTCGACGGTGCGGCTCTGCTCCTGCACGAGCGGCTGCTGATCGTCGACGACACCGGCGCCCCTGTCGACGCACCGGCTCTCGGCCTGACCGAGGAACTCGCGCTCGCCGGTATCGGCCCCAGCGACAGCCCGTTGACGTTCCGCGACTACGACCCCGAGTGGCTCTGGGCCCACAGCGGCGCGCTGATCCACGCGAACCCGGAGTGGGTCGACACCCTCGTCTACGCCTCGGTATGGGCCCCTGCCGCGCTCAGGAGGCAGGTTCTGGCCGACATCGCCGAGGTCGTCCCCGGGGCGGTCCGCACGGCGATCGAGCAGCACTTCGAGCAGCCTGAGCGCGACGTGCTGCTGGCTTTCCTCCAGAGGTAACGCACTTCGCCGCGTTGGCCGGTACGGGCGGCGAGGGCGGAGGTCGCGCGCCCGGCGCGGGCGCAGGGAGTGCCGGTCGCATCGTCCGGGAGCAATGCCTCGAAGCACGTCACGAAGCACGTCACGATCCTGGCCGGTGTCACCCCGGATCTCGTCCGCATCGCAGAACGGGCCGGGGTGGTCGCCCGGCGGGCTGACCAGTACACAAGAGAGCGCCCCCGGCAGGACTCGAACCTGCGGCCAAGCGCTTAGAAGGCGCCTGCTCTATCCACTGAGCTACGGGGGCCGGTGACGCTCGGACGGCGGTCTGTGAGCAGGCCGCGCCCGTTGTCGGGGACCAAGGATAGAGCTCCATGGTCGTCATCCCGTTTGCTTCGCCTCCGCACCACGTTGTGGAGGTTCGGTGAAGCGGTCCCGATAATCGCAGGCGGGTGCGAATCGCGCATCGCTTTTCGCGCCTGTTGTGGCGGGTGTTGTGCAGTCGTTATGCCTGTCGCGGCTCCGCCGGTACCCCTGATGCGTCCGGTCGGCGCGCAGGAGCGCCCATATGCTTCAGAAAGCCAGCAAAATTGGGCATTCTTCGCATGTGGTGACCTTGGATGTACGGCCTCAGCTGCTTGAAGCGCTCTGCGAACTGCGGGAACGCGTCGCAGCGGTGCGTTTTCCGCTGCCTCTGCCCGGCGCGCCGAGAGCCCGTGCCAACCGGGACGAGCTGCTCGCGCAACTCGACGACTACCTCGTACCCCGACTCCGCGCGCCCGAGGCGCCGTTGCTCGCCGTCGTCGGCGGCTCCACCGGGGCGGGCAAGTCGACGCTGGTCAACTCGCTCGTGGGCAGGCGCGTCAGCCAGGCGGGGGTACTCCGCCCGACGACCCGCACCCCGGTGCTCGTCTGCCACCCAGACGACCACCACTGGTTCAGCAGCCTGCGCGTGCTGCCCGACCTGACCAGGGTGTGGGTGCCGCAGCAGGAGGTGCCGACCGGTGCCGAGGCCGGTGCCGGGCACGGACTGGCTGGCCCCGGCGAGGACGGCCGCCCCGCCGCGGGCGGCTTCGGCGGACGGCTCCCGGCGGGCGGATACGGACTCTCCGGCCTCGCCGACCTCCTCGACGCCGAGGGCGGCCCGGCCGGGAACGAGGACGACCGCGTCCTGCGCGTGGAGACCGCCGCCACCCTGCCGCGCGGGCTCGCGCTCCTGGACGCCCCCGACATCGACTCGCTGGTCGCCCACAACCGCGTACTGGCCGCCGAGTTGATCTGCGCCGCCGACATCTGGGTCATGGTCACCACCGCCGCTCGCTACGCGGACGCCGTCCCCTGGCATCTGCTGCGCAGCGCCAAGGAGCACGACGCGACCATCGTCACCGTGCTCGACCGGGTGCCCCACCAGGTGCTCGCCGAGGTCTCCCGCCAGTACGGCGCTCTGCTCGACCGGGCCGGACTGGCGGACATCCCCCGGTTCACCGTGCCCGAACTGCCCGAATCCGCGGGCAACGGGGGCCTGTTGCCGGGCACCGCGGTCGCCCCGCTGCGCGCCTGGCTCGCCCACCGGGCCGAGGACCCGCACGCGCGACAGCAGGCACTCGCCCGTACCGCCAAGGGCGCCATCGACTCCCTCGCCGCGCGGATGCCCGAACTCGCCTCGGCAGTCGCCGCCCAGTACGCCGCCGCCCTGCGCCTGACCGGAGCCGTCGAGGACGCCTACGAACGCGAACTCGCCCGCGTACGCGAGCGCGTGGAGGAAGGCGCGGTCCTCGCGGGAGGCGCCCTCAAACGGTGGCAGAGCTACCCCGTCGACTGCGAGCCCGCCGAACTCCTCGACGCGGTGGTCGAGAGCCTCGGCACCGTCCTGCTCTGCGCGGTGACCGCGGCCGACGAGCGGATCGCGGACGCCTGGCAGGACGAACCCGCCGCGGGCGCCGCCGGGTTGACGGTGCGCGACCCCGACCCGGCGGGCGCCGAGCACCGCATCGGCCTGGCCGTACGGCGCTGGCGCAGGGTCGTCGAGGAGTACGCCGATGAGGAGGTGCGGCTGCTCGACAAGGGCACCGCCCCCGACTCCGAGACCGTCGCCGCGCTGCTCGCGACCGGACTGCTCGGCGGCCGTCGCGCCCGCTCGGCGGGGGAGACGCTCGCCGAGCGGATCGGCGCGCTCGCCGCCCTGCGCCTGCGCGACCGCGGGACCGCGCTGCTCACGGAGTACGTCGACAAGGTCCTGCACTCCGAACGCGAGCGCCGTCTCGCCCCCCTCGACGCCCTCGACGTACGCCCCGAGCCCCAGGCCGGGCTGATCGCCGCACTGTCCGTACTGCAGAAGGAGAGGTGAACCGCGGTGACAGCCCTGACGGATCACCAGGAGCGCCCCGACCACCAGGACCGCCCTGACCACCAGGACCGCCCCGAACACGGCGACCGCCACGTCGACGGCCCCCGCCCCCACGACCGCACCACGAGCCCCGAGGAACACCACGAAGGGCTGTGGGCGTACGAGGACTCGGGTGAGGGCGAGGTTGAGGCCGAGAGGGAGAGGGAGGGGGCGTCCGGGCATGAGCGCGAGCGTGAGCGCGGCCACGGGCACGAATACGAGGACGGGTACGGATACGAGTACGAAGACGAGTACGGGTATGAGGGTGAGTACGAGGCGGAGGCGGAGCTTGAGCCTTCGGCGCCCTTGGACCTTGCACACGTAGGGGGTCAGGAGTCGCAGGAACCGGTGATCGCGGCGGTGACTGCTCACCCTGAGGCGACCGAGGAGTCTCAAGAGCCCGAGAGGCCTGAGGAGCCCGGGGTCGCAACGGAGCCTGTGGGAGCCGAAGTTGAGGACAGCCCCGGACTCGGCGACTCCAGAGTCGACAGGCTGGGAGACGACGGGCCCGGAAACGACGGCCCCGGAGACGAAAAGCTCAGCGACGCCGCCCCCGAGGCGGATGCCCGCACCCCCGCTCCCGTCCCCGTGCCCTCCAACACCATTACCGACACCGACACCCCCAAGGTCACCCCTCTCAGCGACAACAAGCCCAGGCGCGACCACCTGACGGACGACAACGCCAGGCACGACACGACCCAGCACGGCACCCCCCAGCACGACAGGACCCGGCACGACAAGACCCCGCCCGAAGCCGCCCCGCGCCCTGCGCACAGCGCCCGCCAACACCCCGGCAAGAGCGCGCTGTTCGGCCCCTTCGGTGAGTACCGGCCGCTCGGGAACGCCACTACGGACGACACCGACCGTGGCAGTGGCAGTGAACGTGACCGTGACCGGAACGAGGGGGGCGGGACGTCCCGGCGGGACGAGGTGTCCGAGGCGGTGGCCGATGTGGTCGGCGAGGCGGTTACCGAGGAAGTGGCTGAGCCCGAAGTGGCGCCTGTGGCCTCCGCGCCGGATGCGGACAGCGACCCGTTGGACGTATGGGACGACGGGCTGATCGCGCGGCGTACGCCGGAGGGTGGCGACGAGGGCGGGGCCGCGGGCAGTGGCGGCGGGTTGCGTGGACGTGAGGGCAACGGGCTTGCCTATACAGGAGAGTTGATGGGACGCCTGGAGGCGATGCGGGAGCTCGTGGGGCTGTCCCGGGCCCGGCTGGACGCGGATCAGCTGGGGGAGGCGGTGCGGGTCCTTGAGGAGTCCGACGCGCGGCGGCGGCTGTCCGGCGAGCACACCGTGGTCGCCGTGGCGGGGGCCACCGGCAGCGGCAAGTCGGCACTCTTCAACGCCCTCGCCGGGGTGAACATCTCCGAGACCGGTGTCCGCAGGCCGACAACCGCCCTGCCGTTGGCGTGCAGTTGGGGCGAGGGCGGCGGTCAGCTCCTGGACCGGCTGGGCATTCCGGCCCGGCTGCGCCGCAAGCCGGTACAGGGCCCGGACGCCGAAGTCCTGTGCGGACTCGTCCTGGTAGACCTGCCCGACCACGACTCCGCCGCACCGGAACACCGTGAACAGGTGGACAGGGTCCTGGAGTTGGTGGATGCCGTGATCTGGGTCGTCGACCCGGAGAAGTACGCGGACGCCATGCTCCACGAGCGCTATCTGCGCCCGATGGCCGGGCACGCCGAGGTCACCTTCGTCGTCCTCAACCAGGTCGACCGGCTGCCGGGGGAGAGCGCGGACCTGGTCCTCGACGATCTGCGGCGGCTGCTCGACGAGGACGGCGTCGCGCTCGGCGAGCACGGGGAGGCGGGGGCCGCGGTCCTCGCGGTCTCGGCGCTCTCCGGTACCGGGATCGGTGAACTGCGCGACTGCCTGGGGCAGTTGGTACGGGAACGGGAGGCGGCGGCGCGGCGGGTGGCCGCGGACCTGGACGCGGCGGCCGCCGGACTGCGGCCCATGTACGAGCCTGGTCCGGGCGTCGGACTGAGCGAGGAGACCCGTGAGGAGTTCGGCGCGCTGCTCGCCGACTCCGTGGGCGCCCACGCGGCGGGGCAGACGGCCGAGCGTGCCTGGCGCCGCAACGCGGGCCGGGCCTGCGGCACCCCGTGGCTCAGGCTCTGGCAGTGGGCAAGGAGCCGTCAGGCGCCGCCGGCCGAGGAGAGCACCCCGGATCCGGCCGAGGCGGAGGCCACCGCGCGGCAGCGCGTCGAGCAGGCCGTACGCACGCTGTCGGACCAGGCGTCCCAAGGGCTTCCGGCGCCCTGGGCGCAGGCCGTGCGCGAGGCGGCCGCACGCGGGGCGGACGGTATGCCCGAGGCGCTCGACCAGTTGAGCGCGGCGAGCGCCGAGCCCGAGGGCGCCCCGCCCAGGCCGGGCTGGTGGCCCGCCGCGGTGCTCGCACAAGCCGCGATGACATTGCTCCAAGTCGTGGGCGCGCTCTGGCTGTTGGCCCAGATCGCCCAGGTGTGCCCGCCCAATCTGGGGGTGCCCGCGCTGCTGATGGTCGTCGGTATCGCCACCGGGCCGTGCGTCGAGTGGATCTGCCGGATCGCCGCCCGGGGACCGGCCCGCAGATACGGGGCGGAGGCGGAGCGGCGGCTGCGGGAGGCGGCCGCGGCCTGCGGCCGGGCGCGGGTGCTCGACCCGGTGGCCGCCGAACTGCTGCGTTACCGGGAGGTGCGGGAGCAGTACGCACGAGCCGCCGGAAAGGTTCCCAGCGGCACGGTTCCACCCTCACGGGTGGGCGAGTTGTCCACAACCCGGCGGTAGTCCACAGCCCCCAGCGGGCCCCTTCTTGTCGAGGCAGTCTGTGCACAGAGCGCGGACGGAGCCGGACGGGAAGGGGCCCGTCGTCGTCCGCGGGCGTCACCGGCGTACCGGTGGCGCTGTTCGAGGGAGGACAGGACATGAACGAGACCTATGTGAGCGTCACCGGGAACGTCGCGACGGCGCCGGTGCACAGGGAGATGCCGACCGGCCCGGTCACACGCTTCAGGCTCGCGGTCACAGCCCGGCACATGGACCGCACCAAGGGCGCCTGGGTCGACGGCCACACGAACTTCTTCACCGTCTGGGCCTGGCGTTCGCTCGGGGTCAACACGGCGGCCTCGCTGTCCGTGGGTGAACCCGTCGTGGTGCAGGGCAAGTTGAAGGTGCGACGCGACGAACGCGGGGGCCAGCACTGGTCCTCGGCGGACATCGAGGCAACCGCCATCGGCCACGATCTGTCGCGCGGCACCGCCGCCTTCCGCCGGGTGAAGTCGGAACAGGCGCCGGGAGCGCATTCCTGGCAGGAGCCGCCCCCCGGCCCTTCCTGGCAGGAAACACCGTCCCCGGCCTGGCAGGAGCCGCACTCCGCGCAACCCTGGCCGGAGCAACCGCCCGCACCCGCGCGGACACCGGTACCGGCCGGCGCGCCTGCCGGGCCAGGCCTGGCGGACGGGCAAGTCGAAGGTACGACAGGGGAGTTGACGGCACATCCGATGGCGGCGCCACCGGACCCGGACTTCACGGTGGCGGCTCCGCAGTACCAGGAACCCGCGGCGGTTACATGACAGGCGCGGTCAGGGGTACTCCTGAGCGTCGCGCCGTCGATTCACGAGAATTACCGGAAGGGGCAATTCCAGATTTACGGAAGGAAATATTCCGTGCGATAGGTGCGATCCGTGCCATCCGTGCGAAGAGGTCGTCAATCGGGCGGTGAGCGGGGGCTGTTGAGTCCATGGCTTTGTCGATAAGGCCAGCTCGGCACACCTGCCTGCGGTAACGATTGCGATTCGGATCGGTTGTGTCAGGTCAAGAGCGGGCAAGGGTCGGAGCCCCGCTCCTAGGATGCCGGAAGAGGTTCACGGGGCAGCTGATTCTGCTGGTGGGTATGACCAGCCCGAGCCAAGGGCGCCCACCTGGAGGGGAATTCTGTGTTTTCTGCGTTCTCGGCGGCATGCGCACAACCCGGCACGAACGGCGCCACGCCGTGCGTCGAGGCTCCCCGGCGCCCCGCTCGCAGAGTCACGGCCGTGTTCACCGCCGCGATTGTGGCGGGAGGCGCGGTGGCCGCCGGTGCGGGCGCCGCGGCGGCGCAGGAGGACCCGCAGAACCACGGCGGAGCCACCGCGAGCCTCGGTGGTCTGCGGACGCACGGTGACGCCGTCGTCCGGGCGGACGGACGCCAACAGCGCATATCCGCCGGACTGTTCGAGATGGTGGTGGACAACGGCGGTTCCCTGCTCACCTACTGCGTCGACCTGCACAACCCGACGCAGAAGGACGCCAAGTACCAGGAGACCGCCTGGAGCGGCACCTCGCTGCACGCCAACCGGAACTCCGGAAAGATCCGCTGGATCCTGCAGAACTCCTATCCGCAGGTGAACGATCTCGGTGCGCTGGCGAAGAAGGCCGGTGCCCGGAGCCTGACGGAGGAGGACGCGGCGGCCGGTACGCAGGTCGCGATCTGGCGCTACTCCGACGGCGCCGACGTCACGGCCACCGATCCGGACGCCGAGAAGCTCGCCGACTACCTTCAGCGCAAGGCGCGGGGGCTCGCCGAGCCGAAGGCCTCGCTCGCCCTGGAGGGTGCCGCGGTCTCGGGGCAGCCCGGGGACCGGCTCGGGCCCGTGACCGTACGTACCAACGCGGACAGTGTGAGCGTGATGCCGCCCGCCGACTCCGCGGCCAGCGGGGTGCGGGTCGTCGACGGGCGCGGCAAGGAGGTGACCTCGGCGCGCGACGGCAGCAAGCTGTACCTCGACGTGCCGAAGGACGCCATGGACGGCAGTACGGCACTCACCGTGCAGGCGTCCACGACGGTGCCCGTGGGGCGTGCGTTCACCTCGGAGACCCGTAGCCAGACCCAGATACTCGCGGGGTCGAGCGAGTCGACCGTCAGCGCGACGGCCACCGTCGGCTGGGCCTCATCGGGCGCGGTCCCGGCGTTGTCGGCGCGCAAGAACTGCGCGAGCGGCGGCGTCGACATCACCGCGGTCAACAAGGGGGACGAGGACTTCACCTTCGCGCTGATGGGCTTCAAGTACGTGATCGAAGCCGGGAAGTCGCAGACCGTGACGGTCCCGCTCCAGGAGGACCAGGCCTACGACTTCACCGTCACCGGCCCGAACGGCCTCGCCAAGCGCTTCAAGGGCGTCCTGGACTGCAAGACCCAGGGCGTCGTGCCGCCCGACGACACCACGACCCAGCTCGCCTCCGGCCCCGAACCGGCCTCGGTCGGCGGCACCGCCCTGGACACCGACCTGGCGGACTCGGGGAGTTCCAACTCCACCCCGATGATCGCGGGCGTCGCGGTCGCGCTTGTGGTCCTCGGCGGCGCTGCGGTCTTCCTCGTACGCAAGAGGAAGCCGGAGTCCGAGGGCTCGGCCGAGGACTGAGCCTCCCGGCCGCGGCCCGCTACCCGCCCGCCCCGTACGCGAGTCGACGATTCGCGTGCAGGGCCGGGCGGTACGGCACCACAGCCAGACGCGGAAGGGTCACCCAGCGGCACTGGATTGTCACTTGCCGTAAGGGTGCCGCCTTCCGTGGCGGCATCGAAGTTGGTGTGCCGCTGCCCCCTACCAGGCGGTTTCCCCCGCAGGTGGCCGGTACGGCAGTATGGAGTCCGTCTGCCTTCATACGGCGGAGTCGCTCATGACACTGCAGGAAACAAGCTGCCGGACGGTTTCTCTTGGCTGAGTTCATTTACACCATGCGCAAGGCGCGTAAAGCGCACGGCGACAAGGTGATCCTCGACGATGTCACCCTGAACTTCCTGCCAGGCGCCAAGATCGGCGTCGTGGGACCCAACGGTGCCGGTAAGTCCACGGTCCTCAAGATCATGGCGGGTCTTGAGCACCCGTCGAACGGTGACGCCTTCCTCTCCCCGGGCTACACCGTCGGCATCCTGCTCCAGGAGCCTCCGCTCGACGAGAGCAAGACCGTCCTCGGGAACGTCGAAGAGGGCGTCGCCGAGATCAAGGGCAAGCTCGACCGGTTCAACGAGATCGCCGAGCAAATGGCGACCGAGTACACCGACGCGCTGATGGAGGAGATGGGCAAGCTCCAGGAGGAGCTCGACCACGCCGAGGCCTGGGAGCTGGACGGAAAGCTCGAACAGGCCATGGACGCGCTCGGCTGCCCGCCCGGCGACTGGGCCGTCACCAAGCTCTCCGGTGGTGAGCGCCGCCGCGTCGCGCTGTGCAAGCTGCTGCTCGAACAGCCCGACCTGCTGCTCCTCGACGAGCCCACCAACCACCTCGACGCCGAGTCGGTGAACTGGCTCGAGCAGCACCTCGCGCGCTACCCGGGCACCGTCGTGGCCATCACCCACGACCGGTACTTCCTGGACAACGTCGCCGAGTGGATCCTCGAACTCGACCGCGGCCGCGCCTACCCGTACGAGGGCAACTACTCCACGTACCTGGAGACCAAGCAGACCCGTCTCAAGGTCGAGGGCGCGAAGGACGCCAAGCGCGCCAAGCGGCTCAAGGAAGAGCTGGAGTGGGTCCGCTCCAACGCCAAGGGGCGGCAGGCCAAGTCCAAGGCGCGACTGGCCCGTTACGAGGAGATGGCGGCCGAGGCCGAGAAGATGCGGAAGCTGGACTTCGAGGAGATCCAGATTCCGCCGGGCCCCCGGCTCGGCAATGTGGTCGTCGAGGTCGAGAACCTCAGCAAGGCGTTCGGCGACAAGGTCCTCGTCGACGACCTCAGCTTCTCGCTGCCGCGCAACGGCATCGTCGGCGTCATCGGCCCCAACGGCGCGGGCAAGACCACGCTGTTCAAGATGATCCAGGGCCTGGAGGAGCCGGACTCCGGCACCATCAAGGTCGGCGACACGGTCAAGATCAGCTACGTCGACCAGAGCCGCGAGAACATCGACCCGAAGAAGACGCTGTGGGCGGTCGTCTCCGACGAACTCGACTACATCAACGTCGGCCAGGTCGAAATGCCCTCCCGCGCGTACGTCAGCGCCTTCGGCTTCAAGGGCCCGGACCAGCAGAAGCCCGCGGGTGTGCTCTCCGGCGGTGAGCGCAACCGCCTGAACCTGGCGCTCACCCTCAAGCTCGGCGGCAACCTGCTGCTCCTCGACGAGCCGACGAACGACCTCGACGTGGAGACCCTGTCCTCGCTGGAGAACGCTCTGCTCGACTTCCCGGGCTGCGCCGTGGTCGTCTCCCACGACCGCTGGTTCCTGGACCGGGTGGCGACGCACATCCTCGCCTACGAGGGCGACTCCAAGTGGTTCTGGTTCGAGGGCAACTTCGAGTCGTACGAGAAGAACAAGATCGAGCGGCTCGGTCCGGACGCGGCCCGTCCGCACCGTGCCACCTACAAGAAGCTGACCCGGGGCTGAGTGTCCGTGGCTCGTCACCTTTACCGTTGCCCGTTGCGCTGGTCGGACATGGACGCGTTCGGCCACGTCAACAACGTCGTGTTCCTCCGCTATCTGGAGGAGGCCCGCATCGACTTCATGTTCCGGCTGGCGCCGGGCAACGGTTCCGAGTCGTTCTCCGGCGGTTCCGTCGTCGCCCGCCACGAGATCGACTACCGGCGTCCGCTGGTGCACCGGCACGAGCCCGTGGTCGTCGAGTCCTGGGTCACCAGGATCTCGGCGGCCTCGCTCACCATCGCGTACGAGATCAAGGACCGTGCGGACGAGGACCTGCCGGACTCCGACGAGCCGAACACGGTCTATGTCCGGGCCTCCACGGTCGTGGTCCCCTTCGACTTCAGCAGGCAGCGTCCCCGCCGGATCACCGACGAGGAGCGCTTCTTCCTGGAGAAGTACCTGGACGACTCGGGCGACGGCGTGGGAGCACGCGTCGCATGACGGCCCTGGGGCCCCTGGTGCACTTCCCCGATGCCGGGGAGGCGGCGGATCTCGCCGCCTTCCTGGCACGGCTGCTGCACTACGACCGGGGCGCGGCGGTCCGCCTCAAGGCCACCGGCACCACCATGGCCGTCTTCGGCCGCCCGCCCAGCTTCCAGGTGCTCGCGATCCGCACCGCCCGGCTCGCGAAGCCGTACGAGCACGGCCTCGAAGCCGCCCTCGACATCACGGCCTCCGCCGGTGAACTCCTGGAGCACATCGACGAACAGGCTGCCACCGCACTCGTCCCGCACCCGGTCACCGGCCCCGGCTGGGCCGGGATCCTGCCGCCGCGGGGCGGCTGGCGGGAGCTGGAGGGGCTGCCTCCGGCCGAGTCGCTGCGTACGGCCGTCGCCGAGGTCGTCGCCGAATTCCGGTCCCGCACCGAGCGGTTGGCGCCCGCACAGCGCACCCGCGAGGAACTCGACCGGATCGGCCAGGACATCTGGTCCCGCCCCCTCGGCGACACCCCGCTGCCGCTGCGCGCCGCGCACGCCGCACACTCACTCGGCTTCCTGCGCCCCGCACCCACCGAGCACGCGGACTCCCGCCTCGCGCTGCTCGCGGCCGGTCCCTGGCTGCGACTGCGCACCGCCCACGGTTCGGTGGCGGTCCGCCGGTCCGGGGCAGGGCAGTTGAACGTGATGCCGGTACGAGGGACCGGGCCGCAGGCCTGAACCGGAGCGACGCCGACGCGACGTCGACGCAGTGCGGACGCGGCGCCCATGACAGACGAAACGGCGGTGACACAGCGCGCTGTGTCACCGCCGGATTCGGTTGACGTATGAGCTCAGTCGGCGGTGTTCACCATCGACGCGGCGGCGTAGGTCAGGTACTTCCAGAGGGTCTGCTCCAGCTCCTCCGACAGGCCCAGTTCGTCCACCGCCGTACGCATGTGCCTGAGCCAGGCATCGTGCGCGGCGCGGTCGACGACGAACGGTGCGTGACGCATCCGCAGCCGCGGGTGGCCGCGCTGCTCGCTGTACGTGGTCGGACCACCCCAGTACTGCATCAGGAACAGGACGAGGCGCTCCTCCGCCGGGCCGAGGTCCTCCTCCGGGTACATCGGGCGGAGCACCGGGTCCTCGGCAACTCCCTGGTAGAAACGGTGCACCAGGCGCCGGAAAGTCTCCTCGCCGCCGACCTGCTCGTAGAAGGTCTGCTCCTGAAGCGTGCCGCGCGGAATCTCATTCACACCGTCCATGGTCTCAGATGGGCCGTACGAGGACCCCGGACCTAGGGCCTCTCGTTTGGATCTTGCCGGGGGGCGCGGGGTCTGGCACGCACATCTGCGGCGTTGTCGTCAATCGCCGACGCTCCGCGTCGACTCAATCCTCCGCCTTGCAGCTGCACGCACCAGACCCCGCTCGGGTCGAACGCAAGGAACCGTCGACCAGACCGACCAGATCCAAACGAAAGGCCCTAGGACTTCCCCCATTTTCCGGACCGCGCTCCGCGACCGGCGCCGCCCGGGGTCTCGCGTCCCGCCCGCCGTCGCCGCACAGTGGAGGCATGGGCAGGTACGGACCACAGGCCCCCGGTACGCAGCCGTACGCGCGGTACCTGGCCGACGAGGAACTGGAGGCGGCCGCTCCCGGGATCCGCGCCGAGATGGTGCGGGGCATCGAGTCGAGCGGGGCCTTCGAGGGCGGCGAGGAGTGGCGCCGGATCTTCGAGGCCGTACCGCGTCATGTCTTCGTGCCCTGGTACTACGTCGGCGCCGACGACGGGTTCGAGCGGCTGTGGGGCGAGGACTCCGACCCGGACCGGCGGGCCCGCTGGCTGCGCGGGGCCTACGCGGACGGGGCGCTGGCCACCCGGGTACGCGACGGGGAGCTGCTCTCCTCCGCGAGCCAGCCCTCGCTGATGGCACGCATGCTCACCGAACTGCGGGTGCGCGACGGGGACCGGGTCCTGGAGATCGGCACCGGCACCGGGTACAACGCCGCCCTGCTCTCGGCCCGGGTCGGCCAGGAGCGGGTCACCACCGTCGATCTGGACCAGGAGCTGACCGAGTCCGCGCGCGGCCATCTCCGGGCGGCGGGCTGGGCACCGACCGTGGTGACCGGCGACGGCTTCCTCGGCTGCCCGGAACGCGCCCCCTACGACCGGGTCATCGCCACCTGCTCGCTGGCCGCCATCCCGCCGGCCTGGCCGGCGCAGTGCGCGCCCGGGGCACGGATCGTCTCGCCGGTGGCGACCGGCCTCGCCGCCCTCGACGTCCTTGGCCCCGGCCGGGCGGAGGGACGCTTCCTGGCGACCCCCGCGTACTTCGTGCCGCTGCGCGGGCCCGGGCGCCCCGACGAGAGCGCACCGCCCGCCGGGGTGCCCGCGCGCCTCCTCGCCGACGAAGGCTTCCACTTCTTCGCCCAGCTCAGCGCGGGCGCCCTCGACCCCGAGGAGGCGATGGCCGTCTGGGAGGCGGAGCGCGCGCCCTCCCGCGACCGCTTCGGCCTCACCGTGGACGGCGAGCAGCAGTGGGCCTGGCTGGACGATCCGGAGGGGCCGTACACCTGGCGGCTGTGAAGAGCCCTGTGTGGGGCGGCGGTTGGGCCGTCGGCGAACGCCGAAGGGCCACGGCCCGGCGAAGATCCGCCGCGGCCATGGCCCTTCGGTTGTTGGTGTTCTTGTCGCTGTCGCCGTCGCGGTTGCTTCGGGATCAGCCCCGGCGCACGGTGATCGTCGTCCACGCCCCCACGTGCACCCGGTCCCCGTCCGTGAGCGGGACCGGCACGAAGGGCTGGATCGGCTCCTCGCCGCCGTTGACCGTGGTGCCGTTGGTGGAGTTCTGGTCGACGACCGCCCACGACCCGTCCGGCTGCTGGACGAGCATCGCGTGCTGGTGCGAGACGCCCGGGTCCTCCGGCGGTACGGACAGGTCGATGTCCGGAGTATCACCGGTGGAGTGGCGGCGGCGGCCGATGGTGAGCTGGTTGCCGGTGAGCGGACGCTGCTGCTCGGGGGAGTACGCGGGCAGGTTGAGCCCCGAGGCCTCCGGACCCGAGCGCTGCATCATCGCCATGAAGTACTCGCGGTCGGGGCCGATCGTGACCGTCCAGCTGTCCGGCTGCGCGTACGACTGCGGCGGCTGCGTTCCGGGCGCACCGGCCTGACCGTTCCAGCCCTCCGGCCCGGGGCCACCGCCGTTCGCGGGAGCCGAGGGCGGCGACAGCACCCAGTCGTCCTCGTTCGCGAACGACTGGCCGGGCGGCGGTGGTCCGGCCGGACCACCCTGCGGCGGCGCACCCGCTCCGGGCGGCGCGAACGGCGCACCCGGTCCGGGCTGCTGCTGGAAGGCATGCGGGGCTCCGGGGCCCTGCGGTCCGCCGGGGCCACCAGGACCGCCGGGGCCACCAGGTCCCTGCGGGCCACCGGGCCCACCGAGTCCGGGACCCTGCGGTCCGCCCGGTCCTTCGTTGCCGGGGCCCTGCGGCCCACCGGGACCGGGACCGCCCGGACCACCAAGTCCACCGGGACCGCCGGGCCCACCCGGACCGGGGAAGCCACCGGGTCCACCGGGACCGTGCGGGCCACCGGGCCCCTGAGGCCCACCGGGCCCACCAAATCCATCAGGTCCGCCGGGGCCACCGTGCCCCTGCGGCCCACCCGGACCGCCGGGACCACCAGGCCCACCGTGACCGGGAAACCCTCCGGGCGCCCCAGGCCCACCGGGACCGCCGGGCCCACCCGGACCGGGGAAACCATCAGGTCCACCAGGCCCCTGCGGTCCGCCCATCGGGCCGGGACCACCCGGACCCTGCGGCACCGGACCCGGCCCACCCGGCTGCTCACCGAAGGGCGGCGGCCCGCCGTGGATCTGCTCGGCGGGACGATTCATCTGCGACGGGCGGGAGCCCTGGTAGTCGTACGAGTCCTGGCCGGGCGGCGGCGCCTGCTGCGGGAACGGGTGCCCCTGGTGCGGGCCACCGGGACCGCCGGGACCACCCGGGCCGCCGGGACCGGGGCCACCGGGACCCGAGCCGGGCAGCGGCGCGCTCGGGGCCGCGGGCGTGTACGAAGTGGCCGTATTGGTCAGGAAGTTCCAGCGGCATTCCTCGCAGAACGGCGCACCACCCTCGCGGGGCGTGCGGCACTGCGGGCACAACTGAGGTTCGCCGGGCAGATCCGGTACGGCCGACAGGTGCCGGTCACCGGCGCCGGGCGGCGGGCCGCCCATTCCCGGCGGCGGTGGCGGACCTCCCATGCCGGGGGGCGGCGGCGGGCCGCCCGCACCGGGCGGAGGTGGCGGGCCACCAGGGCCGCCCTGCTGCGGATATCCGTAACCCGCGCCGGGCGGGGGCGGTGGCGGCGCCCAGTTGTCCCGGTTGTCGAAGGGCCCGGGCTGCTGCCCTGCGGGCGGCGGGGGCGGCGGCACGGCTCCGGCCATGCGGTGACCGCAGACCTCGCACCAGTCGTCGGAGACCGACTGGTGTCCGTTCGGGCAGGTCGGCATGGTGGTGCCTCCCCCTCTCCTTCTCCGGCCTGCTGGGCCGGTTTCAGTGGACGTGTGCGTCACCGTGCGAGCAGGCCCGGCCAAGTCTCCTTGGACAGGAAGCTCTTTGTCGACGCTAAGACTTCTTGACCCGGACAGTCTTTGTCGACCGGGTCTCCAAAGTCATTTCGTCGGAGTCGGCGACCTTCGCCTTCAGTCGCACAGTACCTGTCGCCTCGTCCACGACGTCCACCACCTTCGCGAGCAGCTTGGCCGTATCCGAGTTGCCGAGGGCGCCCGCCAGTTGGACCGCGCGCCCCAGTTTGGCCGTCGCTCCGTCCAGATCGCCCGCTTTGCGTGCGTCGAGTCCGTGCTGGATGACCTGTGCCAGTTCGGCCTGCCCCGTGTAGTGCGCGACCTGGGGGTTGATCGAGGTGGACGCGGCCATGTCCTCGGTCCAGACGGCCCGTACCAGCCCCTGCGAGAGGGTCTGCACACTGCCGTCGGCCTGCGGAATCACCAGCGAGACACGGGCGGCCAGCATCTCCTGGCCCACCTCGGCGTTCGGCACCTCGATACAGAGGTGGTAGTCGCGGGACTCGTCGCCCCAGGAGCCGGTGGGGTAGTCGCCCGCGCGCGGGCCGACCATGGTGCGCCGGTCGGTCAACTCCTCGACGGTCGGTGCGACTTGTTTCACAAAACGCAGCTCCGCGCCGAGCGGTGTCCACAACCGCAGCGCGACGTCCGCGACCTCCTTGCCCATCGCGGACTCCATCATCTGCGTGAAGTCCTCGGTCAGGCCCTGTGGATCGGCGACGATGTCGGCCGAGCCGAGCAGTGCGGAGGCGATTCCTGTGACTTCTTTCACCTCCCAGTCCGTGCCCACGCCACGCGCGTCACAGGTGAAGCTGCCCGCGCAGGAGTCGAGAGCGGCCTTGAGGTCCTCCGGCGCCTCGTGCTCGTTACGGCCGTCGGTGAGCAGAATCCCGTGCCGGATGGAGACATCGGCCCGGGACAGCAGGCTGTCGGCGAGCCGCAGCCAGGTACCGATCGCCGTACCGCCGCCCGCCGACAGCTTGCGCAGCGCCTGCTTGGCCTCTTCCCGGGTACGGGTGTCGGCCACCGCGAGCGCCCCGCCGCCCGGGTAGACCTCCTTGGCCACGTGCGTACCGGCGATGACCGCGAACCGCACCCCGTCGCGCAGGGTGTCGATCGCCGCGGCCGTCGCCTCCCGCGCGCCGCGCATCTTGGCCGCCGGGTAGTCCATCGAGCCCGAGCAGTCGACCATGAGCGCCACCGCCGCGTCGGGTGCCCCCGGGCGGTACATGTGCGGTGCGGCGACCGCACTGCCCACCGTGCCGCCGCCGGTGGCGGTCACCGTGACGATCGCGTTGACCTCGCGGCCGCCCTCGGGCAGGTACTCGTTCTGGTACACCTCGACCGAGAACCGTGGTCCGTTCGGCTTCGAGAAATTCGCCATCCTTCAAGTCCCCCTAGACATGCGTGGGGCGCTTGTCCTTTTCAGCGGTTTCGCCGGACATCGAGCGCCTCAGGCCGATACTTCCCCCGTCGCCGGAGGCGGGAACGGCACCACCGCCACTGTTACGTTGTCGTGGCCCCCGCCGTCGAGGGCGTGACCGACCAGGACCTGGGCACTGTGCAGCGGGCGCTGGGAGGCGTCCACGGGCAGGACCCGCGCCAACTCCTCGGCCGCCTCGGCGTAGTTCCACAGGCCGTCCGTGCAGACCACCACGACACCGGGCCGGTCCGGTTTGAACGACGCGGTGTGCGGCTCCACCTCGTAGGCGTCGGCCCCGAGCCAGCCGGTGATCGCGTGCGCCCGCTCGTCCGCGTACGCCTCCGCCTCGCTCATCAGACCGTTGGCGACCATCTGCGCCGCCCAGGAGTCGTCCTCGGTGAGCCGGGCCGAGGGTGCGGCGCGGTCGACCGGCACCCAGTAGGCGCGGCTGTCGCCGACCCAGCCGACGGTGAGGAGTTCACCGGCGACCACGGCGCCGACCAGGGTGCACGCGGGCGCGTTCTGGTCGCTGTGCCCTTCGCCGGGTGCGGCAAGGGAGTTGACGGCCTCGGAGGCCGCCAGGATCGCCTCGTGCATGGCCTGCTGCGGGTGCGTGCCCCGGGGGAGCGCGGCGAGCAGGGTCTCGTTCGCCGCCCGTGAGGCGGCCAGCGAGGCCTCGTCGGGGCGGGTCGCCGAGGACACCCCGTCGCAGACGACCGCCACGACCGCCTCCGAGCCGTCCGGCAGCGCGGTCGAGGACACCGCGAAGGCGTCCTCGTTGCGGTGGTGGCGCAGGCCGCGGTCGCTGACCGCCGCGACGGCGCCCAACTCCTCTTCCAGATGGTCGCGTTCCCGGGGCTGGGCGTGGCCGCAGTTCTCGCAGTAGCCGTCGGTGTCGACCCGGCCCAGACGGCAGGCCACACACACCTTCCCGCCCACGACGGTCCCGGCGGCGGGCGTCTCCTGAGCCGCGGGCCCGCTGATCCGGGGATCGGCCGGAGCCGGTGCGGCCAGTGGGTAGTCGTCGCCCTCCGGCTGCCCGGCGGACCCGGCGCGCAGGTCGTGCCGTACCTCCCGCTGCTCCTCTTGCCCTTCGCCGGGCGGCAGTTCGTCGCCGCCCGAGTCGAGGCCGGGCAGCTCACCGCCGTCGTGCACCGGCACCGGACGGTCGGAGCTGTCCACCTCGGGCGCCTCGGGCCACTGGACCTCGGTCCCGGCCGCGTGCGCGCCCCCGGCGCCCTCGTGCTCCCGGGCGGTGCCGCCCTGCTCGTGCGCCGTGGCCGAGCCGGTCACGGACAGCGCGACCGTCGCGCGGTCGTCCGGATCGGACACAGCCGCCCTCGCCGCTAGATCGTGCCCGCAGGCACCGCAGAATCTGTCCTCCGCCTCGGCGGGCTCCGCACAGTTCGGGCACGTCGTGCCGGCTGCCGGCTGGTCCATCTGCGGCATCACTACACCCACGTCCGGGGACGGAAACGGTTTGCCCGTTCCACCAGTTCGATCCTCTCCTCGCCACGCTGCGCGAGCCTGGCGAGGGTGCGGTACGAGCGTTCCAGACCGAACCTCAGTCCGCGCTCGTCCAGTTCACTGCCGAGCAGCACGGTCCGCTGACCGCCCGGCGTTCCCGCGGCGCCCTGCCCCTGGCCTGTCGACAGTATCCAGTCCAGTGCCGTGCCCAGCACCTCGGTGGACAGGCGTTCGCGGCGCACCGCGTCGAGGCCGTAGCCGCCGAGCGCCTCCACCTGTACGGCCGCCGCGGTGAGTTCGGCCAGGAAGGGCATCGGCATGCCCGCGCCGTGCTGCTGCTCCGGCACCCCGACCCGCTGCCGCAGCCGCGCCCGGACCGAGGCCACCCGCGCCGCCGTGTAGTGGATCGAGGACTCCGGCACCGATTCGAGGCTGGCCACCGCGCCCTGCCGGTCCCCGACGGCCAGCTGCACCCGCGCCAGGCCGAAGGCCGCGCTGACATAGCTGGGGTCGGTGGTCCACACGAGCCGGTAGTACTCGGCCGCGTTGTCGAGCTGCCCGAGCACCTCGGCGCACACCCCGAGCGCGAGCTTCGGCGCGGGCTCACCGGGGAAGGCGTCGTAGACCGCGTCGAAGGACAGCGCCGCGTTCTCGTGGTCGCCGGTGGCCAGCGCGGTCACCCCGCGGTACCAGACCACCCGCCAGTCGTCCGGGTAGCCGCTCTCCAGTTCCGCCAACGAGGAGGCGGCCGAGGCGAGTTCACCCATTTCGAGCCGGGCCCGCAGTTCGCGCAGGCGCAGTTCGAGGGAGGCCGAGGGCGCCGAGTGCAGCGCGGCGAGCAGTTCGGACGGCGCCGAGGCGACCAGACCGGCCAGGAACCCGGCGTTCGGGTCGTTCGCGTCGACGCGCGGCACCGGCAGCGCGAGCGCGGCGGCCGGGGTGTCCAGGGTCCGTACGAGAGTGCCGGGCGCCGGGGCCGCGAGCTGGGCGGACGCTGCCGCGGGCGCGGAACCCTTGAGCCCGGGGAGCCTCCGTTTCGGCGCCTCCCGCAGACCCAGCCGCGAGACGTTGCCGTTCACCTCGGCGAACAGCTCGGTGTCGGTGACCTTCGTCTCCGGCCCGAACAGGGTGGACAGCGCGGGACGCGGGCGCCCCGACTGGAGCGCGACGACCTCGCGAAGGACGCCCGTCAGCTGCTCGGCCATCTCCTGCGCGGAGGCGAACCTGCGCGCCGGATCCGGGTCGGTCGCTCGTACCAACAGCCGGTAGAAGGACTCGTACCGCCGGAACACCTCGATGCTGTCCGGGTCCGGCAGCGAGTCGACGTAGACGTTGGTGTAGCCCTGGAAGTCGAAGGTGAGCACGGCGAGCGTACGGGCCACCGTGTACAGGTCGGAGGCGACCGAGGGGCCGACCTCCGCGACCTCGGGGGCCTGGTAGCCGACGGTGCCGTATATGGCCGACTCGTCGTCGTCCATCCTGCGCACCGCGCCCATGTCGATCAGCTTGAGCTGGTCCTCGGTCTGGATGGCGTTGTCGACCTTGAAGTCGCAGTACAGCAGGTTGCGGCTGTGCAGATGGCCGAGCGCCTCCAGGGCCTCGATGCCGTACGCGCAGGCCTGTTCCACCTGGAGCGGGTCGCGCTTGCCGCTCGGTGTACGGCGGCCGTTGGCGATCTCCTTGAGCGACTTGCCGCCGACGTACTCCATGACGATGTAGCCGTCGAGGGAGCCGGTGCGCTGGTCGAGGTGCTCGACGAAGTTGTAGATGCGCACGATGTTGGCGTGCTCGATCTCGGCGAGGAAGCGCCGCTCCGAGATCGCCGCCGCCATCGCGTCCTGGTCACCGGTGTCGAGCAGGCCCTTGAGGACGACCCAGCGGTCCGAGACCGCCCGGTCTATGGCGAGGTAGACCCAGCCCAGCCCGCCGTGCGCCAGACAGCCCACCACCTCGTACTGCCCGTGCACGATGTCGCCCGTGTTCAGCTTCGGCACGAAGGAGTACGGGTGCCCGCACTTGGTGCAGAAGCCCTCCGTGCGCCCGGGCCGGGTGCCGCGCGAACGGCCCACCGGCGCCCCGCAGTCGCCCCGCGAGCAGAACCGCTTGCGCTCGGGGACCTCCGGGTTCTGCTGCACCATCGCGCGCGGATCGGGCCGCGGCACGTCGGGCACCTGCACCAGGCCGACGCCGAGCCTGCCGCGCCCGGAGGATCCGCTGCTGCTGCCCGAACTGCGCACGGACACCGAGCGCGAGGAGGAACGGCCCGACAGGGCGCGCGAGAGCCGCCCCGAGACCGAGCGCCGCGAGGTCGACGAACGCGACGAGGAACGGGAGGAGGCGCGCGAGGAGCGCGACGAGTGCGAGGCCCGCGCGCTGGGTGCGGAGCCGCCGTCGCCGTGGCCGCCCCCGGTGACACCGGTCGTACTGGAGCCGACCATTCCGTTGGGCGAGACCACGGGGGCGAGCCCGCAGGTGTCGCAGTAGAGCTCACCGCCGCCCACGTCCTCGTAGGCGCCCGGGCAGCCCGGCCGCTGGCACGACTGTCCGCTCATGATTCCCCCTTCCGGTCCACGGGTCCGCCCTGTTCGGGAACCCTCGGTTCCAAGGCCTCGGCCGCTGCCTGCTGGTAGCGCCGCACCGCCGCCTCGGCGGCGCGCAGATCGCACGGCGCGCTCCACAGCATGCGGCGCGCGGCGTCGTAGCGCTCCATGAGGAACGGATCCTCCGCGTACCCGTGCCGGGCGACCTTGGCCTTGTAGGCGTCGAGGCGGCCGCGCAGTTCGGCGCGTACCGCCAGCGGTGCCGTCACCGCGGTCAACGACTCGCGGGCCCGCTGGAGTTCGTCCTCCGCGCGGACCTCGAGTTTCTCCAGGAGCGGCGAGAGCCGGTTCCACTGGCCGTTCCTGCGGTAGTCGGCGGCCGTGGCGAGCTGTTCCTGGAGCGCGGTGGCCGGTCCGGAGACGGCGGGCACGTCGAACGCGGCGATCTTCGCGAGCACTTCACCGCGCGCGGTACGCGCCTCGGCGAGCGTGCGGTCCGCGCGCGAGAGCAGGTCCCGCAGTTGCGCGAGACGGCTCTCGGCGTCCTGGCGGACGGCGAGCACCGCCTCGATGTCCCGGCGTACCTCCTCCAGGGCACGCGCCTGACGGTCGTAGCGCTCGGTGTCCGGCCGTCCGCCGCCGGGCGCCGAACTGCCCTCGGCGGGCCGCCAGAAGGCGAGCGGATCGCTCACCACCTGGCCGCGCAGCGAGGTCAGGGTCCGCGCGATGCGCTGGAGGTCGTCGCCCGCCGGGTGCTCTCCGGGGCGTACGCCCACCGAGTTGGCGAGGCTCAGGGTGCGCTGGAGTTCGGCCGAGAGCAGGTCTATCCGGGCGGGCAGCGCGGACCAGACGGCGTCCGAGGCGACGACGACGTCCAGCGAGTGTGCGTACAGCTTGTTCATCCGGTCGACGAGCTGCCCCAGCGTGAAGCTCTCGCTCAGCGCGGCCCCGCCGGTGATCGCGGCGGGCACTGAGGCCGCCCCGCCGGGGACGGTCACGCTCTGGCCGCGCAGTCTGCGTGTCAGCTCGGTGAAGTCCTCGCGGGTCAGCCAGCGCTTGGCGCCGCGCAGTTCGCGCGCCTCGTGCAGGGCCGCGGTGTAGGCGTCGAAGTACGACCACAGCAGGGTGATCGCGGCATCGGCGCCCGCCCAGCGCTCGGCCGTGACACCCGTCAGCTCCGCGCCTTCCAGGAGCCTGCGTCCGGCATGGTCCTGGAGGGCGAGCAGAGAGGTCTCCACCGCCTCGTGCTCGGCACCGAGCCGCGCCAGCGCACGGTCCACCTCGTCCCGGTCCATCACCGGCCCGGGGGGTCCCGCGACGCCCATCGATCACCTCTTGGTCTTCGTCGAGTGAAACCGTGCTCGAGTATCCGCGCCTGCACCGACGCCGTTCCTGCCGCCCTGCGCCCCGCTTCCCCTGTTCAACGCCGAGGGGTACCGAAACCGCCCGTGCTCAGCGGTACTTGGGCGCGGGCGGCCCGCTGGACGGACCCAGGTCGGCCGCCAGCCACTTCGTGTAGGACGTCTTCCAGCCACTCTTTCGGTAGTCCACCAGGATCTGGTTGACGCGGGCCACCAGGTCGGCGGCCTCCTTGTCCATCGCGATCCCGTAGTACTCCTTGGTGACCGGCTCGCCCTTCAGCTCGATCGTCGGGTCCTGGGCCGCCTGGCCCGCGCCGAGCGCGCCGTCGGTGACCACCGCCTCCACCTCGCCGAGCTGGAGCCGCACCAGGCAGTCGAGCTGGTTGGGCACCTTGACGGCGATGTCCTCGCCGTAGCCGTCGCTCTCCAGCTTGGTCTCGGCCGTCGAACCGCTCGCCACGCACAGCTTCTTGCCCTTGAGCGACTCGTCGTAGCCGGTGATCGCCGAGTCCTTGGGAGCGAGGACCTGCTGACCGGTCTCGAAGTAGGCGGTGGAGAAGGCGACTTGCTCGATGCGGTCGCAGTTGATCGTCATGGTCCGTACCACCATGTCGACCTGCCCGCTGTCGACCGCGGCGATGCGCTGGTTGGTGGGGATGGCGCGGAACAGCACCTTGTCGCGGTCGCCCAGGATCTTCTCGGCGATCTCGTGCGCCAGGTCGATGTCGAAGCCCTCCAGCGAACCACCGGGCTTGTTCGGGTCCCGGTAGCCCCAGTGGTAGCTGTTCTGGTCGACGCCGACCAGGAGCTTGCCGCGCTTCTTGATCTTGTCGATCGAGGGCCCATTCTTGTTCCCGGGCCGCAGGCTCGCCTCGGGGTTCTTGCAGGTGTCCGCGATCGGGCGGGCGTCCGCGACCCCCGGGCCGCCGCTCTGCGGCCGGTCCTCGCCGGGCTGCGAGTGCAGCACGGGCACCAGCACGAACAGGGCGGTCAGCACGATCGCCACCGCCATCGCCGCCACACCGCCCCAGCCGCGCAGCCGGTGCGTGGACGGTCGTGCCCTTGTGCCTGCCGGGGCACTGGTCACGGCATGCTCCTCAACTCCGCCTGTGGCGCCGGACTTCGGCTCCAGGGGCTCCCCATGTGCGCTGCCCACAGTGCCCCCTCTCACCGGTACTCCGAAAGCCTGCGCCCGATGCCGAGCAGTGCGGCCGCGGCGCCGAGCACCGCGAGCGCCACCGCGCCGACGACCAGGCCGCCCATCGCGTCCCGCCCGTCCTCGGCGGCATCGGTGAACTGTTCCTGCTCGTGGTCCACGGCCTCGCCGAGCGCCTTGTCGACCTGGTCGAAGGACTCGCCGGTGGGGTCCTTGTCCTGCGGCCCGATGACCTTGTCCAGCGCCTTCTCGTACTCGCCGCTGTCGTCCAGGGCCCGGGCCGCGGTGTGCCGCGAGGTCCACTCGCCGAGGCTGCTCACCGCGCGGGCCACCGGCTCCCGGCCGCTGCCGTCGTCGGCGAGACGACCGGCCTCGCCGAGCAGTCCGGAGTCCTTGTCGCCGAGCCGCTTGATCTGGCCCTGGTAGTCGACGTCGAACTTGTCCTTGGACTCCTTGCCGACGGTCACCGTCTCGGCGCCGCGGCTGACCAGGGTGAGGTTCTCGTTGCCGCGTGCCTTCAGGGCGGCGATCCGGGCGTCGTTGAGTACCTTCAGGGAGCGCACCGCGCCGTCGTGGGAGTCGTCCAGACCCGAGCGCGCCACGCTGTGCCCGACCACCAGCCAGAGCAACGCGACCGTCGTCGTCGCGGTCGCGGCGAGCAGTCCGTGGTTGAACACCCGGTTGGTGTGGCGGTAGTTGCGG
Organism: Streptomyces sp. NA04227; assembly: GCF_013364195.1. Lineage (NCBI taxonomy): Bacteria > Bacillati > Actinomycetota > Actinomycetes > Kitasatosporales > Streptomycetaceae > Streptomyces > Streptomyces sp. NA04227. Next base: position 2,136,292 of record NZ_CP054918.1, on the reverse strand, counting down.
TGCTGGGCCCAGGCCAGCGCGCCGAGGGCCGCCACACCGAGTCCTATCGCGATCCAGGGGTACGGGGTGGCCCGGTCGTAGTCGCCGCGCAGCCGCTCGTTCTCGTTCTTGTAGAGCTTCTCGGCGGCGGGCAGCATCTCGGTCTGCATGCGGTCGTTCGCGTACCGCAGATACGCGCCGCCCAGCGGCAGCCCCTTGCGGTTGTTGGCGCGCGCCCGCTCGATGAGGCCGGTGTAGCGGGGGAGGAGCTGGTTGAGGTCGGCTATCGCCTCGGCCGACTCCGAATCGGTGCCGGAGTTCGCCGCGGCCCGCGCGAGCTTCTCCGAGGCGCGCGCGATGTCGCGGTCGTAGCGCTCGCGCACCCGGGCCGGTTCGTTGCCGCCCGCGAGGAAGCCGCTGGAGGCGGCGGTGTTGGCGTCGGCCAGTGAGCGGTAGATCTCCGCGGCGTCACTGGTGAGCGGCTGGCTGCGGGTCAGTACGTCGTCCGCCGCGGCCGAGCGGTCCGACATCTCCCAGGCGGTCGCTGCGCCGAACACCACGACGAACAGGGCGAGTACGGCTCCGACGATCCGCAGTCGGCCGGGCTCGGTGGTGGCGACCGCCTTGAGCTGCTCGACACCCTCCGACCAGGCGGTGCGCCGCTGCGGCCCGGTTCCGCCCGGGCCGGCCGGTGGGCCGGCGGGCGTCGGCTGCGGCGGCACCGTGGGCATGGCGGGCCGCGCCGGGGCCGGCGGCGCCGTGCTGCCGTTCGGCGGGTGTGTCACCTGGACCTCCCCCTCGGTCGTCTCGCGGTCGCTTCCGCCCGGTCCAGGGCGGAAAACGCACGGGCGCAAGTATGGCCGCAGGGACCGACATCCACACCAGCGTTCCACGATCTTGTACGGAAGCGGCGCCTCCGGCTCCCACCGGCGCACCGCCCCTGCACCTTTACACGGGAACCACGGGGCAACGGTTCCCGGGGTGGCTCTCGGTGCACGTACGGTGACCTGACTGCGGCCGTTATAGGGCGAGTTGTCAGTATTTTTACGGGGCGTGAACGCCCGATGCGCGGGGGAGCGAAGGGGCCCGGCGCGTGGTGCCCCGGTTCGCGCCGCGGCGCACACGCCCGTGGAGTCGCCAAGTGGGCGCGCGCCGCCCGTCGAACCCGGTCCGGACTCGCGGTTGCCCTGACGGGACCGGCAGTTGACCTGCCCGGACAGGCGTCGACCCGCCCGGACCGGCAGTTGAGCGGCGTTGACCTACTTCGACAGGTTCTGCGGCGGGGCCAGCGGCGACGCGGCCGCGGACTGCGGCGAGGTGGTGGAGGCGTAGGCGGAGGGGGCGGCCATGCCCGCGGTGGGGTCGGCCGGTGCCTCGCCGTCGGCGGGTACGGGCAGCCCGCCCACGATGCGGATCCCGGACCGGTCGAAGGTCTGCTTGATGCGCCAGCGCAGTTCGCGCTCGACGCCGAGTGCCTTGCCGGGCATGGTCTTCGCCGAGACGCGCACGGTCATCTGGTCGATGAGCACGCTGTCCAGGCCGAGCACCTCGACGGGACCCCACAGGCGCTCGTTCCACGGCTCGGCCTTGGCGAGTTCCTCGCCGACCTCGGTGAGCGTCGCCTTGACCCGGTCCAGGTCCTCGTCCGGGCGGACGGTGACGTCCACACCGGCCGTCGCCCAGCCCTGGGAGAGGTTGCCGATCCGCTTGACCTCGCCGTTGCGCACGTACCAGATCTCGCCGTTGTCGCCGCGCAGCTTGGTGACCCGCAGGCCCACCTCGATGACCTCGCCGCTGGCCACACCCGCGTCGATGGAGTCGCCGACCCCGTACTGGTCCTCGAGGATCATGAAGACGCCGGACAGGAAGTCGGTGACCAGATTGCGCGCGCCGAAGCCGATCGCGACGCCCGCGACTCCGGCCGAGGCGAGCAGCGGCGCCAGGTTGATGTCGAAGGTGGAGAGCACCATCAGCGCGGCGGTGCCGAGGATCAGGAACGAGGCCACCGAGCGCAGCACCGAACCGATCGCCTGCGAACGCTGTCTGCGCCGCTCCACATTGACCAGGAGGCCACCGAGCGCGGTGCCGTCGACGGCCTGCACGGTGCGGTTCATCCGGTCTATGAGACGAGTGATCGCCCGGCGCACGACAAAGCGCAGCACCACCGCGATGACCGCGATCAGGAGTATGCGGAGCCCGACCTCCAGCCAGCTCGACCAGTTCTCCTCGAACCAGCCTGCCGCCTCGGTCACCCGGTCCGGGGTGTCCTGGACGGAGTCCTTGCGGTCGGTGGGACCGGCGGCGGCGAGGACGGACGAGAGCACGAGGAAAACCTCCAGGGTCGGGGCCTGCCCGCACGGAACCGGCGGTGACGAATGGGGGGTGGGCCGGGCGGGCAGCACATCCACACTAACGGGGCAGCTTGTGTGGATCGCCTTCGCAAATCGGGGGGAAACTGTGCTCAGCCCTGGTGGCTCCGGGTCCGGACGGCCCATGGCGTCCGCGCGGTGTGGCCCAAAACACTCCCGGCCCGTTACCGGTGCATGCTGGCGCTCCGACCAGGCATGAGGAGAGACTGACTGCAGATCGTCCCGGCGCGAGCCACGCGCCGCCGGCGTACAAGGAGGCATCCGTGCCGCATGTCCTGGTCCTCAACGCGTCGTACGAGCCCCTCGGCGTCGTACCGCTCCGCCGCGCGCTCGTCCTCGTCCTGGAGAACAAGGCAATCTGCCTTGAGGAATCCGGCGCCTTTATGCACAGCGCGACCCATACCGTGCCCGCACCCAGTGTGGTCCGGCTCAAGCGTTTCGTGCGGGTCCCCTACCGGGGGCCCGTTCCTCTCACCCGGCGGGCACTGTTCGCCCGCGACGGCGGCCGCTGCATGTACTGCGGCTCGGTCGCGACCAGCGTCGACCACGTGATTCCGCGCAGCCGTGGCGGACAACACGTCTGGGACAACGTCGTCGCCTCCTGCCGCCGCTGCAACCACGTCAAGGCCGACCGGCACCTGCGGGAACTCGGCTGGCGCCTGCGCCATGCGCCCGCCCCGCCGACCGGTCTGGCCTGGAGAATCATCGGCACGGGTCATCGCGACCCACGCTGGCTGCCCTATCTGCAGCCATACGGCGCAGAGGACGCCCTGGCCCGGATCGACGGCATCTCCGCCTGAGCATCCGGGCCTTCGTGTGTCCGCACGGGCCATGGGCGCGCACGATCGATGTGCGCGCCCCACCTGTGCGTCCGGCCGCCAGTGCGTACGGCCGCCTGTGAGTGAGGCGGCCTGTGCGTGCCCCGCAAGAAGCGGGCGCGCTAGCGCTGTCGCCGGTCGTCGCTGTCGTTCCGGTCGGCCTCGCCCGCCCCGTGGCCCTTCTCCTTCTTGTCGCTGCCAGGCTCGTCCGTCTCGTCTCTCTCGTCCGGCTCGTCTGCCTCATCCGGCTCGTCCGCACGGGAGCCGTACGCCTCCACCGACCACAGCGAGACTCCGTACGCGGCGGCTGCGGTCCCGCCCGCGCGTTCGTCGGCCACGACCCGTACGAAACGGACGTCGGCCGCGTCCACGCGCACGCTCTCGCGCCCGCCCCGGCCGTCCTCTATCCGTGCCGCCGTGCGCCAGTCCCGGCCGTCGGGGGAGACCTGTATCCGGTACGCGGAGGCGTAGGCGTCCTCCCAGCGCAGTACCAACTCGTCGATCCGGGCGGGCCGCCGCAGCTTCATCTGCCACCAGACGCCGTCCTTGGCGGGCGAGGACCAGCGCGAGCCCGCGTCGCCGTCCAGCGCGGCCGAGGCGGGGAAGTCGGCGCTCTCCTCGCCGGAGGCGGTGGCCCTGGCGCCGCGGGCGAGGTCCTCACCGGACGGGGTGCGGAAGACGGTCACCGTCAGCCGCGTGCTCTGCCCCGCGAAGGTGACCGGGATCTCGTACCGCCCCGGCTTCGCGTTCTTCGCCGCTGTGATCTCCAGCGGTACGTCGATCTCCCGGCCGCGCGGCAGCACGGTGCGCTCCGGGACCCGTACCGTCAGGCCGCGCGGGGCCTTCGCGGCGATCTCGTCGCGCACGTCGCCGGGGCGCCGCGAGGTCAGCGTGAGCCGGGCCGAGGCCCGGCCGCCGGGTTGGAGGTCGGTGGCCTGCCGGTCGAGCCGGAGTTCGGCAGCGGGGGAGTCCGCGTACCAGGCGCCGAGATCCTGTACGACGTTCTCGTTCCCGGTGCCGTTTCCAGGGCCGTTTCCGGTGCCGGAGTCGGTGGCCCGTACGCGGAGGGCGTCGGCTCGCAGGCGGCGGGCGTCGAGTTGGGTCCAGCCACTGGGGTCGAGGTCGCCGAGGCGCTGCCAGCCCCCGCCGGGCGCGCGGGCCTCGACGCGGCCCTCGGCGCCGGGTTCGCTCTGCACGGTGACCGCCGCGAGCGGCCGCGACTGGGTCACGCGCAGGGTGCGGTCGTCGCCGCCGGAGTCCTGGTCCTCCTTGGCCGCGTCGCTCCGCCCGTCCTGGCCGCCGGAGGTGCCGGTCCAGTTGTCGTACGCGGCCTCGGTCCGGTCGAGGAAGGCGTCGAGTGCGCCCTTGCCCACCGTGACGGTGCCCGCGGCGACGTCACGGCGTGCGTCCTTCAGTGCGCGCCGGGCCTGCCAGGCGCGCGCGCCGTCGGAGTGCGACTGCGCACGCAACATGTCGACCGCTGCCTCGCCCGCTCTGCCGTACGCCGCCAACTGTTCGATCCAGGGCGCCACTTCGCCGCTCAGCTCGCTGTCCCGGAGGTTCTCGGGTGCCTCGCGCATCACCGCGAAGGCGTCCCGCAGCGCGTCGGCGGCCCGGTCGGAGCGCTTGACGTCGTTGCTGCGGCGCCCCTGCCAGAAGGCCTCGGTCAACGGTTTCAGATAGGCGGACTCCTCGGTGCCGAGCACGGAGGAGGCGTCGTTGCCGGCCAGTGCCCGTACCGCCGCGCGGACCTTGGGGTCCCGGCCCGCGAGGGCGTCGATCGCCGCCTGCCAGGACGCGGCGGGACGGTAGTCGCGCGGGTTCCACGCGAAGTCGGCCGCCGTGAACAGCGGAATGCGGGAGGCCGCGGGCTGTTCCATCGCGTTGGCCAGCAGCGCCGAGGACCCGGCGGCCACGGCGGGCTCGCGGCCGGTGTAGGGGCCGAGGTGGATACGGTCCTCGGCGAAGTCGTTGACGGGGTAGTTGTCCATGGTGATCAGCGGGTGCTGCGCGCCGAAGGCCTCGCGGGCCGTGCGCAGTTCCCGGCCGGTGATCGTGCGCGGCACCACACCGACGCCGGTCCAGGCGACCTGGACGGTGGGCGAGAGCTCCCGGCCGAGCGCCGTGCGGTACTCGGTGGTGCCCTCCTGGTAGTACTCGGTGGGCATCAGGGAGAGCGGCTCCGCCTGCGGGTGGCGCTCGGCGAGATGCCGCGCGACCGCGTTCGCCACGTGCGCCTGCGCACGCGCCGCCGCCTCGGGCCCCGACCCGAAGGCGTCGGAGTCCCTGCCGCAGTGCCACTCGCTGTAACTCACGTCCTGGAACTGCAACTGGAAGGCGCGCACCCCGAGCGCCCACATCGCGTCGATCTTGCGGTTCAGCGCCCGCAGGTCCTGGTCCGAGGACAGACACATGCTCTGTCCGGGCGCCACCGCCCAGGCCAGCGTCACATGGTTGCGCCGCGCCCGTTCGGCCAGCGCCCGGAAGTCCGCGCGCTGCCCGGCGGGGTAGGGCTCACGCCACTGGGCGAGGCGGTACGGGTCGTCGCCGGGCGCGTACAGATAGCGGTTCTGCTTGGTGCGCCCCAGGAAGTCGAGCTGCGCGAGCCGCTGCTGCGAGCTCCACGGCGTTCCGTAGAAACCCTCCGTCAGGCCGCGTACGGGTGTCCCGGGCCAGTCGCGCACCAGGACACCGGCGATCCGGCGGCCCTCGGTCAACTGCCGCAGGGTCTGCACCGCGTGGAAGAGACCGTCCTCGCCGACTCCCGCGAGCGCCACCGTGTCCCGTCCGCCGACGCTGCCGACCGCGAGCCGGTAACCGCCGGAGGGCAGATCGCCGCGGTCCGGAGCACCGAGCTCGCGCAGGGCGTCGTCGAGCGCGGAGGCCGGGCCGCGATGAGTGGCCGGAGAGCCACCGGCGGCCGCGTCCTTGCCCATCCGCACCACGAGCGCGCGCCCGCGCGGCAGCGGGGCGTCCTCGGCGACGGTGAGGATCCGGCGGACCCCGGCGGCGCGCAGCTCGGTGCGCAGTGCCTCGACGGCGTAGGTGTCCGCACCCGGCCCGGTGACCAGGACCACCTCGTCGCCGAGTGCGACGCCCGCGCCCTTGGCGCGCATCGTCTGAGGGCGCGGGTACACGGCGGGCACTCCCGCCTCGCCGCGCCTGTCACGGTCCTCGCGGTCCTTGCCGCGCTGCCCCGCCTTGTCGCCCGCGTCGTCCGCGAGGACGCCCGGCGCGGTCGGCGCCGCGAAGGCGCCCTGCGCGCCGCCGAGCGCGCCCGCGATGACGGCCGCGGTCACGGCGACCGCACTCTTGCTGCGCCGCAGTCGCACAGCCACTCCTCGTCGTCCCGTCCGTTCGAAGCGTCGGTTTCCGGGCCGAAGTTCACCGTGCTCGGCCGAACCCGTACCGCAACCGACAGAAACACCGGCACCCTACGCAATCGCCCGGTCCCCGTCGGTGGCCGGAAAACCGCGCGAGTCGTGCGGCCGACGCACCGGAGCGTTCCGGGTTGATCCGGCCACCGTGCGTACGTGGCGTCCGGTCAACGGGAGCCCATCACCCGCGTGGCCGGAGTGTCAACGCCGCCTGCCCGGACGGTGCTTCGGACCTCGATGGGTGCTGTCGGCGGGCCGTTGCGGGACCGGGCCGACAGCGGCGTGACGGCGTGTCGGCGCGCTCACACTGTGTCCAGGGTCACGTTGGCCGAGCGAATACGTCTGCGTTCGCGTTCACTGGGTAGGGCTTGGTCCCATCAGGACTCAACCGACCGCATACCGGACGCTCACCGACAAGGAGCACGACATGGCCGCCAAAGCGCACGTACTGCCCACCGCACTGTCCAAACGCTGCGGGGCAACCCCCCTCACCGTGGTTCCCGAACCCACGCCCGCCCTGGACGACGCCGCCTTCTACTGCGCCGAGGGATCCTTCGCCGAGCCGCCGCTGACCAGCGAGCCGCCGCTCGCGGACGCCGCCCCCCTCACCAGCGAGCCGCCGCTCGCCGACGTACTTCCGCTGACCAGCGAGCCCACCGCCCTCGCCACCGCCGCGGGACCGGAGTCGACTGGAGCCTGAATGCCACTGTCCCGGCTCGCCGCGCTGCACGGCGTCGCCAGTTCGTACTCCCCCTCGCCCGGGCAGACCGTGCCCGCCACGGACGACGCCGTCGTCGCCGCGCTCGCGGCGCTGGACGTGGACGCGAGCAGTCCCGAGGCCGTCCGCCGGGCGCTCGCGGTGCGGGAGGCGGAGGAACGGGAGCGGCTGCTGCCGCCGACCGTGGTGTGCTGGGGCACGGGACAAGGCGGGCAGCCCGCGTCGCTGACCGGGCTGCCGCGGGGCACCCGGCTGACGGTGACCACCGAGCAGGGCGAGACCCGCGGCGAGACGACGGGACTGCCCTGGGGCGTGCACCGGCTGCGGGCCGAGGCCGCCGACGGGCGCCGGGCCGAGGCGCATCTGATCGTGGCGCCCGAACGGGCCCCCGCACCGGCGGGCCGCTCCTACGGGCTCCTCGTCCAGCTGTACTCGCTGCTGTCGGCGCGCTCCTGGGGCATGGGCGACCTCGGCGACCTCAGCCAACTCGTCTCCTGGGCGGGCCGTGACCTCGGCGCCGACTTCGTCCAGGTCAACCCGCTGCACGCCGGTCTGGTCGGTACCGGCGACCCCTCGCCGTACCGGCCCTCCTCCCGCCGCTTCCCCGACCCGGTGCACCTGCGCGTCGAGGACATTCCCGAGTACGCCTATCTGCGCGGCGAGGAACGCGCCGAGGCGGAACGGCTGGTGGCCCGCGCCGAGGCCCTGCGCGAAGGGGTGCTCAGCGGCAAGGAGCTGATCGACCGGGACGCCGTCGGTGAACTCAAGCGGCGCGCCCTGGAGTTGGTGGCCACCGTTCCGCTCGGCCCCGGCAGGAGGGCCGCGTACTGCGACTACCTGGCCGTCGAGGGCCGCGCCCTGGACGACCACGCGACCTTCTGTGCCCTCGCCGAGCGGCACGGCAACGACTGGCGCTCCTGGCCCGCCGGACTGCACGATCCGGCCTCCGCCGAGACGGCCCGCGCCCGCGGCGAACTCATGGACCGGATCGACTTCCACTCCCTGCTGGCCTGGCTGACCGACGATCAGCTCGCCCGCGCCCAGCGCAGCGCCCTCGATGCGGGCATGCGGGTGGGCCTGGTGCACGACCTCGCCGTCGGCGTGCATCCCCGCGGCTCGGACAGTTGGGCGCAGCAGGAGTTCCACGCCGCCGGCATGTCGGTCGGCGCGCCCCCGGACGCCTTCAACGCGCGCGGCCAGGACTGGGGCCTGCCGCCCTGGCGCCCGGACCGTCTCGCCGCATCCGGCTACGCCCCCTTCCGGCGGCTCCTGCGCGCCCTGCTGCGGCACGCGGGGGCGCTGCGGATCGACCACGTCATGGGGCTCTTCCGGCTGTGGTGGGTGCCCGAGGGCCGCCCGCCCACCGAGGGCACCTATGTGCACTACGACTCCGAGGCCATGCTCGCCGTACTGGTCCTGGAGGCCCACCGCGCCGGAGCACTCGTGATCGGCGAGGACCTCGGCACCGTCGGGGACGGGGTGCGCGAGACCCTGCGCCGACGCGGGATCCTCGGCACCTCGGTGCTCTGGTTCGAGCGCGACTACGAGGGCTCCGCCTCGGGCCACCCGCTGCCGCCGGACCAGTGGCGCGCGGACTGCCTGGCCGCCGCGACCACCCACGACCTGCCGCCGACCGCCGCACGGCTGAGCGGGGATCATGTGCGGCTGCGTGAGGAGCTCGGGCTGTCGGGAGCGGGGAGCGCGGTGGAGTCGGCGGAACCCGAGGCGCAGGGGCCGGAGTTCGAGGGGCCGGAGTTCGAGGGGGCCGAGGCGGAGGACGCCACCGAGACCGCGCAGTGGCTCGCCACGTTCGCCCGGCTCGGTCTGCTCCCGGCGGGAGCGGGGCACGAGGAGGACGAGGTCCGCGCGGTCTACCGGTACCTGCGCGGCACGCCGTCCCGGCTGATCGGTGTCTGGCTGCCCGACGGCACGGGGGACCGGCGCCCGCAGAACGTCCCGGGCACCACCGACGAATACCCCAACTGGCGCCTGCCCATGGCCGACGACCAGGGTCGGCCGGTCACCCTGGAGGACCTCGCCGCCTCCGCCCGTCTGTACGCGCTCATCGACGTCTTCCGGTCGCCGGAACCCTCGCCGGGACCCCGATCGGTACCCCCGGACGCGCGGCCCGTTTGACCGTTCGCTACTTTGGGGTCTGTGGACAACAAGAACGCCCTGCGCGCCGGAGCCCTGGCAGCCGGTACGACGCTGATGATGATCCTCATGACGTCCCCCGCGCTCGCGGCCCGCGACGACGGTGACGACCCGGGCCCCGGCCTGAGCGTCGCCGAGACGCTCGGCCTCTTCGTGGCCGCCCCGATCCTGATCTTCGCGGTGATCGCCGGTCTGGTGATCCTGGGCGACAAGTCCCGCAAGCAGCCGAAGCAGGGCTGAGCCCACCGCTCTCTTCGTACCGAGGGTGCCGTCCGCAGACATCTGCGTCGACGGCGCCCTCGGTGTGTTTCCCGCGATGGGCGCGAGCGGGCTCGGCATGAACGGCTCCTTCCGCATGCCCGCGTTCCTGCCCGAGGCCCGTGTGCTCGGGCCCGTGCTTCTGCCCGTGCCTGTGCCTGCCCGTGCTTCTGCCCGGGCGCGTTCGTCTCAGGGCCCTTCGGCCGTGAGGTAGCGCTCGATCGTCGGGGCGAGCCAGTCGATCACCTCCTCCTCGTCCATCGCGACGGCCCCGGGGAACCGCAGCACGTACCGCGTCAGCGCCATGCCGAGGATCTGTGAGGCGCTGAGCGTCGCCCGCAGTGGCGCCTGGGCCGGATCGGGGCTCAACTGCTCGGCGAGCGGCAGCAATTGCTCGCGCAGCACCTGCTGCATCCGGTCGGCGGCCGCGGGATTGGTCACGCCGACGCGCATCAGCGCCGTGAACCCCTCGTCCTTGTTCCAGACCTCCAGGAAGTGGCGTACGAGGAGTCGGCCCACGCCCTTCTCCGCCTCCGTGGGCACCTGCGGAAGGCGCAGGTCGAAGGCGCAGGCCGCGGCGAACAGGCCCTCCTTGTTCCCGTAGTAGCGCATCACCATCGACGGATCGATCCGCGCGTCGCGCGCGATGGCGCGGATGGTCGCGCGCTCGTAGCCGTCGGCCGCGAACCGCTCCCGTGCCGCGGCCAGGATCGCCTCCCGCGTGGCGTCGGACCTGCGTCGCGGCCCGGAGGTGCCCCCGCTCTTCCCGTCGAGGGGAGCCGCGGGCGCCGCCGCCGTGCCGGAGTCTGCCGATTCATCAACCTGAGCCATGCCAACGAGCGTAGGCCAACAGGTGTTGACAGTCCAGTGGATCCTCTTCTAACGTTGCCAACGAGCGTTGGTCAACAGGCGTTGGCCAACAGGTGTTGGTGTGGGGATCGCGACTCGGGGAGGACGTCATGAGCGGCATCGAGCGGCAGGGCGACGAGAGCGTCGAGGTCGTCGTGGTGGGCAGCGGACCTACGGGACTGCTGCTGGCCGGAGACCTCGCGGCGGCGGGGATATCGGTCACGGTGGTGGAGAAGCGCCCGCGCCGGATCGGCAACCTCTCCCGCGCCTTCGTGCTGCACGCGCGCACCCTCGAACAGCTCGACGCACGCGGCCTCGCCGAAGCACTGGAGGAGAAGGGACGCAGGCTGGACCGGATGAAGCTGTTCGGCAGGCTCACGGTCCGGTTCGACGCCCTGCCCTCGCGCTTCAACCACGTCCTGATGCTGCCGCAGTACGAGGTGGAGAAGCCGCTGCTCGCCCGGGCCGAGAAGGCGGGCGTCAGGTTCCTCCACGAGACCGAACTGGTCGGCCTCGACCAGGACGTGGACGGCGTCACCCTCCATCTCCTGGACAGGGACGGGGCAAGCCGCACGCTGCGCGCCGCCTACGCCGTCGGCGCGGACGGGCTGCGCAGTACCGTGCGCGAGTCCATCGGCCTTTCCTTCCCCGGCCGTTCGGTGATCCGCTCGGTGGTGCTTGCCGATGTGCGGCTGCGGGAAGAGCCCACGGATCCACTGACACTCGGCGCGGTGGGCGGCGCTTTCGTCTTCCTGGCCCCGTTCGGCGACGGCTATTACCGCGTCATCGGCTGGCGCCGCGGGCGTGCGGCGGCCACCGACGAGCCGGTCACGCTGGACGAGGTCAGGGAGACCACCCGGCTCGCTCTCGGGCGGGACTTCGGCATGCACGACGCCCGCTGGCTGTCCCGCTTCCACAGCGACGAACGCCAGGCGCCCGCCTACCGTGTGGGCCGCGTCTTCCTCGCGGGGGACGCCGCCCATGTGCACACCCCGGCGGGCGGGCAGGGGATGAACACCGGTCTGCAGGACGCCGCCAACCTCGGCTGGAAGCTGGCCGCCGTGCTGCGGGGCCGGGCCAGGGACGAACTGCTCGACACCTATCAGGAGGAACGGCACCCGGTGGGCCGTGCGGTGCTGCGCAGCAGTGGGGCCATCGTCCGGCTGGCCGTGGCCGCCCGCCCCTGGACCCGCGCGGCACGCGCCGCGCTGACCGCCGTTCTCGGCATCTCCCCGTTCGCCCGCGCACAGGCCGTCGCACGGCTCTCCGGAATCGCCTACGCCTACCGGGCGCCGCGCGGCTCGCACCGGCTCACCGGACGGCGCGCCCCCGACCACGCGCTGACCGAGGGGCGGCTCTACGAGGCCCTGCGCGCAGGGCAGTTCGTGCTCGTCACACCGAAGGGGACCGCGCCGGGCCTCACGGGTCTGCCCGAGGCGCTGACCCTCGCGCACTGGGCGGACGCACGGAGCGACACCGTGCTCGTACGCCCCGACGGATACGTGGCCTGGGCGGACGACGAGGCGGACGTGTCACGGATCCGGGACGCGGTGAACCGGTGGATGTGCCCGGCGGCGTTCGGCCCGGCGCCCGTGCGCGGTTCGCGGGGAGGCCTCGGATGAACGTGTCCGCCGACGGCAACGGGCGGCTCCCCAGCGGGAAGCCGCCCGTGTTCACCGCGGTTGCCTCAGCTCGCGGCAGCCGCCGCGTCGGCCGCCTGGGCCTTCAGGGCGCGCTCGATACCGGAACGCGACTCGGAGATCAGACGGCGCAGGGCGGCGTTCGGCTGCGCCGACTCCAGCCAGGCGTCCGTCGCCTCCAGCGTCGACTGCTCCACCTGGATGGCCGGGTAGAGCCCGATCGCGATCTGCTGCGCCATCTCGTGCGAGCGCGCGTTCCACACGTCCCCGACCACCGAGAAGAACCGGTCCCCGTACGGCGCCAGCAGCTCCCGCTGGTCGGTCTGCACGAAGCCCGAGATCACCGCTTCCTGAAGGGCGTTCGGGAGCTTGTCCGACTCCACGACCGAGGCCCAGGCCTCCGCCTTGGCCTCGTCGGTGGGACGCGAGGCACGGGCGGTCGCCGCGTGCCGCTCACCGGCGGCGGTACGGTCCTGCTCGTACTCCGCGCCGATCTCGGGCTCGTCGAAGCGGCCGACCGTGGCCAGGCGCTGCACGAAGGCCCAGCGCAGCTCGGTGTCCACGACCAGTCCCTCGATGGTCTGCGTGCCGTCGAGCAACTGCTCCAGGATGTCGAGCTGTTCGGGCGTACGGGCGGTGGCGGCGAAGGAACGCGCCCAGGCGAGCTGGTGGTCGCTGCCCGGCGCCGCGGACCGCAGGTGGGCCAGGGTCGCCTCGGTCCAGCGGGCCAGTCCGGCCTCCCGCCAGGTCGGGTCGGCGTACAGGTCCAGGGCCAGCTTCACCTGCCGGTGCAGCGTCTGCACCACACCGATGTCGGACTCCTTGGCCACGCCCGCGAGCACGAGGTCCAGGTACTCACGCGTCGGCAGTTCGCCGTCGCGCGTCATGTCCCAGGCGGAGGCCCAGCACAGGGCGCGCGGCAGGGAGTCCTCGAAGTCGCCGAGGTGCTCGGTCACCACGGCGAGGGACTGCTCGTCCAGCCGGACCTTGGCGTACGAGAGGTCGTCGTCGTTGAGCAGGACGACCGCGGGGCGCGCACGGCCCACGAGCTGCGGCACCTCGGTGAGTTCACCGTCGACGTCGAGTTCGATCCGGTCGACGCGGTGCAGCCGGACGTTCGCCTCGTCGAGTTCGTACAGGCCGATCGCGATCCGGTGCGGCCGCAGGACCGGCTCGCCCTTGGCACCCGCGGGCAGGGCCGGAGCCTCCTGGCGCACCGCGAAGGCGGTCACCACACCGTTCTCGTCGGTGGCGATCTCGGGGCGCAGCACGTTGATGCCCGCGGTCTGCAGCCACTTCTGCGACCAGGTGGCCAGGTCACGGCCGGAGGTCTCCTCCAGCGCGCCGAGCAGGTCGGACAGGCGCGTGTTGCCGAAGGCGTGCCGCTTGAAGTAGCCCTGCACACCGCGGAAGAACTCGTCCATGCCGACGTAGGCGACGAGCTGCTTGAGGACCGAGGCGCCCTTGGCGTAGGTGATGCCGTCGAAGTTGACCAGGACGTCGTCGAGGTCGTTGATCTCCGCCATGATCGGGTGCGTGGACGGCAACTGGTCCTGACGGTAGGCCCAGGTCTTCATCGAGTTGGCGAAGGTCGTCCAGGCATGCGGCCAGCGGCTGCCCGGGGCGTGGGCCTGGCAGGCGATGGAGGTGTAGGTGGCGAACGACTCGTTCAGCCACAGGTCGTTCCACCACTCCATGGTGACCAGGTCGCCGAACCACATGTGCGCCAGCTCGTGCAGGATGGTCTCGGCCCGCACCTCGTACGCGGCGTCGGTGACCTTGGAACGGAAGACGTACTGGTCGCGGATGGTCACCGCACCGGCGTTCTCCATCGCCCCGGCGTTGAACTCCGGCACGAAGAGCTGGTCGTACTTCTCGAAGGGGTACGCGTAGTCGAACTTCTCCTGGAACCACTCGAAGCCCTGCCGGGTGACCTCGAAGATCGCGTCGGAGTCCAGGTACTCGGCGAGCGAGGGGCGACAGTACACACCCAGCGGGACGGACTGGCCGTCCTTCTCGTAGGAGCTGTGCACCGAGTGGTAGGGGCCCACGATCAGAGCGGTGATGTACGAGGAGATACGCGGCGTCGGGGCGAACGTCCAGACGTTGTCCACCGGTTCGGGCGTCGGCGAGTTGGAGACGACGGTCCAGCCCTCGGGGGCCCGCACGGTGAACTGGAAGGTGGCCTTCAGATCGGGCTGCTCGAAGGAGGCGAACACCCGGCGGGCGTCGGGTACCTCGAACTGCGTGTAGAGATAGACCTGTTCGTCGACCGGGTCGACGAAGCGGTGCAGTCCCTCACCGGTGTTGGTGTAGGCGCAGTCGGCGACGACCCGCAGTTCGTTTCGGCCCTGGAGCAGGTTCGACAGGCCGATGCGCGAGTCGGCGAAGACCGCGGCGGGGTCCAGGGCCTCGCCGTTGAGCACCACTTCGTGAACGGTGGGCGCCACCAGGTCGACAAAGGTCTCCGCGCCGCTCTCGGCACTGTCGAAGCGCACGGTGGTCACCGACCGGTACGTGCCTCCACCGCTCTCGGCTTCGTTCGAGGGGGTGGTCCCCCCACCCTGCGCACCCGAGAGGTCGAGATCGATCTCGTACGAGTCAATGGTGAGCAGCTTCGCCCGCTGCTGCGCCTCTTCACGGGTCAGATTGGTGCCGGGCACGCGGTCATCTCCTCGATGCGTCTTCTTCGATGCGTCGCTGAATCAGTTCCGTCAGTTGGTGACGTTCCGGCCATCCTTCCATGGGGGGTACGCATAACGCGATGTCCGCTTTCCGCCGCTGACCGGGTGCGCCTTCGGCGGTGGTGGCGGCAACCCACTGCATCGCCGCTGCCACCACCACGCGAAGCCCCCAAGGGACGACCTTCCAGGGCTTGTCCGGTACGGATCCGTTCGGTACGGGCCGGTTCAGTACGAGCCTGTTCGGTACGGGCCGGTTCGGTACGGGCCGGTTCGGTACGGGTCCGTCCCGGCTCGGACGTCTCCGGCGGCCGCTCGCTACTTCCGCGGCAGGGGAGTGGAGGTGGTGCGGCCCGGGGTCCTGCCCTCCGGCGGGTAGTCGCAGTCGATGCTGTTGACCTCGCGGTCGTTGTCCTCGGAGTCGATGACGGCGACGCCGGTGCAGGCACGGCCGTGCTCGTCGGTCCAGGTGACGATCTCGCTCCGGTCGGACTGCGTACAGCCGACGAGGAGCAGCACCGCGGCCACCGCACCCGTGAGCGGACCGAGTCGGCGAAGCCGGGACCGTCGGCCGCGGAGCGCGCCGGTGCCGGACTTGGCGCTGCCGGGACGGCCGTTGTCGCCGCCGATGCGGCCGTTGTCGCCCGTGTGGCCCGTACCGCTACGGCTGTCGTCCGTGCCGTCGCCGATGTGCTGCATGGTCATGCGAGTCCCCCCTGTAGCCCCTGGCCCCGCGGCGGCCACGCTGCGGGGCGGTCACCTGGTGACCTGTCGCGCGGTGTGCGGACTGCCCGCTTGATACCGCAGGCGGGCGCGGACGATTCCCTTCCGGGCCGGTTCCCCGGCCAGAGTTGGCCGGTTGTTCAGCGACAGGTCATGGGCACGGACGCGGGCCCGCGAGGTACCGGTTCCACCGGTCCTCCGACCGCGCCGCGACCAGCCCGCGGCGACCGGCCTCGGACAGGCCGAGGGCCCGGCCGTGAGGTCGGGTGGGAGGCGGTGAAGCCGTCCACGCGTCCGGCGGTCCGGGCCCTTGGGGAGATTCGGGTGCGGTCAGCTCTTGAGCTCGGCCGCGACCAGTTCCGCGATCTGCACCGCGTTCAGCGCGGCGCCCTTGCGGAGGTTGTCGTTGGAGACGAAGAGGGCCAGGCCGTGCTCGACCGTCTCGTCGACGCGGATGCGGCCCACGTAGGAGGGGTCCTTGCCCGCGGCCTCGAGCGGCGTCGGGATCTCGGAGAGTGCCACCCCGGGAGCGCCGGCGAGCAGTTCGTGGGCGCGCTCGACGCTGATCGGGCGCGCGAAGCGGGCGTTCACCTGGAGCGAGTGGCCGGAGAACACGGGCACGCGTACGCAGGTGCCGGAGACCTTCAGCTCGGGGATCTCCAGGATCTTGCGGGACTCGTGGCGGAGCTTCTGCTCCTCGTCGGTCTCGAAGGAACCGTCGTCCACGATGCTGCCCGCCAGCGGCAGCACGTTGAAGGCGATGGGGCGCTTGTAGACCTCCGGCGCTGGGAAGTCCAGGGCCTCGCCGTCGTGGGTGAGCTTGTCGGCGTCCGCGACGACCTTCTGGGCCTGGCCGTGCAGTTCGGCGACGCCGGACAGACCGGAGCCGGAGACGGCCTGGTACGTGGCGACGACCAGGGACTCGAGACCGGCCTCGTCGTGCAGCGGGCGCAGTACCGGCATCGCGGCCATGGTGGTGCAGTTCGGGTTCGCGATGATGCCCTTGGGGCGGTCCGCCACGGCGTGCGGGTTCACCTCGGAGACGACCAGCGGGACCTCGGGGTGACGGCGCCAGGCCGAGGAGTTGTCGATGACGACGGGACCCTGCGCGGCGACCTTCTCGGCAAGCGCACGGGAGGTCGCTCCGCCGGCGGAGAACAGCACGATGTCGAGGCCGGAGTAGTCGGCCGTGGACGCGTCCTCGACGGTGACCGGGAGGCCCTTCCAGTCGATGGTGGAACCGGCCGAGCGCGCCGAGGCGAACAGACGCAGTTCGGCGACCGGGAAGTCCCGCTCGGCGAGGATCCTGCGCATGACAGTGCCGACCTGACCAGTGGCTCCGACGATTCCGACCCTCACGGGAACTCCTTGCTGCAGCGGTTCCGGCCCGTGAAATGGGCCTTCGTACGTGTCCATGATGCGTATGTCCGGATGCGACTTGTCCAATCCATTGTCCGGCTTCTGGGACGCGTGACCTTCCGCACTGTGCGCACGGTGCCCCAGGTCACAGCGCCGCAGGCGGCGAGGGTGCGGGACAGGGGCCCGGCAGGGCCGGAGCGGCGGGTGCGGCACCCCG
The DNA here is from genome assembly GCF_013364195.1 of Streptomyces sp. NA04227. Lineage (NCBI taxonomy): Bacteria > Bacillati > Actinomycetota > Actinomycetes > Kitasatosporales > Streptomycetaceae > Streptomyces > Streptomyces sp. NA04227. The sequence continues at coordinate 2,119,150 of NZ_CP054918.1, read as the reverse complement.
GCGAATTTCTTTCGCGGCCGGGCGAACGTTCCGGGGCCCTTCCGCGTCGTAGGAGGAGCCGGACGGCACGTCGTGGCGGGCTGCGGTCCGGCAGGCGGAGAACACGGCGGTCGGGGAGCCGCCAGGGGAGTGCGCCCAAGGCGCGCGTAGGGAGGGTGACGTATTGCGGTGGGGGAGGGGCCCCGGGGACCCGGGCGGGGATCCGCTCGACGCGTCCCAGGAGCGCAGGGTGTGCGCGGTCCTCGCGCTGGGCGGCGTCCCGCAGGCCGATGTGCCCGACGGGGTGCAGCAGGTCAGGCTGCGCCTTCTGGAGCGCGCGGCGCGTGGACTCGAAGCGCCGCGTGATGTCTCCGCCTGGGCGGCGGTGGTCGCCTCCAACCTGGCGATGGACTGGCACCGGGCACGCAAACGGCAGACGGGGCTCGGCGAGCGCCTCGCCGCGCTGCGCCAGGAGCAGCAGCCGGGAGCGGAGGACAGCAGCGTGCTGTCCCTGGCCGTGGCCCGGGGACTGGATGCCCTGCCCGACCCCCAGCGGCAGGTCGTGGTGCTGCGCTTCTACGCGGATCTGCCGGTACGCAGCATCGCCGAGGAACTCGGTGTGCCCGAGGGGACGGTCAAGAGCCGTCTGCACTCCGCCGTACAGACACTGCGCGTACGGCTCCACGAGGACGAGGTGGTGTGACATGACCGGTACCCCGGACCACGACGGTACCCACGGGGACCTGGACCCCCTGATGGCCGCCCTCCTCGACGAACCGCTGCCCCCGTCCGCCCTCGAGGACGACCGGTTCATGGCCGCCCACGAGCGGGCGGCCGCCGACATCGACCTGCTGCGCGCGGCGCTGCACTCACTCGGCGACGAGCTCACCGCCGCTCCCGGGGGTGCGCTCGCCCCAGCCCCGGCCACGGCCCCAACCCCGGCCCCGGGCGACGCCCTCGCCCCGGCTCCGGGCGACGCCCCCGCCCCCGAACCGGACCGGACGCCGACGCAGGCGCCCGGCACTCCTCGTACGCCGGAACTCGGTTCCGTCCTCGGAAGCTCGGCGGGAACTCCCGTGGCGAACCCGGTAGTTGGCCACCCCGCCCATCGCTCACGACGCCGACTGGTGTTCGGGCTCGCGGCAGCGGGGGCGGTACTGCTGCTAGGTGGGCTGGGGCTCGCCGTGGAGATCGGCGGGCAGGGGCACGTCGCGGACACCGCTCAGAAGGAGTCGGCCGGGGACCACGCCTCCCAGGCGCCACCGGCGGGAGGTCAGGAACCGGGCGAGGCAGCAAGCCCCTCGGCCGGGGCACCGTCCGAGTCGCCGCCGGGGGAGGTGCCTCCGAGGGCGGACGGGAGCCGGAACGCCGAGTCGTACGTGGCCTGCGCGCGGCTCGTCGTCGAGGGAGACGTAGCGAGAGTGGTGCCCGTGCCCGGCGGTATCGAGGAGCGGATCGTGCTCGACGTGACGCGCTACTACCGGCCGTCGAGCGGACGGGACCAGGTCAGCTTCGTCATGGAGGTGAACGTCAGCCCGCGTCTGCGGGTCGGTGATCACGTGCTGGTCGGTATCCCGCGGGGTTCGGCGTCCCCGGACGTCTGGTCCACCGGCGACCAAGTGGCCAAGGACCGGGCCTGGATCGAGGAGGCGCTTCCCGGGGCGAGCCGTATCGACCCCGACTCGTGCGGAGGTCTCGCACCGGCGGAATGACCACGGACCGCTCCCAGAACAACGGACCGCCAGAACAACGGACGCCCCCAGAACAACGGAAGGCCCCCAAACAACGGGACGGGCCCCCGCCACAACCCACATGGCCCGGAACCCGTCCCGCTCTCAACCGCCGGTCCTCCCCCACCCGCAGACGAAGGAGAACCAACAGCCGTTTACTGCCTAGTACTTACCGCAACTTTACGCTGCTTACTGCGCACCGCTCACTGAGTGACCTTCTCGATCTCCACACTGCCCACCCCGGCAACCGTGCCCCGGGCGTTGAGGAGCTGGACCTCGCCGAAGAAGGTGCGGCCCTCGGGGGCGGCGGAGTTGGCGACGACCTCGGCCTTGACGTCGGTCGAGGCGCCGTTGGGCAGCTCGACCGGGTCGGTGCCGACGGTCACCTTGCCGAGCGCGGAGGAGTAGAAGACGTCGTTGTAGTCGTACTCCGTGCTGCCCGAGGGAACCGCGTAGCCGACGACCTGGATGGTGTAGGTACCGGCGGCGGGCTTGCTCAGGCTGACCGACTCCTCGGAGTCGCCGTCGGCGGAGGAGCCGACCTCCTCGCCGTCCCTGAGCACGGTGAGGTCGAGGTCGGCGGCGGTGTCCGAGACGCCGCCGATGGCCACGTCGAGGCGGTCCGCGCCCTCGGGTACGACGACCTCGGTGGTCACCGTCTCACCGTTCTTGATCGTCGGACGCTGCGTCTTCGCCGAACCCAGCGGGCCGCCCTGGAGCTTGCCCTGGACCGCGGCGAAGCCGTTGGTCACCTTCCAGGAGACCGGGGTGGGCGTACCCGCCTTGGCCTCCTCGACCTTCTGCACATCCGGGTCGAAGGTGGCGCCGAGCACCGTCACACCGAGCTTGTACGGGTTGTCGAGCAGGGGCGAGGTACGGCGCGACTCGACCTCGATCTCCCAGACGCCGGGCTGCGGGTCCGCGTAGGCACGCAGGTCCGGGCGGCAGGCGTTGGCCGGGTTCTCGTAGTTCGGGTAGCACATCGTGGTGGCGTTGTCGTCGGACGGGACGCCGTAGGGGTGGATCGCGATGAAGCGGGTCTGGCTCTTGTCCTTCAGGCCGCCGAGCGTGACTTCGAGGTTCTTCGCGCCCTCGGGCACGGTCACGTAGTACGAGCGGTGGCTGTTGCGCTGCACCGAGCCCGAGGCACCGAAGGCGTACGAGGGCTTGGCGAGCTTCGCGGAGACGACGACCGTGGACAGGATCTGCCGGTCGATGCCCGGGGTGCGGGCGTCGTTCACGTCGAGGATGGCGCTGTGCACGCCCGCCGACTTCGGCTTGGCCGTGATCTTCACGGTGACGGTCTTGTTCAGCGGGAGCCGGACGGTGTCCGGGCTCGCGAGACGGAAGGTGCCGTCGTTGTTGCGCAGCTTCAGGTCGTGGCGGACCACGCGGTCGGGCCCGGAGGTGCGGGTGAGCTTGACCTCGTAGGTCTTCTGCTGCCCGGTCTTGAGGCCGCCCTCGCGGTCGTAGACGCCGGTGCCGAAGCCCGGGTCCTTCAGGAACTGGTCGATCGCCGTGTCGACCGGGGCCTTGACCGTGAAGTCGTGGGCCGCGACACCGCGCTTGATCTGCTTCCAGGCGCCGACGATGTCGATCAGACCGGAGCCCTCGGAGTAGGCCTGCTCGCCCGCGATGTGCCGGGCGGAGGAGGTCAGCGCCGTGCGGAGCTTGGCCGGGGTCAGCTCGATGTGCTGCTGCTTGGCGCCGGACAGGAGCAGCGCCGAGGCGCCCGCGGCCTGCGGCGAGGCCATCGAGGTGCCCTGGAGCATGGAGTAGCCCGCGGGCAGCGGGTAACCGGCCTCCTTGACCGGGCTGCCGGGCAGCCAGGTCTGGGTGGTGTTGATCGCGGCGCCGGGGGCGCTGATCGTGGGCGTGAAGCCGCCGTCCTCGCGCGGGCCGCGCGAGGAGTAGGGCTGCATCGCGTACTTCTTCTCCACCACGGAGCCGTAGTTGGCGGCCCAGGTCTCCTTGGAGGCGGCGGCGCCGACCGAGATGACCTTGTCGGCGAGGCCGGGGTCGCCGATGGTGTTGGCACCGGGGCCCTCGTTGCCCGCGGAGATCACGAGCTGGACGTCGTAGGTGTCGATGAGGCGCTTGTAGAGCTCGGCGCGGGCGTTGTTGCCGTCGTTGAGCGCGGGCAGTCCGCCGATCGACATGTTGACGATGTCGACGCCCCGCTTGGTGACGAGGTCGATCATGCCCTCGGTGAGCGCCACGTTGGTGCAGCCGCCGGTCCAGGTGCAGGCGCGCGAGGAGACCAGCTTGGCGCCGGGCGCGGCACCGTTCATCTTGCCGCCGAACAGGCCCTTGGCCGCGGTGATGCCCGCGACGTGGGTGCCGTGCTCCGACTCGATGACGCCGATGTTGACGAAGTCGGCCTTCTTGCCGACCCAGTCGCCGCCGTACGGGTCGGTGGGGACGTCCTTGCGGATCTCGACCACGAAGGGCACCCGCTCGGCGACGTCCGTCGCCGGGTCGTCCTTGCCGAAGTAGGAGACCTGGAAGCCGTCGCGGTAGGGCTTGAGCGCGGTGTCGTCGGCGAAGTCGCCGTTGTTGTTCAGGTCGACGCGGACCGTGCCGGCCGCCGGGTCGTACAGGACGCCCCAGGTGTCGGTGGTGTCGCCGTCGCGGTTGAGGTCGCCCTTGGCGTCGCCGCCCCGGGTGGCCGCCTCGCTGAACAGGCTGACCCGGTACGCGCCCGCGGGGGCCTTCCAGTCCCGGCCGTTCCAGGTGAACGCGGGGCCGCTGACCTCGTTGGTCATCCGGCGCCAGGTTCCGTCGGCGTCCACTATCGGGTCGGTCGCGGTGACCCAGTCGGTGATCTTGCGCTCGCCGGTGGTGGTCTTCTGCAGGGCCGGGTGGCCGAGGTCCACACCGGAGTCGAGGATGCCGATCGTCACGCCGCGGCCGTCGTACTTCGGGTGGTCCTCGACGAAGTCCACGGCGCCCGTCTCGTGCGCCGGGTTGTACGGGTTCTTCGCGGGGGTGCCCTTGCCCGGTGCCGGGTAGGTCCCGGTCGGTGCGGCCGGTGCGCCCTTGGCGCGGTCCGCCGCCGGGGTCGGGTCGTCCAGCTCGATCTCCTGGCGCAGGTCGATCCCGTGCACCGAGGAGAGCTTCCCGGCGGCCGCGATCGCGGCCTTGGCCCGCGCGGTGGGCACCGTCGCCCGCACATAGCCGAGCTTGTCGTGGCTGCGGCCGACCGAGCCGCCCTCGACGGCGTCGAGCGTCTTCGCGACCTGCTCGGTGGCGCCGGGCGCCGTCGCGATCATCATCGTGACGTTCTTGGTGCCGGAGGTCTGCGCCTCGGCGAGCAGGGCGGCGTCCGCCGCACCGAGCTTGTCGTCGGCCGACTTGGCGGCGGAGCTGGTGGCGGGGCCGGGGGCCTCGTCGGAGAAGGCGAGCGGGACCGGGCCCGCTGCGGCCAGAGCCGCGGTGAGACCGGCGGCCATGGCCAGGCGTGCCGCCCGTCGCGCACCGGATCTCGGTGCGGGCTGAGGATCGGAGGTCATCATCATCCCTGTGAGGTAAGGATCGTGACGATCAAAAGAGATCGGACCTGCCCGGAATTCGGGCTCGGATGACCGCTCAGCTTGCTGGACGCGACCGGACTTTGGGGGGAATTGCCGTCTCAGGGTTGCCGTGTGGCGTACTTCCGCCATGCGCCATGAGGGAGAAATTGGTGCAAACAGGGGCTTTTCCCAGGGGTTCTGCGCGGAGTGTGCACGACTCCCGCACGACTTCCTGACGTCGTCCCCACCTCGCCCGCATCTCATGCCCACGTTTCGCCCGCGTACGGAACTGAACATTCCGGCTCGTGGCGGCCGACGGACCGCCATGTCGAGGGGTGCGTGAAAGGGCCCTTCTTCCCCGCCGGATGAACGCCCGGTGACCGGCTCACCTCCGGCTCACAAGGGGTGGGTGGCCGCCCGGCGGACGCCGAGATCCACGTACGCAGATGGGCGCCGGGCGTTGCCGCCGCGTTCACGCACGCGCTACTGGCGGTGCGAACCATCGCTGGTGAAGCGGGGCTTCGCGGCTCCGCGACCACCGCTGATGCCTTCGCACTCGGGAGAGCGCATGCCGCGCCAAGGTTTCCCAGGACTCGACCGTCGCACCCTGCTCGTCTCGGCCGGCGCGGCGGGGCTCACCGCGGCGGGTGTCGGTTACTCGACGCTCGGCCCCGGCAGCTCCAGCGCCACCGCGGGCCCGCCTCCCGGCGCCTCCCGCAAGGCGCCCGCCGCCCCGCTGGCCCCGTACCGCCGCGGCACCACGCTGAACACCGTGGCCGCACCGCGCACCGGCAACGCCGGCTACCGGCGCCTGGGCGCGGGCCCGGCCTGGCAGCGCGTCGTGCGCACCGAACTGGCCGAGCCCACCGCGCGCCGCGCCGAGCGCCGCACCGCACTCGCCTCCTTCGTGCAGTTCACCGACCTGCACATCGTCGATGTGCAGCACCCGCTGCGGTACGAGTACCTGCGCGCACAGACCGCCAGCGCCTGGCGTCCGCAGGAGTCGCTGTCGGTGGCGGGCGCGATCTCGCTGGTGGAGCGGGTCAACGCGCTGCGCGGCGCGCCGGTCACCGGCTCCCCGCTGCACTTCGTGATGACCACCGGCGACAACACCGACAACAACGCCAAGAGCGAACTCGACTGGTTCCTCAAGACGATGAGCGGCGGCCGGATCACCCCCAACACCGGCGACCCGCGCCGCTACGAGGGCGTGCAGAACTCGGGCCTGAAGCTGTACTGGCAGCCCGACGACGCGCTGCACGACGCCGACAAGAAGCACGGCTTCCCGCACCTCGACGGCTTCCTGGCCGCGGCGGTCCGCGAGGTCAACAGCCCCGGCCTCAACCTGCCCTGGTACTCCACGGTCGGCAACCACGACGCCCTGCCCGGCGGCTGTTACGCCCAGGACTCCTTCTTCGCCGACTTCGCGGTCGGCGACCGCAAGCTCATGACACTGCCCGAGGCCCAGGGCGCCGCCCTGTGGAAGACGGTCAAGAAGGGCCACGACCCCAAGGGCGATCTCTTCCGCGAGCTGCTCACGACCGAGAAGCGCCGGATGCGCCGCGTCACGCCCGACCCCTCGCGCGCGCCCTTCACCCCCGCCGAGTACCTGACGGCGCACCTCGCCGACGAGCACACCGGCCCCGGCCCGCACGGACACGGTTACACCTCGGCCAACCTCGCCGCGGGCACCCAGTACTACACCTTCCGTATCGCCGACGACGTCCTGGGCATCAGCCTCGACTCCACCGACCCGGGCGGCCACTACGAGGGTTCCCTCGGCGATGCCCAGTTCGCCTGGCTGGAGAGGCAGTTGAAGGCGCACCGCGGCGAGCACGTGGTCGTCTTCAGCCACCACACCAGCAAGTCGATGCGCAATCTGCACCCGGACCCGAACAGGCCCCGCGAGCAGCGGCACGGCGGCGACGAGGTGCTCGAACTCCTCAAGAGCCACCGCAATGTCATCGCCTGGGTGAACGGCCACAGCCACAAGAACGCGATCACCGCGCACGGCACCTTCTGGGAGATCTCCACCGCCTCGCACGTGGACTTCCCGCAGCTCGCCCGGGTCATCGAGATCGTGGACAACCGGGACGGCACGCTCTCGCTGTTCACCACGCTGATCGAGTCCGCGGCCCCGCACGAGACGGACTTCGCCGACCTCTCCCAGACCGGCCTCGCCGCCCTCTACCGCGAGCTCGCCTTCAACGCCCCCGGCGCCCGCACCACGCTCTCCGGCGACCCGGGCGACCGCAACACCGAACTGGTCCTGCGCAAGCGCTGAGCCGGGCGCCGACCCCGGGTGTGCCCAAGTTCCCGCCAAATGGCGGGATATGACTCAACCGGCACACGGCCCCTCAACCCGGCGTCCCTCCGCCAGGTCCTCCCCGCCGAACACCCCGACCAGCGGGGAACAACGGGGAGGACGGCAACGGCATGGCGGGACGGACGACGAGGCGTACGGCGACGAGGCGTACGGCCATCAGGCGCACGACGGTGGTGGCGGGCGCGGTGCTCGCGGCCGCGGTCACCGCGGGCGTGCTGGCAGCACCGGCGAGCGCGGCGCAGGGGCACGACCACGAGGGGACACGCGAGGCACTGCGCGCCTCGATCGAGGCGGGCGTGCCCGGCGCGACGGTGGGCGTGCGCGACCGCGGCCGGGTCTGGAAGGCGGGCCTGGGCACCGGCGATCTGCGGACGGGAGAGCCGCGCGGCACCGACGACCACTACCGCGTCGGCAGCATCAGCAAGACCTTCCTGGCCACGGTGCTGCTCCAGTTGCAGGCCGAGGGGGAGATCGACCTGGACGACTCGGTCGACAAGTGGCTCCCCGGCGTCGTCGACGGCAACGGGCACGACGGCCGCCGGATCACGGTGCGTCAGCTCCTCAACCACACCAGCGGCGTCTTCAACGTGACCGAGGACCCCGAGTTCCAGCGGATCGCCTTCTCCGAGGAGTTCCTGAAGCACCGGTACGAGACGAAGACCGCCGGGGAACTCGTCGCCGTCGCGATGAAGCACAAGCCCTACTTCGCGCCCGGCAAGGGCTGGCACTACTCCAACACCAACTACAACCTCGCCGGAATGATCGTGGAGAAGGTCACCGGCCGGACGTACGCCGAGGAGATCCGGTCCCGGATCATCGAGCCGCTCGGCCTGCACGGCACCCGCTCGCCCGGCACCGACCCGTCCCTGCCCGGGCCGCACAGCCGCGCCTACTCCAAGCTCTCCGAGGACCCGGCGGCGAAGAAGACCTACGACGTGACCCGGATGAACCCCTCGCTCGCGGGCGCGTCGGGCGACATGATCTCCAACTCCGCGGACCTGAACCGCTTCTACTCCGCCCTGCTCGGCGGAAAGCTGCTGCCGAAGGCGCAGTTGAAGCAGATGCGGACGACGGTTGAGACCGATCCCGAGTCCCCCGAATCACGGTACGGGCTCGGCCTGATCTCCTCCGAACTGAGCTGCGGCGTCACGATCTGGGGCCACAGCGGCGGCATTCACGGCTCCAGTTCCAGCGCCTCCGTCATGGGCGACGGCAGGCACGCGCTGGCCTTCAACTTCAACGGCGACTGGGCGGGTGACGCGGGCAGCGTGATCGAGGCGGAGTACTGCGGCGACTGACCGGCGGGCGCGGGCAGTGGTCCGGGGCCCGTCGTCCGGGCCTGTCGTCCGGCCTGCCGTCCCGCTCGTCGTCCGGCCCGCGGAGGGGGCGGGCCTGATGACGAGCGGGACGACCCTCCGGCGCTCACCGCGGCAGGACGATGAGATACGGCGCGGGCTCCCGGTCGGCCGCGGCGAGCAGGGCGGTACGGACGACGGCCGCCTGCTGCTCGGGGTGTGCGCGCAGGTCCGCCGCGACGGTGCGTACGACCGCGATGCCGAGCCGTTCCAAGTGCTCGCGTTTGAGGGCGGGTTCGGACCAGACGGTGCCTTCGGGCCGGGGCGCGTGCCGGGCGGGGGCGCCGGTGTCGAGTTCGAGGGCCACCGAGTGGTCCGGCCAGTAGGCGTCGACGCCGCCGAGGTGCGGCCCGCCCGGCAGTCGCAGGTCGACGTTCCACAGCGGGTCGGGCAGTGCCTGTTCGCGCACCATGCGGTACAGCCCCTGCTCGGCCAGCGCCCGGCCCTCGGCGAGCAGGGTGTCGACGGCCTCCGCCACATAGGGGCGCCCCATCAGCCGGGACCGGGTCAACTCCCTTACCAGCGCCGAGGGTTCGCAGTGAGCCTCCCGTACCGCCTCGGTCAGCAGCACGCTCACCTCGGCGGGCTCGGACAGCCGCGCCACCGCGTCCGCGACCGCTCGGGGCACCGGCGCCACCGGGATCCCGTGCGCCTGCTGACCGGCGGGCATCCGGTGGGTGCGCACCACCCGGGCGAAACCGGCCGAGCGCAGCCTGCGGGAGCGTGGCACCAGGACGTCGATGTGGCTCAGCGAGGTGAGTGGGGGCACCGAGGCGAACCGGTGGTGGGCGAGCGCCGCGAGGCCGGTGACGACGGCCTCGCCGTAGTGCCGGTCGCGGGCCCCTGGCTGGGACGGCACGGTGTCCTCGGCGGCCCGCCGGGACCGTCCCGCGTAGAGCAGCGCGGCCTGCAGACGTTCCTCGCCGGTGGGCGCTCCGGGGTGCAACAGGTGTACGCCGGGCAGGAGTTGCTGCCAGGGCCCGCCGGGCCCCGACCGTTCGGCGGCCAGGGACGCAGGGACGCCGTGGGCCCGTAGCTCGGCGGTGTGCAGCACGCGCCGTCCGCTCTCGCTGAGGTGGTGCAGGGGGCGCGGGTGGGGGGACAGGTACATCTCGCCGAATGCCTGGGGGTTGTGTGTCATGCACGGCAGGTTCCCGGGCCCCGGCGGTGCGTGAACCGGTGTTACACGCCCGTCGGCAAACCGGGACATCAGCGTACGAAAGGGAGGGTGTTCGGGAGGGGAACAAGGGTTCCCCGACGGGGCGTGGCCCTGCGATGACCTGCGCGGCAGGGCCGGTGCGGAGGTGATCCGCGCCAGTCCCTCCGGCCATCCGGGCCGCCCTTGGCGACAGCTCCGTAACAGGGCCTGGCGGGAGGCGGGTTGACGGCCGCCGGGGAGTTCCCCCCGGCGGCCGTTCCCGCTCGGATCCGCTGCGGCCGTTCCCGCTCAGACCCGCTGCGGCTTCCCGCTCAGCCCCGCCGTGCCGCCGCCCGGTCGCAGGCCTGGCCGCGCAGGGCGCGGGCGAGGTCGTCGCGGGCCTCCAGGACCAGACGGCGCAGGGCGGGCGCGGCGTCCTTGTGCGCGTCGAGCCAGGCGTCCGTGGCGTCCAGGGTCTCCTGGCTGTCCTGGTGCGAGGGGTAGAGCCCGCGCACCACGTGCATACCGATCTGGATCGAGCGCTCGGCCCAGATCCGCTCGATGATCTCGAAGTAGCGGGGCGCGTACGGGGCCGTCAGCGCGCGCTGGCTGGGCTGGCCGAAGCCCGCGATGGTCGACTCCACCAGGGCGTTGGAGAGTGCCTCCGACTCCACGAGCTGGGTCCAGGCCTGCGCCTTGACGTCCTCGGAAGGGCGGGCCGCGAGCAGCCGGACGTGGTGGCGCTTGCCCGAGGCCGTGTCGTCACGGGCGAGTTCGGCGGCGAGCAGCCCCTCGTCGGCGGCCCCGTGCACGGCCAGCGGCTGGAGGAAGACCCAGCGCAGTTCCTGGTCGACATCGAGCCCGTCGATCTTGGCGGCGCCGTCGAGCAGTTCGCGCAGCAGCGTCAGCTCCGGCTCCCCGGAGGCGACCGAGGCGAAGAACCGGGCCCAGGTCAGCTGGTGCTGGCTGCCCGGCTCGGCCGACCGCAGCTCGGTGAGCGCGCCCTCGGCGAGCAGCCGCCCGCACTCCTCGCGCCACTCGGGCACCGCGTAGTGCACCAGCGCCGACTCGGCCCAGGCGTGCAGCATCTGCAGCACGCCGATGTCCGACTCGCGCCCGGCGAAGCGCAGGACCAGATCCACGAACTCCCGCGCGGGCATGAGCGCGTCACGGGTCAGGTTCCACAGCGCCGACCAGCACAGGGCGCGCGCCAGGGGGTCCGCGAGCGCGCCGAGGTGTGCGCGCAGCGTGGCGAGCGAGCCCTCGTCGAAGCGGATCTTGCAGTACGTGAGGTCCTCGTCGTTGACCAGGACCAGCTCCGGCTCCTCGGCGCCGGCCAGTTCCGCGATCACCGTGCGCGGGCCGTCGACGTCGGCCTCCACGGCGGCGTAGCGGGCGAGCACACCCTCGGCGTCGCGCCGGTACAGGCCGATCGCGACGCGGTGCGGACGCAGCTCGGGGTGGGACTCGGGCGCCTCCTGGAGCACCGCCAGCTCGGCGATACGGCCCTCGGCGTCCAGTACCACCTGCGGGGTCAGCGAGTTGACGCCCGCCGTCTGCAGCCAGGCCCGCGACCAGGCCGCCATGTCCCGGCCCGAGGTCTCCTCCAGGACCGACAGCAGATCGCCCAGCTCGGTGTTGCCGTACGCGTGCCGCTTGAAGTAACGCCGGGCGCCCTCCAGGAAGGCCTCCTGCCCGACATAGGCGCCCAGCTCCTTCAGGACCGCCGCGCCCTTGGCGTAGGTGATCCCGTCGAAGTTGAGCTTGGCGTCCTCCAGGTCACGGATGTCCGCGGTGATCGGGTGGGTGGACGGCAGCTGGTCGGCCCGGTAGGCCCATGCCTTGCGGTTGTTGGCGAAGGTGACCCAGGCGTTCTGGTAGCGAGTGGCGCCGATCAGCGCGTAGGAGCCCATGTAGTCCGCGAAGGACTCCTTCAGCCACAGGTCGTCCCACCAGCGCATGGTGACCAGGTCGCCGAACCACATGTGCGCCATCTCGTGCAGGACGACATTGGCGCGCCGCTCGTACGCGGCCTGGGTGACCTTGCCGCGGAAGATGAACTCCTCGCGGAAGGTGACCAGACCCGGGTTCTCCATCGCGCCCAGGTTGTACTCCGGCACGAAGGCCTGGTCGTACTTGCCGAACGGGTACGGGTAGTCGAACTGCTCGTGGAAGAAGTCCAGACCCTGCTTGGTGACCTCGAAGACCTCGTCGGTGTCGAAGTGCCGGGCGAGCGACTTGCGGCAGAGCAGGCCGAGCGGGATCTCCAGGGTGGAGCCGTCGTCGAGCGCCCGGCTGTAGTGGTCGCGCACCTCGTGGTAGGGACCGGCCACCACGCAGGTGATGTACGTCGAGATCGGCTGGGTCTCCGCGAAGCGCCACACCGCCCGTCCGCCGCCGCCGCGCGTCGCCGGGGCGTCGAGTTCGCCCTCGATGAGTTCGCCCGTGCCGTTGCTCCACACCTTCCAGCCCTCGGGCGCGGTGACCTCGAAGCGGTAGGGCGCCTTCAGGTCGGGCTGCTCGAAGTTGGCGAACACCCGGCGCGCGTCGGCCGGTTCGTACTGCGTGTAGAGGTAGACCTCGCCGTCCTCCGGGTCGACGAAGCGGTGCATGCCCTCGCCGGTACGGCTGTACGCGCACTGGGCGTCGACGACCAGCTCGTTCTCGGCGGCCAGGTCCTCCAGGAGGATCCGCGTACCGTCGAACACCGCCAGCGGGTCGAGGTCCTCGCCGTTCAGCGAGACGGCGGTGACCTGCGGGGCGATCAGGTCCGCGAAGCTGGCGGCGCCGGGCTCGGCGCAGCGGAAGCGGAGGGTGGTCACCGAGCGGAAGGTGTGCGCCTCGGGGCCCTCGCCGGTGGCGGAACGCAGATCGAGGGCGATCTCGTAGCCGTCCACGGTCAGCAGCGCGGCGCGCTCCTGGGCCTCGTCGCGGGTCAGATTCTCACCGGGCACGGCGGGTACTCCTCGGTCTCGTCATGTGGGGGGCTGATCGGACCGATCCTCGCACGCGGTCCTCTGACAGGACAGGGTTCACCGGCTGGCGAACAGCAGGAACGAAGGCGCGGACCGGGAATGGCCCGGACTTGCGAAGGGTTGGCCAGGGTAGGCAGGGCGGATGGGGCCGCCCGAGGGCGGCTCGCGTCCGTGTGCGCACACCAGCGGTTCAGCGCGCTCCGGGCGAGGCGCCCGTACTTCCGAGGAGAGAGATGACCGACACCACTCAGGCGACGACCACCGGCAGGACGCCCGTCGACTTCTGGTTCGACCCGCTGTGCCCGTGGGCGTGGATGACCTCCCGCTGGGTCCTGGAGGTCGAGAAGCTGCGCGACATCGAGGTGCGCTGGCACGTGATGAGCCTGGCTGTCCTGAATGAGAACAAGCTGGATGAAATGCCGGAGAAGTACCGCGAGTTGATGAAGACCGCCTGGGGCCCGGTCCGCGTCGCGATCGCCGCCGCCGAGCAGCACGGCGCGCAGGTGCTCGGCCCGCTCTACGAGGCGCTCGGCACCCGTTTCCACAACCGCGCCGAGGGTGCCACCCAGGAGGCGATCGTCGGCGCCCTCCAGGACGCGGGCCTGCCGGTCGAGCTCGCCGAGTACGCGGACAAGGACACCTACGACACCCAGCTGCGCGCCTCGCACAAGACCGGTATCGACAAGGTCGGCCAGGAGGTCGGCACCCCGGTCATCGCGGTGCCCGGCCCCGACGGCCAGGGCGAGGTCGCGTTCTTCGGACCGGTCGTGACGCCCGCCCCCAAGGGCGAGGCGGCGGCCCGGCTGTGGGACGGAACCCTGCTCGTGGCGAGCACGCCCGGCTTCTTCGAGATCAAGCGCACCCGCGACGTCGGCCCGATCTTCGACTGAGAACGCTACTGAGGTCGGTACGCAGCAGTAGGTCTCGCTCCGTACCGGTGCGCAACGGGAAGGCCCCCGCCAGTCACGTCCTGGCGGGGGCCTTCCTTCATACCGCCTGCCCCATGAACGGTGAGAAGACGATCACGAGCAGGCTGTCGGTGGTGCGGCCGCGGGCGGCCGGCCTCACTGTGCGGGCGTCAGCAGCAGACGGTCGGTCTGCTGCTTGGCGCTCGCGTAACGCCTCGCCACGTCCTGCCAGTTGACGACCCGCCACATGGCCTCGACGAAGTCGACCTTCTGGTTCTTGTACTGGAGGTAGAAGGCGTGCTCCCAGGCGTCGAAGACCAGGATCGGCGTGGAGCCCTGGCCGACGTTGCCCTGGTGGTCGTAGACCTGCTCGACGATCAGACGGCCGGTCACCGGCTCGTACGCGAGGACGCCCCAGCCCGAGCCCTGGGTGGTCGCGGCGGCCTTGGACAGCTGCGCCCGGAATCCGGCGAAGGAACCGAAGGACTCGGTGATCGCGTCCGCCAGCTCGCCCACGCCGTCGGCCGCCAGCGGCTCGCCGCCGCCGTCGCCCGTCATGTTCTGCCAGTAGATCGAGTGCAGGATGTGCCCGCTCAGGTGGAAGGCGAGGTTCTTCTGCAGCCCGTTGACCGAGCCCCACTGCTCCTTGTCGCGCGCCTCCGCGAGCTGCTCCAGCGTGTCGTTCGCGCCCTTGACGTACGCGGCGTGGTGCTTGTCGTGGTGCAGCTCGATGATCTCCGGACTGATCACGGGCGCCAACGCCGCGTAGTCGTAAGGCAGTTCCGGAAGCGTGTACAAAGCCATGACGGTCCCCTCGGCTTATTGCAAGCTCCTTGCAAGTGCACCATAGCAACAGCAAGGACGGTTTCCGGCGCTGGCCGGGCACTGTCCGCCGATCGGCGCAGACGGCACCGGACCGAGGTCCTGCGACTTTGGGTCCGGTGCGACCTTGGTCCTGCCTTGGTTCAACCGATTCCTCCCAGAACGGAGTTGAGCTCGGGGGCGATCTTCACCGCGCTGCCGGTGTCCTTGTGGTCGACCGCCTCGCGCAGCTCGTGCAGCAGCCTGTCCACGCGTGAAGCGTCGGGGCCGTCGACGGCGGGGCGCACCCGCTCCCAGGTGAGCTCGAGGCTCGTGACGTCCCCGGCGACCGCGCCCGCGTCGCGTGCGGCGGCGTCGACGGTCAGCTGACGCGCCCACAGGTCCATCCGGTCCGACTCGATCCGGGCCAGCGGTTCGTACGGCAGCCGCAGATCGAGGGCGTTCTGTGCGACCCGCAGCGCCGCCGCGGTGGCCGCCGTCCGGTCCTGGCCGCGCGCCGTGCGGTCGAGCGTGTCGATGTCCCGGTTCATCTGGGTGACCAGCCGCCGGGGGGCCCGGTCGGAGCCGCGGTAGTCGTCCCAGGCCGAGTGCGCCTGCCGCGCGGTGGACTCGGTGACCCGGCCCTGCACCGCACGCGCCGCCTCGGTCAGCGCGGTCAGCTCGGCGGGCACCGGACCCGGCCGGGCGTCGGTCGGCACGGCCACCGAGACCGCCTCCACGTCACCACCGGACGAGGTCGAGAACTCGCCGTAGCCCGGGGCGAAGGTCTTGTCCTCACGGCTGCCGTCCATGTGCAGCTCGTTGACCGTGACCGCGCCCTCGACCGGGCCGTGGGGGCCGGGCACCGTCCGGTTCACGGACTTCACGGTGACCTCCTCGAAGACCACCTCGGGGGCGTTCTCCGGGCGGTACACGTCACCGCGTTGCGGGTGTGCGGGCATGATCATCGCGGCCGGTCCGGACTTCCCCGCCTTCCAGGTGCCCTCGGTGTCCGCGACCACGCCGCCGCGGTAGTTGTAGACGTCCTCGCCGAGGTACCAGACGGCACCGTCGTCGGCCTGGGCGAACCAGTCCAGTGCGAGCTCCTTGATACGGCCGTCGGACAGCGCCATGTACTGCATCGTGCGCACCGCGACCCGCTCGCCGTTCACCTCGATGGTGCGCTTGGTGGGCAGCAGGGTGAACTCGGTACGGAAGGGCTTGCTGTCGACCTGTCCGCCGTACACGACCTGCTTCACCTTCGCGGTGGGGTGGAGCGGGTTGGTGATGCGGGTCGGGTGGGTGAAGACCGGTTTCTCCAGGTCGACGCGGTCCTCGCGCGGTGCGAGCGGCAGGCATTTCGCGGTCCTGCGGCCGGTGGCCTCGTCGATGACGCGGACGCAGTCGCCGCCGCTCGTCGCGGCCCGGTCCCGCCCGGGCGCCGTCCCGCCGCCGCTGTCTCCGTTGCCGCCGGAGCCGCAGGCGCCCGCGGTCACCACGGCGGCGAGGCCGACACCGAGAGCGGCCGCCCGCCGCCGACGCCGGACGCTCCCCGTGCGGGCCCCTCTCGCGTGATTCCTCGGATACGTCATGACTGCCTCCTCGGAGGTACGGGTCACGAACACGCCGTCACGACTTCCTGTCGGTCACCACCACGCTGCCACCGGGGCGCTGAAGAGAGCCTGAACAGACCTGAACGTGCTTTCAGGTGGCGGCCGTTGGGGCAGCCGCACACGACGGTCGGTCAGGGCAAGGTCACGCGGAAGTCCGAGACACCGCCTCGGGTGACCGTCGGGGCGGGTCGGGCAGCGTCCGAGGCTCCCCTACATGGCAGCCGTGCGGGGCAGCGCGACCTCGAAGCACGCCCCGCCGAGGGGACTGGCCGAGACCGTCGCGATGCCGCCGTGCGCCGTGACCAGTTCGGCGACGATGGCCAGGCCGAGGCCGCTGCCGCCGCCGGGTTCGCCGGGCCGGACGCGAGCATCGTCGAGACGGACGAACCGCGCGAAGATCCGCTCGCGTTCGGCCTCCGGCACACCGGGGCCGTCGTCCTCCACCCGCACGACGGCGCGCCCCGCCTCGTCGGTGCCCAGCGCGAACTCCACCCGTGAACGGGCGTACCGGGCCGCGTTGTCGCCGAGGTTGCGCAGTACCCGGCGCAGCGCCTGGGCGTCGGCCGTCAGACGCACCGGGGTCACCTCCGCGGCGCGGATGCCGAGAGCAGGGTGCGCGTCGCGCAGGCGCCGGACCTCTTCGAGGACGAGGTCGTCGAGGTCGGTCTCGCGCAGCCGCGGCCGCAGCGCGTCCTCGTCGGCGCGGGCGAGCAACAGCAGGTCCTCGACGAGCCGTTGCAGTCGCAGATCCTCCGTGAGCACCGTGGCGGCGAGCTCCTCGGCGGTGGTACGGCCCGGGTGCGCCAGGGCCACTTCGGCGTGCTGGCGCACGGCGGTCACCGGTGAGCGCAGTTCGTGCGAGGCGTCGGAGACGAAGCGCCGCTGCGCCTTCTGGGCCGACTCCAGCCGCTCCAGCATGCGGTTCATGGTGGCGGCCAGCCGCGCGATCTCGTCCCGGCCGCGCGGCAACGGCACCCGGCGGTGCAGCGCGGCCGAGGAGATGGCCTCCACCTCCGCCTGGATCCTCGCCACCGGTGCGAGTACCCGGCCCAGTGCCGCCCAGGTGGCGCCGAAGGCGAGCAGCAGCAGCAACGGCAGCCCCACCGCGAGCAGTCCGGTGACGATCGATGTGGTCTCCGCGACGGCGTTGAGGGCACGGCCCGCCACGACCGTCCGCCGCGCGTCGTGCGTACCGGGTCCCTGTGCCCGCTCGGCGACCACCAGGAACTCGTCCTCGTCCAGGGGCGTACGGACCCTGCTCTCGCCCTCCGTCCCCGGGCGCGCGAGGGCGGGCAGACCGGCGGCATTGGGGCTGGCGGCCACGACGGCACCGCCGGCGTCGAGCACCTGGACGAATTCCTCCTCGCTCTGAGCCACGGTGAGCGAGGGCACTCCGCGGCCGGAGTCGATCACCGAGGCGACCTGCCGCGCCCGGGTGCGGGCCGAATCCCTGACGTCGTCGGTCAGTTCGGCGCGCAGCAGGGCGACCAGGGCCAGCGCACCGGCGAGCAGCCCCACCGCCACCACCAGGACGGCGACCAGCGCGGAACGGAACCTAACCCCCATCGGACGCCAGCCGGTATCCCGAGCCGCGGACCGTCTCGATCGCCGCCCGCCCGAAGGGGCGGTCGAGCTTGGCCCGCAGATGGTTGACGTAGACCTCGACGATGTTGGGGTCGCCCTCGAAGTCGTCGTCCCACACATGCGCGAGGATCTCCCGCTTGGAGACGGTCTCGCCGCGGCGGCGCAGCAGGAACTCCAGCAGCGCCAGCTCACGCGCGGTCAGCGCCACCCGCTCCCCGCCCCGGGTGACCTCCTTGGCGGCCGGGTCCAGCCGCAGGTCACCGGCGGTCAGCACGGCGGGCCGCCGGTGCGGATCGCGGCGCAGCAGTGCGCGGAGCCTGGCGAGGAGCACCGCGTACGAGAACGGTTTGGTGAGGTAGTCGTCGGCGCCGGTGTCCAGGCCCTCGACCTCGTCCCACTCGCCCTCCTTGGCGGTGAGCATCAGGACCGGCGTCCAGTTCTCCTCGGCGCGCAGCGCGGCGCACACGCGGTAACCGTTCAGGCCGGGAAGCATGATGTCGAGGACGATCGCGTCGTACGCAGTCTCGCGGGCGCGCCACAGACCGTCCGTCCCGTCGAGCGCCACATCCACGGCGAAGCCCTCCGCCTCCAGACCGGACCGCAGCCCGTGGGCGAGCCCCTCCTCGTCCTCGACGACCAGAATCCGCATGTGCGTGATTCTCGCCCCGGCGGCCTGAACGGAGGCTGAAGGACGTCCGGAGTGTCCGGCCGGGCATCGCAATCGCCGCGCCCGGTCATGCGTACGCGCGCCCGCGTCGCAAAAGGCCCGGGGCCCCGCTCGCGACAGCGAACGGGGCCCCGGGCGGGAGCACTTCGATCCGGTGCGGTCCGGTCAGTTCGAGCCGCCGGAGGAGTCGGACCCGCCGGAGGCGCCGGTGCCGAAGCCGCCGGTGAACCTGAACCTGAGGTGGCGCAGCCAGCCGCGCTGCTTCAGGTAGCCGATGACCGCCAGGACGACGGCCATTCCGGCGGTGTACCAGAGCTGGGTGCGGGTGTCGTCCTCGCGGAGCATCAGGAGCAGCACGGTCGCGATGCCCGCGAGGGAGATGTAGGTCAGCACCGGGAAGAACCACATGCGCACCACGAGCCTGCCCGGGTCCTCGCGCTCCAGCCGACGGCGGGTCAGCAGCTGCGAGACCGCGATGAAGCCCCAGACCACCAGGGTGGCCGCGCCCACGCAGTTGAGCAGCCAGACGAACACGGTGTCCGGCCACAGGTACTTCAGCTCCACCGCGGTGAATCCGAAGACCGAGGACAGGATCACCGTGCGGCGCGGGACGCCGCCGGTGATCTTGCCGAGGAAGCGCGGGCCCTCGCCGCGTGCCACCAGGGAGTACGACATGCGTGAGGCGCCGTAGATGTTGGCGTTCATCGCGGACATCAGCGCGGCCAGCACGATCACCTTCATGATCTCGCCCGCCTGGGAGATGCCGATCTCGTCCAGGACCGCCGCGTAGGGACCGGCCAGGATCGACTCGTCCCGCCAGTCGATCAGCGTGACGATCACCAGCATCGAGCCGACGTAGAAGAGAGCGATGCGCCACACCGCGGTACGCACGGCCTTCGCCACGCCGCGCACCGGGTCCTCGGACTCGGCCGCCGCGATGGTGACCGTCTCCAGGCCGCCGTAGGCGAACACCGACGCGAGCAGACCGGTGATCAGGCCGTCGGTGCCGTTGGGCAGGAAGCCGCCGTCGCCGGTCAGGTGCGAGGAGCCGGGGGAGTCGGTGCCGGGCAGCAGGCCCGCGATGGCGAGCACGCCCAGCACCAGGAACGCCACGATGGCCACGACCTTGAGCAGGGCGAACCAGAACTCGTACTCACCGAAGTTCTTCACGGCCAGCAGGTTCGCGCCGCAGAAGATGGCCATGAAGACGGCCACCCACATCCAGCCCGGGGTGTCCGGCAGCCAGCTCGTCATGATGTCCGCGGCGCCGATGGCCTCCACCGCGATACCGACACAGAGCAGGGCCCAGTACATCCAGCCCGCGGTGAAGCCCGCCCAGGGGCCGATCGCCCGTTCGGCGTGCACCGAGAACGAGCCGGAGGCGGGGTTGGCGGCGGACATCTCACCGAGCATCCGCATGACCAGCATCACGAGGAGGCCGGAGGCGGCGAAGGCGAGGACGATCGCGGGCCCGGCGCTGGCGATGCCCGCACCCGAGCCGACGAAGAGTCCCGCGCCGATGACGCCGCCGAGGGCGATCATCGAGAGGTGACGTTGCTTGAGCCCGTGGGTCAGCCCCGGCTGGGCCGGGGCAGCGGTCTGATCTCTTGAGGTGGCGTCGGTCTTGACCGACTCGGCACCGGGGGTTGTCCGAGACATGGGCGAACGACTGTCCATAACGTGAGACGTTGGGAAGAACTCACAGTGTGGGCACCATGAATGTCCGGGCCAATAGATCGACCGTCATGTGGACGCATCGACCTCGGATCGTGACCGGGCTTTTACGGGATGGTGTCTGAGAGATCACAAGGTCAGCGCACGGTTACGGGGAGTTGGCGCGGAGTTCGGAGTCGCGGTGTCCGGTTCCGTTCCCCGGTTGGCGTGAAGTCGTGTCCGTATAGCGGACGCAGGGCAGATTTGTCGGACATTACGCAGGGTGTCCGTCGCCGTTCGTGCCTCCGCCGGGTCACCGGCTATCAGCTCGCGATGTTCGCATAAAGGACGCTCGGGGTGGTCAACTGTGCGGCGCGCGCAGGCGGTTGGGCCCGCCGTCAGGACCCGATCCGGGCGGTCGCCGAGGGGTGTGCGTGACCCTTCTCACCGCCCTGCGACGCGTGGCGGCCGATTCTTGTGTAGTGCCCACCAATCTCCGTCACGGCTTCTTGTCGGCGGCTGACGGTGAGCTCGGGGCGGGGACCGGGTTAGCGTCGCAACATCCCCTCGTAGCCCGCCGTTCACGGCCTCGCCGTGCACGGTCCCGGTGCCCTTCCGTCCCCTGGAGTCCCCGATGAGCCTTGCCGCTTCCTCCGTCCGCCCGGGTGCGGTCCTCGCCGATCTGCTGCCCGCCTCCTCCGAGGCACGGGCCAGGGTCCGCGACGCCGTGCTCGTCGTCTCCGGTGCTGTGCTGACCGGGCTCGCCGCGCAGATCGCGGTGCCGGTGCCCGGCTCGCCGGTGCCGGTGACCGGGCAGACCTTCGCCGCGCTCCTCGTGGGCACCGCACTCGGTGCCGGGCGCGGTCTGCTGTCGCTCGTGCTGTACACGCTGGTCGGCATGGCGGGCATGCCCTGGTTCGCCGAGGGCGGCTCGGGTGTCTCGGCGCCCTCGTTCGGCTATGTGCTCGGCATGCTGCTCGCCGCCACGCTGGCCGGGGCCCTGGCCCGCCGGGGCGGCGACCGTTCGGCGGTGCGCACCGCGGCCACCATGGTGCTCGGCTCCGCCGTCATCTACGCGGTGGGCGTCCCCTATCTCGCCCTCGCCACCGGAATGAGCGCGAGCGAGGCGATCGCCGCCGGGCTGACCCCGTTCCTCCTCGGTGACGCCCTGAAGGCCGCCCTCGCGATGGGGCTGCTGCCGAGCGCCTGGAAGCTCGCGGGCCCCAAGGGCTGAGCGCGCGCGGCCGGTTCGCGCGGGCGGCGGGCCGGGGCGGTGCGCCCGCCCCGGCCGGCGCGAACCCGTGACCGCCCGGCTCAGCGCGCCAGGTTGTGGTTCCTCCGGAACAGGTTCGCCGGGTCGAACCGCTCCTTCAGCTCGGTCAGCCGCTCCAGCGTGGGCTGCGGGTAGAGCCCCTCGGTACGGTCGCCGCCAGCGAAGGAGAAGTTGAGTACCCGGCCCGTCGTGGCATCGGCGAACGGCGCGAAGATCCCGGCGAAGAACTCCCGCGCCGCCTCCCGCCCGGCGCCGTCGACCACCGTGATCACCCGCAGCGCGAACCGCCCCTGGCGGTGCGGCACCGAGTTGGCGGCCTTCGGCTCACGGGCCAGGGCGCCGCCGAGGTGGTTGATGTTGACCACGCACATCATCGGCGCCGAAGGCCCGGTCGCGGCCAGCAGCTGCCCGGCCGCCCCGGTGTCGAGTCCGGTCAGCACCGCGCTGTCCCCGTAATAGGGGTGCGGGGTGTCCGGGTCGCTGTGGATCGACGCGTTCTCCAGGTACGGCAGCTCCCGCAAGGTGTCCGAAACCGCGGGCCCGATCTCCCGCAGCGGAGCCACCAGCCGCTCGCCCTCCTCGGTGCTGCCGGTGAACGCGACCCGGACCGCCAGGTGGTAGGCCCCGCGCAGATGGGGCGGCAGCTCCGGCATGTCCGGATAGGCGACCGCGGCGAACGACGAGGTCACCGTCTCCGGCAGGTCCCGGGTCCACGCCTCGTACGCGGCCACCGCCGCCGCCGGGTCGGTCCGCGTCCCGTCGAAGGTGAGCGAGCCGCCGTACAGCCGGGCGACCGGCAGCAGGGAGATCTTCAGCGCGGTCACCACACCGAAGTTGTGGCCGCCGCCGAGCAGCGCCCAGTACAGGTCGGGGTCGTCGTCCGGGGTCACCCGGCGCAGCTTCGCGTCGGCGGTCACCACGTCGAGCCAGTGCACATGGTCGGCCGCGTAGCCGAACTCCCGGGCCAGGATGCCGAGTCCGCCCGCGAGGGTGTAGGAGACGGCGCCGACGCCGGGCGAGGAGCCGTTGAGCGGGGCGAGCCCGTGCGGTGCCGCCGCCTCGACGACCTCACCCCACAGGGTGCCCGCGCGGACCACGGCCGTCGCCGCCTCCGCGTCGATCTCCACGCCGTTCATCCGGCGGGTGCTGATGAGCACCCCGCCCTCGGCCGCGTCCGGCAGCCCGTGCCCGGTCGCCTGCACGCCGACCGGCAGCCCCTCGCGGGCCGCGTACGCCACCGCCGCGACCACGTCCTCGGCCGTCCGCGCCTGCCACACCTGCTCCGGCCGCAGCGCCAACCCCACCTGGAATCCCGCCAGTTCCGTGGCGTAGTCCTCGTCCGCGGGAGTCAGCACCCGGCCCCCGGCCGCCGCTGCCCCGTCGCCCGCCGCCGTGCCGCCGGACTGTGTCGTGTCCACCGCTCAAGCCCCTTTGCCGAAGTACAGAAGTACAGAAGTACAGAAGTACAGAAGTCGGAAGTTCAGAAGTGCGTCCGTACGTACGTGGTCGTTGCCGTACGTACGTGGTCCGTGCCGTGCCGGACGCGGCGCAGAGGGTCGTGTGGTGAGCCCCGCCGGGTCCGACGGCACGGACGATGCCAGCGAAACCTGTCATCCGCCGTCAGGTTTTCGAAGACTTTCCCCGGGCCGCCAGGTCGGGGGCGGACTTTCGGACACCTCGCGGGGCGGTCCCGGGCGGGCCTGGGTCCGAAGGGGCTCCGGTGCCATGTCAGACTCGGTCCATGCGCGTGTACCTCGGCTCCGATCATGCCGGCTACGAACTCAAGAACCACCTGGTCGAATGGCTGAAGGCCAACGGCCACGAGCCCGTCGACTGCGGGCCCCACATCTATGACGCCCAGGACGACTACCCGCCGTTCTGCCTGCGCGCCGCCGAAGGCACCGCGCGGGAGGAGGGCTCGCTCGGCGTCGTCATCGGCGGCTCCGGCAACGGCGAGCAGATCGCCGCGAACAAGGTGAAGGGCGTGCGTGCCGCACTGGCCTGGAGCGAGCAGACCGCCGCTCTCGGCCGGGAGCACAACGACGCCAACGTCGTCGCGGTCGGCGCCCGGATGCACAGCGCCGAGGAGGCCACCCGCTTCGTCGAGATCTTCCTGAACACCCCGTTCTCCGGCGACGAGCGCCACATCCGCCGTATCGACATGCTCTCCGCCTACGAGACCTCCGGCGACCTGCCCGCCATCCCGGCGCACCACCCCCAGCCGTAACCGGTCGGCCGGTGGCCAGGGCCCACGCCCGCGCCACCGGCCGAAGCCGTCGCACACGGCCGAAACCGCCGCACCACAGCTCAGCAGAACCGCAGCTCAGCAGAACCGCAGCTCAGCAATACCGCAGCTCAGCAGCACCGCAGCCCAGCAGGGGAGGCCCCGTGCCCGAGGGGCACACCATCCACCGGCTCGCCGCCGATCACCGTGAGCGCTTCCTCGGCGAGCGCGTGCGTGTGCTCAGCCCGCAGGGCACCTTCGCGGGCAGCGCCGCACTGCTCGACGGGCGTGAGTTCACCGACGCCGAGGCGCACGGCAAGCACCTCTTCCTGCACTTCGAGGGCGCCGGACACGTCCATGTCCACCTCGGCCTGTTCGGCAAGGTGGCCTTCTCGAAGGCCCCGGCGCCGCCGCCCACGGACACCGTCCGGCTGCGCCTCCTCGGCGAGCGGCACGCGATGGACCTGCGCGGGCCCACCACCTGCGCCCTGATCACCGACGACGAGAAGCGGGCGGTGCACGAGCGCCTCGGCCCCGATCCGCTGCGTCCCGGCGACGACCCCGAGGCCGCCCACCGCCGCGTCTCCCGCAGCCGCACCACCATCGCCGCCCTGCTCATGGACCAGAAGGTCATCGCCGGAGTCGGCAATGTGTACCGCGCCGAAGTGCTGTTCCGGCACGGTATCGACCCGTATACGACCGGCCGTGAGATCGGCGTCGAGCAGTGGCGGGCGCTCTGGGACGACCTGGTCGTGCTGATGCGCGAGGGTGTGCGTACCAACCGCATCGACACCGTGCGGCCCGAGCACACCCCCGAGGCCATGGGCCGCCCGCCGCGCGTCGACGACCACGGCGGCGAGGTGTACGTGTACCGCAGGGCCGCACAGCCCTGTCACCTCTGCGGCACCGAGGTGCGGACCGCCTCGCTCGCCGCCCGCAACCTCTTCTGGTGCCCGACCTGCCAGCCTCCCGCCGGAGGTATCAGAAACCGTGCGGCATCCAGGGCGCCACGTCCGAGGCGAAGCCCGGAGACGTCCGCGCCACCGCCCCCGGCGAAAGCTCCCGTACGCGCCCGGCGGCGGCCAGCGAACTGAGCCGCGTGTCGCCCAGGTAGACGGCGCCCAAGTCCCTGGCCGACAGGGCGAGTTGCGGATCCCGCTCGGTGCGCTCACAACTCGCGCCCGCGCTGTCGCCGCGCAGCAGCCAGCGCCCCGCGTTCCACTGGCAGAAGTCGTCGGCCACTTCCAGGACGACGTCCACCGGCGCCGCGTAGGTACGGGCCGCCAGCGCGGCGGGCACATCCACGAGCCGTACGTACAGCCCGTCCCGTGCGCTCAGCCCGCACCGCCGCGGGTCGGAGGCCAGGAACTGGACGGGCTCGTCCAGCGGCAGATTGCGCGCGCTCACCGAGGACGTCAGGTCGATGCCGAAGAGGAACCGCCACAGCGCGGCGTGCGCCGCCGGGTCCACGGCCTCCAGCTGGCGCAGTACGACCTTGCCCTCGGGCCCGGACGGGTTCCACTCCGGCTTGATGGCGTAGCGGGCGTAGCCGACCAACTCGCCGTCCACCTCGGCCAGTACGCACTGCAGGGGCGAGGCGCCCTCGCGCTCGCCGGGCGGGTCGAGCAAGCCAAGCCGCTCCCAGCCCGGGCCGCGCGCCACCCGGCCGGGCCGGGTCGGCAGCAGTCGTGCGTACAGCTCCTCGCAGCGCGCGAGAGAGGCCTCGGGGTCGGCGTAACGCACCCGCACCCGGTCCGTGCCCTCGGGCAGCGCGAGCCCGACCCGGTCGGTGTCGATCTCGACCGCGAGCTGACGGGTGGCGCAGCCGTAGCCGAAGCGGCCGTAGATCACCGGTTCCGAGGCCATGAGCACGGCGAGCGGTTCGCCGAGGGCGCGGACGTCGTCGAGCTGGCGCCGCATCATCGCGGTGAGCAGCCCGCGCCGGCGGTGGGTGGCGGCGACGCTCACCATGGTGACCCCGGCCGCCGGCACCGCCTGGCCGCCCGGCACGGTCATCCGGAACGAGAAGGCGCCCGCCGAGCCGACCGTCTCTCCGTCGTCCCGGACGACCAACGACCTTTCGTACGCGGTCAGTTCACGCCATAGTGCACGCTCCTCAGGGGCATCGGCGACGCCGCCGAAGGCCAGTTCCAGGCGGTCGAACCAGTCGTCGAAATCCTGCTCACGCAGCACACGCATGTCGGTCGTCATAACCTCATCGTTACCAGCGCGAACGCCCGGCCGCGAGACAATTTCCGCCCAGGTACGGCCGGGCCCGGCCAGCTCCTACGAGCGAGATCTCGGCCCACCCGTGCGCAGGAAGGGCAACGCTGGATATGGTCCACGAGCAATGGCAGCGCGACGAGTAGCACCGGTGGAAGCCGACTCGGCCCGGCACCGCATCAGAAGACGGGTGCACCGGGCACGCATCGCGCTGCGCCGATCCGGAGTCGACTACTTCCGCGGCGACGGCTCGGACTGGATCGCACTCGCCGGACTGCTGCTCACCGTCCCCGTCATAGCCGGGCTGACGTTGATGGACTCGGTCTGGTGCGCCCCGGCCACCCTGGTCCTGCCCATCGTCGTCGGCGGCCTGCTGCTGCGGCCCGCCAGCCTCCTCGCGCTGTACGGCGCCGCCGCCGGGGCGCTGATCATCGAATCCGTCCGGCTCGGCCCCTACGACGAGGGCCCCGGCCGGGTCACCCCCGGGGTCGTCCTGGTCGTCGCGGCCTGCGGTCTCTTCGGCCTGCTGCTCGCACAGTTCCGTACCCGGGTCGGCGTGCCCTGGCGGCGCGGCGGCACCATGCTCTTCGACCTCCGCGAACGCATCCGCGTCCAGAGCAAGCTGCCGCGTCTGCCCCGCGGCTGGCACCGCGAGATGGCCCTGCGGCCCGCGGGCGGCCAGTCCTTCTCCGGCGACTTCGTTGTCGCGGCCCGCACCCAGGGCGGCCGCACCCTGGAGGTCGTCCTCACCGACGTCTCCGGCAAGGGCATGGACGCGGCCTCCCGCGCACTGCTGCTCTCCGGCGCCTTCGGCGGTCTGCTCGGCTCGCTGCCCCCGGACGGCTTCCTGCCCGCCGCCAACGCCTATCTGCTCCGCCAGGACTGGGACGAAGGTTTCGCCACCTCCGTCCATCTCGTACTCGACCTCGACAGCGGCGACTACGAACTCCTCTCCGCGGGCCACCCGCCCGGGCTCCAACTGTGCGCGGCCACCGGCCAGTGGGAGGAGATCAGCGGCCAGGGCCCGCTGCTCGGGGTGTACGACGGCGCCGAGTTCGACCCCGTCAAGGGCAGCCTCGCCCCCGGCGACGTCCTGATGCTCTTCACGGACGGCCTGGTGGAGACCGCCGAACGCGACATCTCCGAGGGCATCGACCGCCTCAGCGGCGAGGCCGACCGCTACGTCGCCGGTGGATTCCACGGCGCGGCCTGGCACCTCATCGAGGCCGTGGCCAAGGACGTGAAGGACGACCGGGCGCTGCTGCTCATCTGCCGGGAGGTACAGGGATGACGGCGGATGACGGCACCTCGGCCGGTGACGCGTCGGCCCGTGACGCGTCGGTTGGTGCGACCTGGTCCGGTGGAGCCTCGGACGGTGATGCCACGGGGGGTGACGCCTCGGGGGGTGACGCCCGGTTGAGCCTCGCCGAGGTCGAAGCGCTGGCGTGCGCCGCGCACGAAGGGCAGCGGGACAAGGCGGGACGCCCGTACAGCGAGCATCTGCGCGCGGTCGCGAACGGCGTCCGGGCGCGCGGCGGCGACGAGGAACAGATCGCCGCCGCCTGGCTGCACGACGCCGTCGAGGACGACCGCCTCACCGAGCGGTGGCTGCACGAGGCCACGCTCAGCGCGCGCACCAAGGCCATCGTCCTGGCGGTCACCAAGCGCGCGGGGGAGGAGCCGGAGGCGTACGCCCGGCGCATCCTCACCACCGACGGCGCGCTCCTAATCAAGGAATCCGACCTCGCGCACAACGCCGACCCGCGCCGCCTCGCCGTACTCGACGAGCCGACCCGGCGGCGGCTGACGGAGAAGTACGCGCGGATGCGTGGGCTGCTCGGGCTCGGCTGAGCCGGTCCGCTCCTCTCCGCTTCATGGCCTGGCTGAGCTCTCGCGGAGGTTCATTCGGCGAAGTCCGCGTTGAGCGTGTGGCTTCCCGCCTTGCCCGAACCACCACGGCGGCCCGAACCGCGTCGGCGGCCCGAACCCCCTCCGCCAGGACTCCCCTCTTTTCCCAGTTCAGAGGCCCTTCCTCGGGTTCTCCCCACCCCGGTTCCGGTGGCAGCCGCCATGGTTTCGGTGCCCCCCTGGTCCGTACGTTCGCAGTGAGGCGACGCGCCAGCGGTGCCGAACGAACAGGTGAGCAGGCGGACCGATGGGTCGGAAGGCTGAGGACGTCATGGGGCTGCGGAGCACGCGGCGGACGGAACGACGGCGGGAGGCCGAGCGGGAGCTGCGGCGGCGGGGCGCGGGCGGAGGGCTCGGCACGCTCGCCGGGCAAGCGGTGCCTGCCGACCCGGCAGCGCCGACCGACCCGACAGCACCCGCCGGGTTCACGGCACCCGTCGCGGACGGCGTACCCGCTGGAGGCGGTGTACCCACTGGACACGGCGTACCCGTTGGACACGGCGTACTCCTTGGACACGGCACACCCGCCGTTGACTGGGCCGTCGAATTGCGCGGCGTGCGCCGTCAGTACGGGCGGGGTTCGCGCGCCGTGCACGCCCTGCGCGGGATCGATCTCGCGCTGCCACGGGGGAGTTTCACGGCGGTGATGGGGCCCTCCGGCTCGGGCAAGTCGACCTTCCTGCAGTGCGCCGCAGGGCTGGACCGGCCGAGCGGCGGCAAGGTCCTCCTCGGCGGAACCGACATCACGGGGATGAAGGAGAACAAGCTGACCGCCCTGCGCCGCAGCAGGCTCGGCTTCGTCTTCCAGTCCTTCAACCTGCTGCCCTCGCTCACCGTCGAACAGAACGTCCTGCTCCCGATGCGGCTCGCGGGCGTCCGCCCCGACCGCGCCCGCGCCCGCGAGGTGCTCGCCCAGGTCGGCCTCGACCGGCACGGCGGCAGGCGTCCCGGCCAGCTCTCCGGCGGCCAGCAGCAGCGCGTCGCGCTCGCCCGCGCCCTGGTCACGAGCCCCGACGTGATCTTCGCGGACGAGCCGACCGGCGCCCTGGACACCGGAACCGCCGCCGAGGTGCTCGGCCTGCTGCGCGGCGCCGTCGACGGCCTCGGCGCCACCGTCGCCATGGTCACGCACGACCCGACGGCCGCCGCGTACGCCGACCGCGTCCTGTTCCTCGCCGACGGCGCCTTCGCGGGCAGCATCCCACGCAGCGCGCCCGACCGGATCGCCGCCCGCCTCGCCGAACTCACCACGGGGCACGCGCCGTTGGGGCAGCCATGGGCCACCGCTTCCGACGCCAACGCTCACGAGGCCAACGCTCACGACGCTCACGAGGCCACTACTCGTGAGGCCGCCACCCACGAGCCCCCGGCGAAGCCGCACAGCACCCCGAGCCTCCACGGGATTGCCGAGCCGCGCACCACCGCCCCGGGCACCACCGCCCCGGGCACCACCGCCCCCGGCACCACCGATCGCGCCGCGGCGGCGAATCCGCACACCCCCGCGTCCGTTCACCGGCCCCCTCGTCCGGCAGACCCGCCGCGCACCACCACCCCCGTACCGCCGCTGCCCACCACCGCCCCCTTCGTCCCGGGCGGGGGCCGGTCGTCGTGAGGTCGTTCAGCAACGGACTGGCCCGGGCCGCGGTCCGGTTCAAGCCCTCCGCCTTCGCGGGTACCTGTGTCGCGCTCGCCCTCGCCGCGCTGATCGTCTCGGCCTGCGGCATCCTCCTGGAGGGCGGGATACGCGCAGACGTGCCGCCCACCCGCTACAGCGAGACCCCGGTCGTGGTCGCCGCCGACCAGCGCGCCCACTTCGTCACCGGCCACGGGGAGGACCGCGAGGACGACCCCGTTCCGGTACCCGACCGCGCCCGGCTGGACGCCGGACTCCTCGCCAAGGCCGCCCGTACACCCCAAGTCGCCGATGCCGCACTGGACTTGACCTTCCCCGTCCAGGCCGGGCCGCCGACCGGGAACGGGTCCCGGTCCGGGTCCGGGCCCCGATCAGAGTCCGGTTCCCGGTCCGGTTCACAAACCGAGTCCGAGTCCGAGTCCGGTCCCGGCCGTACGACGGAAACCGGGCGCACCAGCCACCCCGCCAAGGCGCCGCTGACCGCGCACGGCTGGGGCTCGGCCCCGTTCACCGGCGCCGCGCTGCGCTCGGGCACCGCGCCACGCGAGGGCGAGGCGGTGCTCGACGCGGCGGCGGCCGAGGCGGTGGGCGCGCGGCCGGGGCGGACGATCGCCCTCACCACGGCCGTGGGGGAGCGGCAGGTGCGGATCTCGGGTCTCGTCACCGCCGCCTCGGGGGAGCCGGGCCGGATCTGGTTCGACGACGCCCAGGCGCGGCGGTTGTCCGGGCACCCCGACGCGGTCGACGCTCTCCTGCTGCGGCCCGCGCCGGGCACCAGCCCCGAGCAGCTCGCCGACCGGGTGGAGAAGAACCTGCGGTCCGCCACCGACGGCGGGAAGTCCGCGGCCACCACCAAGCGTTTGGAGGCGTACACCGGAGGTGGTCGCGGCGGGGTCGAGGAGCCGGGGCTGGCCGGAGCCAAGGAGGTACTCATCGCCCTCGGCGGATCCTTCGGCGGCGTCGCCACCATGGTCGCCGTCTTCACGGCCGCCGCCACGGTCGCGCTCTGCGTGGCCCAACGCGCCCGCGAATTCGCGCTGTTGCGTGCCATCGGCGCGACGCCCCGGCAGATCCGCCGCTCCATCGCCACCGAGACCCTCCTCGTCGCGCCGGTGGCCGGAGCACTCGGCCTGCTACCCGGAATCGCCCTGGCCCACTGGTGGTTCGGCGAACTGAAGGAGCGCGGCGCGATCCCCGAACCGGTGACCCTGGAGTACTCCTGGATCCCGCTCGTGACGGCCGTGGGCGCCGTCGTCGTCACCGCACTGCTCTCCGGACTGATGGCGGCCCGCCGCCCGGCCAGGATCAAACCGGGCCAGGCGCTCGGCGAGGCCGCGGTGGAGCGGCTGCGGCCCGGCGTCATCCGTACCGTGCTCGGCCTCGGCGCCCTGGTCGGCGGCGTGCTGATGACCAAGGTGGCGGCGGGCGAGGCGGGCGAGGACGCGGCCTCGGCGGCGCTCGGCGTGGTCATGCTCTTCATGCTCGCGGTCGCCTTCCTCGGACCGCTGCTCGCGCGGCTGTGCGCCTGGCTGCTCGGCCTGCCGCTGCGCGGGGGCCCGGCCGCCGCACACCTGGCCGCCGCCAACTCCCGTGCCAACGCCCGCCGAATGGCCTCCGCGATCACGCCGCTCGTGCTCGCCATGGCCTTCGGCTCGACCCTGGTCTTCCTGCAGACCAGCCAGGACCACGTGGCCCGCGGCGAACGCGACGCGGCCATCGTGGCGGACCACGTCGTCACGGACCCGGACGGCCTCGCACCCGGCAGCACCCGCCGCGCCGCCGAGGTGCCCGGCGTGGCGGCCGCGGTCGGAGTGACCCGCACCGACGTCCTGGTCCGGGTCGACTCCGCGGGCGCCTACCTGCAGAGCACCCCCGCACAGGGCGTCTCGGACGGCGGCCGTGCCCTCGGCGCCGTACAGGACCTCGACGTACGCGCGGGCCGCCTTGCCGACCTGCGCCCCGGCACGGTGGCCGTCGACGAACGGCTCGCCGACGCCGCCCACGCCCGTCTCGGCGACCGGCTCGACCTGCGCCTTCCGGACGGCACCCGGCACCGGCCCGAGGTGGTCGCGGTGTACGCCCGAGGGCTCGGCGTCGCCCAGGTCACCCTGGACGGCGCGGCGCTCCGCCCGCACCTGACCGCGCCCCTGGACACCGAACTCCTCGTCCGCGAAAGGCGGTCCGTCAGCGAGGACGACCGGGCGGCACTCACCGCACACCTGTCCGCCCTCGGTGAGGTCACCGACCGGGACGGCTACCGCGCCGCCCGCAACACCGACCTCGAACTCAACGCCTGGGCCAACACCACGATGGCCGCCGTACTCGGCGGATTCGCCGCCGTCACCGCCGCCAACACCCTGGTGATGACGGTCCTGGACCGCCGCCGCGAACTGGGCACCCTGCGCCTGGTCGGCACCACCCGCCGCCAGATCATGCACATGCTGCGCTGGGAGGCACTCCTGGTGACCGTCGCGGGCACCGTCCTCGGCACCGTCATCGCCCTGGTGACCCTGCACCCGATGACACGGGGCATCACCGGCGAGGTCCCGCACATCCCGCTCCCGCTCTACGCCGCGTTCGCGGGCACGATCCTCACCCTCGGCCTGGCCGCCACGGCGCTGCCCGCCCGCGCGGTGCTGCGGACCGGGCCCCTGGACGACGGGGTACGGGGGTGACGGTGACGGATCACCGGGAGGCGGCGGCGCGCTCGCGTGCCTGTGCGGCCGGGTCCTCGCGGAAGGCCCACTCCAGCTTCGGCTCCATCGCGAACCGGAAGGCGCGCTGGACGGGCGGTGTGCACAGGGCGGTCACCACGGCCGCGGCGACCAGGGACACGAAGACCTCACCGGCCGGTTTGTGCAGCCACTCGTAGTCGTCGAACCAGCCCCAGAACCGCGAGCCCTTGGCGAGGAAACCGTGCAGGAGGTAGCCGTACAGGGTGCCCGCGCCGAGCACCGTGAACCACGTCCGGCGGCCCGGCACCCAGGCCAGGAAGCAGGCGGTGAGCACCACGGAGCAGCCGAACAGCGCCAGCGTCATCACCACGCCCGCCCACCACGGCGCCCCGAGTTCCTGGGCACTGTCGCGGTGGTAGAACCACGCCGAGGTCATCCGCGGCGCGGCCCAGTAGGCGAGCAGCAGCGCACAGGCCCCGACCGGCAGCGAGAGCAGCCGCACCTTCCGGCTCCGCACCATCCGGAAGTACTCCGGCTTCATCAGCAGCCCGGCCACGAAGAACGGCAGGAACTGCAACACCCGCTGGAAATCGAGGTCGTCACCGATGTCCGGGGAGATCGAGGCGAGTACGGCGATGCCGAGCGCGAGCGGCAGCGGCCAGCGCACCAGCTTCCACAGCGGGGTGCTCATCCGCCAGACGAACAGCGCCGCCAGGAACCACGTCAGATACCAGGGATCGAGCAGCGAGATCGGATGGGCCGGGTCGTCGTCCGCCCAGCGCTTGAAGAAGGTGTACGCGATCTCGAACAGGATGTACGGCACCGCGATCCCGGTGACCAGCCGCTTCAGCCGGTCCGGACGCATGTCGAAGCTGCGCGAGAAGTAGCCGGAGATCAGGATGAACGCCGGCATGTGGAAGGTGTAGACGAGCATGTACAACGCCTCGGCGGCGCGACTGCCGTCGGTCAGCGGCTCCCACGAGTGCCCCATCGCGACGAAGACGATCGCCAGATACTTCGCGTTGTCGAAGAAGGAGTCGCGCCCCGCGGGTGCTGCCGGGGCCGCGCCGCCCGCCTTGTCGGTGCTACGGGTCTTCTCGCTCACGCCCGGCGTATGAGCGGGTGCATCGGTTTCCACGCCCGCTCCCGGCACACCACCGGAAGCCGTCACCGGGACGGGTTCCACGGCCGGCGGCAGCGGGAACCTGCTCTCCTGGCCCTGCGGCCGCAGCGAACTCGTCACGATCCCTCCCACCGGTGACCGGAGTCCCCTGAGGACCCGACGGCCCCACCGGTCCCTGGGGACTCGGAGGCCTCCACGGACACGGACCGTGATCTCACCGCGCGCTCGGGGGTGATGGCAGCGTGGAACATCTGACGCACCCTAGCCGCGAGGAACGGCTTCGTAAAACCATCGGCACGACTTCTTCATGACGCGTTGGATTTCCCTGAAATACATCAACTGCGCGTCCCCGGGAGCCGGTCGAACCCATTACCAACGCAATTTCCGTCGTGACCGTCACATCCGACATAGTCGCCCATGTTGGTCATAGTGACTCCGGGCGACACTGAAGTTATGTCCGTACTCATCAATAAATGAGCGATTTGTTCGACCAGCTCCCGTGAGTTCGTTGCTCACTCCCGGTCAGCAATTCTCCCTTTGTGCAAGCGAGTTGTGTGGCCATGGAAATCATCCGCGGTGATCGTTCCGGAATTTCGATCGCGGGCGGCCCCAATTTCCTTGTCCGCGCCCGGCGTTCACGCTCGACCCCATATCCGATCGGTGTACGTGAGGTGAGGTCCCGGGGTCCGGGTCGTCCCGCGCTGTCCGACGGTGCGTCACCTGAGGTATGGGCCGGGCCCGTTGGTGGCACCATGGTTCTGGTGGGGGTCGGCCGCCCGAGTGACGCGACCCCGGCCGGGAGTGCGGACCGACCGAGGGTGTGTGAACGACGTGGCCATTTCGCTGTCCGTGGTGCTGCTTCTGGGAATCGTCCTCGTGGTGCTGCTGCGTGGAGGATCGATCAAGCCGGGCCCCGCCGTCGTCGCGGTCCTCTTCGGCTTCTTCCTCGCCTCGACCGATGCCGCGCCGAACATCAACGAGTTCCTCACGTCCGTACGGGACGCGATCGGCGACATACAGTTCTGACCCACCGGCCTTGACCCGCTGTGGCGGCGCTCGGCGAAGGCCCCGCAGTGAGGGGCGCCGGACCGGAGAACGCCTCAGGGCCAGGTCGGAGGAGTCCTCCTGTGACCTGGCCCTGAGGCATGAGAGCGGGCGACGGGAATCGAACCCGCGTAGCTAGTTTGGAAGACTAGGGCTCTACCATTGAGCTACGCCCGCACAGCTTGCGCCGCAGGTCAGGTGACCGCGGCACGAAAAGCATCGTAGCGTCTCGCGGGCGTTCGCCGCACACCGCTTCCGCGAGTGGAGCCGCGCGACACCGTCCAACGCCTCCGCTACAGGGCTTGTTTTCCTCGCCGATTCCTCGCCAGTGCGGCGCTTTTCCTACGCGTTCACCGGCTCCGGTGCGGTGTGTGTGCGCCGAACCCGTCCCCGCGCCGGTCCGCCCCGGCGGCCGTGCGCAGTACACAGCTTCTCCGCGCGAGCATCACGAGGCTCCCCCGAGCGGAATCACGCCAGGTGGAGGCCTCTCGAAATGCGGAAGTCCGCACCGGGTGTGGGCATGTACCCTACGTCTCGCACCAGCACGGGGTGTGGCGCAGCTTGGTAGCGCGTCCGCTTTGGGAGCGGAAGGCCGTGGGTTCAAATCCCGCCACCCCGACCACGTTCTGCACGGCAGTGCACCGCACGTCGTGCGGGCCTCGTGAGCGCAGGCGGCCCTGGTGTCATCGCCCGCGCCGCCCGGGTCGCCGCTCTCCCCCATTCCCCGTTCCCCTGCCTGTGCCGTCTCTGCTTCGCTTCGTCGCTTCGCTTCGTCTTTCCTGTTTCCCGCGCCGCTTTCACCGGTCGCGGCTCCCGCTCCGGGCACCTCTTCGTTGATCGCCTTTTGGGGCGTGTCCCGCCTGCGGTTACTATGCAAGCTGCGTGCCCATGTGCCCGCGTCCGCAACCTCCAAAAGGGCCGGGCCGGGGGATCGGATGGCGCGATCCGCTGAAGCTCTCCGGCTCAGCAGAACCCAAGATGTCAGCCACAAGGAGACCGAACCGTGAAGAGCGCCGTTGAGAACCTGAACCCGACCCGGGTTCGGCTCACTGTCGAGGTGCCCTTCGAGGAGCTCAAGGACAGCCTCGACGCGGCGTACAAGAAGATCAATCAGCAGGTCACGGTGAAGGGCTTCCGGAAGGGCAAGATTCCGGCGCGCGTCATCGACCAGCGGTTCGGACGCGGTGCGGTGCTGGAGGAGGCCGTCAACGACGCCCTCCCGAAGTTCTACACCGAGGCCGTCAACGAGGGTGAGCTGAACGTCCTCGGCCAGCCCGAGGTCGACATCACCGAGCTGAAGGACGGCGAGCTGCTGGCCTTCACCGCCGAGGTCGACATCCGCCCGACCATCGAGATCCCGGACTACTCCGGCATCGAGGTCGAGGTCGACGCGATCGAGGTCAGCGACGAGGACGTGGACAAGGCCGTCGAGGAACTGCGCGGCCGTTTCGCCTCCACCACCCCGGTCGAGCGCGCCGCCGAGGACGGCGACGTGCTCACCCTGGACCTCGAGGCCAAGGTCGACGGCGAGGTCCTCGCCGACGGCGTCGCGGACGGTGTCTCCTACACGATCGGCTCCGGTGAGCTGCTCGAGGGCATCGACGACGCGGTCAAGGGCGTCGAGGCCGGTGGCGAGGCCACCTTCACCTCCGAGCTCAAGGGCGGCTCCGCGGCGGGCAAGGAGGCCGAGGTCACCGTCAAGGTCACCCAGGTCGCCAAGCGTGAACTGCCCGAGCTGGACGACGAGTTCGCGCAGCTCGCCTCCGAGTTCGACACCCTCGAGGAGCTGCGCGCCGACAGCCGCTCCCGACTGGCGAACATGAAGGAGTACGACCAGGCCACGCAGGCCCAGGAGCGCGTCCTGGAGAAGCTGCTCGAGCTGGTCGAGGTGCCCGTCCCCGAGAAGCTGCTCGAGGACGAGATCAACACCCGTAAGCACAACCTCGAGCACCACCAGCTCGGCCAGATGGGCCTGGACCTCGCGAAGTACCTGGAGATCCAGGGCAAGTCCGCCGAGGAGTTCGACACCGAGACCAAGGACGCCGCGGTCAAGGGCATCAAGACCCAGTTCGTCCTCGACGAGCTGGTCAACAAGGAGAAGCTGAGCGTCAGCCAGGAGGAGCTCACCGAGCACCTCATGCGTCGCGCCGCCTCCTCCGGCATGTCCCCCGACCAGTTCGCCCAGGCGGTCGTCGAGGGCGGCCAGGTGCAGATGCTGGTCGGCGAGGTCGCGCGCGGCAAGGCGCTGGCCGTCGTCGTCGAGGCCGCCACGGTCAAGGACACCAACGGCGAGGTCGTCGACCTCAGCGACGAGGAGGAAGAGGCGGAGATCGCCGACGCCACCGTCGCCGCCGCCGAGGGCGAGCAGGCCCCGGCCGAGGCCGCCGCCGAGGGCACCGAGTCCGCCGAGGACAAGGCCGAGGACAAGAACGAGGGCTGAGTCCCGCCGTCCCGGCCCGCAAGCCGACGAGGGGCCCCGTACGCAGCCACGGCTGGGTACGGGGCCCCTCGGCCGTTCGGCGTCCCACGGCGTCCGTAGGAGGCGTCCGTACGGGGCGTCTCCTGCCGCATCCGCCCACGGCGCCCGTACCGCCGCGTACCGGACCCGTCACGCCCCTGCGACCGGGGTCGCACCCTGCGCTCACAGCGAACAGTCCCCAGTGCGGGAGTGCACCCGCCTGCCTGCGCGTTAGGGTCCATAACTACGAGGGCAGGGGAGTCTCCTGTGCCGCCCGCGCGGCGGTACGTCGGAGGGGCCCGGCCCCAGCAGAGTGACGCGAGACGGCCCGGCGCCGTCGTAAGACGAGCAGGTGGACACGTGACGAATCTGATGCCTTCCGCCGCCGGCGAGCCTTCCATCGGTGGTGGCCTCGGCGACCAGGTCTACAACCGGCTGCTCAACGAGCGGATCATCTTCCTCGGACAGCCTGTCGACGACGACATCGCGAACAAGATCACCGCGCAGCTGCTGCTCCTTGCCGCCGACCCCGACAAGGACATCTTCCTGTACATCAACAGCCCCGGTGGCTCGATCACCGCGGGCATGGCGATCTACGACACGATGCAGTACATCAAGAACGATGTGGTCACCATTGCCATGGGCATGGCCGCTTCGATGGGTCAGTTCCTGCTGAGCGCGGGCACTCCGGGCAAGCGCTTCGCGCTGCCGAACGCCGAGATCCTCATCCACCAGCCGTCCGCGGGCCTGGCCGGCTCCGCCTCGGACATCAAGATCCACGCGGAGCGGCTGCTGCACACCAAGCGGCGCATGGCCGAGCTCACGTCCCAGCACACGGGGCAGACCGTCGAGCAGATCACCCGCGACTCCGACCGCGACCGCTGGTTCGACCCGATCGAGGCCAAGGAGTACGGCCTCATCGACGACATCATGCCCACGGCTGCCGGAATGCCGGGCGGCGGCGGTACCGGGGCCTGAGCCCCGCACCCCCGCCGATCGCCTTCGCCTTCTTGAGGAGACATACAGTGAACGACTTCCCCGGCAGCGGCCTGAACGACCGCATGCAGGCCGAGTACACGGGGCCCCGCGCCGAGTCCCGCTACGTCATCCCGCGCTTCGTGGAGCGCACCTCGCAGGGCGTGCGCGAGTACGACCCGTACGCGAAGCTCTTCGAGGAGCGGGTGATCTTCCTCGGCGTGCAGATCGACGACGCCTCGGCCAACGACGTGATGGCCCAGCTGCTCTGCCTGGAGTCGATGGACCCCGACCGCGACATCTCGGTCTACATCAACAGCCCCGGCGGCTCCTTCACGGCGCTCACCGCGATCTACGACACGATGCAGTTCGTGAAGCCCGACATCCAGACGGTGTGCATGGGCCAGGCCGCCTCCGCGGCCGCGATCCTGCTCGCCGCGGGCACCCCCGGCAAGCGGATGGCCCTGCCCAATGCACGGGTCCTCATCCACCAGCCCTACAGTGAGACGGGGCGTGGTCAGGTCTCGGACCTGGAGATCGCCGCGAACGAGATTCTCCGGATGCGCTCGCAGCTGGAAGAGATGCTGGCCAAGCACTCCTCCACGCCGATCGAGCAGATCCGCGAGGACATCGAGCGCGACAAGATCCTCACGGCGGAGGACGCACTGGCCTACGGCCTGGTCGACCAGATCGTCTCCACCCGCAAGATGAACAACACGTCGGTGGTCTGAGCCCTCGCGGGTATACACCCGTCCCCTTGGCGCGGAGCTCGGCCCAAGCGAACCGCGCCAAGGGGGGCCCGAACACCGGGCCCGGCAAGGTACCGTCGGACGTCAGGCACCAGGAGCCGCTGAAGCACGCGTCTCCCAGGCGAAGGGGATTCACCTCGTGGCACGCATCGGTGACGGCGGCGATCTGCTCAAGTGCTCTTTCTGCGGAAAGAGCCAGAAGCAGGTGAAGAAGCTCATCGCAGGCCCCGGTGTGTACATCTGCGACGAGTGCATCGATCTCTGCAACGAGATCATCGAGGAGGAGCTCGCCGAGACGAGCGAGGTGCGCTGGGAGGAACTTCCCAAGCCCCGCGAGATCTACGAGTTCCTGGAGGGCTACGTCGTGGGCCAGGAGCCCGCGAAGAAGGCGCTCTCCGTCGCGGTCTACAACCACTACAAGCGCGTTCAGGCGGGCGAGAACGGCGGCGCACAGGGCCGCGAGGACGCCATCGAGCTGGCCAAGTCCAACATCCTGCTGCTCGGCCCCACCGGCTCCGGCAAGACCCTGCTCGCCCAGACCCTCGCGCGGATGCTCAACGTCCCCTTCGCGATCGCGGACGCCACCGCCCTCACCGAGGCGGGTTACGTCGGCGAGGACGTCGAGAACATCCTGCTGAAGCTCATCCAGGCCGCCGACTACGACGTCAAGAAGGCCGAGACGGGCATCATCTACATCGACGAGATCGACAAGGTCGCCCGTAAGAGCGAGAACCCGTCGATCACGCGCGACGTCAGCGGCGAGGGCGTCCAGCAGGCTCTGCTCAAGATCCTCGAGGGCACCACGGCCTCGGTGCCCCCGCAGGGCGGCCGCAAGCACCCGCACCAGGAGTTCATCCAGATCGACACGACGAACGTCCTGTTCATCGTGGGCGGCGCCTTCGCCGGTCTGGAGAAGATCATCGAGGCGCGGGCCGGGGCCAAGGGCATCGGCTTCGGCGCGACGATCCGCTCCAAGCGCGAGCTGGAGTCCAAGGACCAGTTCGAGGACGTCATGCCCGAGGACCTGGTGAAGTTCGGGATGATCCCCGAGTTCATCGGCCGTCTGCCGGTCATGACCTCGGTCCACAACCTCGACCGCGAGGCCCTGCTCCAGATCCTCGTCGAGCCGCGCAACGCCCTGGTCAAGCAGTACCAGCGCCTCTTCGAACTCGACGGCGTGGAGCTCGACTTCGAACGCGAGGCCCTCGAAGCCATCGCCGACCAGGCCATCCTCCGCCAGACCGGCGCCCGCGGCCTGCGCGCCATCATGGAGGAAGTCCTCCAGGCGGTCATGTACGAGGTCCCCTCCCGCAAGGACGTCGCCCGCGTCGTCATCACCGCCGAGGTGGTCCGCTCCAACGTCAACCCGACGCTGATTCCGCGGGACGCGCGGGGCGGGCGTGGGAACGGGGAGCAGAAGTCGGCCTGAGTGCGCGGGAGTTGCGCGTAGGCGCGTTGAAGTGTGAAGGGGCGTCCGGTTGTTGGCCGGGCGCCCCTTCTCTGTTCCTGGCGGCCGTCAGTCGATTTCCCTGTCCGCCGGTGCTTCGAAGCCGGTGGTGTCGAGGATGCAGTCGAAGGGGGCGGGGATGTGGAGCTTGTCGCCGAAGGGCACCGTGAAGTGCGCGGCGTAGCCCTTCGCCGAGGGTGACCAGAGGACGGTGGCGCTCTCCTCCTGCATGTCGAGCAGGAGGTACACCGGGACTCCGGCCTTGCTGTAGTGCTCGGCCTTGTCGGTCCAGTCGGTGTCCCGGGTCGAGGTCGACGTCAACTCCCCGACCAGCGACAGGCCTTCACCGTCCAGCAGGTGGCTCGTGCTGCGCCGCGTGCGCTCGTGGGCGACATGGATGTCGGGTCCGTACGCTCGCTCGACGTCGGGGAAGGTGTACAGCGCGGGTGACGAACTGATGCGGTGCCCGTCCGGAAGATGCGGGCGTAGCCGGTCGCACACGAGATCCATGACGGTCAGGTAGTACGCCCTCGACCACGGCGACATGACGATGTTCCCCCTGATGACTTCGGCCTTGTAGCCGTCGGGCACGTTCAGCTCATCAAGGGCTGCGCACAGCGCCTCGAACTCGCGGGGGGCAGTGCCGTCTGTCGTCGGTCGCTCAAGCATCAAGGACATGATGCGTCTCCCTCGCAGGATGGGCCAGTGCGGCGATCATAGGGATGTGTGAGTGGTTGTGCACTCAACGTAATCGTCAGGGGCTGAGGTGATCGTCGTGCCGGGCGTCGGTCATGCCGAAGGGGGCGCCCTCGCACAACGCGGGAGCGCCCCCTTCGGCCGCTGCTGGTGCGATTACAGCTTCACGCGGACTTCCTTGCGCAGCTTGGCCGCGGTCTCGGCGGCGTCGCCGAGGTCGGCGGACTTGCCGGTGAGCGCGGCGCCGAGGTCGGGAGCGATCACGATGCCCACGGTGCTGTAGTCGGACCAGATGCAGATCGGCATGCTGATCTCCTTGGGCGCACCGGGGGAGTCGCTCGACGACGGGTTGTTGTTCTTGAACTTGGACTCCTGGCACTTCATCAGTGCGCCGTCCAGGCCCTCGGGGGTGAACTCCTGGGGACTGCCGACGAGTTCGCCGACCTTCTCCTTGCCCTCTTCCTTCTTGGCCTCCTCGTTCATCTTCGCGAACATCGCGTCGAGGACGGCCGCGGGGTCCTCGCTCTTGCCGTACGCGCCGATGAACTGGAGGTACTTGCTGGCCAGCGGGTTGGCCGTGTCCTCCTTCTCGTAGGCGGCGTTCACGTTCTCGGGGTCCTTGAACCCGGCCTTCTCGAGGTCGGACGTATCGTCGGAGTCGAGGCCGTCGTCGCTGCTGCCCTCCTCCTTCTGGTACCCGTCGAGCACGGTGGCCGGAGTCACCAGCTTGTGCGGCCCGTCGTCCTTCGCTTCGCCACCGCCGCTGTCCGACGACCCGAACACGAAGTACGCACCCACGCCCAGGGCCGCGACCACCGCCACCGCGGCGATGATGACGCCCGTCTTCTTCTTGCCGCCGCCGGGCTGCGGGGCGCCCGTGAAGGTGGGCGGCTGGCTGTAGCCCTGTTGCTGCGGGAAGCCCTGGCCCTGCTGCGGGTAGCCGTAGCCCTGCTGCGGGGGTGGGGTCTGCTGGGGGTAGCCGTAGCCGCCGGCCTGCTGCGGGGGCTGCTGGGGGTAGCCGTAGCCGGGCTGCTGCGGCGGCTGGGCGGGCTGGCCGTACGGGCCCTGGCCCGGCTGCTGCGGGGGCTGTCCGCCGCCCTGGCCGTACGGTCCGGGCTGCTGTGGCTGCCCGCCGTACGGGCCGGGCTGGTTGTAGCTCATCAGGGGTCCCCCTCCAAGTGCTCAGTGCAATGCGCACATCCTTGCGCAGACACAGGTGTGCGCGACAAGCGGGAGGCCCGACCCACACCAAAGATTCCCGTTTCAAACCTGGTTGGGTACGCCTTTAAACTGGCTCTCGTGACCGACAACACTCAGCAGCAGACGCCAGCGCCCACCACAGAACTGCCGACGCAGTACGCACCGGCCGAGGTAGAGGGGCCGCTGTACGAGACCTGGGTGGAGCGCGGTTACTTCGAGGCGGACGCCAAGAGCGAGAAGCCTCCGTACACGATCGTCATTCCGCCGCCGAACGTCACGGGCAGCCTGCACCTGGGGCATGCCTTCCAGCACACGCTGATGGACGCGCTGACCCGCCGCAAGCGCATGCAGGGGTACGAGTCCCTGTGGCTGCCGGGTATGGACCACGCCGGAATCGCGACCCAGAACAAGGTCGAGCAGCAGCTCGCCGAGGAGGGCAAGTCCCGCCACGACCTGGGGCGCGAGGAGTTCACCGAGCGCGTCTGGCAGTGGAAGGAGGAGTACGGCGGCCGGATCCTCGGCCAGATGCGCCGCCTCGGCGACGGCGTCGACTGGTCCCGTGAGCGGTTCACCATGGACGAGGGCCTGTCCCGTGCCGTCCAGACGATCTTCAAGAAGCTCTACGACGACGAGCTGATCTACCGGGCCGAGCGCATCATCAACTGGTGCCCCCGCTGTCTGACCGCGATCTCCGACATCGAGGTCGACTACCAGGACGACGACGGCGAGTTGGTCTCGCTGAAGTACGGCGAGGGGGACGAGACGGTCGTCGTCGCCACCACCCGCGTCGAGACGATGCTCGGTGACACCGCCGTCGCGGTCCACCCGGACGACGAGCGCTACGCGCACCTCATCGGCAAGCGCATCAAGCTGCCGCTGACCAACCGCAGCATCCCGGTCGTCGCGGACACCCACGTGGACCCGGAGTTCGGCACCGGCGCCGTCAAGGTGACGCCCGCCCACGACCCGAACGACTTCGCCATCGGCCAGCGGCACGACCTGGAGTCGCTGACCATCATGGACGAGCGCGGGGTCATCACCGCGCACGGCCCGTACCAGGGTCTGGACCGCTTCGAGGCGCGCTCGGCGATCGTGGCCGCGCTGCGCGAACAGGGCCGCGTCGTCTCCGAGAAGCGGCCCTACGTCCACTCCGTCGGGCACTGCTCGCGCTGCAAGACCACCGTCGAGCCTCGGCTGTCCCTGCAGTGGTGGGTCAAGGTCGAGACGCTGGCCAAGGCCGCGGGCGACGCGGTGCGCGACGGCCGGGTCGCCATCCACCCCAAGGAGATGGAGCGGCGCTACTTCGACTGGGTCGACAACCTCAACGACTGGTGCATCTCGCGGCAGTTGTGGTGGGGACACCGCATCCCGGTCTGGTACGGCCCCGACGGCGAGGTCGTCTGCGTCGGCCCCGACGACCAGGCGCCGAGCGGCGAGGGCTGGTACCAGGAGGAGGACGTCCTCGACACCTGGTTCTCCTCGGGCCTGTGGCCCTTCTCCACCCTGGGCTGGCCCGAGCGCACCCCGGACCTCGAGAAGTTCTATCCGACCGACGTCCTGCTCACCGGTCACGACATCATCTTCTTCTGGGTCGCCCGGATGATGATGTTCGGCCTGTACGCGATGGACGGCGAGGTGCCGTTCCACACGATCGCGCTCACCGGTCTGGTCCGTGACGAGTTCGGCAAGAAGATGTCGAAGTCGAACCCCAACGCGGTCGACCCGCTGGACTGGATGGACGCCTACGGCTCGGACGCCGTCCGGTTCACCCTGGCCCGCGGGGCCAACCCGGGCGCGGACGTCCCGATCGGCGAGGACTGGGTCCAGGCCTCGCGCAACTTCGCCAACAAGATCTGGAACGCGACCCGCTTCGCACTGATGAACGGCGCGACGGTCGAGGGCGAACTCCCGCCCGCCGAGAAGCTCTCCTCGACCGACCGCTGGATCCTGTCGCGGCTGAACGAGACCGTCGCCGAAGTGGACGCCCTCTACGAGGACTACCAGTTCGCCAAACTCTCCGACGCCCTCTACCACTTCGCCTGGGACGAGGTCTTCGACTGGTACGTCGAGCTGTCCAAGACGACCTTCCAGGCGGGCGGCGAGGCGGCCGCCGTCTCGCGTCGGGTGCTCGGCGAGGTGCTCGACGTCACGCTGCGGCTGCTGCACCCGATCGTGCCGTTCGTGACCGAGACCTTGTGGACCACGCTGACCGGCGGTGAGTCCGTGGTGATCGCGAACTGGCCCGCCGACTCCGGGTTCCGTGACGCGGCCGCCGAGCGGGAGATCGAGGTCCTCCAGGAGGTCATCACCGAGGTCCGCCGCTTCCGTGCCGACCAGGGGCTGCAGCCCGGTCAGCGGGTGCCCGCCCGCCTGACCCTGGACGGCACCGCGCTCGCCCCGCACGAGCCCGCCATCCGGCAGTTGCTGCGTCTCCAGCCGGAGGGCGAGGGCTTCGCGGCCACCGCGACCCTGCCGGTCTCCGGGGCCGAGGTCGCGCTGGACCTGTCGGGAGTGATCGACGTGGAGGCGGAGCGCAAGCGGCTCGCCAAGGACCTCGCGGCGGCCGAGAAGGAGAAGGCCCAGGCCACCGGCAAGCTGGGCAACGAGGCCTTCCTCGCCAAGGCGCCCGACCACGTCGTGGACAAGATCCGCACCCGCCTGGCCAAGGCGGAGGAGGACATCGCCCGCCTGACGGCCCAGCTGGAGCGGCTGCCGAAGGCGTGAGGGGAGCGGGCCCCGGCCCGCACATCCGTCCGGCCGGGTCCGGTGGTGCGTACGCGCGTACGCACCACCGGACCCGTCGCCGTTCCGCCGCCGGCCCCGTCGCCGCCCCTCCGAGGCCCCGTAGCGGACCGCCCTGTCCTGGAGTGTCATCCGCGCTCCGTAGACTGTCCGCGTGAGTGACCTCCCCCCGCACGACAGCGCCCGCGACGACGACGGTGAGGACTCCTCGGCCAGGTTCGAGGAGATCATCGGCGCAGAGACCGACAG
This sequence comes from Streptomyces sp. NA04227, assembly GCF_013364195.1. NCBI lineage: Bacteria > Bacillati > Actinomycetota > Actinomycetes > Kitasatosporales > Streptomycetaceae > Streptomyces > Streptomyces sp. NA04227. The sequence continues at coordinate 2,074,290 of NZ_CP054918.1, read as the reverse complement.
GGACCCCGACCTCGCGGTGATCGAGGCCGGGAGCCGTACGCTGCGCACCCAGTCCGGACCGCCGCAGGGCGACCGGCTGCCGACCAGACCGGCCGACCCCGAGGTGGACCGGGCGCTGCGCGAGGTCGAGACGGAGCTCGCGAGCCGCTGGGGCGAGACCAAGCTGGAGCCCTCGGTCAGCAGGATCTCGGCGCTGATGGACGTACTCGGCGAGCCGCAGCGCGGCTACCCCTCGATCCACATCACCGGGACCAACGGCAAGACCTCCACCGCCCGCATGATCGAGTCGCTGCTCGGCGCCTTCGAACTGCGCACCGGCCGCTACACCTCGCCGCACGTCCAGTCGATCACCGAGCGCATCAGCCTCGACGGTGCGCCCATCGACGCGGAGCGCTTCGTGGAGACGTACCGCGACATCCAGCCGTACGTCGAAATGGTCGACACCCAGCAGGACTTCCGGCTGTCCTTCTTCGAGGTGCTGACCGGCATGGCGTACGCGGCCTTCGCGGACGCCCCGGTGGACGTCGCCGTCGTCGAGGTCGGCATGGGCGGCAGCTGGGACGCCACCAACGTCATCGACGGCTCGGTCGCGGTGCTCACCCCGATCGACCTGGACCACACCGACCGGCTCGGCAGCACTCCCGGCGAGATCGCCAAGGAGAAGGCCGGGATCATCAAGCAGGACGCGACGGTCATCCTCGCCCAGCAGCCCGTGGACGCAGCCCAGGTCGTCCTCAAGAAGGCCGTCGAGGTGGACGCCACGGTCGCCCGCGAGGGCCTGGAGTTCGGCGTGACGAGCAGGAGCGCCGCGGTCGGCGGCCAGCTCCTGACGCTGCGCGGGCTCGGCGGCGAGTACGAGGACGTCTTCCTGCCGCTGCACGGCGCGTACCAGGCACACAACGCGGCGGTCGCGCTCGCGGCGGTGGAGGCCTTCTTCGGCATCGGCTCGCAGCACGCGCGCCCGCTCGACATCGACACCGTGCGCACCGCCTTCGCCGCGGTGACCGCGCCGGGCCGGCTCGAGGTGGTGCGCCGCTCGCCGACCGTCGTACTCGACGCCGCGCACAACCCCGCGGGCGCCCGCGCCACCGTCGAGGGCATCGGCGAGGTCTTCGACTTCAGCAGACTCATCGGGGTGATCGGCGTCAGCGGTGACAAGGACGTGCGCGGGGTCCTGGAGGCCTTCGAGCCCGTGCTCACCGAGGTCGTCGTCACCCAGAACTCCACCCACCGCGCACTGGACGCGGACGCGCTGGCCGCCCTCGCCGTCGAGGTCTTCGGCGAGGACCGGGTGCAGGTCGAGCCGCGGCTCGACGACGCGCTGGAGGCCGCGATCACGCTCGCCGAGGAAGAGGGCGAGTTCGCGGGTGGCGGAGTGCTCGTGACCGGTTCCGTGATCACTGTCGGCGAGGCCCGACTGCTCCTGGGGAGGAGCTGACAATGCGTACGCTCTGTGCTTCCACGCTGATCGGCGAGTTCTTCGTCATCGGTTTCGCCGCTCTGGTGGCGATAAAGGAACCCGATATCAGCCAGACGACGGTCTGGATCGTCAGCGGGATCGCGATGGCGATGAGCATCCTGCTGTGCGGCATGATCACCAGACCCGGCGGGCTCGCGCTCGGCTGGGCGCTGCAGATCGGCCTGTTCCTGAGCGGCTTCGTGGTGCCCGTGATGTTCTTCCTGGGCGCCCTCTTCGGTGGCCTGTGGTGGTGCGGAATCCACTTCGGCCGCAAGGTCGACGAGGCCAAGCAGCAGCGCGCCGCCTACGAGGCACAACTCGCGGCGGAGTCCGCGGCCGAGTCCGCGTGACGGGTGGTCAGCCGCGCGCGAGCCGTTCCGCGGGGCCCTGTAGCCTCTGACCTCCGCACCCGTTGTAGTGAAGGAGCACCACCGTGAGCCAGCGCACCCTCGTCCTGCTCAAGCCCGATGCGGTCCGTCGTGGCCTGGTCGGCGAGATCGTCGGCCGGATCGAGCGCAAGGCGGGCTGGACGATCAGCGCACTGGAGCTGCGCACCCTGGAGCGGGCGACGCTGGAGCAGCACTACGCGGAGCACGTCGGCAAGCCCTTCTACGAGCCGCTGGTCGACTTCATGTCCTCCGGTCCCGTGGTCGCCCTCGTCGTGGAGGGTGAGCGCGTCATCGAGGGTGTGCGTCAACTGGCCGGTCCCACCGATCCGATTTCCGCCGCTCCGGGTTCGATCCGCGGTGACTTCGGCACCATCACCCGGGAAAACCTCATCCACGCCTCGGACTCGGAGGAGTCGGCCGAGCGCGAGCTGAAGATTTTCTTCCCGTCGTTCGTCTGAGGTACCCCGCATTTCCCCCGTCCGGTTTTTTTCCGGCCGGATTGTCCGGCGGCGCGCCGTGCGAAATGCGGCGCCCGCCGGAATGCGTCCGTTTCCGCACGGGCGCGGTGCGACGCGCCGGAAAACGTGTCGCGACCCCACTCTTCTTCTGACGACGCGTCAGGTGTGTAATGGTCGTGACCTGCGTCAAAGAAGAAATTCACTCGCCGTACGGCATAGGCGTCCCGATCGGGGGAACGCGTCCCCCTGATGGCTCGTTCCCCTGGGCGGAGCGGCCGCGCATCTGCTGACAATGGCGAAGACCCTTGCGCTGTGATTGTGCGGGCGGGCCTACGATGTAAGCCTTAAGCCTTCACTCTCACAGCACCCACCTCGCCTGTCCTGACAAGCCGCAAGCTCACTTGGGAAGGCCAGTCGCATCCTCATGGGGAACAACATGTCGTTCATCGGCCGTGACATGGCTGTCGACCTCGGGACCGCCAACACGCTGGTGTACGTCAGGGGCCGCGGGATCGTCCTCAACGAACCCTCCGTCGTCGCGATCAACACCAACACCGGTGGCATCCTCGCGGTCGGCGCCGAGGCGAAGAAGATGATCGGCCGCACTCCGGGCAACATCGTCGCCGTGCGTCCGCTGAAGGACGGCGTCATCGCCGACTTCGAAATCACCGAGCGCATGCTGCGCTACTTCATCCTCAAGATCCACAAACGCCGCTATCTCGCCCGCCCGCGCGTCGTGGTCTGTGTTCCCTCCGGTATCACCGGAGTTGAGCGCCGTGCCGTCATCGAGGCCTCCTCGCAGGCCGGCGCGCGCCAGGTGCACATCATCGAAGAGCCGATGGCGGCGGCGATCGGCTCGGGCCTGCCCGTGCACGAGGCCACCGGCAACATGGTCGTGGACATCGGTGGTGGCACCACCGAGGTCGCGGTCATCTCGCTCGGCGGGATCGTCACGGCCCAGTCGATCCGGGTCGCGGGCGACGAGTTGGACAACGCGATCATCCAGCACATCAAGAAGGAGTACTCCCTCCTCCTCGGTGAGCGCACCGCCGAGCAGATCAAGATCACGATCGGCTCGGCGTACGAGATGGAGGAAGAGGAGCACACCGAGATCCGCGGTCGTGACCTCGTCTCCGGACTGCCGAAGACCGTCGTGGTCTCCGCCGCCGAGGTGCGCAAGGCCATGGAGGAACCGGTCAACGCCATTGTGGACGCGGTCAAGACGACGCTCGACAAGTGCCCGCCGGAACTGTCCGGCGACGTGATGGACCGTGGCATCGTGCTCACCGGTGGCGGCGCCCTGCTGCGCGGCCTCGACGAGCGGCTGCGCGTCGAGACCGGTATGCCGATCCACATCGCCGAGGAGCCGCTGGACAGCGTGGCGCTCGGCAGCGGCAAGTGTGTCGAGGAGTTCGAGGCACTGCAGCAGGTGCTGGACGCGCAGCCGCGTCGCTGAGCACCGGCCGAGCTGGGGGTTCGTCCCCGTCCGGGGAGATCCGGGCGGGGGCACGGGGGAGGGGCCCTGTCCCACGCGGCGGCCAATCGTTGATATAGAGGCATAAGCCACAACAAGTTCCGACGAGGAAGGCACGGCCGCCGCACGTGAGGGACACACGAGAGAGCCGGCTGCTCCTGGTGCTGCTGATCGCCATCGCGTTCGCACTGATCACGGTGGACATCCGCGGTGGCGAGGACTCACCGGTCGACGGAGCCCGACGGGGCGCCGCCGCCGTCTTCGGCCCGGTCGAGAACGGTGTCTCCTCCGCGGTCGATCCGGTCGCGGGCGCCGTGGACGCCGTGAAGGACTCCAGCGGCCACGAGGACCGCATCGCCGAACTGGAGCGGGAGAACGCCGCGCTGAAGGCCCGGCTCGGCAGCGACGACCGCAACCGCAGCCGGGTGCGCCAGCTCGACGGCATGCTGAAGAAGGCGGGCGCGGGCCAGTACGGCATCAAGGGCGCCGAGGTCATCGCGATCGGCGCGGCCCAGGGCTTCTCCTGGACCGTCACCATCGACGCCGGTTCACGCGACGGCATCAAGCGCGACATGACCGTACTCAACGCGGACGGTCTGGTCGGCCGGGTCACCACCGTCGGCCCGGGCACCGCGACCGTACTGCTCGCCACCGACCCGGACTTCACCGTCGGCACCCGCCTGGAGAAGACCGACGAGCTCGGCTTCGCCTCCGGCGGCGGCAACGGCCCGATGCGGGTACAGCTGCTCAACTCCAAGGCCAAGGTGAAGAAGGGCGACCGGATGGTCACCTTCGGCTCGCAGGGCGACAAGCCGTTCGTGCCGGGTGTGCCGGTCGGCAGGATCACCCGTATCGACCCCTCGGGCGGTGACCTCACCCGGACCGTGTACGTGGAACCCTTCGCCGGTTTCTCCCGTCTCGATGTCGTGGGCGTCGTCGTCACCGCGCCCCGCACCGATCCGCGGGACACCGTGCTGCCGCCCAAGCCCAAGGCCGAGCCCACGCCGACGGTGACCGTCACGGCCACCCCCGGAGCCGAGGACCCGGACGGGCCCGGCGGCGAGGACGGGCAGGAGGCGCAGCCCGGCCAGGAAGAGGGACTGCCCGTGGATCCGGAGCAACAGGCCGGTCAGACCGCAGACCCGGCCGAGCAAGACGAGTAGGAGCGTCAACCGTGCGTGTCAACCGAGTGCTCCTGTCCACCGTCCTTGTCGTGCTCGCCCTGATGATCCAGGTCAGCGTGCTCGCCCGGCTCCAACTGCCGGGCGCCGTACCCGATCTGGTGCTGCTCACCGTCCTCGGCCTCGCCCTGGTGTACGGCCACACGGCCGGTGCCCTGATCGGCTTCGGCGCCGGGCTGCTCTCCGACATCGCCCCGCCCGCCGACCACGCCGCCGGCCGCTACGCGCTGGTGCTGTGCGTGATCGGCTATGTGGCGGGCCTGTTCAAGCCCGACAAGGGCCAACTGCGCTCCGCCCTCGGCCCGATGGCCGTGGTCGTCGCCGCCGCGATCGGCTCGACCCTGCTGTACGCGATGGTGGGCGCGCTGGTCGGCGACGACGCCGCCCGCCATGTCAACCTCGGCAGCCTGCTGTTCACGGCCGCGCTGTACGACCTGCTCCTCGCGCCGTTCACGGTGCCCGGGATCATCGCCCTCGCCCGGCGCACCGAGCACGACCCCGTCGCCGAGAACAGCGGCACCGGCTCCGGCCGTACCAAGGACGTCGCCGCGGGCTGGATCTCCTCGGGCACCGGGCTGCGCATCGGCAGCCAGCGGGGCGCCCTGAAGGCCCGCGCCGCCCGCTCCAGGGCCGCCCGCGCCGGTCGCATCAAGGGGGTCAAGAGGCTGTGAGGACCTGTCCGGGTCACAAGGCTGCGAGGACTCGTGATCTGACCAACCGCCGCACCGACTGAGGGGAGGCAGCCGTGACGCACCGCCCGTCGTCCACGAACCTGCCGGGGAGTGGACCCCGCTCATGACCAACATCCCGGAGACCGGACGCACGCCGCGCGTGCAGATCCGGCTCGTCATCATCCAGATCCTGGTCGTCTCGCTGCTGTTGACCCTCGGCGGACGCCTGTGGTACCTCCAGGTCCGCAACGGCGACGAGTACGCCGCCGAGGCCTCCGGCAACCACGTACAGCAGGTCGTGCAGCCCGCCGTACGCGGGGAGATCCTGGACGCGCGCGGCGTGCCGCTCGCCGACAACGAGACCCGGCTCGTGGTCTCGGCCTCGCGCACCAAGCTGATGAAGATGCCCGACGACGGCGAGGCCGTACTGACCAAGCTCGCCCAGATCCTCGGCATGCCCACCAAGTCGGTCATGGAGAAGGTCCGGCTGTGCGACGCGAAGACGCCCAAGCCGTGCTGGAACGGCTCCCCGTACCAGCCGATCCCGATCACCGACGAGGCCACCAGCAAGCAGGCGCTGCAGATCCGTGAGCGCGCCGAGGACTTCCCCGGCATCACCGCGGAGCCGACCGCGGTACGGCGCTACCCGGCGCCCGGCAAGTCCAGCACGTCCCAGGTGCTCGGCTACCTCTCGCCGGTCACCGACGAGGAGATCAAGAAGGCCGAGGACAGCGACTCCCCGTTCCTGCGCTCGGACATGGTCGGACGCAGCGGTCTGGAGCGGCAGTACGACAAGGAGCTGCGCGGCAAGGCCGGCGTCACCCGCTACGAGGTGGACAACCTCGGCCGGGTCATCGGCGAGGCGCAGAACGACAAGGCGGAGCCCGGCGCCAACCTGGTCACCAGCATCGACGCCCGGGTGCAGCGGGTCGCCGAGTACGAGCTCAACGAGGCGATGAAGGAAGCCCGCAAGCAGCACGACCGCAACACCGGCACCAACTACAAGGCCGACGCGGGCGCCGTCGTCGTCATGGAGTCCAAGACCGGCCGCGTGGTGGCCATGGCCTCCAACCCGGACTACGACCCCAACGCCTGGGTGGGCGGCATCGACGCCAAGGACTACGCGAAGCTCACCGGCAAGAAGTCCAACTACCCGCTGCTCAACCGCGCCATCCAGGGGCAGGCGGCCCCCGGCTCGATCTTCAAGGTGATCCCCACGGCCGCCGCGGTCAACGCGGGCTACGGCTTCAAGGACCGCTACAACTGCTCCAGTTCGTACTCGATCGGCGGCCAGGTCTTCAAGAACTTCGAGCAGCAGAACCACGGCTCCATCGACCTCGGGCGCGCCCTGGAGGTCTCCTGCGACACCGTCTTCTACGCGCTGGCCCACGACCAGTGGAAGAAGGACGGCGGCAACAAGCCCAAGAAGAACGCCAAGGACTGGTTCTACAAGACGGCGCACCAGTTCGGCCTCGGCAAGGAGACCGGTATCGACCTGCCCAACGAGGTCACCGGCCGGGTCCCCGACCGCCAGTGGAAGAAGGACTACTACGAGGTCAACAAGGACGCCTGGTGCCGTACCGGCAAGAAGGACGGCAGCTACGCGCAGAAGATCGCCTACGAGAACTGCCTCGAAGGTATGAAGATGCGCGCCGGTGACTCCGTCAACTACTCCATCGGCCAGGGCGACACCCTCGTCACCCCGATCCAGATGGCGACCATCTACGCCGGGATCGCCAACGGCGGCACCCTCTACGACCCGAGCGTCGGCAAGGCCGTGGTCAGCCCGGACGGCAAGACCGTGCGGGAGATCGAGCCCAAGGCGCACGGGAAGCTGCCGTTCACCAAGAAGACCCGCGACGAGATAGACGAAGCACTGGCGGGTGTGGCGACCCGGGGTACGGCCGCCTGGCGCTTCGGCGGCTGGCCGCAGGACAAGATTCCGATGCACGCCAAGACCGGTACCGCCGAGGTCTACGGCAAGCAGACCACCTCGTGGTTCGCGACCTACACCAAGGACTACTCGGTGGTCATGACCATCTCCCAGGGTGGTACCGGCTCCGGCGCCTCCGGCCCCGCGGTGCGCAAGATCTACGACGCGCTCTACGGGCTCGGCGGCGAGAAGGCCCTGCTGCCCAAGCCGCAGACCGGACTGCCCAAGGTCCAGCCCGACGGCACCATCGACGCCCCGAAGATCACGCCGTATCCGGGCAAGAAGAAGCCCAAGGACCCGGCCGAGCAGCAGGAACTGGCCGCGGTGCTCGGCGGGCCCGGCTTCGGGAGGCGGGACTGATGGCGGGCGCGAACGGATTCTCGGTACCCGGCTACGGTCCGGAGCGCTCGACCGTCGCGCGGCTGCTCGCCCGTGACTCGCCGCTGCGCAGGCTGGACTGGCCAATGCTGCTCGCGGCGCTCGCGCTCTCGATGATCGGCACGGCGCTGGTCTACTCGGCCACCCGCAACCGCACCGAGCTGAACCAGGGCGACCCGTACTACTTCCTGTTCCGGCACCTGCTGAACACCGGGATCGGTCTCGCGCTGATGGTCGGCACGGTGTGGCTCGGCCACCGGGGGCTGCGCACGGTGGTGCCGATCCTGTACGGCATCTCGCTCTTCCTGATCCTGCTGGTGCTGACACCGCTCGGCGCCACCATCAACGGCGCGCACGCCTGGCTGGTGTTCCCGGCCGGGTTCTCCCTGCAGCCCTCGGAGTTCTGCAAGATCACGATCATCCTCGGCATGGCGATGCTGCTCGCGGCCCGGGTCGACGCGGGCGACCGTGAGCATCCGGACCACCGCACGGTGCTCCAGGCGCTGGGGCTCGCCGCGGTGCCGATCCTGATCGTGATGCTGATGCCGGACCTCGGTTCGGTCATGGTGATGGTCCTGATCGTGCTCGGCGTGCTGCTCGCCTCCGGCGCTTCCAACCGGTGGGTGCTCGGGCTGATCAGTGCCGGTGCGGCGGGGGCGCTGCTCGTCTGGCAGCTCGGTGTGCTCGACGAGTACCAGATCAACCGCTTCGCGGCCTTCGCCAACCCGGAGCTGGACCCGGCGGGCGTCGGCTACAACACCAACCAGGCGCGGATCGCGATCGGCTCCGGCGGACTCACCGGCACCGGCCTGTTCCACGGTTCGCAGACCACCGGGCAGTTCGTGCCCGAGCAGCAGACCGACTTCGTGTTCACGGTGGCCGGTGAGGAACTCGGCTTCGTGGGCGCGGGCGCGATCCTGCTGCTGCTCGGTGTGGTGCTGTGGCGGGCCTGCCGTATCGCCCGGGAGACCACCGAGCTGTACGGGACCATCGTGGCCGCCGGGATCATCGCCTGGTTTGCCTTCCAGTCCTTCGAGAACATCGGCATGACGCTCGGCATCATGCCGGTCGCCGGACTTCCGCTGCCGTTCGTCTCCTACGGCGGTTCCTCGATGTTCGCGGTGTGGATCGCCATAGGGCTGTTGCAGTCGATCAGGGTGCAGAAGCCTCTGTCGGCCTAGATCGCGGCCGCTCTCGGTGGGCCCTGCCCGGCGCTTTCTCTCAAGTGCCGCGCAGGGCCTCGGTCGTTTGGTCCACGAAGAGCCCTGCCCCTCACCCTGCTGTGCCCCGGACGCGTTCTGCCCGCCCTCCGCCGGGGCCCAGCCCCCCGAAGGCCGCGCGCCCGCGCTCGGTGCGGCACAGACCCTCCTGGACCAGTGCCACGGTCCCGTATGCCGTCGAGCCCTGACCGTCCGCCGTGCCCCCGCCCGCCGCCACGACGGTCGCGACCGCCACCGCCGCGAGATCCCTCGGTTCTCACCGGGGGTGTACGGAGGCCTGGCGAAGTCTGCCGAGGTCTGCCGAGATACGCCCCTTCCGACTAGATTCGGTATATGGCGCACTCCAAGCAGGAGATCGAGCGGAAGCAGGAGATCGAGCGGAAGTACGAGGCGGCGCCCGGGACGGACGAGGTCGTACTGCCCGCGCTGACCGGTGTCGGCGCGGTGGCCAGCGTCCTGGAGCGGGGCGTGAGGGAACTCGACGCCGTCTACTACGACACCGTCGACCAGCGGCTGCACGCGGCGGGCATCACCCTGCGCCGCCGAACCGGGGGCGAGGACGAGGGCTGGCATCTGAAGATCCCGGTGGCCGCGGACGTGCGCGAGGAGATCCGGGTCCCGCTCGGGCCCGAGATCCCCGACGAACTGAGCGCGCTGGTACGGGCGTTCACGCGCGGGTCGGTACTCGAGCCACGGGTTCTGCTGGCGTCCCGGCGCGAGGTGCACCACCTCCTGGACAAGAAGGGCACCCTGCTCGCCGAGGCCGTCGTCGACCGGGTGCATGCCGAACGCTTCGATGGACGCGGCGCCGACTGGACCGAGGCCGAGGTCGAACTCGCCGACGGCGCCCCGGTCGCCCTCCTCGACAAGGTCGACAAACGGCTCCGCAAGTCGGGGCTGCGCCGCTCGGCGGCCCCCTCGAAACTCGCCGCCGCCCTGGAGCGCACCGGGCCCGTCGCGACGACGGCGACGCCGCCTGCGGATGAGGCGGTGCCGCCCGGTTCGGCAGGCGCGTACGTCCTGGACTACCTCCGCTCCCAGCGCGACACCCTGCTCGGACTCGACCCCGCCGTCCGCCGTGAACTGCCCGACTCCGTCCACCGGATGCGGGTGGCCACCCGGCGGCTGCGCAGCGCCCTGCGCTCGTACGCGAACGTCCTTGACCGTGAGGTGACCGATCCGCTGGGCGCCGAGCTGAAGTGGCTGGCCGGTGAGCTGGGTGTGGACCGGGACCTGGAGGTCCTGGGCGAACGGCTCGGCTCGCACCTGGGCGAGGTGGATCCCGCACTGGTCGAGGGCCCGGTGTCGCAGCGGATCGAGGGATGGCTGGCCGGGCGTCGCGGCGGCTCGCGCGGCATCGTCGCCGAAACCCTGGACAGCGACCGCTACCTGGCACTCCTCGACCGGCTCGACGCGCTTCTCGCCGCACCCCCGCTGCGCTCCGCCGCCCGTGCCAAGGCCCGTAAACCCGTCCACAGGGCGGTCCGCGGCGAGCTCGACCGGCTGAGCAAACGCCTCGACGCGGCGGCAGACGTCGCCGAGGCGGGACCCGAGCGGGACACCGCCCTGCACGAGGCCCGGAAGAAGGCCAAGCGCGCACGGTACGCGGCGGAGGTCTCCGCGCCCCTGCTCGGCTCCCGGGCGAAACGGCTCGTCAAGGATCTCAAGCGGCTCCAGAAGCTCCTCGGTGAGCACCAGGACGGCGTGGTCGCCCGCGAAGCCCTGCGGGAACTCTCCGCGGAGGCCTTCACCTCGGGCGAGAGCGACTTCACATACGGGCTGCTCTACGGTCGAGAGGAATGTGCCGCCGCCGCATGCGAGGCGGCCGTCCCGGGAGCCCGTTCCCGGGTCGCGCACAGTGGGAAACGGTTCAGGCACGCGAAGTGACGGCGCCCCGGTGACGGACAGGCGGCCGTCCTCGGGGCCCGCGCGGCCGCGCTAGTCTTGAGGGTCACCCGTGGCGGTTCCACGGGTTGTCCCGTCCCCGTGCCAGGCGCCGGGGAGTCCCATGCCAGCTCACGAAGGTTTCCCGGTATGTCCGCCGAAGCAGTGGAAGCAGTCGCAGCAGTCGAGGCAGCAGACGGGGTGGAAGCGGTCCCGGCTGCCTCCGTGTTCCCGCAGCTCGAAGCCCTGCTGCCGCATGTGCAGAAGCCGATCCAGTACGTCGGCGGCGAACTCAACTCCACGGTCAAGCCGTGGGAGTCCTGCGACGTCCGCTGGGCGTTGATGTACCCGGACGCCTACGAGGTCGGCCTGCCCAACCAGGGCGTCATGATCCTCTACGAGGTCCTCAACGAGCGCGAGGGCGTGCTCGCCGAGCGCACCTACAGCGTCTGGCCGGACCTCGAAGAACTGATGCGCAAGCACGACGTGCCGCAGTTCACCGTGGACTCCCACCGCCCGGTACGCGCCTTCGACGTCTTCGGGCTCTCCTTCTCCACCGAGCTCGGCTACACCAACATGCTCGCCGCGCTCGACCTCGCGGGCATTCCGCTCGCGGCCAAGGACCGCGGCATCGACGACCCGGTGGTGGTCGCGGGCGGCCACGCCGCGTTCAACCCGGAGCCGATCGCGGACTTCATCGACTGCGCGGTCATCGGCGACGGCGAACAGGCCGTCCTGGAGATCACCGACATCGTCCGCGCGTGGAAGGCCGAGGGCCGCCCCGGCGGCCGCGAGGAACTCCTGTTCCGGCTCGCGAAGACCGGCGGCGTGTACGTGCCCGGCTTCTACGACGTCGAGTACCTGCCGGACGGCCGTATCGGACGCGTCGTACCGAACAAGTCCGGTGTGCCGTGGCGGGTTTCCAAGCACACCGTGATGGACCTCGACGAGTGGCCCTACCCGAAGCAGCCGCTGGTGCCGCTGGCCGAGACCGTGCACGAGCGGATGTCCGTGGAGATCTTCCGCGGCTGCACCCGCGGCTGCCGGTTCTGCCAGGCCGGAATGATCACCCGCCCGGTGCGCGAGCGCTCCATCACCGGCATCGGCGAGATGGTCGACAAGGGCCTCAAGGCGACCGGCTTCGAGGAGGTCGGCCTGCTCTCGCTGTCCTCCGCCGACCACACCGAGATCGGCGAGATCGCCAAGGGCCTCGCGGACCGCTACACCGAGGACAAGATCGGCCTCTCGCTGCCCTCCACCCGCGTCGACGCCTTCAACGTCGACCTGGCCAACGAGCTGACCCGCAACGGCCGTCGCTCCGGTCTCACCTTCGCGCCCGAGGGCGGCTCCGAGCGGATGCGCAAGGTCATCAACAAGATGGTCTCGGAGGAGGACCTGATCCGCACCGTCGCCACCGCCTACGGCAACGGCTGGCGCCAGGTGAAGCTGTACTTCATGTGCGGCCTGCCCACCGAGACCGACGACGACGTGCTCCAGATCGCCGACATGGCGGCCAACGTCATCGCCAAGGGCCGCGAGGTCTCGAACTCCAACGACATCCGCTGCACCGTCTCCATCGGCGGCTTCGTCCCCAAGCCGCACACCCCCTTCCAGTGGGCGCCCCAGCTCTCCGCCGAGGAGACCGACGCCCGCCTGGAGAAGCTCCGCGACAAGATCCGCGGCGACAAGAAGTACGGCCGCTCCATCGGCTTCCGCTACCACGACGGCAAGCCCGGCATCGTCGAGGGCCTGCTCTCCCGCGGCGACCGCCGCATCGGCTCCGTCATCCGCGCCGTCTACGAGGACGGCGGCCGCTTCGACGGCTGGCGCGAACACTTCTCGTACGCCCGCTGGATGCGCTGCGCCGAGGAGACCCTCCCCGAGTACGGCGTGGACGTCGACTGGTACACCACCCGCGAGCGCTCCTACGAAGAGGTCCTGCCCTGGGACCACCTGGACTCCGGCCTCGACAAGGACTGGCTCTGGGAGGACTGGCAGGACTCCCTCGACGAAACCGAGGTCGACGACTGCCGCTGGACGCCCTGCTTCGACTGCGGCGTCTGCCCGGCGATGCAGACGGAGATCCAGGTCGGGCCTACGGGGAAGAAGTTGTTGCCGTTGACGGTGGTCAAGTAGCGGGTGGCGCGGGGGAGATGCGGTGGCTGACCGCGGACTCCCGCAGTGTGGAGCACGTCATGTGCCGGGGCAGCCGGTGCCCGGCAGGACGGCGGGTTCCCAGGTCGGATACTCGTATTGCCCGAGTGATTACGCGGATGTGAGGCAGCGCCTCCGTTCTGTAGCGTCTGCATCGGTATCCTCAGCGAGTACAACGGACGTGCCGGTGCGCTTATCCGGGCGACGCCCCGGGGGCAGGGGGACACACGTGGCGTGGGACGAGTGGGAACAGCTCAAGGCACAGGCTGTCGAGCGGCGCACAACCCATACGCAGATCAACAGCCGTCAGGGAGGCGGAAGCGAGGCCAGTCCGTCGGCTGCCGGGGGTGGCGTGGGAACCCTCAAACACGAGAGTGGCCCGTGGACAAGGGCGGCTACCACGGCCGACGAACTTCAGACCAGCACGATTACCGCGAAGGTTGAGCTGCGCAGCGCTCACGAAGGCACTGGTGGCGGTCTGGGGGGCCTTTCCAGCCTTGGCGTACTCAAGTCCGTACTCACCTCTTGGGATGACCGACTCGGACGTGTACGTGAGGAATGCAGTTCCTTGGAGCCCAAGCTACGGAAGGTGGCTGTTGACCTCGGCGAAGTGGATATCCAGGTCGGGGACAAGGCCAAGACGGTTACGGTGCCGGGGACGAGGAGGGGCGAGTAGGCGATGGCCACAGCGTCCGCGCTGACATGGCAGCAGCTTCGTGATCTCAGGCTGTTGGAATTGACCGATGCTGCCGATGGTTGGGGCGCCGCCTCCAAGTTCGCCGATCACGCGCGTCAGCGCGTCGACGGTGACATGAGCGGCAAGCTCTCCAAGACCCAGCACAGTGAGTCTGCCAGAGCAGCGGTCAAGAGACTGAAGCGACTAAGCGAGAACTACCACTACATCCACACTGAGACCGGGCTCATCCGAGGCACCTTGGACGCCTTCGCCACGGAGCTCGGCGCGCCGCAGCGTCGCTTACGCGATGCTCTCGCTGATGCCGCCTCTCTCGGATATAGCGTGCGTGACAACGGCAGTATCGACTACCCGGCTGGCGGTAAGAATGAGCTGACTGGCGACGAGATCCCTGGCGGCTCCGTAGTGGGAAACAACGGCATGCTCGATCAGCCGAATCTCGATGCCGATGGCAAGTACGACCCCAGCCTGAGTTCGGGTGCTCCAGCCCTGAAGAGCCCAAACCCGCATCGTGCAAAGGCGCAGGGCATCGCAGACCGCCTCGCCCACGCTGTGCGCGAAGCCCAGGAGATTGATGATCGCTACAGTGAAACTTTCCAAAAGCTCAAGGCTGCCCCGGGGCTGAGGGTCGACTCCGAAACCTGGGCGAACGTGGCGTCAGACATCGATGCTGTGAGCGATACGGCAGGCAAGAAGCTTCCGATGGATAAGACGCCCGCAGAGCGCAAGGAGTGGTGGGATCAACTCAGCAGCGAGCAGCAGGAGGAGTATATCGCGACGTTTCCTGAAGTGATCGGAAATATGGATGGGATCCCTGCTGTGGCTCGTGATGAGGCGAACCGAGAAAACATTCAAGTGCTTATCGGGAAGTTGGACGGGCGCGACGACGAGAAGTCGAAGACAATGTTGGCTGGGCTGGAAAAGATACAAAGCAGCTTGGAGCACCCGGATCCGAAGTATCCTCAGCCCTATCTTCTGGGTATCGGCGACCAGGGTAACGGCCGGGCTATCGTCAGCTACGGAAACCCCGACGCTGCCGCCAACGTGTCTGCGTATGTCCCCGGCCTGGGAACAGCCCTTGACGAATCGTTTGCCACGGGGGATTTACGTAGGGCCGCTGACACGGCGAAGGGGGCGCAGCAGTACGATGCGTCAAGTGCCTCCATCGTATGGCTCGGTTATGATGCACCGCAGGGCTTTGACGTGATGTTTGCGGACGATGCGAAAGCCGGAGCGGCCTCCTACAACGATTTTATGGCCGGTATTTCCGCCACGAATGAACACGCCGATCCTCACATCACTGCAGTCGGGCACTCCTATGGATCGTTCACTGTCGGGCAAGCGGCTCAGCTGGACGGTGGTATCCCTGGAGTCGACGACATTGTTCTAGTCGGTAGTCCCGGGACAGGAGCGGACAAGGCCGCGGACTTGAACGTGGGCAAAGACCATGTCTTCGTTGGGGCAGCCGAGAATGATCCCGTCACGAAGCTGCCCAGTCATGAACAGGCATCCGGAATGCTGGATGGTGCGCTCCATGCGGGTATTGGTCGCGGAAATGCCTCTGGCGGCCCTGGCAGCGTCGGCGGCTTCGTGGGGAGCGTTATAGGAGGTGTCACCGGTGGAACATTCGGCTTCATTCAGAATGGTGACCCTGACCTACGATGGTTCGGCACGGACCCCGCCAGCAAGGATTTCGGAGCTCACCGGTTTCTTGTGGACGATGGCCCGCCAGCGCTCAGGGACGCAGATGATCCCACGCCCGCCCACTCGAACTACTTCAATCCGGAAAAAGACAAGGAGTCCGCCGATAACATCGCACGTATCGTTGCCGGAATTCCTGAGGAAATAACTACGGATCGTCCCCGATGAACGTGCACTCTCGATTTGCCGGAACTGTTGTCCTGCTGGGTTGCCTTCTCGCTGGTTGCGGATTCTCTGGCGGGCAACGCGAATCCCCAGCGGGTAAGCACGGAGGGCCCACCGTGAATTTGACCATGCAAGAGGCGGCAGAACGAGCGGACGCTATGCTCGACGCCACGCTGAATGCCATCAAGCCGGAAGTCAACTGGACTCACAGCGGTGCCTCCGAAGGTGAATGCGACATATCCAGGGAGCGCACGGTGATGACTATCGTTTCGCAAGAAAGGCGAGGTAGCTTCATCGGTGTGGTGCAGAGGTTCTGGGAGAAGAGCGGTTACCGGATCAAATCGGTCAACAAAAGCCAGAAGTTTCCTGCCGTGTTCGCTCAGTCGGCGGACGGATTCGGTATCACCCTCCTCGTGGTGAAGGCCGGGCAGGTGGTGCTCTCCGTCGACTCGCCGTGTGCCAGGAAGTCGACGGTGGCCGACCCGACCACCCCTCCGAAGGGGCCCGATTACGATCACCCGGTCCCGGAGCCCAACGTGCACTCCGACTTCTGGTCCTCCGAGAAACCGATCCTCGCATCGCCGCCGAGCGGGGGCTGAGGCAGCGCGCGGAGCCGTACGAGTCGCCGGTGTATCCGGCCGCTGGTCGAAAACCCTGAACACCCTTCGTCCGCCATCGACTTGAGCCCGTCGGCTGCTCATCCTGGCCGGGCCCCGCCATGTCCGGCCAGGATGAAGCCATGCCTCGACTCGAACCCCCTCACCTACGGTTCCACCGCTCCTACTTGGCGGCGGTGGCCGAACAGACCGCCGGCCCCCGGCCCGTCGGCCCCCTGATGGCCGGAGTGCTGGACCGGCACGCGGGCGGCTGGCAGGAGTCCGAGGGGTTTGCCCGGTTCGTGGCCGAGATGCGCGCATGGGCGCGCGGCGACCAACTGCCGCCGGAGATGCCAGTACCCGCGACGGTGCTGTGGTGGACCGAGGGCGACACCCACCTTGGCACCCTGTTCATCCGTCACCGGCTGACCCCTCAACTCCTCGACTTCGGCGGCCACATCGGCGCAGCGGTCAACGCCGGTGCCCGTGGGCGCGGGCACGCGACGGCCATGTTGCGCGCCGCGCTGCCGTTCGCCGGTCGACTCGGCGTCGACCCCGCACTGCTCACATGCGACCGGTCCAACACGGCCTCGCGCAAGGTCATAGAGAAGTGTGGCGGCGTTCTGGAGGACCGGCGGGGCAACAGCCTGCGGTACTGGATCGGCACCGCGAATGCCACAAAGACCGGAGGTACGGGATCCGCACCGGGAGTTGAGGCGTCCTCACAGTCATGAGCACCCATGGAGCCGACGACCCGGCCGGGCCGTACGAGAAGCCGTCGACCGCTGCGGACGAGCGCTTCCCGCCCACCGGGGCAGGGCAGTTGCCCGACACCCGGCACGGCGGAGCCCACGCCGCCTCGACGGGCGGCGAAGGCTGTCTCACGGTCGCGATCCGGATTCCCGTGCGGATCGTGGTGCTCGTCCTGGTCGTCCCCGTACGGATGGTCTGGGATCTGTTCGTCGCGGGCGGGCGGCTGGTGCGCGACCATGTGCTGCGTCCGGCGGGCCGGGCGCTGTCCTGGGTCGGTCGGACCCTTGTCGTCGTTCCGCTGCGCTGGCTCGGCCGTACGCTCGTCGTGATTCCGCTGACCTGGCTGTATGCGCGGGTGCTCACCCCGTTCGGGCACGGTCTCGGATGGCTCGGACGGGGGATCGGCATGCTGCTCGGCAAGGCCGCGTCCGGTGTTGCCGTCGCCGTGGTGTGGCTGGCGAAGGCGGTGTTCGTGTGGCCTTGGGTGGGGCTGTGGCGCTACGTCGTCGTTCCGCTCGGCCGGGGGCTCGGATGGCTCGGCCGGACCCTGATCGTGGTCCCGCTGACCTGGCTGTACCGGAGCCTGCTCACCCCGCTCGGACACGGCACCGTCCGTCTGCTGCGCGCCCTCGGACAGGGGCTGTCGTGGCTCGGCCGCACCCTCGTCGTCATCCCGCTCGGCTGGCTGTACGCCCGCGTCCTGACCCCACTCGGCCACGCGATCCGCTTGCTCGGCCTCGGACTTGCCGCCGCCGTGGTGTGGCTGGCGAAGGCCGTGTTCGTCTGGCCGTGGGTGGGACTGTGGCGCTACCTCCTGGTCCCGGTCGGTGCGGCACTGGCCGTCGCGGGCGCCTGGTTGTGGCAGCGCGTGCTCGCGCCGGTGGGGCGTGCCATCGGCTGGGCGGTGACCGGACTGGTGCGCGGCATCGGCACCCTGCTGCGCTGGATCTTCGTGCTGCCGTTCGTCGCGTTGTGGCGCTGGGTACTGCGTCCCGTGGGCCGGGCCCTGCTCGTGGTCGCCCGGGAGATCGGCGCGGCCTTCGGGCACGCCTGGCGGGTGGCCGGCCATATCTCGCGCGCCGTCGGACGCTTCCTGTGGCGGGTGCTGCGGCTGGTGTTCGTGGAGCCGGTGCGCTGGGTGTACCGCTCCGTGCTCACTCCGGTGGGCCATGTCGTACGCGATGCCGTCTGGCGGCCCACGGCACGTGCGGCCCGCCAGGTCGCCGGAGGCGTACGCGAGGCGTGGGCCACCGCCCGGCAGAGCGCGCGCCAGGCCCGGGCCGAGGTGCGCCGCATGCTCTTCGGCGACCGCGCGGAGCCGAGCCCACCGCCCATGGAGCAGCCCGCCTCCATCCCCCTGCACGAGCAGCGCGTCACGTCGCCCTTCCTGTCCGGCGCCGAGAACGGGTACGGCGATCCGCGGCCAGGGCCGGGGCCGGGGCCGGAGCCCGAAGCGGTACGGCTGCACAAGCGCTGAGTTCGCCAGGGGACAGGGAATAGGGACAGCGCAGCGGACCGGACGGGAACAGTGGCCGGGCCCGCCCCCTGGCCCACTGCCACTGTCCACACCCCCGGACCCCGAGCCGATCGGGCGCGTACCCTTGAAGACTCAAGACACTGTCCGGAACGGAGCACGCCTCGCCCACGCGGAGCCGTGGGGGAGCGAGGGAGCCGAACCGGACGGCGGTGCCCCTTCGGGTGCCGTCCGCAGGAAGCCCCGCCCCGGCGGGTCAGGCGTCGGCGTACGCCTGTGGAACAAGGAGAAGAACCACTGGGCAAGCGACAGCCCGTAGGCCCGCCGCCCGCTCCCGCGGTGCAGCGCATCCGTCTGCGCTACACCAAGCGCGGCCGCCTCCGGTTCACCAGCCACCGTGACTTCCAGCGTGCCTTCGAGCGGGCCCTGCGCCGCGCCGAGGTGCCCATGGCGTACTCGGCGGGCTTCACTCCGCACCCCAAGGTCTCGTACGCCAATGCCGCACCCACCGGCACCGGCAGCGAGGCCGAGTACCTGGAGATCGCGCTCACCAAGCCGCGCGACCCGGGCACTTTGCGCACTCTGCTCGACGAGTCGCTGCCCCCGGGCCTCGACATCGTCGACGCGGTCGAGGCGCACACCTCCTCCTTCGCGGACCGGCTGACCGCCTCCGTATGGGAGCTGCGCCTGGCCGGTGTCGAGCCGTCGGCGGCGCGAACCGCCGTGGAGGCGTTCCTCGCGGCCGGGAGTGTAGAGGTGCAGCGCCGGACGAAGAACGGTATGCGGACCTTCGACACCCGGGCCGCCGTGGCGGACCTCGCGGTGAGCGCACCGTTCGAGGGTGCGGAGGCGGCCGGGGCCGCCACGAGCCCCACCAGCAGCACAAACCTCATGGCTGATGGGCCCGCCGAGCAGCCCTGTGCGATACTGCGGCTGGTTGTTCGGCACGTGACGCCTGCCGTACGACCCGACGACGTCCTGTCCGGTCTCCGAGCTGTGGCCGACCTGGCGCCGCCGGTCCCCGCAGCGGTGACCAGGCTGGCGCAGGGGCTGTTCGATGAGGAGAACGGCACGGTGACCGACCCGCTCGCGCCTGACCGCGAGGCAGACACGACCCCAGCCGTTATGCGTGGGGACGCTGCCGCCGCGGCCGCGACGGAAGGTACCGCGTAAGGGAGTCGTCGTGGCGCAGCCCTCGTACTCGGGAGCCACCTGGGTCGGGCAGCGCTCTGACCAGGAGACTTTCGCCAGGCCGTACGTACATGGCGTACCGGAACCGGCGAGAACGACACGGATGAGCTCCCGTGCGGCGCACGCGCCCCGGACGGCGGCACCGCGCATGAGGCGCGAGCCGCGGACGTCACCGGACCAGGCGCGGCGCCCGGGAGCCTGACGGGAGAACTGCCCGGATGCTTGAGCCGACCGAGCCCACGGAATCCTCCGAGGGACCAGAGAACAACTCACCCAGCGACACCCTGCCGCCGCGCCGTAGGCGCCGCGCGGCCTCCCGGCCCGCGGGTCCGCCCGCCGCCGAGACCGCTGACGCCACCGCGTCGGCGGACACCGCGGCCGGTACCGCCGCCGTACGCGGCGGTGCCGCGCCCGCAGCGGACGTCGAGGCCGACGAGGTCGAAGAGACCGATGTGACGGCCGAAGAGACCGACGTGACGGAAGGCACCGGCGAAGCCGCCGTGACCTCCGCCACCACCGCACCCACCACCGACGAGCAGGCCGCTCCCGCCGAGGAGCCCGCCGCCGAGGCCGCGCCCCCGGCCCGCCGCCGCCGTGCCACGCGCCGCGCTTCCGCCCCGGCCGGAGCGCCGAAGAGCGGATCGGCCAAGAGCGACGAGGCCGTCACCGTCGAGCCCGTCGCCGAAGCGGCAGTCGCCCCCGCGGCCGCCGAACCCGAACCCGAGCCCGCCGCTGCGGCCGAGGCCGAGCCGGTCCAGGAGGCCGCGCCGCGCCGCCGTCGCCGTGCGACCCGCAAGGTCAGCGCCCCGGCCCCGGTGGAGGGCGAGGCCCCGGTCGCGGCCCTCGACACCGAGGCTCTGGCCGCCGCGAGCGAGGTGCCCGGCGCCGAGACCACCCAGGTCCCGGATGTTGTCGCCGCCTCGGCGACCGTCGCCCAGGAAGCCGCCGCACCCGCCGCCGCGCAGGCGGACGAGTCGCAGGCCCCGGCCGAGGAGGCCGCGCCGCGTCGCCGTCGTCGTGCCACGCGCAAGGCCGCCGCCGGGTTCTCCGAGCCCACCCGTAAGATCGCCGCGCGCGAGGCCGATGGCGCGGACGAGGCCGAGGGCCGCCCGGCCCGGCCCGCCGTCGCCGTCTTCCAGGCCCCGGTCTTCACCGAACCGATGTTCCAGACGCCCGAGCGCGCGGCCGCCCAGGCCGCTGCCGAGGCCGCCGGGGACGAAGAACCGGAGCAGGAGCCGGAGGCCGAGCACGAGCCGGAGTCCTTGGAGGCCGACAGCACCTCCTCGCGCCGCCGCCGACGTCGCCGTGCCGTCTCCGCGGGTCTGAGCCCGGCCGCGGAGGGCGAGAGCGCCCGCGAGCCCGAGGCCGCTGCCGAACAGGCGGCGACCGAGGAGCGGACCGAGGAAGCACAGGACGCCGAGTCCGCCGACGAGGGCGAGGACGGCGGCGAGGCCGGTTCGCGCCGTCGCCGTCGCCGTGGTGGACGTCGTCGCCGTCGTGGTGAGGCCGCCGAGAACGGCGAGCACGGCGAGGGCGAGGAGTCCGGCGCCGACGGTGAGGAGTCCGGCGCGGAGTCGGACGAGAGCGCCGAGGACGAGCAGGACGAGCACGACGACGACTACGCCTCCTCCGGAAGCAGCAGCAGTCGGCGCCGTCGGCGTCGTCGCCGCCGCGCCGGGGACGGTTCCGACGCCGCCGCACCGGGCGACGGCGACCCCGAGCGCACCGTGGTCAAGGTCCGCGAGCCGCGCGAGCGGCGCGCCAAGGACGAACCGGGCACCGGGCCCGACGAGGTTCAGTCCATCAAGGGCTCGACCCGTCTGGAGGCCAAGAAGCAGCGCCGCCGCGAGGGACGCGAGCAGGGCCGCCGCCGGGTGCCGATCATCACCGAGGCGGAGTTCCTCGCCCGCCGCGAGGCCGTCGAGCGCGTGATGGTCGTACGCCAGAGCGGCGAGCGCACCCAGATCGGCATCCTCGAGGACGACGTGCTCGTCGAGCACTACGTCAACAAGGAGCAGTCGACCTCGTACGTCGGCAACGTCTACCTCGGCAAGGTGCAGAACGTCCTGCCCTCGATGGAGGCCGCCTTCATCGACATCGGCAAGGGCCGCAACGCCGTCCTGTACGCGGGCGAGGTCAACTTCGAGGCGCTCGGCCTGTCCGGCGGACCGCGCCGTATCGAGTCCGCCCTGAAGTCCGGCCAGTCCGTGCTCGTGCAGGTCACCAAGGACCCGATCGGTCACAAGGGCGCCCGCCTGACCAGCCAGGTCTCGCTGCCCGGCCGCTACCTCGTCTACGTGCCCGAGGGCTCGATGACGGGTATCAGCCGCAAGCTGCCCGACACCGAGCGGGCCCGGCTGAAGACCATCCTCAAGAAGATCGTCCCCGAGGACGCGGGCGTCATCGTGCGCACCGCCGCCGAGGGAGCCAGCGAGGACGAGCTGCGCCGCGACGTGGAGCGCCTCCAGTCGCAGTGGGCCGACATCCAGAAGAAGGCCAAGGGCGGCTCCTCCAGCGCCCCGACGCTGCTGTACGGCGAGCCGGACATGACCGTCCGCGTGGTGCGCGACATCTTCAACGAGGACTTCACCAAGGTCGTCGTCAGCGGCGAGGAGGCCTGGGAGACGATCCACGGCTACGTCTCGCACGTCGCCCCCGACCTCGTGGACCGGCTGAGCAAGTGGACCTCGGAGACCGACGTCTTCGCCACGCACCGGATCGACGAGCAGCTCATGAAGGCCCTGGACCGCAAGGTCTGGCTGCCCTCGGGCGGTTCGCTGGTGATCGACAAGACCGAGGCCATGGTCGTGGTCGACGTCAACACCGGCAAGTTCACCGGCCAGGGCGGCAACCTCGAGGAGACCGTCACCCGGAACAACCTGGAGGCGGCCGAGGAGATCGTGCGCCAGCTCAGGCTGCGCGACCTCGGCGGCATCGTGGTCATCGACTTCATCGACATGGTCCTGGAGTCGAACCGGGACCTGGTCCTGCGCCGCCTGCTCGAATGCCTCGGACGGGACCGTACGAAGCACCAGGTCGCCGAGGTGACCTCGCTCGGCCTGGTCCAGATGACCCGTAAGCGGGTCGGTCAGGGCCTGCTGGAGTCCTTCTCCGAGACCTGCGTCCACTGCAACGGCCGCGGCGTCATCGTCCACATGGAACAGCCCGCGACCTCCGGCGGTGGCGGCGGCAAGCGCAAGCGGCGCGGCCGCGGCGGCGCCGACCACGCGCAGGAGCACACCCACCACGAGCCCGAGCAGCCCGCCGAGACCCCGGCGGCGGCGGAGACCGCTGCCGAGGTGGCGGCTGTGACCTCGGAGGGTGCCGAGCCCGCGGCCCTGCCCGAGCCGGAGTTCCGTCCCGACGAGGAGCTCTACAGCAGCGTCGCCGAGGCGGAGGCCGCGGCGGGCCGTGGCCGTGGCCGCCGTCGCGCGACCCGCCGGGCCTCCGCACCCGCCGGAGCCCCGAAGGCCAAGCAGGAGCGCGGCGCCCCGGCCGAGCAGCCCGCCGAGCCGGCCCCCGCCGCACAGGCACCGGAGCAGGCTGCCCCCGCGCAGCCGGAGACCGTCGCCGAGGCCGCCCCGGCCCAAACGGTGCACGCACCGTCCGCGGAGGCCGCCGCACCGGTCGCCGACGAGGCCGCGCCCAAGGGCCGCGGTCGTCGCCGGGCCACCCGCAAGGTGACCGCTCCCGCCGGTTCGCCGCAGGGCGCCGACGAGGGAGCGGCTGCGGCCGTCACCGTCGTCGAGCCCAAGGCTGCCGAGCCGGCCCCCGAGGCCGAGCCGGTCGCCGCCGAGCCGGTGGCCGAGCCCGCACCGGCCCGTACGCGCCGTCGTGCGGTGCGCACCGCCAGTGCGCCCGCCGGGTCCGAGGAAGCAGCCGTCACCGTGGTCGCCCCGACCGCGAACGGCGCCGGGCCGGACACCGGCGAGGGCGAGCCGTCCGCCGAGGACGGCGCCGAGGCACCGGTCAAGAAGGCGGCGCGCAAGACCGCCAAGAAGGCCACCGCGAAGAAGGCCGCCACCAAGAAGACGGCGGCCAAGAAGACCGCGGCGAAGAAGGCCACCGCCAAGAAGGCGACGGCGGCCAAGACTGCCAAGAAGGCGACGAAGAAGACCGTCGCCGCCGAGCAGTCCACCGGTTCGGTCAACGCCTCCACGGAGGACTGAACCAGGGTCTTTCGTTTGGATCTGGTCGGTGTGGTCGACGGTTCTTTGCGTTCGACCCGAGCGGGGTCTGGTGCGTGCAGCTGCAAGGCGGAGGATTGAGGCATGGCGGAGCCATGGTGATTGACGACAACGCCGCAGATGTGCGTGCCAGACCCTGCGACCCCCGACGAGATCCAAACGAGAGGCCCTAAGGCCGTACGTCCGGCCCGTGACCTTCCGACGCCCCTGGTGCAGCACCGTCGCACCGGGGGCGTCGGGGTGCCGTAGGGCGTGCCGGGCGTGGGCGGGGTTCCGTCGGCAGGGAGCCGTTTTGCCCTTTCGCCGCGCGCCCCGTAATCTTGACCCTCGGCGTGTTTACGCGCCGCACCTTTGAGCACGTACCTCCCGCCTCCGCCGTAGCCCGGCAGGGGACGGGGGAGGCCGCTCGTCCTCTCGGATCATCGGGCCCCGGCCCGTGTGAGCGGCTGGCATCAGGGGTTTCCGTTCCGAGCGAAATGAGAGTTCGCGTGTACGCCATCGTGCGCAGCGGCGGTCGCCAGCACAAGGTTGCTGTCGGCGACGTCGTCGAGGTTGACAAGATTTCCACCGCCCAGGTCGGCGACACGGTCGAGCTCTCGACCCTGCTTGTCGTGGACGGCGAGACCGTGACCAGCGACCCGTGGGTGCTGGCCGGTGTGAAGGTCCAGGCCGAGGTCGTGGACCACCACAAGGGCGCGAAGATCGACATCCTTCGCTACAAGAACAAGACCGGCTACCGCCGTCGTCAGGGCCACCGCCAGCAGTACACGGCGATCAAGGTCACTGAGATCCCCGCGGCTGCGAAGTAAGGGACAGAGGGAGACTCCGACATGGCACACAAGAAGGGCGCATCGTCCACCCGGAACGGTCGCGACTCGAATGCCCAGCGGCTCGGCGTGAAGCGCTTCGGCGGTCAGGTCGTGAACGCCGGTGAGATCCTGGTCCGCCAGCGCGGCACGCACTTCCACCCCGGCAGCGGCGTCGGCCGCGGCGGCGACGACACCCTGTTCGCGCTGCAGCCCGGTGCGGTGGAGTTCGGCACCTTCCGCGGCCGCAAGGTCGTGAACATCGTTCCGGTCGCCTGATCCAGGCGCACACCGAGTGGCCCGGGTGACACCCGGGCCCCGGCCGGAGCACGTTTTCGCGAGGCGGACCTGATTCCCGTACGGATCCCGTACGGGAAGAAGGTCCGCCTTTCGCGCGTTATGACCACGGGTGGCGGCCAGGCCACCGGTACCCCGTGATCGTGACACCGTAGACAACCTGACGGCAGACGCACCTCCCGCGTCACGCCGCTCCCCTTTGGAGGCACCCACCCATGACCACCTTCGTGGACCGCGTCGAGCTGCATGTCGCCGCGGGTAACGGAGGCCACGGCTGTGCCTCCGTGCACCGGGAGAAGTTCAAGCCGCTCGGCGGGCCCGACGGCGGCAACGGCGGGCGCGGCGGCGACGTCACCCTCGTCGTCGACCAGTCCGTGACCACCCTGCTCGAGTACCACCACGGCCCGCACCGCAAGGCCACCAACGGTAAGCCGGGGGAGGGCGGCAACCGCTCCGGCAAGGACGGTCAGGACCTGGTCCTCGTGGTCCCGGACGGCACCGTCGTCCTCGACAAGCAGGGCAACGTCCTCGCCGACCTGGTCGGCCACGGCACCACGTTCGTCGCGGCCCAGGGCGGCCGGGGCGGTCTGGGCAACGCCGCGCTCGCCTCCGCCCGCCGCAAGGCGCCCGGCTTCGCGCTGCTCGGCGAGCCGGGGGACATGCGTGACCTGGTACTCGAACTGAAGACGGTCGCCGATGTCGCGCTCGTCGGATACCCGAGCGCGGGCAAGTCCTCGCTGATCTCGGTGCTGTCCGCGGCGAAGCCGAAGATCGCCGACTACCCGTTCACCACGCTGGTGCCCAACCTCGGTGTCGTGACGGCCGGTTCGACCGTCTACACCGTCGCCGACGTGCCGGGCCTCATCCCCGGCGCGAGCCAGGGCCGCGGCCTCGGCCTGGAGTTCCTGCGGCACGTGGAGCGGTGCAGCGTACTGGTCCACGTACTCGACACGGCGACCCTGGAGTCCGACCGCGACCCGGTCTCCGACCTCGACATCATCGAGGAGGAGCTCGCCCAGTACGGCGGCCTCGGCAACCGGCCCCGGGTGGTCGTCCTCAACAAGATCGACGTACCGGACGGCAAGGACCTCGCCGAGATGGTGCGGCCCGACCTGGAGTCGCGTGGCTACCGGGTCTTCGAGGTCTCCGCGGTCGCCCGTACCGGCCTCAAGGAGCTGTCGTTCGCGCTCGCCGAGCTGGTGGCCCAGGCCCGTGCGGCCAGGCCGCAGGAGGAGTCGACCCGGATCGTCATCCGGCCCAAGGCGGTCGACGACGCGGGCTTCACGGTGACCCGCGAGGCGGACGAGATGTACCGGGTGCGCGGCGAGAAGCCCGAACGCTGGGTGCGCCAGACCGACTTCAACAACGACGAGGCCGTCGGCTACCTCGCCGACCGGCTGAACCGCCTCGGTGTCGAGGACGAACTGCTCAAGGCCGGTGCCCGCGCCGGGGACGGCGTCGCCATCGGCCCCGAGGAGAACGCGGTCGTCTTTGACTGGGAGCCCACCATGATGTCCGGCGCCGAGATGCTCGGCCGCCGCGGCGAGGACCACCGCATGGAGGCGCCCCGCCCCGCCGCCCAGCGCCGCAAGGACCGCCAGGCCGAACGGGACGAGGCCGAGCGGGAGTTCGACGACTTCGATCCCTTCTAGACCTCGGGGTTCGTTCCAGGGCTTTGGGGTCCTGGGATTCGCTGTCCTGGGTTTCGCGGTCCCGGGTTTGGTGATCCTGGGCTTCGTGGTCCTGGGTTTCGCGATCCCGGGCTTCGCGATCCTTGGATCCGGGCTCCCGGTCTTCAGGCTCCTCGCTTACGGGCTCCCCGCCTCCGGTACGCCGGAAGCCGGGAGCCCTTGCGGTTCCCGGCTTCCGTTGCGTCGCGCGGTCGTTCAGAGGGCCAGGTGCATTACGTGCAGGCCCACGTCGCCCTCGGAGGGGTGCCGGAAGGCGCCCGGTACCGTGCCGACGATCTCGAAGCCGAGCCGGCGGTACAGGCGTACGGCGTGGACGTTGGTCTCGACGACCGCGTTGAACTGCACGGCGGCGTAGCCCTGTTCGCGCGCCCAGTCGATCGAGTACTGGCACAGCGCACGGCCCACGCCGCGGCCGCCGTGCTCGGGGTCGACCATGTAGCTCGCGCTGGCCACATGGGAGCCGTTGCCCGCCTGGTTGCGGTTCATCTTGGCGGAGCCGAGCACCGTGCCCTGCTCGTCGACCGCGACGACGGTGCGGTTCGGCGGGGCCAGCATCCACCAGCCAGCGCCGTCCTCCTCGTTCAGGTCGGTGGGGAAGGTGAAGGTCTCGCCCGCGGCGACGATCCGGTGGAAGAAGGGCCAGATGGCGGGCCAGTCCTCGGCGGTGGCAACTCTGATGTGCATGGACACAGAGCCTGCCTGTTGTCCGCCGCCGGGCCAAGTGGCTTTCTCGGCGGGGCGTCTGCCGGGCGCCCGGTGGGGGGTGGTTGTGCCTGCCCTTTCGGCGACAGATTGGATGTCTCAAGTGCTATTTGGGGATCAACTCCGGCTCTCACGGGGAAAATCAGTCCGACCGCTCCATTGACGTCCGATGTTTGTTGTCCGTAGGTTCCCGGTACATGGCGCCGGCCGGCCCGCTGTTCGACGAGCCCCCAACTCCCCGACAGGAGCGTCCATGTCCCTCGGAGATCCGCACGTGCGCGAGCCCCGCACACGCAGAACCCCCCGATTCCGCAAGGCGGTTGTGCCCCTCCTGGGTGCCGCTCTGCTCGCGACCGTCGCCCCCGCAGTCCAGGCCGCACCGGCATCGGTGTCGGCACCCTCGGCAGCCGCGCGGGCCGAGGCGCCTGCGACCGGACCCGGCACCAATTACGCCACCGACGACCCGTTCACCTCCTCCCGGACGAGCTGGTACCGCCAGGACAAGTTCGGGATGTTCATCCACTTCGGCGCCTACTCGAACCTGGAGGGCGAGTACACCCGGCCCGACGGCAGCGTCTGCCGGAACGCGGAGTGGATCATGCGGCAGTGCGCGATCCCGAAGGACGCGTACGAGAAGCAGGCCGCCGGGTTCAATCCGGCGCAGTTCGACGCCAAGGCGGTCGTCAAGGCGGCCAAGGCCGCGGGGCAGCGCTACATCGTCATCACCACCAAGCACCACGACGGCTATGCGATGTGGCCGACCAAACAGAACACGTGGAACCTGCGCGACCACTCCGCCTTCGACAAGAACCGTGACATCCTCGCCGAGCTGAAGCGCGAGTCGGACGCGGCCGGGATCAAGCTCGGCTTCTACTACTCGATCTGGGACTGGCACGACCCCGACTTCGCCGACCCGGCGACCTTCCCGCAGTACAAGAAGCGGATGTACGCCCAGCTCAAGGAACTGGTCGAGGGCTACGACCCGGCGCTGTTCTGGTTCGACGGCGAGTGGGACGCCGACAACCCGCGCAACCGCTGGTCCCGCCGGGACGGCGCGGAGCTGGAGACCTATCTGCGCGGACTCGACCCGGATCTCGTCATCAACAACCGGGTCGGCAAACGCGGCGTCGTCGAGGGCGACTTCGGCACCCCGGAGCAGGAGATCCCCGGCGAGACCGTGCCCGGTCAGCTCTGGGAGTCCTGCATGACCATCAACAACAGCTGGGGCTATGCCAAGCACGACGAGAACTGGAAGTCGCCCACCACGCTGATCCGGCACCTGAACGACATCGCGGGCCGCGGCGGCAACTTCCTGCTGAACATCGGCCCGGACCGGCTCGGCCGGATCCCCCAGCCCTCGGTCGACCGGCTGGCGGCGATGGGGGACTGGCTGCGTTCGGCAGGCCAGGGCGAGTCGGTGTACGGGAGCGAGGCCGCGGACCAGGTCGTCGAACCCTCCTGGGGTTCGGTCAGCCGCAAGGGCGACAAGCTGTACGCCGCCGTCCACGAGTGGCCCGCGGCGGGCAAGTCCCTGCACCTGACGGGCCGTACGCCGCTGGAGGTCACCAAGGCGCGGGTGCTCGGCAGCGAAGACGCGGTCCGCGTGACGGCCTCCGGTGACGGCATCGACCTCACCCCGAGCGGGTCCGCCCCGGACGCCTCGTCCTCCGTCATCGAGCTGAGCCTGAAGCCCACGCCCGCCGCCGGTGAGGACAAGGGCACGGGCCTGAGGGCGGAGAGCTTCGCCAACGAGACCTTCTCCGGTCCGCCCGCCGTCACCTCGACCGACGCCACCGTCAACGAGTCCTACCGCTTTGACGGTTCACCCGCCGCGTCCATTCCCGCGGACCACTTCAGCACCCGCTGGACCGGCCGTCTGGAGCCCCGCTACAGCGAGGAGTACACGCTGACCACGGTCTCCGACGACACGGCCCGGGTCTGGATCGACGGCAAGCTGGTCATCGACGCGGGCACCCCGCACGGACCCCGCGTCGACCAGGGCAAGGTCACCCTCAAGGCGGGCCAGAAGCACACCATCAAGGTCGAGCACACCGAGGGCGGCGGCGAGGCCCACATGAAGCTGATCTGGTCCAGCCCGCACCAGTCACAGCAGGTCGTACCGGCCACCCGCCTCTACACGCCCTGAGGGCATGGCACCGCACCGTCAACAGGCGTGAGTCCGCGGCAGGGTGAATCCGTACCAGGCATGAATCCGTAGCAGGCGTGGGCCCGGACCAGGCGTGGGTCCGCACCAAGGATGAGTCCGCGTCAGGAACGAACCCGCGTCAGGAACGAACCCGCATCAGCACATGCGTCCGCCCCGGTCAGTCGACCGGGGCGGACTCATGTGCCGATCTCGCGGGACAACAGTTGCTCCCGGGTGTCGACGCCCGACGGCTGTAGCTCAGGCGTTGACCGCGTCCTCCGCGTCGCCCTGGTCGGGGGCGGCGGAGTCCGACTCGGCCGGTTCGTCGACGAGTTCGGGGTCGCCCTGCGGTCGCGCCCCGCCGTCGTCCGTACGGGCGGCCATACGTTCCCGGCGCTCGTCGGCCTTGGTGGACAGGGCCCGTACCGCGTCGGCGAACCGCACCATGGACGGCGGGTCCGAGGGGCCGAGCAGCCGCTCCTTGAGTGCCGCGCGGTCCTGGGCGTGCACATCCTCGGCGGGCACCCGCACCGAGTGCAGTACGGCCGGGAGTTCGTGCGCGTCCTCGCTGAGCACCGCCGCCGCCCCGACGGTCGGGAAGGTGCTGCGGAACTCGCGCTCGGACAGGCCCGAGGTGTTGGCGACGGCGTACGGCTTCTCGCTGCTCAGCCAGTCGGAGATCACGCTGGAGACATCGCTGATCAGCAGGTCCGCGACATTGAAGCAGGCGAAGATCGCCGGGCGGGGGCCGGTGACGATCTGGTGCTCCCACTCCGGGAAGGACGCCCAGTAGGCCCGCTCCCAGGCCGCGGTCGCCTCGCGGATCGCCGCCTCGCGGGAGCCGTCCGGGGCGCCCTGGAGCAGCATCCGCTCCATCTCGTCGGCGCTCTTGCGGAAGGAGGAGCTGGTGAGTTCGTCGAGTTCGGCGGTGCGGCGGGCCAGTTCGGCCGCGGCTTCGGCGCCGGGGCGCTCGCCGGTGCGCCGGGTGTTGGCCTCGCGGATCATCGCCTTGATGCGCTCGTCGGCGGCGCCCGCGCGCGGGTCGACGGAGCCGGTCATCGGGTGCGGCTTGTAGAGCAGGCGCACCGAGTCGTCGGCGAGCAGCTCGCGCACGATGCTCTCGCCCGCGAGCACCACCGAGGTGTTGCCCGGGTTTCCGTCCCAGCCCTCCCAGGTGGGGGCGTACAGCACCGTGGTGAACGGCCCGGTGGGCGGACCCGTGTACGGGCGGATGGGCGCCAGCTGCGGGCGGCCCACCTCGACGACGTCCTTGTCCTCCACACCGACGTCGGCCAGCGCGTACCGGTCACGGGCGGCGGGTCCGGCGACCCAGACCTCGTCGTAGGCCTTGGCGTACGGGTTGCAGGAGGAGAGCTTGTCGCTCTCGCCGTGGTTGATGAAGGCGTGCTTGATGGTGGGGATCCGCAGCACCTGCGAGGTCTTCCCGGAGTTCGCGGGGTGCAGCATCATCCGCAGCGTGGAGCTCTCCAGGGAGAACAGGGTGGACACCCGGGGGAAGCAGATGACGGGCACATCGGTGGCGTCGATCTTCTGCACCATGAACCGCTCGCGCAGCACGATCAGCGGCCGGTCGAGCTGGGAGAGCGTGGAGAGCCACATGTTCGCCTGGTAGGCGGAGGAGGCACCGCCGGAGAAGTACATGGCGACGTTCGGCTGGTAGGCGGCGAGCCACTTGTCCAGCCAGTTGGTGACCTCCTGCGCCCGCGCGGCACGCTTCTTCGGCAGCAGCCAGGTGGCGAGGAACACCACACCGCCCGCCATCAGGGCCAGCGAGACGCCGATGCCGACGGCGGCCCAGAGGGCCCTGCCGGACAGCGCCGACAGGACGAGGCCCGCCGTGGCCGGAGCGGAGTAGGCGAGCAGCCGGTGGCCGGGGCGGCGGGACAGGATGCGCGGCGGGGCCTGGGTCAGGCGCAGTGCGGAGGCGTCGATGTTGCGGGTGACGATCGGCAGGCTCCGGCTGCGGCGGACCAGAACGGCGGCCGCCTGGCAGGCGAAGTGCAGCAGGTACACACCCAGGAGCAGCAGCGTGAGCACCGCCTGCGTGCCCGTACCCACCTCGTCGAGCCGCAGCAGTCCGAGGAGCACCAGGCTGTCGCGCAGCAACTGGCGCACCGTGATGTCGAACCGGACCTTCGCGAGGACCGAGACGAGACCGGGCTGCTTGTACCGGAGATAGGTGTCGAGCGCGAGGCCGCCCGCCGTGCCGACAGCGAGCAGCGCGGCGTTCGGCAGCAGCGCACCGGCGAGCTGTACGAGGAAGAGCACGGACATCGACAGCAGTGCGCACAGCTGCACGATGCGGCGGGGGGCGAGTCCGGCAAGGGACACGGGCTGGGCTCCTGCGGGGGTTCGGAGGGGGCGGGGAGATGTGGGGGTGCCCGTCGCACCCGGGGACGGCGGGTCCCCGGATGTCGCAGACGGACAACCGACCGTATGACTTCTGTTGGCCTGCTAGCAATCTTGCGAGATCCCAATCATCGCAAAGGTGCGGAAAGGGCTCGACGGGCCTGTGGATAACTCTGACGGCTCCCGAGTCCGCCCCTCGAAACGGGCGGGCGCGTGCCGCGCGCGCTCACGTAGATTGCCGGTGGCAGTGGGAACGACCTGGCGCGCGTGCGCCGGCCGAGCAGACGGAGTGGCGCGTGTCAGGGGCGAGAGAGCTGGTGGCCCGGGCCCACCGGGTGGTCGTCAAGGTCGGTTCGTCGTCGCTGACGACCGCCTCCGGCGGGCTCGACGCCGACCGGGTGGACGCGCTGGTCGACGTCCTGGCCAAGACGCGCAGCGGCGGCGAGCGGGAGATGGTCCTGGTCTCCTCCGGTGCCATCGCCGCGGGCCTCGCCCCGCTCGGGCTGCGCCGCCGCCCCCGCGACCTGGCCCGGCAGCAGGCCGCCGCCAGCGTCGGACAGGGCCTGCTGGTCGCCCGCTACACCGCCTCCTTCGCGCGCTACGGCGTCCGCGTCGGGCAGGTGCTGCTCACCACGGACGACACCAGCCGCCGGGCCCATCACCGCAACGCCTCGCGGACCCTGGACAAGCTGCTCGCGATGGGCGCGCTGCCGGTCGTCAACGAGAACGACACGGTCGCCACCGACGAGATCCGCTTCGGCGACAACGACCGCCTCGCCGCCCTGGTCGCCCATCTGGTCCGTGCCGATCTGCTGGTCCTCCTGTCCGACATCGACGGGGTCTACGACGGCGACCCGGCGCTGCCCGCCTCCGCGCGGATCGCGGAGGTGAAGTCGCCCGCCGACCTGGACGGTGTCGAGATCGGCAGTGCGGGCAAGGCGGGTGTGGGCACCGGCGGCATGGTCACCAAGGTCGAGGCCGCCCGGATCGCCGCCGCCGCGGGCATCCCCGTCGTGCTCACCTCGGCGGTGCACGCCGCCGACGCGCTCGCCGGGCGCGACACCGGTACGTACTTCCACGCCACCGGGCGCCGCAGCGCCGACCGGCTGCTCTGGCTCCAGCACGCCTCCACCCCGCGGGGCGCGCTGCTGCTCGACGAGGGCGCCGTACGCGCCGTGGTGGAGGGCCGCAAGTCCCTGCTCCCGGCGGGCATCGCCGCGGTGGAGGGCGACTTCGCCGCGGGCGACCCTGTCGAACTGCGCGATCCCGCGGGCCGGGCCGTCGCCCGCGGTCTGGTCAGCTTCGACGCCCGGGAGATCCCGCAGCTCATCGGCCGCTCGACCCGCGATCTCGCCCGCGAGCTCGGCCCCGCCTACGAACGCGAGGTCGTACACCGCGACGACCTGGTGCTGCTGCACGACTGACCGCCTGCCCCGCCCCTGCCCTCCGGCGGGGCTGGTGCTTTTGCACCGCTCATGATGGAACGTCCTGCCCCTTGCTGAGGGAGCTTGGCGAAAACGCTCCCGCGAAGGCGCCCCGCCTGCTCCACTTTGTTGCAGGAACGCGCGGCACGGTCATTGCGTGAGGGAGGTCGCCGTGAGAGGAGTGCGCCCGCACCCCCCGTCCGGTTCCGGCCCCGCACGCGGCCGCGGACCGGTCAGAGAGCGCAAGCTCGCCAGCGTCGCCACGGGTGACCGGCGCACCGGCGAGGAGGATCCCGGCCCCCGGCTGTGGCACGTCACGCTGAGCGTCTCGGGCGCCAGCAGACCCGTCGACGAGATCCGCCGCGCCCTGGAACAGCTCGCCCACGACCACCCCTTCCTGCTCACCAGCCGCTACGCCGGGGACCATGCCGAGATCCGGTACTGGGAAGAGGCCAGGGACCTGCACGACGCCGCCGCGGTCGCCCTGCGCCTGTGGGGCGAGCACCGGCAGACCGCGCAGCTCCCGCCCTGGGAGATCGTGGGCCTCGAAGTCATCGACCGTGACACCTATCACCATCGGGTGGCCGAGGGGCACGGCCCGCTGCCCGCCTCACCGGTGGGCGTCCACCCCTTCTGAACCGGCCCGCAGCGGTCGTTGTGAACCGGTCCGGGCCGATTGGTCCGGCGCGCGTCATGGCGCGGACGCCTCGCCGCGCGCCCCCTGCTCCGGTCCGTCTCAGCCCGTGGAAGCCCGCCGGTCACCGGGCCGCTTCGCCTACCCTCGGTGCATGAGCTCGCTGCCCCCGGTTTCGCCGTACGACAACATGACGCCGGTCGTCGAGGCCGCCTACCGCGCCCGCTCCGCCGCGGCCGACATCGCGCCGCTGCCACGGGCGGCCAAGGACGACGCGCTGCTTGCCGTCGCGGACGCCCTGGAGGTCCGCACCCGTGAGATCGTCGAGGCCAACGCCAAGGACATCGCCGCCGCCCGCGAGGCGGGCACCAGCGAGTCCATCGTCGACCGCCTCACGCTCACCCCCGAGCGCGTACGCGCGATCGCCTCCGACGTACGCGACGTGGTGGCGCTGCCCGACCCGGTCGGCGAGGTGGTGCGCGGCTCGACCCTGCCCAACGGCATCGACCTGCGCCAGGTGCGCGTGCCGCTCGGAGTCGTCGGCATCATCTACGAGGCCCGGCCCAACGTCACCGTCGACGCCGCCGCGCTCTGCCTGAAGTCGGGCAACGCCGTTCTGCTACGCGGCTCTTCCTCCGCCTACCAGTCCAACACCGCCCTCGTCCGCGTCCTGCGCGACGCCGTCGGCGGCGCGGGTCTGCCCGCCGACTCCGTGCAGCTCGTGCCCGGCGAGAGCCGTGAGTCGGTACGCGAACTCATGCGCGCCCGCGGCCTGGTGGACGTCCTGATTCCGCGCGGCGGCGCCTCGCTGATCCGCACCGTGGTCGAGGAGTCGACGGTGCCCGTCATCGAGACCGGCACCGGCAACTGCCATGTGTACGTGGACGCCGAGGCCGACCTCGACATGGCCGTCGAGATCCTCGTCAACTCCAAGGCCCAGCGGCCCAGCGTCTGCAACGCCGCCGAGACCCTCCTGGTCCACCAGGACATCGCCGCCGCCTTCCTGCCGCGTGCCCTGGACGCCCTCGCCGAGGCCGGGGTCACCGTCCACGCCGACCCGCGCGTCCTCGCGCACGCCGCGGACACCAAGGCCACCGTGGTCGAGGCGACCATGGAGGACTGGGAGACCGAGTACCTCTCGTACGACATCGCCGCGGGCGTCGTCGACTCGCTCGAGCAGGCCGTCGAGCACATCCGGCTGTGGTCCTCCGGGCACACCGAGGCCATCGTCACCACTTCGCAGCGCGCGGCCCGCAGGTTCACCCAACTGGTCGACTCCACCACGGTGGCCGTGAACGCCTCCACCCGCTTCACCGACGGCGGCCAGTTCGGCTTCGGCGCCGAGATCGGCATCTCCACCCAGAAGCTGCACGCCCGCGGCCCCATGGGCCTGCCCGAGCTGACGAGCACCAAGTACATCGTCACCGGCGACGGTCACACCCGCGGCTGAGGCGCCCTGCACAAAGCGGCCCCCCGGGTCTACTCTGGACAGCGTGCCGGAGGACGTGGGGGGCACGCCGCCGTACGACGGCCCGGACCCCGACGACAGTCACGACCACGGGGGCGCGGACGAGGAGTTCGCGACCGTGGTCTTCGACGAGGACTTCGTCCGGTCGGCCGCCGTCCATGAACCCAGCGCCGTCGAGCGCCTGCTCGCCGCCGCGGAAGCGCGCGCCCAGGCCTCCGAAGCGGAGGGCCACCTCTTCGGACGCCCGGGCCCCGGTGAGGACTTCGGGCCCCACCACGAAGGCGCGGACGGCGAGTTCGGGTACCACTCCGACCTGGACGAGTTCTACGACGGCGAGCCGGACGAGGACTACGGCCACGGATACGCCCGCTGGCACCGCCCGGTGGCCTGGATGCTGGCCCTGGTGATGGGCGTCGGCATGGTCGCGCTCGCCTTCACCGCCGTGACCCGGGGCGCCTCCTCACCGAGCCGTCAGGAACCCGGGCGCCCCACCACGTCCAGCGAGGTCGACAAGGGCATGCCCGCCGCGCCGGGCGCCGGAATCGGCCGTCCCGAGGCCCAGCTGAGCGGCGTGCCCGGCAGGCCGTGAGAGCGTCCGCGGGGGCCCGGCGGGACCTCGGCCGGTGCGGGCCGGGACGTCCAGACCGAAAGCAGCCGCAAGTTGTCGCGTAACCCCGCGTTTAGGCGAGTGCGCCAGGACCTAACCTGAAGGTATGCGCGGGCCTGGAGACCCTCCGGAGGGAACACCCACGGGTGCCTCCGGCGGGGGTGAGGACGAGTACCGATCCGTCGTCTTCGACGAGTCGTTCGTCCGTGCTGCCCGGCTGCAGGAGTTCTCGGCCGAGGAACGCATCGCCGACCACACCCCGGCCGTGCGGCGGACCCCGAAACTGCAGCGCGGGCTGACACGTCAACTGATGGTGCTCGTACTGCTGTTGGCGGTCGCCTTCGCCACGGCCGTCTATCTGGGGGTGCGTCACCCCTACGAGTCCCCGCCCGAGTCGCGGCCCACCGACCGGATGCGGATGACCGTCGTTCCGCTCGCCCCCCGGGGCAAGGTGGAGGGCGCGGCCACGGTGCGCGAACTGTTCGCCAAGAGCCCCGCCGCGGACTACCGGATCGGCGCCGACGGCATCCCGCTGCCCGTCGCCAAACGCACCCCGCACTTCTCCGCGGCACAGATCATGGCCGCCCTCACCACAGCCAAGGACTACCTCGTCGAGTCCTCGCTGGACCCCGACGTGGTCGGCGGCGGCACCGTGCAGCCGGTGCGCGACCTGGTCGACCCGGGCCAGTACAGCCAGTTCGACGAGAGCTTCTTCCGTCCGCTGCCCAACGGGTGGCAGGCCGCCACCGGCTGGGTGGTACGGCTCAACTCCGGCACCGTCCGCCTGGCCGACCCCGAGATCCGGGTCCGCGGCACCCTGCACGCCGCCGAGATCGACACCGACACCGTCGAGGTCACCTCGGAGCACACCTTCGCCTACGCGGTGCGGCCCGCGGGCAACTCCGGCGGTACCCGGCTCTCGCTGTTCACCGTCCACCGTGAACTGCACTTCCGCTTCGACCGCCAGGACCTGAGCGCCCGCCGTGCCGAGGTCCTGTCCTCCGCGCTGCAGGCGGGCCCGCTGGACTGCGCGCGGGAGTGGGCGGGCGGCTTCAGCCCGGTGCTCGCGGGCGGGCGGGTGAGCGGCTCGGGACCGGCCGTGGGCACCGATCCCTTCGCCACCGCCTCACCGTCCGGCCTGTGCGGCTCGCTGGCCTCGCCGCCCGCCGCGCCGAAGGGCGAGCCCTCCGGCGGCGGATCGAGCGCGGGACCCGCGAACGGGCCTACGAGTCGCAGTTCCCAGGGTTCTTAAGGGTTCTGGCGGTTGTCAGGATTTTCGGGGTTCTCGGGGTTCTCGGGGTTTTCGGGGTCCTCCGAACCGGACCCCGTACGGTCGTCGGTGCCCCCGCGGCCGCCCCCGGTGAACCTGTCGCGCACCTTGCCGCCCAGGTCGCTCGCGCCACCCGCGAGATCGGCGACCAGCTTCATCAGCGGGTCCTTGGAGCCCTTTATGTCCTGGGCGTAGTGCGCGGCGGACTCCCGGAAGGAGTCGGAGACCGAGGTGTCCTTGTCCTCGTGCCGCTTCGGGTAGTGCCCGTCCATGATCCGCTGGTAGTCGCGGGACTCGGCCCACCGCTTCAGCTCGGCGGCCCGCACCGTGGTGAACGGGTGCGAACGCGGCAGCACATTGAGAATCTTCAGTACGGAGTCGCGCAGGTCGCCGCCCTGTTCGTACTCCTCGGCCTGGGCCAGGAAGGCGTCGACGTTCATCTCGTGCAGGTGGTTGCCGCCCGCGAGTTTCATCAGGGCACGCATCGACGCCCTCAGGTCCTGTCCGACCAGCAGCCCCGCCCGGTCGGCCGACAGCTCCGACTTGCGGAACCACTCGCGCAGCGCGGTGACGATGGCGTAGATCGCGACGCTGCCCAGCGGGATCCAGGACACCTTGACGGCGAGGTTGGTCAGGAACAGCAGCACCGTGCGGTACACGGAGTGGCCCGACAGGGCGTGCCCGACCTCGTGGCCGATGACGGTGCGCATCTCCTCCTCGTCGAGGAGTTCCACCAGGCCCGTGTTGAGGACGATGATCGGCTCGTCGAGCCCGATGCACATCGCGTTGGGCACCGGGTTCTGCGTGACGTACATCGGCGGGACCTTTTTGACGTCCAGGATGTAACAGGCGTCCCGCAGCATGTCGTTGAGGTGGGCGAACTGGGCGTCGGACACCCGCACCGAGTCGGAGAGGAACAGCAGCCGCAGGCTTCGCTCGGGCAGCAGTCCGCTCAGTGCCTTGAACGCCGTGTCGAAACCGCTCAGTTTGCGCAGGGCGACCAGCGCGGAGCGGTCGGCCGGGTGCTCGTACGCCCGTGAGGAGATGTCGGGGAAGCGCCTGCGCTGCCTGCTCGGTACCTTCTCGAAGCCGTCGGCCATGAATCCCCCAGGGTGTCCGGAAGTGAAACAACGTGAACAAAGCGGTGTGCGACGCCGCCGGTCGAGCGGTCGTCCCGCCCCGGCCGACCGGTGCGACGGGTGCCGGGACCTCGATGCCGCCCCACCTTAAGACGCACGAGCCGGGTGCCAGGGTTCCTGTGGACAACTTCGGGAAGTCGGCGCCGACCGTGCGGGTGGCCGCCCGCGAGGGGTGCCGAACCGGGGCGTAACCGGCGACGGCCGCCCGCGGGGTGCCGAAGAACCGAGTCGGCGTGTCCCCCGGGCACAGCCCCGCTTACGATGTGGCCAGTTCGTATTCCCGCCCGCCCCCGCATCCGGATAGGTCCTGCCGAAGATGAGCCTCCACAGCACCGCCGCCCAGTTGGCCACCCTCGCCTCCGAGGGCGGCAAGCACGGCGGCAACCACGACAGCCTCAACCCCTACCTCACCGGCTTCGGCGCTCTCGGCGCCCTCCTCCTGCTCCTGTGGATCACCACCCTCTTCAACCGGGACCGCTGATCCGGGCCCGGGCCACCCTTGGCCACAGCTCGCCGCGGCCGGGCCGGTAGTGTCTGAACGCATGGGAGCACAGGACAGGCCGACCGGCCCGGCGAGTACGGCCAAGCGCCGTCTCGGCGTCATGGGCGGCACCTTCGACCCGATCCACCACGGGCACCTGGTGGCGGCCAGCGAGGTCGCCTCCCAGTTCCACCTCGACGAGGTGGTGTTCGTACCGACCGGGGAGCCCTGGCAGAAGACCCACAAAGAGGTCTCCCCGGCCGAGGACCGCTATCTGATGACGGTCATCGCCACCGCCGAGAACCCGCAGTTCTCGGTGAGCCGTATCGACATCGACCGCGGCGGCACCACCTACACCACCGACACCCTGCGGGAACTGAGGCAACTCAACCCCGACACCGACCTGTTCTTCATCACCGGGGCGGACGCGCTCGCGCAGATCCTGACCTGGAAGAACGCCGAGGAACTCTTCTCCCTGGCCCACTTCATCGGGGTCACCCGACCCGGCCACGCCCTCGCCGACCCCGGTTTCCCCGACGGCGGCGTCTCCCTGGTGGAGGTTCCCGCGCTGGCCATCTCCTCGACGGACTGCCGTGCGAGGGTCGCGGCCGGGGACCCGGTCTGGTATCTGGTGCCGGACGGCGTGGTGCGTTACATCGACAAGCGGGCGCTGTACCGCGGCGACCGGCCGAGGTAGCCGAGGCGACCGGAGGGGCACCGTGAACGACGGATACGACGGATACGACGGCCAGGCGGACGACCGCTACGAACTCGTCGGCTACGACGAGTCGGGCGGCCCGGTCTACCGCCGCCTGCCCCCGTCCCCGCCCGCCCAGGGCCACTCCCCACAGCCCCCGTACCAGCAGCAGCCCCCGCAGCACTACGGACAACAACAGCAGTACGGGCAACAGCAGTACGGACAGCAGCAGCCCTACGGCGCCCAGCCGCCGCACCAGGAGCCCCAGTCCTACGCGGGCGACCAGCCGTACGGCCGGCAGCCCTACGGCAGCGGTCAGCAGTCCTACGACCAGCGGTCCTACGACCAGCAGTCCTACGACCAGTCCGCCCAGGG
This sequence comes from Streptomyces sp. NA04227, assembly GCF_013364195.1. Lineage (NCBI taxonomy): Bacteria > Bacillati > Actinomycetota > Actinomycetes > Kitasatosporales > Streptomycetaceae > Streptomyces > Streptomyces sp. NA04227. The sequence continues at coordinate 2,034,221 of NZ_CP054918.1, read as the reverse complement.
CTACGGCTACGACCCGTACGCCCAGAGCACCGGCACCCAGCCGACGGTGCCCGCGCACGACCCGTACGGCCACGACACGGGAACCCAGGCGGCGGTGCCCGCCCACGACCCGTACGCCGAACTCGCGGACACCGGGCGGCAGGAGCCCGTGGACCCGGCGGGGCCCGGCGTCAGGGCGGACGAGCGGGAGCCGAAGGTGCCGGGGCAGTCGCGGCGCGGCCCCGAGGAGGGTGCGGGGGAGTACCGCACGGAACAGTTCGCCTTCGTCGAGGACCCTGACGAGGAGTCCGAAGACGTCATCGACTGGCTGAAGTTCACCGAGAGCCGCACCGAGCGGCGCGAGGAGGCCAAGCGCCGGGGCCGCAACCGCAGGGTCGCCCTGATATGCGTCCTCGTCCTCGCCCTCCTCGGCGGCAGCGGCTACCTCTGGTACGCGGGGAAGATCCCGGGGCTGTCCGCCGACAAGGACAGTGAGGAGACCGCCGCGGCGGGCCCGCAGAACCGCGACATGATCGTGGTCCACCTGCACAACACCAAGAAGCGCGGCACCTCGACGGCGCTCCTGGTCAACAACACCACCACCGGCCGCGGCAGCACCGTACTGCTGCCCAACTCGCTGTCCGTCTCCGGTGAGGACGGCAGCGCCACCACGCTGGCCAAGTCGGTGGACGAGGACGGTTCGAGCGGAACCAGCGAGGCCGTGGACAGCCTGCTCGGCACCCGCATCGAGGGCACCTGGCGGCTGGACACCCCGTACCTGAACAACCTCGTGGAACTGGTCGGCGACATCGAGGTCGACACCGACGTCGACGTGCCCGCCGAGAAGGCCAAGAAGGGCGACGACCCGCTGGTGCACAAGGGCGAGGCCCAGACCCTGAGCGGCCCGATGGCCGTCGCCTACGCCACCTACAGCGCGCCCGGCGAGAAGGAGACCGCCCAGCTCACCCGCTTCGGCCAGGTCATGCAGGCCGTACTGCGCAAGCTGTCCTCGGACACCCAGGGCGCCACCGTCACCGTGCAGTCCCTGGCGCAGATCCTCGACCCCTCGCTGCCCGAACGCGAACTCGGCGCCTTCCTCGCCAAGCTCGCCGAGCGCGCCAAGAGCGGCGACTACCGCACCCAGCTGCTGCCCGTCGAACGCGACGGCACCCTCTCCCGGCAGACCACCGACTCGGTGGTCAAACAGGTCCTCGGCGGCAAGGTCAGCGCCCCCGAGAAGGGCGAGGCGCTGCGGGTCGGCGTCCGCGGCGGGGACGAGGACAGCGACGGCGACGGCCGCGGCGACATCGACAGCGCCCGGGTCAGCCTGGTCAACGGCGGCTACACCTTCGTCGGCGGCGGACGCGGTCCCGACGCGGGCAGCACCTCGCAGGTCCTGTACGCCAACGAGGCCCACAAGCAGGAGGCGGCCGAGGTCGCCAAGACGCTCGGCCTGCCCGGCAGGTCCGTACGCAAGGGCGAGGTCCCGGCGAACGCGGACGTCCTGGTGGTCCTCGGCGGCGACTACACACCGCCGAAGAGCGACTGACCACCCCCGTGCCCGCCGCCCGGCGGGCACGGGACCATCACGGGCGGGTACCGGCAGCGGCGCGGCCCGGGCGTTGTCGGCGGTACATGAGATCCTTGGGACGTCGCCGAGAATCGGGCCCTCCCGGACCCGGCGTCGCGCCCAGCAACGCCGAACGAAAGCCAGGAATGACCGCCACGGACCGCGCCATCCAGCTCATCAACACCGCCGCCCAGGCCGCGGCCGACAAGCTCGCGCACGACGTCATCGCCTACGACGTGAGCGATGTGCTGTCGATCACGGACGCCTTCCTGCTCGCCTCCGCCCCGAACGACCGGCAGGTCAAGTCGATCGTGGACGAGATCGAGGAGCGCCTGAACAAGGACCTCGGCGCCAAGCCGGTCCGCCGCGAGGGCGACCGCGACGCCCGCTGGATCCTGCTCGACTACGTCGACATCGTGGTGCACGTCCAGCACAGCGAGGAGCGGGTCTTCTACGCCCTGGAGCGGCTGTGGAAGGACTGCCCCGAACTGGACCTGCCCGAGGACGCCGCGGCGACCCGGGGCAAGGGCGCCGAGTACGCGGAGCGCCAGCAGGCCGCCGACGCCGCCGAGGGCCTGCGCGAGCTCGGCGGTGAGATCAGGTGACCGGCCCACGCGAGCCGGCGGAGCACACCGTCTCCGCCGGCCACGAGGCCACCATCGCGGCGCAGTACGCGGGCGCCCGCGAGCGCGCCCGCAAGAGCGGCCGCCGCATCATCCTGTGGCGGCACGGCCAGACGGCGTGGAACCTGGAGCGGCGCTTCCAGGGCTCCACCGACATCGCGCTCACCGAGACCGGGATCGCCCAGGCCCGCCGCGCCGCCCGTCTGCTCGCCTCCTTGAAGCCGGACGCGATCATCGCCTCCGACCTCAGCCGCGCGGCGACCACCGCCGCCGAGCTCGCCTCGCTCACCGGTCTGCACATCACGCACGACGAGGCGCTGCGCGAGACCTACGCCGGTGTCTGGCAGGGCCTGACGCACGACGAGATCATCGAGCGGTACGGCGAGCAGTACGCCGCCTGGAAGCGCGGTGAGCCGGTGCGCCGCGGCGGCGGCGAGCTGGAGACCGAGGTCGCCGACCGCGCCGCGCCGGTCGTCCTCGGCCATGCGCAGAAGCTGCCCGAGGACGGCACTCTCGTGGTCGTCAGCCACGGCGGCACCATCCGCACCACCATCGGCCGTCTCCTCGGCCTGGACTCCGGTTCCTGGGAGAGCCTCGGCGGCCTGTCCAACTGCTGCTGGTCGGTGCTCGGCGAGGGCGCCCGGGGCTGGCGGCTGCTGGAACACAACGCGGGCACCCTGCCCGAACCGGTGCTCGGCGACGACGACTGACCCCGCCCGGCGGGAGCCGCACCGACGGCTCCGCCACCGGGCGGCCGAGGGCGCATGCGCCGCCCGCGCGGGCCGGACGGGTGCCCGAAGAGCGGATTTCACTTTCCGGCCGGTCGCAGGCTAAAGTTCTTCTTGTTCGCCCGCAGAGCGGGAAGAACACGGGGCTATAGCTCAGTTGGTAGAGCGCCTGCATGGCATGCAGGAGGTCAGGAGTTCAATTCTCCTTAGCTCCACGAAAGCGATAAGCGATCTGTGCTCACGGAATGCGTGGGCCGGGTCGCTTTCGTTGTTTTTGCTCGGGCTTCGCCCTCGCGTTGTGGGGGCTGCGCCACCCACGCCCCCCATCAGGTCGGACGGCTGGCTGTGGGATTCCTGTTGCTGGTTGCCCGGAGCGTTGAGGCGGTCGGGGCGGGGGTGGTCGCGGTCCCGAGTGCCCGGGGCTGCCCGTCACCTCACCTCGGCCGGGCTGACGTCCCTGTGGCTGTGGCTCTCCTCGCCCTGCAGCGCGCGGAGTTGGGCGGCCCGTGCGGCGCTTTCGGCGTCGGCGGGCGTGTACGTCACGATCCGGCACTCCGGCATCCCGTCGATCGACAGCGACACCGACGTCATCCGCAGCTCGCCCACCGCACGATGCCGGAAGGTCTTCACCCGGCGGCCCGAGGGGACGACGTCGGCCTTCTCCCACAGCTGCGAGAAGTACGGGCTCACCGCCGCCATCCTCGCCAGGAAGCACTCCCAGTCCGGCTCGCCGACATGTCTGCCGTACGCCGAGCGCAGGGTCGCCACCATCACCGGCAGCTCGGACTCCCGGAACACCACCGGGCAGTCGGCCTCGCGCGCCGTGAACAGTTCCCACAGGGCGTTCGGTGTCATCTCGCCGCGTAGTGCGGGGTGTTGCTCGTCCACGACGAACAGGTCGCGGTATCCGGTGTTGGTGGCGAGGATGTCGTAGCGCGAGTTGTAGATCACCGCAGGGTGCGGGTCCAGGGCGTCGAGGATGCCCTGGAGTTCCCTGTCCACCTGCCGGACCGGTGCCTGCGGCGCGGCCTCGAAGGGCACCTCGGCCAGGTGGTAGAGGTGCTCCCGCTCGGGATGGCCCAGGCGCAGGGTGCGCGCGATCGCGTTGAGGACCTGCGGGGAGGCGTTGATCGGACGGCCCTGCTCCAGCCACGTGTACCAGGTGACCCCCACCCCGGAGAGCTGCGCGACCTCCTCGCGGCGCAGCCCCGGCGTCCGGCGCCGCAGCCCCGGCGGCATGCCGACGTCGGCCGGGCTCACCCGGGCCCGTCTGCTGCGCAGGAATGCCGCCAGCTCCGGACGGCGCCGCTGTGCGGTGGTCATCGTCGTCACGCCCCCATCGTCCCCGCCGTGTGCGGCCCGTGCCAGGTACTGCCAGTACCAGCATCGCCGGGCTCTCGGTACCCGTACCCGTACTGGCGAAGGCTCGGTGGCATGACCACCACATCCGCGGGACCGGCCCCGGCCGCCTCCGCCCGGGGCGAGGGCGCGGGCCGCCCCGGGCGGCTGCTTCTCGTCGTACTCGCCGCCCAGTTCATGGCACTGCTCGACACGTTCATCGTCAACGTCGCCGCACCCACCATCGGCACCGAACTGCACGCCTCCGGCTCCCAGCTGCAACTGGTGATCGCCGGATACACGATCACGTACGCGGTCCTGCTGATCACCGGCGCACGCCTCGGCGACCGCTACGGGCACCGCAGGGTGCACCTGGCCGGTCTCGCCGTCTTCACACTCGCCTCGCTGGCCTGCGGACTCGGCCAGGGCGCCGAGCAGTTGATCGCCTTCCGGCTCGCCCAGGGCGCGGGCTCCGCCGTGATGATCCCGCAGGTCCTCAGCCTCATCCAGCGCACTTTCACCGGTGAGGCACGGGTACGGGCGCTCGGCGCCTACGCCGCGGTGCTCGCCGTCGGAGCCGCCGCGGGCCAGGTGCTCGGCGGAGTCCTGGTCAGCGCCGACCTCTTCGGCACGAGCTGGCGGCCGGTGTTCCTGGTCAATGTGCCCGTCGGCCTCGCCCTGCTCCTCGTAGGCCGCCGGGTGCTGCCCCGCGACGACGTGACGGGGCGGGCCCGCAGGCCCCTCGATCTGCCGGGCCTGGTCCTGCTCGCCGCCGGTGTCTGTGCCCTGACCCTGCCGCTGGTCCTGGGCCAGGAACAGGGCTGGCCACTGTGGTCCTGGCTCTCCCTGGCCGCCTCGGCCGTCCTCTTCCTCGCCTTCGGCGGCCACGAGGCCCGTCTCGCCCGGCGCGGCGGGCAGCCCCTGATCACCCCTCGCGTCCTGCGCGGCCCGGGGATGGGGCTCGCGGTGTTCAGGATCGCTGCGGTCATGGCCGTCAACGCCGGACTGCTGTTCGCGCTGACCCTGCACGTCCAGGGCGGCCTCGGCCACAGCCCGCTGCGGGCCGGGCTCACCTTCGCGCCGACCGCGGTCGTCTTCGGCCTGGTCGGACTGACCTGGCGCAACTGGCCACGGCGATGCCAACCCGCCCTGATCCCGGCCGGGTTCGCCCTCACCGCGGCCGCGATTTTGGCGACCGCGCTCATCCTGCGCGAAGGAGGCGATGGCGGCTTGGCGCTGTACCCGGCCTTCGCCTTGGTCGGCGCGGGCCTCGCCCTGGGTTTCGGCCCCGCCATGACCGGGGCACTGTCAACTGTGCGGCCCGAGGACGCGGCCGACGCCAGCGGACTGCTCGCCACGGTCACCCAGCTCGGCCAGCTCATAGGTGTCGCCGCCTTCGGGGCCCTGTACCTGAACCGTCTGGACACCCCGGGCGGCCCGGGAGCGCACCACAGTGCGGACGCGCTCCTGTGGTGCGCCTTCGCGCTGGCCGCACTGGCGGTCATGGGGGCTGTGAGCGGTCTGGTACGGATCCGCCGCTGACCGTGACGGGCCCCTCGTGGCAGAATCGGGACGGCCGGTGGGGAAGTGGTCCGACGGGAGGGAGAGCGATGCCTGCGCGCAACCCCGGGGAGACCTCACTCCTCGGCGCAGCGGTATCACCCGAGTCAGCCTCCGCGAGGACCCTGCTGAACTGCCCCACCTGCGGCTCCGCCCATGTCGCCCAGGTTCTCGGCGACAACGGCGGCGTCTCCTACGTGTGTACGGCCTGCGGCCACAGCTGGAGCTGAGCGATGGGTGCACACAGGAGGAAGTGCGACTGGTGCGGCAGCGGTACGCCCATCGTCCGCGACATGGAGCCGCTGAACCCCGAGTACCAGTACTGGTGCGAGGAATGCGCCCGCGCCCTGATCATCAAGGGCGACCCCATAGAGACCTACCGCGAACTCGAGGGCGAACCGATCTACGGACGCCTCCTCGACGAGCACTGCACGCTCAAGCGGTTCTACTCCTTCGCCACCGCCTGAACCGGCCCGGCCCAACCACCGTTCACCAAACGGGACTTGGAGCCGGGCCCCGGTCATTTCCGGGCGCCCCTGCCCCGCGCGCGCCGATGACGTGCGCCTTCGTGCTCCGTGCGAGCCCGGGACGCGGAAACCGATTTGGTGGTCACCCGCCAGGACCGTGTAATGTTGGCGTCGCCGCCGGGGAAACCGGGCGGAGACCTCCCGGGGCTATAGCTCAGTTGGTAGAGCGCCTGCATGGCATGCAGGAGGTCAGGAGTTCAATTCTCCTTAGCTCCACGAAAGCGATAGGCGATCTGTGCTCGCGGTAAGCGCGAGCCGGGTCGCTTTCGTTGTTTTTGCTCGGGCTTCGCCCTCGCGTTGTGGGGGCTGCGCCACCCACACCCCCCATGAGGTCGGACGGCGGGCTGTGGGAGTCGGGTTGCCGGGCCTGTGTGTCCGATTGGTCGCCGGGCTCGTCTGCGGGAGTGGTTGCCGGGCTCCGCTGTGCGATCGGTGGGTGGGGTGACAGGTCGCTTGTGTGCGCTGTGGGCCGAGGGGTGAACTCCGTCGCCCACGGCTGAGGCGCTGCGGTACCCTGACGCCATGCGTGCCGTACGCCTTCTGCTTAGCGGGCCGCGCTGATCAGTCCCGACCGGCTGGGAACAGCGGTCGGAATCGGCGCGGCGTCCCCTCCTGTGCGAGGGGATTTTTCGTTTCCGGACCGCAGGCAGAGACGACCCCTGGAGCTTTGAGGATCATGAGCGAGACGAATCCCTCCGCCGCCGAGGCAACGGCGGAGGCCGCTGAGAACACGGCAACCGCCGACGACGCGGCGAACACGGCACCGTACCGCTACACGGCCGCCATGGCAGCCGGTATCGAAGCGCGCTGGCAGGACTTCTGGGACGAGCACGGCACGTACGAGGCGCCGAATCCGTCGGGCGACCTGTCCGGGGACGCCGCGGTGGCCGCGCGTCCCAAGAGGTTCATCATGGACATGTTCCCGTACCCCTCGGGCGCGGGTCTGCACGTCGGCCACCCGCTGGGCTACATCGCCACCGACGTCTTCGCCCGCTTCCAGCGGATGACCGGCCACAACGTCCTGCACACGCTGGGCTTCGACGCGTTCGGCCTGCCCGCCGAGCAGTACGCGGTGCAGACCGGCACGCACCCGCGGGTCTCCACCGAGGCCAACATGGAGAACATGAAGGCCCAGCTGCGCGGGCTGGGCCTGGGCCACGACAAGCGGCGGTCGTTCGCGACGATCGACCCCGAGTACTACAAGTGGACCCAGTGGATCTTCCTGCGGATCTTCAACTCCTGGTACGACGACGAGGCGAAGCGGGCCCGGCCCATCGACGAACTGGTCGCCCAGTTCGCGAGCGGGGAGCGCGCGGTGCCTTCCGGGCGCTCCTGGAGTGAGCTGAGCGCCGCCGAGCGCGCGGGCGTCCTGGGCGAGTACCGCCTGGCCTACGCCTCCGACGCCCCCGTCAACTGGTGTCCGGGCCTGGGCACCGTCCTGGCCAACGAGGAAGTCACCTCCGAGGGCCGGTCCGAGCGCGGCAACTACCCCGTGTTCAAGGCCAAGCTGCGCCAGTGGAACATGCGCATCACCGCCTACGCGGACCGGCTGCTGAACGATCTGGACGGCCTGGACTGGCCCGAGGCGATCAAGCTGCAGCAGCGCAACTGGATCGGCCGTTCCGAGGGCGCCCGGGTCGACTTCCCGGTCGGCGACGACGTCGTCACCGTGTTCACGACCCGTCAGGACACCCTGTTCGGCGCCACGTACATGGTGCTGGCGCCCGAGCACGAGCTGGTGGACACGATCGTCCCGGGCGCCTGGCCCGAGGGCACCCACGAAGTGTGGACCGGCGGCCACGCCACCCCCGGCGAGGCGGTCACCGCCTACCGCAAGCAGGCGGCCGCCAAGTCGGACGTGGAGCGGCAGGCCGACGCCAAGGAAAAGACCGGTGTGTTCACCGGCGCCTTCGCCGTCAACCCGGTCAGCGGCGACAAGGTGCCCGTCTTCATCGCCGACTACGTCCTGATGGGCTACGGCACCGGCGCGATCATGGCGGTCCCGGCGCACGACACCCGTGACTTCGCCTTCGCGCGCGCCTTCGAACTGCCCATGCGCTGCGTGGTCGAGCCCACCGACAGCCGCGGCACCGACCCGGCCGCCTGGGACGACGCCTTCTCCTCCTACGAGGCGAAGCTGGTCAACTCCGTCAACGACGACATCGACCTGAACGGCCTGGGCGTCACCGAGGGCAAGGCCCGCACCACCGAATGGCTGGAGCGCCGCGGCATCGGCAGCGGCACCGTCAACTTCCGGCTGCGCGACTGGCTGTTCAGCCGCCAGCGGTACTGGGGCGAGCCCTTCCCGATCGTCTACGACGAGGACGGCGTCGCACACGCGCTGCCCGAGTCGATGCTGCCGCTGGAACTGCCCGAGGTCGAGGACTACTCCCCGCGCACCTTCGACCCCGACGACGCCGACACCCAGCCCGAGACCCCGCTGTCCCGCAACGAGGACTGGGTCAACGTCACCCTGGACCTGGGCGACGGCCAAGGCCCGCGCCGCTTCCGCCGCGAGACCAACACCATGCCCAACTGGGCCGGTTCCTGCTGGTACGAGCTGCGCTACCTGGACCCGCACAACGCCGACAAGCTGGTCGACCCGGCCATCGAGCAGTACTGGATGGGCCCGCGCGAGGGCATGCCGACCGGCGGCGTCGACCTGTACGTGGGCGGCGCCGAGCACGCCGTACTGCACCTGCTGTACGCGAGGTTCTGGTCCAAGGTCCTGTTCGACCTGGGCCACATCTCCTCGGCCGAGCCGTTCCACAAGCTGTTCAACCAGGGCATGATCCAGGCCTACGTCTACCGCGACAGCCGTGGCATCGCGGTGCCCGCGGCCGAGGTCGAGGAGCGGGACGGCGCCTACTACTACCAGGGCGAAAAGGTCTCCCGGCTGCTGGGCAAGATGGGCAAGTCCCTGAAGAACGCGGTCACTCCCGACGAGATCTGCGCCGAGTACGGCGCCGACACCCTGCGCCTGTACGAGATGGCGATGGGCCCGCTGGACGTGTCCCGGCCCTGGGACACCCGCGCGGTGATCGGGCAGTACCGGCTGCTGCAGCGGCTGTGGCGCAACATCGTCGACGAGGTCACCGGTGAGGTCACGGTCGTCGAGAGCGAGCTGGACCCGCAGGCCGACGGCGACACGCTGCGGGCGCTGCACAAGGCCGTCGACGGGGTCCGCCAGGACCTGGAGGGCATGCGCTTCAACACCGCCATCGCCAAGATCACCGAGCTGAACAACCATGTGACCAAGAACTCCGGCGCCGTGCCCCGCACCGTCGCCGAGCACCTGGTGCTGCTGATCGCGCCGCTGGCCCCGCACATCGCCGAGGAACTGTGGCGCAAGCTGGGCCACACCGACTCGGTGGTGCACCGGGACTTCCCCGTCGCCGACCCCGCGTACGTCGTCGACGAGACGGTCACCTGTGTCGTCCAGATCAAGGGCAAGGTCAAGGCCCGCCTGGAGGTCTCCCCGGCGATCTCCGACGAGGAACTGGAGCGGACGGCGCTGAACGACGAGAAGGTCGTCGCGGCACTGGACGGCGCCGGTATCCGCAAGGTCATCGTCAGGGCGCCGAAGCTGGTCAACATCGTGCCCGCCTGACCGGCCGCCGGGCCGCCCGGTGCGTGACGGCGCCGGCCCGGCAGTGAAGCGATCACCGCCGGGCGGCCCGGAGGAAATCCGACAGGAACCTCCGGGCCGCCCGTTGCGTTTACGGTGGTAGAAGTACGGGGGCCAAAGCACGGGAGCGCGTGCACACCAACGAGTGCCGGGCGTCGGAAGGAGTGTCATGGAGGTCGTGGTCGCCGTCGTGGCGCTGCTGTTCCTGCTCTTCGTGACGCTCGGCGCGTATGCGACGGTCAAGGCCGTACGCGCCGCCAAGCGGGGCGTCGACCGCACCATCGAGCAGGCCCGCCGCACCGTCGAGGACACCACGCTGCGCGCCAAGTCGTACACGCAGATCGGCCCCGTCGCCGAACTCGCGCAGCTCCGACTGCGGCTGCGCGCCTCGATGCGCGCCACACAGGACGCCCTGCACGGCATGGTCGGCGAGGACACCACCCTCGGCGAGTCCCTGGCGCTCTTCGAACGGCTGAGCGTCCACGGCCGCGAACTCGACACCGAACTGCGGCACCTGGAGTCGGAACCCGACCGTGCCCTGCTCGCCCGGCGCATGCCCGAACTGCGTGAGCGCACCGAACGGATCACCGCCTCCGCCGACTCCCTGCGGTGGGCGGCCCGCGACCGCGCCCGCCACTTCGCCGACGACGACCTCGACATGCTGAGCGCCCAGATCGACGTCGAGACCGGCGCACTGCGGCACTGGAAGACCTCCCCGCATGCCGAACAGCCGGCGGAGCAGCCCGTGCAGTGGCCGGATCCGGCCCCGGCCGAGGCGCCCGCCGCACCGCCGAATCCCCCGTCGGCACCCGGCCCGCGCGAGGCGGACCCCACGCCCCCGCCGCGCCCCGCCCTCACCGAACCCACATTGCCGCAGGCCCCGTACCCGTGGCAGAAGAACACCCGCCCCGAGAACACCACGTGACCCCCGGCGGCAGCTCCGAGCCCCGGCTGCCACCACCCTCATACCCCAGGTAATGTCCAGGCCATGTCCCGCCATGTCGCGATCGTTACGGATTCCACGGCCTACCTGCCGCAACCGGCGATGCGGCGCCATGGCATCACGGCGGTACCCCTGACCGTCGTCCTCGGTGACCAGGCCTACGAAGAGGGAACCGAGATCTCGGCCCGCTCCCTGGCCCAGGCCCTGCAGAAGCGGACCTCGGTCACCACCTCCCGGCCCAGCCCCGAACAGTTCGCGGCCACCTACCGCGAACTCGCCGCCACCGGCGCCGAAGCGATCGTCTCCCTGCACCTGTCCTCGGAGTTCTCCGGCACCTACGACGCCGCCGTACTGGCCGCCCGCGAGGCCCCGGTCCCGGTACGCGTCGTCGACACCGGCATGGTCGCCATGGCCCTCGGCTTCTGCGCCCTGGCCGCCGCCGAGACCGCGGAGAGCGGCGGAAGCATGGAGGACGCGGTCCTCGCCGCCCAGAAGCGCGCCGAGGCCACCTCCGCGTATTTCTATGTCGACACCCTCGACTATCTGCGCCGCGGCGGCCGCATCGGCGCCGCACAGGCCCTCTTCGGCTCGGCACTCGCCGTCAAACCCCTTCTGCAACTGCACGAAGGCCGCATCGAAAGCCTCGAAAAGGTACGCACCGCCTCACGCGCCATCGCCCGTCTCGAAGAGATCGTCGCGGAACGCACCGGTAGCGCCCCCGTCGACATCGCGGTGCACCACCTCGCCGCCCCCGAACGCGCCGCCGCCCTCGCGGAACGCCTGCGCGAACGCGTCCCCGGGCTCGGCGAGTTGCACGTCAGCGAGATCGGCGCGGTGATCGGGGCACACACCGGACCCGGGTTGTTGGGGGTCGTGGTCTCGTCCCGGTGAGGACGGCCAGGGTCGTGGAGCGGGTGCGGCCGGGCCAAGGCCGAGGCCGTGGAGAGGGGGCGGCGGGGCCAAGGCTGTGGAGAGGCAGCGGAGGGGTCGTTGACCAGGGGAGTTTCGCCACCCGGAAATTGCGGGGACCCGTCGGTGGGGCGCGAGTTAGGGTCCACGGATGCTTGCCAACCCGGAACACGAAGCATCATCCCGCCGCTCTCCCGTCACCGCCGACGACGTGGACCTGGCCGTCGGACTCGCCGTGACCACGCTGCGCACCGCCCCGGCCGCGCCCGAGGTCTGGGAGGCCATGGCGGGGACCCTGGAGTGGACCTGCTGGGAGACGGTGGAACACATCTGCGACGACCTGTTCTTCTACGCCGCACAGATCGGCACCGGGAGCCAGGACGGCCATGTGCCCTTCCGCTGGGAGAACGACCGCCCAGGCGATCCCGCGAACCTGGTCCGAGCCGACCGCGCCGCCGGAACGACGGGCCTGCTGCGCGTACTTGAGGCCAGCGCCGTCATGCTGAGCGCCGTCGTCCGCACCACGCCTTCGACGGCCCGCGGCCACCACGCCTACGGCCTCTCGGACCCGGAAGGGTTCGCCGCCATGGGCGTGGTGGAAACCCTGGTCCACCTGCACGACCTGGCCGAGGCCCTGTCGCTCACGTGGACGGCGCCGCCGGACCTGTGCCGACGCGTCCTTGACCGACTGTTCCCGCAGGCACCTGCGGACGGCGACCCCTGGGCCACGCTGCTGTGGGCCACGGGGCGTGGGGAGTTGGCGGGGCGGGAGCGGTTGGAGGACTGGCGGTGGGATGGGACTGTGCGGGGGGAGTAGGGAGGGGCTTGCGGTTGTGGGGACTCTCTGGGGTGGGCGGTGTGTGGTGCTGCATGGTGCGTGGTTCGCGGTGCGTGGTTCGTGGTGCTGTGCGGCGCGTGGTGTTTGCTTGGTGAAGGTGGAGTCGGCGAGGGTGAATTCACCTTTGTGAGTGACGGAGTTATCCACAACCGCGGGGTTACCCACCGCATTTGACCAAGATCATCATTTCTGGGCTCGCTGCTTTAGCGTCCCGGGCATGGCATTCCACACGTATCCCGAGCCCCCAGGCGAAGCGCTCACCGCGCAATCTCCCACTTCCACGTCCTCTCCCTCTTTCTCTTCCTCTTCCTCTTCCGTTCTCACCCTGACATCGGTCTCTGTCCCGCGAGTTGTCTCAACTGCCACTGGCAGGGCGGGCAGCGGGCCGGGGCGAGGTCCTTCCTCCGACGTACGGTCACGAGCCCGCCACCGCGCACGGGGCCGTCGCGGACGCCAGTCCCAGGAAGAACTCCACCTGCGAGCACGCGCGTTGTTCGCGGAAGGGAGTGGGGAGGGCGGTGGGGAGAACAGCAGGGAGGGCGAGGGCGGCGGTGGGGTGCATGCGAGTGCCAGGGAAGACGAGCGCGTCGAGTGGCCGGTGTCCGCATGGGTGCGGACACCGAGGGGCCTGCACTCAGAGCCGAACGGACAGAAAGAGAAAAGTAGTTCAGCGGTCCTGAGTGGGGAGCCGCCCGGGGAGGTGGCGAGGAGCCGCAAGGGGTGGCAGGTCGAAGGCGCTCCGATCCGTGCCGGTGTCGGTGCCAGTGCCAGTGCCAGTGCCGGTGCGAGTACGGCGTGCGAAGTCGGAGACGCGTTGGTCCCCGGCCTCTCGGCTGATTCGACGCGCGAATGTTCGGCGGTAGGGCAAAAGCAGCGCCACCAATCCAACGAAGAGTTCATTACCGGTGCACCTGCTGCCGAGGAACCTTCCCGTGAGGGGCGATCCGGCAGGGCACTACCCGCCGACGAACTCCCCGCCACACGCGCCGGATTGTGGCGTGAGCGCATTCTTCCGGCGGTTCGGGACCGGCTGCCGCTCTGGATGCAACCGCGGTGCGGGCTGGAGCGGCGGAGCGTCATCGCGCTCGTAGCGGTGCTGGCGTTGGCAGCGGCGTTCGCGGCGCACTACTTCTGGTCGGGCCGTACGGAGGCGGTCGGACCCCCGGATGTCGTACGAGCCGTGTCGGAGGCGCCGGTCGACGGGGCCGAGAGGGCGAGTACCGGACCCTCGGGCAGCCCGGCGGGACCTTCGGCCGGTGTGCCCGGTGGCCAGATCTACGTGGACATCAGCGGAAAGGTACGCCGGCCCGGGCTGCGGCGCCTCCCGGCCGGGGCACGCGTCGAGGACGCCCTGCGAGCCGCGGGAGGTGTGCGCCCCGGCACGGACACCGTCGGCCTCAACCGGGCTCGGGTGTTGATCGACGGGGAACAGGTGGTGGTCGGGGGCCCAGTGCCGTCGGGTGGTACCGGAGGCGGTGGCGTAGCGGTGACCGGCCCGGGGGCCGCGTCCGCGCGGACGCCGACGGCAACGGGCGGTGTACCAGGAGCCGGTGGGGCGGCCGGTACGCCTGTGGCCCTCAGTACCGCCACGGTGGAACAACTGGACGCCCTGCCCGGCGTGGGGCCTGTACTGGCCCAGCACATCGTCGACTACCGCACCCAGCACGGCGGCTTCCGCTCCGTGGACGAGCTGCGTCAGGTGAACGGCATCGGCGACCGTCGCTTCGCCGACTTGCGAACTCTGGTCAGCCCATGACCCCACCGGAGGAGCGGAACGTACAGCGTCGCGGGTCACGTCCCGACGTTCACGCGGAGGCAGCCAGCCCGCTCGGTGCTTCCCACCCACGCCAAGAGGGGCCGACGGATCTGCGGCTCCTGCTCCCGGCTCTCGCGGTCTGGGCAACCGCGGCCCTGACGACCGCGGCGTCCCTTCGCACGGGTTCGACGATGGCGGTGGTCGCCGGTGCGCTGGGAGCGCTCGTACTCGCGTCGACGAAGCTGTGGGCCTCCGGGCGAGAAGCGGCGACGGGAACGGCGGGCGCGCTGTGGGGCAGGTACACGGCCGGAGCCGTGTTCCTGAGCGTGGCCGCCTCGGCGGCTTCGGCCACGCTGCACAGTGCCGAGGTACGACGCGGACCCGTCCCCGAACTCGCCCGTCGCTACGCCGAGACGACACTCGACCTGAGAATCACCACCGACCCTCGGCGCAGTCGGCCACGTATCGAAGGCGACCGTTCCCTCCCGGCGGCAATCGTGCTGGACGCCGAAGTGCGACGGATCGTGGCACCGGACGGATCGGCAACCCGTACCCGAGCGCCGGTTCTGGTCCTCGCCGACGCGGTGTCCAAGTCCAAGTCCAAGTCCAAGTCCAAGTCCAAGTCCGAGTCCGGGACAGGGCCCGGATCGGCATCCGACTCGGCATCGGCGGCATCGCACTCGGTGCCAGTGCCAGTGCCAGTGCCAGTGCCAGTGCCAGTGCCAGCGCTGGGACCCGGAGCGGGGCTGGGTTCGGCAGCGGAATCGAGGGCGCTCGGATCGGAACCAGAGGCGACCGGATCCGATGCCAGGCAGCAGTCGCCCTGGTTGGAGCTGCTCCCCTCCACCGAGGTGCGGGTGAGGGCGCGGCTTGCGCCGTCGTTCAAGACGGGCGACCGGGTCGCCGCTGTCGTCAGGGTGCCTGCGGGGGAGGGGCCCGAGGTGATCCGGGGGCCGTCTGCGCCGCAGAGGTTCGCGGGGCGGATGCGGGTGGGGCTGCGGGAGGCGACGCGGTCGCTGCCGACGGACGCGGCGGCCGTATTGCCGGGGCTCGTGGTCGGTGACACCTCCAGGATGACTCCGGAACTGCAGGACTCCTTCCGGGCCACCGACCTCACCCATGTACTGGCGGTCAGCGGTGCCAACTTCACCATTCTGCTTGCCCTGTTGACCGGGCCGCCGGGAACCGCCCACCGCGCCGAACGGCGCGGCCTCGCGCCACAAATCGGCCTCGGCCTGCGCACGACAGCCCTCCTCGGAGAGGCACTGACACTCGGATTCGTCCTGGTGTGCAGACCCGAACCGAGCGTGCTGCGGGCAGCCGCCTGCGGGTCCATCGCCCTGCTGGCGCTGGCCACGGGCCGCCGCAGATCACTGCTGCCCGCGCTGGCCGCCGCCGTGATCCTGCTGGTCCTGTACGACCCGTGGCTGGCACGCAGTTACGGATTCGTCCTCTCGGTCCTGGCGACCGGTGCACTCCTGGTCCTCGCACCACGATGGAGCCAGGCACTGCGCGACAGAGGCATGCCTCCGCGTCCGGCCGAGGCCCTGGCCGCCGCCCTGGCGGCGCAGGCGGTGTGTGCCCCGGTCGTTGTGGTGATGGCGGCACGGGTCAGCCTCGTGGCGGTGCCCTGCAACCTGCTCGTTGAGGCGGCGGTGGCACCGGCGACGATCCTGGGATTCGGCGCGCTCCTGACGGCGCCGGTCGCGATGCCACTCGCCGAGTTCTTCGCGTGGTGCGGGAGTTGGCCGGTGCTGTGGATCGTACGGGTCGCGCGTAGCGGGGCCGGACTGCCCGGCAGCGGCCTGCACTGGCCCGGCGGCTGGAGCGGGGCACTGCTGCTCACGCTGCTCACCGTGGCCTTGGTCGTCCTGGGCCGCAGACTCGTCCGGCACCCGTGGATATGCGTCCTGTGCGCGTTCGGCCTGGCGCTCGTCGTGATCCAGCCCGCACCTCTGACCCGCGTGATCACCGGCTGGCCCCCGCCCGGATGGCGCTTCGCGATGTGCGACGTGGGCCAAGGGGACGCGACCGTGCTCGCGGTGGGCGACGGCTCGGGCGTGGTCATCGACGCGGGCCCGGACCCCGTCCTCGCGGACCGGTGCCTGCGCAGGCTCGGCATCAGCCGGATCCGTCTGGTGCTGCTGACCCACTTCCACGCCGACCACGTGGCCGGTCTCCCGGGGCTCCTGCGCGGCCGCTCGGTTGGCGTGATCGAGACGACGCGCCTTCCGGAGCCGCTGGAGCAGGCGGAGTTCGTACACCGTGAGGCGGCAGCGCGGCGGATCCCCGTACGACAGGCCGTGGCCGGGGAGCGCCGCCGTACCGGGGACCTGGAATGGCAAGTGCTGTGGCCGCCACCGGAGTTCCTGCCGGAAGGGCCCAACGACGCGAGCGTTGCCCTGCTGGTCCGGACCCACGGGATCCGGATGCTCCTCCTCGGCGACCTCGAACCACCCGGCCAGCGGGCCCTGTTGGCGAGCCGGTACGGCGGCGCGCTCGCCGGGGTTGACGTGTTGAAGGTGGCCCATCACGGATCCGCGTACCAGGACCCGTTGCTCTTGCGGCGGGCCAGGCCGCGGCTGGCACTGATCTCCGTGGGCGAGGACAACCCGTACGGTCACCCGTCCCCGCGCACGGTTCAGGCCCTGCGGGCGGGCGGCGCCGAGGTGAGGCGCACCGACGAGAGCGGGGCCTTGGCGGTGGCGGGGAGCGGAGGTGCGGGGCTGCGGGTGGCTGACGGCGGGTGGTGAGCGGGGGCGGGTGAGGGGCGGCGGCACTGAGGGAGGGGGCGAGTGGAGAGATGGCCGTGCGGAGAGGCGGCCATGCGGAGGGGCGGGTAGGGCGGGAGGAGGGCGAGGAGACGGGAGGGGAGAGCCCGGGCAGAGGTAGCGGGTGGGGGTGGCGGAGGGGTCGGGCAGAGGCCGGGCGGGTGGAGGTGGTGGAGGTGGGCGGGAGGGGAGGGGGAGGGGGGAGGGCCCCAGGAAGTGCGAACGGCCCGAAGCCCCCATTTCCGGCCACCACTGATAGTTGAATCCGCAATGGTTAATTCCCGTCTCTCTTCACGAGATCGAAGTAAGTGATTTATCTGTGTCATGCCGCTCTGTTGCCTCGAATACGGCAACAGTGGTCGAATGCCTCCGATCGGTGTCGAGGGTCTGGTTCGCGTTCGAGTTGAAGTCGAGTCGAGTCGAATGGGCTGAGGTGCTCGCCAATGGCTGCCCGCTGGTCGAGAAAGCGCAGGGATCGCACGGAGGGCTCGGGTGCGCTCGCCACGATTCCGTTGCCCGCGCGGGCAGGGATGCTCAGCTGCCGCGTGGTCGACCCCGGGCAACGGGCGGTGTCGGCGGCGGAGTTCGGGGTCAGCGATGCGGCGGGCGAGGTCGTGGTGCGTGGTGCGGTGGACCCGTACGGCTCGTTCGTGGTGACGTTGCCGCCGGGTGAGTACCGGGTCTCGGTCGCGGCGGAGGGCTTCGCGCCGTACCGTGCGACGACCTCCGTGGTGGAGAACGGGCACGCCGCACTCGGCGACGTCACGCTGCAGATCGGGCAGCTTCCCCGGCTGCCCGAGGCGGGCGACTGGGAGGTCGATCCCGCGCACTCGGCCATCTCCTTCACGGTGCGGCACATCGGGCTGGCGCGCATTCACGGCAGGTTCAACAGGTTCGCCGGAGCGATACGGATAGCCGAAAGAATTGAGGAATCGGCGATGCATGTCGTGATCGACGCGGCGTCGATCGATACGAATATGCCGATGCGTGACGACCACCTGCGCAGCCCCGACTTCCTGGATGTGGAGGCCTTTCCGACGCTTGAGTTCTACAGCGACCGGGTCGCGCACCGCGGTGGCGACCGATGGGCGGTGACGGGAGCACTGTCGCTGCACGGAGTGACGCGTACGGTCACGCTCGAGACGGAGTACCTCGGTCTGGGCACCGGCATGGAGGGTGAGCCGCGCGCCGCCTGTCGCGCCACCACGGAACTGCACCGGGACGATTTCACCGTCAACTGGCAGACCATGCTGGCCCGTGGCATCGCTGCGGTGGGCCGGAGCATCACCGTGAACCTGGACGTGCAGATGGTGCCGAAGGCGCTCATCTCGCAAGCCTGACGGCGCGCGGCACGGCAGAGCGCGCGGAACCTTGGCCTTGATGGCCGCCGCTCAGGCCCGGTGGCGCGCTTCAGGCCCGAAGGTGCCGCCGCCCAACTTCTCTGGTCTCCTCCCCTCGCCCAGTAGAGCTCGCCCGGATGGAACCCCGGCCCTGCGGTGCAGGAGTATGGGCCGGTGAACGACGTACGACATGTGCTGGTACTGCCCGACCGTGAGTCCGCGGAGGAAGCGGCCGCGGAGTTGGTCGAGAGGTTCGGGCTCCATGAGTCGCCGCGGCCGGTGCGGGACGCGCTCGCCGGTGAGGACGACGCCGAGGACGCCCAGTGGCTCGTCCCCGTCGAAGACGCGGAGGAGCGACTCGAGGTGGAGCAGCTGAACGCTTTCGCCGCCGAGTGGGACGGCTGGCGCGAAGAGCCGTAGCAGCCCTGCATACGCGCGCCCGGTCCGGCGCACAAGCCGCTCCCGGCCATCGCCCCCAAACTCCTCCGCCCCACCGAGCTGCCTCACGGGCCGCCCCACCGGACTTCCCTCCGGATCTCCCCCACCCGCCAGGCCTCTCCCTGCCGGACGAGCCCCCTCGCCCCTCGGCCGGTCCCCGGCTGTCAGTGCCCCGTGCGATGCTTGGCGCGATGGCCAGGAAGAATCAGAACGACGATGATCCGCTGGCTCCCGTCACACTCGCGGTGGGGCAGGAGGACCTGCTGCTCGACCGTGCGGTGCAGCAGGTGGTGGCGGCCGCGCGTGCCGCGGATGCGGACACCGATGTCCGGGACCTCACGCCCGACCAGGTGCAGCCGGGGACGCTGGCGGAGCTGACCAGCCCTTCGCTGTTCGCCGAGCGCAAGGTCGTGGTCGTGCGCAACGCGCAGGATCTCTCGGCGGACACGGTCAAGGACGTCAAGGCGTATCTCGGCGCTCCGGTCGAGGAGATCACCCTGGTACTGCTGCACGCGGGCGGAGCCAAGGGCAAGGGTCTGCTCGACGCGGCACGCAAGGCGGGTGCGCGTGAGGTCGCCTGTCCGAAGATGACCAAGCCCGCGGACAGGTTGGCCTTTGTCCGTGCGGAGTTCCGTGCGCTCGCGCGGTCCGCCAGTCCGGAGGCGTGCCAGGCGCTGGTGGACGCGATCGGCAGCGATCTGCGTGAACTGGCCTCCGCCGTCGCACAGTTGGCGGCGGACGTGGAGGGGGCCATCGACGAGGCGGTGGTGGGCCGGTACTACACGGGGCGGGCGGAGGCGTCCAGCTTCACCGTGGCGGACCGTGCCGTGGAGGGCCGCGCGGCCGAGGCGCTCGAAGCGCTGCGCTGGTCCCTGTCGACGGGAGTGGCTCCCGTCCTCATCACCAGTGCGCTCGCCCAGGGCGTACGCGCCATCGGCAAGCTGTCCTCCGCCCGCGGTGGCCGGCCCGCCGACCTGGCCCGTGAACTGGGCATGCCGCCCTGGAAGATCGACCGGGTCCGGCAGCAGATGCGCGGCTGGACCCCGGACGCCGTGGCCGTGGCCCTGCGTGCGGTCGCCGAGGCCGACGCGGGCGTCAAGGGCGGTGGCGACGATCCCGAGTACGCCTTGGAGAAGGCCGTCGTCACGATCGCGCGAGCCGCCCGCAGCGGCCGCCCGTAACCTCTGCCCGGCCGGGCCCGTTCTCGCACTGCACTGCACTGCACTGCACTGCACTGCACTGCACCGCACCGCACCGCACACGCCCATGCACCGCACCCAAGCGCAGGAGACGCCTGCGTGTGAGCAATGCGAGTTCTTCCCGTACGCACACAGCCACACACAGCTCGTTCTTCTCCCGGCCACCCGGATCCGGTACGGCAACCGAGCTGGTTCGAAACGTCCGTCATCCGCCACCGAGTTCGGCAACTCCCCTGCTGAACAGTGGAAATGAGGGCAACCGGACCTACCCCTCGACCGCGCGGGACGGGGTGATCCGATGCCCGGTGTTGACGCGACGCAGCGCTTGCGCGTTTGCTGAGGGCTTTGGGGGCGGCCGACCAACGCCCTACGAGAGACAGGCCGGCGGGAGACAGCACGTGAGCAAGCGCCAGATAAGCAAGATGTTCGAGCTGATGGCGAGCGGGGAGATCGTCGAACTCACCAGCAGGATGGCCTCGGTGAAGAAGCTCGCCCGACTCGCCTTTCTCGCCGAACAGTTCGGCTACCAGTACGCGGATGTCCGGCAGGCCGGATCGCAGAACTCCGCGCTCAAGATGCTGATCGTGCCCGACCTCACACCGCAGGCGCGGGAACGGGCGGGCCGGTCCTGGGCGCAGTACCCGCAGGCGGCCGCGGGCGGCGAACTGCCGCCCTTCGAGCCCGCCGCGCTCGAACTCCTCAAGGCCCGCATCAACTTCGACCTGACCGGCAAGAGCGCCGAGAAGCGCATGGTGATGGGCGGCGTGGGTGTCACCTTGGGCTGCGGTATCGCCGCGGTGCAGGCCGGGTCGGACCTGGCGCCGTACTCGGCGGGCCTGTGGGCGCTCCTCATGGCCATCCTCGGCGTAGGCTTCTTCGTCACCAGGAAGCGCAACGCGAAGTTCGCGGCGCGCCTTCAGCAGGCGGGGTACACCGCGGTGACCGACGAGTCGGGGCGTACGCGCTACCTTCCGCCGGGCGGCCAACTCCCCGGCCACGGCAATCCTTTCGGGCCCGGCATGGGAGAGCCCGACGGCAATCCCTTCGCCGCCGCAGCGCCGCAGCAGGCGACCGGCAACCCCTTCGCCGGGGGCGGCCAGGCGTCGGGCAATCCGTTCGCGGCTCAGGCACAGCAGCAGTACGGTCACGGCGGACACACGCCCCCGCCCGGCACCGGCCCCTACGCCCAGCAGGCTCCCGCGCCCGGCGCCGCCCAGCCGGGCGCCCCCGCGCAGCCGTACGCCCAGCCCGCGGCCCCGGGCGTCTCGCAGGGGCAGGGGATCCCGCCCGCCGAGCGGACCATGGCCTTCGGCGCGGTGCCCGACCCGGGACCGACGGGCGGGCCCGCGCAGCCGGGCGCCGCCCCGACGGGCAGCGCCCCGACCATGGCGTTCCGCGCCCAGCCCCAGGCTCAGCCCGCGCCTCAGTCCCAGCCGCAGCCCCTGGCCAACCCGCAGTCCCCGGCTCAGCCGCAACCCCAGCCCCCGGCCCAGACTCCGTCCCAGCCTCAGTCGGAGACGCCCGCCCCGCCCGCGCAGACGATGGCCTTCCGCGTACAACCTGCTCCCGAGTCCCCTGAGACCCCGGCGCAGCCCGCCCCGCCCGCGCAGACCATGGCGTTCCGCGCGCACCCCGCCCCTGAGGCACCTGCGCAGCCCGCCCCGCCCGCGCAGACCATGGCCTTCCGCGCGCCCCCTGCCCCCGAATCCCCCGCAGCTCCCGCCTCGCCCGGCGAGACCATGATGCTGAACATCTCCGGCGGCCTCGGCCCGCAGCCCGGCACGAACCCGCCGCACGCCGAGCACCCGCACGCCGAGCCTCCGCAGGAGGGCCAGCAGCCGTACCCTGAGTCGCGGCAAGAGTCCCAGCCCCAGTCACAGCCCCTGCCTCCGCAGCACCCCGAGCCCCCGCGGCCGTAGCCGGGAGCCCGGAGTCCGGCGTAGGTCGGAAACCCGGAGCCAGGCGCGGATCGGCACCCGGAGCCAGGCACAGGCACAGGCACAGAAAACCGAAGGACCCCGTCACCGCCCTGGGGAAAGGGTGGAGACGGGGTCCTTCGACGAAACTGGTGAATCCGTTGGATTCGCACCCGCGTGGCGAACGCAGGCCGCGTGCGAATCCTTGGTGTCGGCCGGGAAGCGGATGAGAGGGCCCGCTTTCAGCCCCGGTCGACGGTCAAGTCGTCCGAACCGGGTCGCGTGGACCCGGACCGAGAAATTCAGCCCTTGAGGGCAGCGACCTGGGAAGCCAGGGCCGACTTCTTGTTGGCGGCCTGGTTCTTGTGGATGACGCCCTTCGAGACGGCCTTGTCGAGCAGACGCGCAGCGGCGCGCTGGTTCTCGTTGGCCTTCTCGACGTCACCCGCGGCAACTGCCTCACGGGTCTTGCGGATCGAGGTCTTCAGAGAGGACTTGACCGCCTTGTTGCGCTGGCGGGCCTTCTCGTTGGTCTTGATCCGCTTGATCTGGGACTTGATGTTCGCCACGAAAGAGCCTTTTCAGGTTCAGAATGTCTGGTACCGCGGAGAAGCCGCGGAACCGCTTGCGGGTACTGCTGGTACTGCTCGCTGTGTCCGGTGCTGTCACCAGTACGGACAGGACACGAGACACAGCTGCCCAGGCTAGCAGTCGGGCTCCGAGTGGCCCAAACCGTGCGCAGTCCCCGACCCGTGGGAGCATGGACCCTACGTATCAGCGCTTCGTACCGGATCCGGACCGGCCCGCAAGGGTGGCACGGGCGGTGCGCGGCTGTACCGAGCCAGACGCCCGGCGCCTCGAGAATCAGGACCCTGCGTGCCCGCGACACCTATTAATGTGCCCGAGCCGAGCCGTACCGACCCGGCTCTGATCCGCAATTTCTGCATCATCGCGCACATCGACCACGGCAAGTCCACGCTGGCCGACCGCATGCTCCAGCTCACCGGCGTGGTCGACCAGCGGCAGATGCGCGCCCAGTACCTCGACCGGATGGACATCGAGCGCGAGCGCGGCATCACGATCAAGTCGCAGGCCGTACGCCTGCCCTGGGCGCCCACCGCGGGCGAGGGGCAGGGCCGTACCCACATCCTGAACATGATCGACACCCCGGGCCACGTCGACTTCACCTACGAGGTCTCCCGCTCGCTCGCCGCCTGCGAGGGCACTGTCCTGCTGGTGGACGCGGCGCAGGGCATCGAGGCGCAGACCCTGGCCAACCTCTATCTCGCGATGGAGAACGACCTCAGGATCATTCCTGTCCTGAACAAGATCGACCTGCCTGCCGCGCAGCCGGAGAAGTTCTCCGAGGAGCTCGCGAACCTGGTGGGCTGCGACCCCGACGAGGTCCTGAAGGTCTCCGCGAAGACCGGCCTCGGTGTGGAGGACCTGCTCGACAGGGTGGTGGCGGAGATCCCGCATCCGGTCGGTGTCGCCGACGCGCCCGCCCGCGCGATGATCTTCGACTCGGTGTACGACTCCTACCGGGGCGTCGTGACCTATGTACGTGTGGTGGACGGTCAGCTCAACAAGCGTGAGCGGATCCGGATGATGTCCACCAACGCGACCCACGAGCTCCTTGAGATCGGGACCAACTCGCCGGAGATGCTTCCGGCGGACGGGCTCGGCGTCGGCGAGGTCGGCTATCTGATCACCGGTGTGAAGGACGTCCGCCAGTCCAAGGTCGGTGACACGATCACCTCCCTGAGCAAGGGGGCCGAGGAAGCGCTCGGCGGCTACAAGGACCCCAAGCCGATGGTCTTCTCGGGCCTGTATCCGCTGGACGGCTCCGACTACCCCGAGCTGCGCGAGGCCCTGGACAAGCTCCAGCTCAACGACGCCGCGCTGGTCTACGAGCCGGAGACCTCGGCCGCTCTCGGCTTCGGGTTCCGGGTCGGCTTCCTCGGTCTGCTGCACCTGGACGTGGTGCGCGAGCGCCTGGAGCGCGAGTTCGGCCTCGACCTGATCGCCACCGCGCCCAACGTGGTCTACCGCGTGGTGATGGAGGACGGCGCCGAGCACACGGTCACCAACCCGAGCGAGTTCCCCGAGGGCAAGCTCTCCGAGGTGTACGAGCCGGTGGTGCGGGCCACGATCCTCGCGCCGAGCGAGTTCATCGGCGCGATCATGGAGCTGTGCCAGACCCGCCGCGGTGTGCTGCTCGGCATGGACTACCTCTCCGAGGACCGGGTCGAGATCCGCTACACGCTGCCGCTCGCGGAGATCGTCTTCGACTTCTTCGACCAGCTGAAGTCCAAGACCCGCGGCTACGCCTCGCTCGACTACGAGCCCACCGGCGAGCAGTCCTCCAGCCTGGTCAAGGTCGACATCCTGCTGCACGGCGACAAGGTCGACGCGTTCTCCGCGATCACGCACAAGGACGCGGCGTACGCCTACGGGGTGCGGCTCGTCGCCAAGCTGAGGGAGCTCATCCCGCGGCAGAGCTTCGAGGTGCCCGTGCAGGCGGCCATCGGTTCGCGGGTGATCGCGCGCGAGACCATCCGTGCCATCCGCAAGGACGTGCTCGCCAAGTGCTACGGCGGTGACATCTCCCGTAAGCGCAAGCTGCTCGAGAAGCAGAAGGAGGGCAAGAAGCGGATGAAGATGGTCGGATCCGTCGAGGTGCCCCAGGAAGCGTTCATCGCGGTCCTCTCCAGCGATGACAGCGGAGGCCAGGCCAAGAGCAAGAAATAGGCCGGAAATCGATCAGACGTGACATCTTCCGGCACACCCGTACGGGCCCGCCGCACACGAGTGCGGCGGGCCCGTAGCGGTGTGAGCCGTGCCACGCTCAGATGCCTCCGTCTGTAGGAAGTGACACCTCGTGGCCTCTTACATGGCGGCCGAACGCGGAATACCCTGATCACTGCTCGATAGTTACTCGCGAGTTAAGCAAGCAGCCGCAACCAGCCAGTGAACCCGTCAGCCGCACTGTCTTCGTGCGCACTTGGCGCGGGCCTCGGAGGATGTCGTGAGCGACACACAGACCCAGATCGAAAACCGGCCGCCCTCCGTGGCGCACCTTCTCCTGGAGCGCGTGGCGGCGACGCCCGACATCGAGGCGTTCCGATATCCGGTGCCGGCCGCCTCGGGGCAGGGCCCGGACGACTGGAAGTCGCTGAGCTGGGCACAGTCCGCCGAGCGGATCTTCCGGATCGCCGCCGGCCTGGTCGACCTCGGCGTGCAGCCCGAGGAGCGGGTCGCCCTCGGCTCCGCCACCCGCCTGGACTGGGTCCTCGCGGACTTCGGCATCCTCTGCGCGGGCGCCGCCACCACGACGCTGTACCCGCAGACCAACGCGGACGAGGCCGCCTACATCCTGTCCGACTCCGGCAGCCGGGTGCTGATCGCGGAGGACGCGGAGCAGCTGGCCAAGGCTCGGGAGCGCCGCGCGGAACTGCCCGCCCTGGCGCACGTCGTGGTGATCGACCCCGAGGGCGTGAGTGCCGAGCCGGGCGACCCCGAGGGCTGGGTGCTCAGCCTCGCGGACCTGGAGGCGCGCGGTACGGCGCTCCTGGAGAAGGAGCCCGAGCTGATCAAGGAGCGCGTCTCCGCGATCACCAGCGACCAGCTCGCCACCCTGATCTACACCTCCGGCACCACCGGCCGCCCCAAGGGCGTCCGGCTGCCGCAGGACTGCTGGTCCTACATGGCCAAGGCGATCGCCGCCACCGGCCTGGTCGGTCAGGAGGACGTGCAGTACCTGTGGCTGCCGCTCGCCCACGTCTTCGGCAAGGCGCTGCTGTCCGGCCAGATCGAGGTCGGCCATGTCACCGCCGTCGACGGCCGGGTGGACAAGATCATCGAGAACCTGCCGGTCGTGCAGCCCACGTACATGTGCTCCGTGCCGCGCATCTTCGAGAAGGTCTACAACGGTGTCGCGGCCAAGGCGCGGGCCGGTGGTGACACCAAGTACAAGATCTTCCTCTGGTCGGCCGACGTGGCCCGCGAGTGGGCCAAGGTCACCCAGGACAACTTCCGCCGCACCGGCAAGGCGAGCGCGCCGCTCGGTCTGCGCCTCAAGTACAAGGTCGCCGACGCGCTCGTCTTCAAGAAGCTCCGCGCGGCGTTCGGCGGCAGGCTGCGTGCCTGTGTCTCCGGCGGTGCGGCGCTCGCGCCCGAGATCGGCTACTTCTTCGCGGGTGCCGGTGTGCAGATCCTGGAGGGCTACGGCCTGACCGAGACCTCGGGGCCCGCCTTCCTCAACCCGGGCGAGGCACTGCGGACCGGCACGGTCGGCAAGCCCCTGGCCGGGGTCGAGGTCCGTATCGCCGACGACGGCGAGATCCTGCTGCGCGGCCCGAACAACATGCAGGGCTACCACGGCCTCCAGGAAAAGACCGCCGAGGTCCTGGAGTCCGACGGCTGGTTCCACACCGGTGACATCGGCGAGCTCTCGGCCGACGGCTACCTGCGGATCACCGACCGCAAGAAGGACCTCATCAAGACCTCGGGCGGCAAGTACGTGGCCCCGGCCGAGGTGGAGGGCCAGTTCAAGGCGGTCTGTCCGTACGTCTCCAACATCCTGGTGCACGGCGCCGACCGGAACTACTGCACCGCCCTGATCGCCCTGGAGGAGCCCGCGATCCTCGAATGGGCCGCGGAGAACGGCCTGGGCGGCAAGTCCTACGCCGAGGTGGTGGCCGCACCCGCCACCGTCGAGATGATCGAGGGCTACGTCAAGGAGCTCAACGAGGGCCTCCAGCGCTGGCAGACGATCAAGAAGTTCAAGCTGCTGCCGCGCGACCTCGACGTGGAGCACGGCGAGCTGACCCCGAGCCTCAAGCTGAAGCGCCCGGTGGTCGAGCGTGCCTACAAGGGCCTCATCGACGAGATGTACGCGGGCGCGCGCGAGGCCTGAGGCCTCGGCGGAGTACCTGATCACAGGGGCGGGCCGGGAACGGTCCGCCCCTGCGGCGTTCCCGCGGTGTCCCGTCGTGGGCCGCTCTTCTGAGGGGTTATCCACAGGCTGGCGGGGCAGCCGCCGCGGTACGGGACAATGGGGGACATGCCTTCCGCACTTCCCGACGGTGAGCCCGTCCCCGAGGACGGCTCGCTGCCCGACAGTGCCCTGCGCGGCGCGGCCGAGCGGCCCCTCGGGTTCTATCTGCACGTGCCGTACTGCGCCACGCGGTGCGGCTACTGCGACTTCAACACCTACACCGCCACCGAGCTGCGCGGCACCGGCGGCGTGCTCGCCTCCCGCGACAACTACGCCGAGACCCTCGCCGACGAGGTCCGCCTCGCCCGCAAGGTCCTCGGCGACGACCCCCGTGAGGTCCGTACGGTCTTCGTGGGCGGCGGCACCCCCACCCTGCTCGCCGCCGACGACCTGGTGCGGATGCTCACGGTGATCCGGCAGGAGTTCGGCCTGGCACCGGACGCCGAGGTGACCACCGAGGCGAACCCGGAGTCGGTGGACCCCGGCTACCTGGAGACCCTGCGCGCGGGCGGCTTCAACCGGATCTCCTTCGGAATGCAGAGCGCCCGCCGCCACGTCCTGGACGTCCTGGACCGTACGCACACCCCCGGCCGCCCCGAGGCCTGTGTCGCCGAGGCACGCGCGGCGGGCTTCGGCCACGTCAACCTGGACCTGATCTACGGCACCCCCGGCGAGAGCGACGACGACTGGCGCGCCTCCCTGGACGCGGCGCTCGGCGCGGGCCCCGACCACGTCTCCGCCTACGCGCTGATCGTCGAGGAGGGCACCCAGCTCGCCCGCCGGATCCGCCGCGGCGAGGTCCCGCCGACCGACGACGACGTGCACGCCGACCGCTATCTGATCGCCGAGGAGGCGCTCTCGGCCGCGGGCCACCAGTGGTACGAGGTCTCCAACTGGGCCACCGGCGAGGCCGCGCGCTGCCTGCACAACGAGCTGTACTGGCGCGGCGCCGACTGGTGGGGCGCGGGCCCCGGCGCGCACAGCCACGTCGGCGGGGTGCGCTGGTGGAACGTCAAACACCCCGGCGCCTACGCTGCCGCCCTGGCCGCGGGCCGCTCACCCGGCGCGGGCCGCGAACTGCTCACGGCCGAGGACCGCCGGGTCGAGCGCATCCTGCTGGAACTGCGGCTGCGCGAGGGCTGCCCCCTCGACCTGCTGCGGCCGGCCGGCGCCGAGGCGGCCGCGCGGGCACTGGCGGACGGCCTGCTCGAAGCGGAGCCCTACGCGGGCGGCCGGGCCGTACTCACCCTGCGGGGGCGGCTGCTGGCCGACGCCGTGGTCCGGGACCTGGTGGACTGACCGGGGCGGGCCCGGCCGCCCGCTGAGGCGGGACGGCAGGGCTCAGGCAGCGCTGCCCACCGTGACAAAGTCGATCAACTCCTCGACCCTGCCGAGGAGTTGGGGCTCCAGATCCTTGTAGCTGTGTACCGAGCCGAGGATCCGCTGCCAGGCCGCCCCGGTGTTCTCGGGCCAGCCGAGCGCCCGGCACACGCCGGTCTTCCAGTCCTGGCCGCGCGGCACCTTCGGCCAGGCGGCGATGCCCACCGAAGAGGGCTTCACCGCTTCCCAGACATCGATATAGGGGTGCCCGACCACGAGCGCGTGCTCGCTGGTGACCGCCTGGGCGATACGGGACTCCTTGGAGCCCGGCACCAGATGGTCGACGAGGACGCCGAGGCGGGCGTCCGGGCCGGGGGCGAATTCGGCCACGATGGACGGCAGATCGTCGACGCCCTCCAGGTACTCCACCACCACGCCCTCGATGCGCAGGTCGTCACCCCAGACCCGCTCCACGAGTTCCGCGTCGTGGCGCCCCTCCACATAGATGCGCCCGGCGCGTGCGACCCGCGCCCGCGCGCCCGGCACGGCGAGGGAGCCGGAGGCCGTACGGCTGGGCCGCGCCGGTGCCGCGGTGGCCCGGACCAGGGTCACCACCTGGCCCTCCAGGAGGAAGCCACGCGGTTCGAGCGGAAACACCCGGTGCTTGCCGAAGCGGTCCTCCAGGGTGACCGTGCCCGCCTCGCAGCGGATCACCGCACCACAGAAACCGGTCGCGGCCTCCTCCACCACGAGGCCCGGCTCGGCGGCCACCTCGGGCGCGGGCTGCTGCTTCTTCCAGGGCGGAGTCAGATCCGGTGAGTAGCTGCGCAACTGCGGGTCCTTCGGAAATCGGGGTGGGACGGGGGGTGAGGGCGGAGGCGGGCCCGAGGGTCTCGCCGAGAAGGATGATGGTCGCCCGACGCGAGGAAGAACAGCCCGACCTGCGGTCACGGCACGCCGAATTCTCCGGCCAGTCGATCACGCTGACGGCGAACGAAGGCCGCGTCCACCACGGCCCCGTGCCCGGGTACGTACACGGCGTCCTCGCCGCCGAGTTGAAGCAGCCGGTCCAGGGCCGCGGGCCAGCGCCCCGGCACCGCGTCCGGCCCGGCCTGCGGCGGCCCGGACTCCTCCACCAGATCCCCGCAGAACACGACCTCGACCTCACCGGGCACCAGGACCACGAGATCGTACGGACTGTGCGCCGGGCCCAGCGCGGCGAGGAGCACCTGTACGCCGCCGAGTTCCAGCGTCCACTCGCCGCAGACCTCGTGATGGGGCGGGCGCAGCAACTCGCTCGCCCGCTCCGCCGCCTCCCGGCCCAGGCCGTGCCGTACCGCGTCCGCGGCGAGCTGCTCGTGCCCCGAGACCAGGGCCGCGCCCGCGCCCACGGCGGTGAACACCTCGGCCCCGGCGAAGGCGGGGGCGCCGAGCACATGGTCGAAGTGCGGGTGGGTCAGGGCGAGATGGGTCACCCGGCGCCCGCCGAGCAACCGCTGCGCGTCCCGGCGCAGGGCGGCACCCTCGGACAGGCAGGACCCCGCGTCGATGAGCAGGGCGGCGTCGTCCCCGGCCACCAGACCCGTGGTGCAGTCCCAGCCGGGCAGCCGGATCCGGCCGGTACGGCGGGCGAGCCGCTCCCAGCCGCCGGCCGCCCAGTCGGGCGCGGGCGCCGGTCCGCCCGATGCCTGCGGTGCGGCCGATGCCTGCGGTCCGCCTGGCCTGATCGATGCGCCCGGCCGAGGAGATCCGCCCAGCCGGGCAGATCCGCCCGGCCTGTCCGGTCCCTCGGCAGGCGCCGTCATCAGCTGAGGCCGCCCGTGGCGAGGATGTTCTGCCCGGTGATCCAGCGGGCGTCGGGGCCGCAGAGGAAGGCCACCACATCGGCGACGTCGGAGGGCTGGCCGAGCCGTCCGAGCGGTGTCATGCCCGCGACCTTCTCCAGGCTCTCGGGCGGATTCGCGCCACGCAGCAACTCGGTGTCGGTCGCCCCGGGGGAGACCGTGTTGACGGTGATGCCGCGCGCCCCGAGCTCCTGGGCGGCGACCAGGGTGAGCTGCTCCATCGCGCCCTTGCTGGCCGCGTACGGGGCGCTGTTCTTCGCGGGCCGCCGGGTGTTGAGGCTGGAGATGTTCACGATGCGTCCGTCGTCGCGCATGTGCCGGGCGGCATGGCGCAGGGTGAGGAAGACCGTGCGTGCGTTGACCGTCATGATCTCATCGAAGACCGCTTCGTCGGTCTCGGCCAGCGGTGCGGTCCGGAAGGCCTGCGCGGCGTTGTTGACCAGGACGTCCAGGCCGCCGGTCAGCTCCGTGGCGCGCTGCATGAGCTCCTCGGCCGCCCCGGCCGTGGCCAGATCGAGCGGTAGCGCGTGGGCGGTGCCGCCCTCGGCACGCACCGCGGCGAGCACCTCGGCGGCGGCCTGTTCGCTGCGCGCGTAGTTGAAGACCACCTCGACACCGTCGCGGGCCAGCCGCTGCACTACGGCCCGGCCGATACCCCGCGAACCTCCGGTGACCACCGCTGTCCTGCCCTCCGGCACGGTCCCTCCCACAGCTCGGTGACGGTTTTCCACAGGCGCCCAACGGGCGCCGCCCGCATGCGAAAGTACAGGGGTCCGGGCCGTCCGCACCCGGCGGTCGCCGGAATGAGGACACCGGAAGCGGACACCGGATGCCGCGGCCCCGAACAACTGGGGAAAACCGCGGCGGGACGGTCGTAGGTGCTCTTGCCGCCGCCGTACCCACCGGCCGTACACTGGGCCGGAACGCTGGCACTCGACTGTCGTGAGTGCCAAGGGGGCGACGGCTGGGCCGGGCCGTGCGAGGGAAGCTGGAGGTGAGCGCGGGTGCTGAACGAACGCAGGCTCGAAGTGCTGCGCGCCATCGTCCAGGACTATGTGGGCACCGAGGAGCCGGTCGGCTCCAAGGCGCTCACCGAGCGGCACAGCCTCGGTGTCTCCCCGGCCACCGTCCGCAACGACATGGCCGCCCTGGAGGACGAGGGCTACATCGCCCAGCCGCACACCAGCGCGGGCCGCATCCCCACCGACAAGGGCTACCGGCTCTTCGTCGACAAGCTCGCCGGGGTGAAGCCGATGACCGCGCCCGAGCGGCGCGCCATCCAGAACTTCCTCGACGGCGCCGTCGACCTCGACGACGTGGTCGGGCGCACCGTGCGCCTGCTCGCCCAGCTCACCCGGCAGGTCGCGGTCGTGCAGTACCCCTCGCTGACCCGCTCCACGGTGCGGCACGTGGAACTGCTCGCACTGGCACCGGCCCGGCTGATGCTCGTCCTCATCACGGACACCGGCCGGGTCGAACAGCGCATGATCGACTGCCCCGCGCCGTTCGGCGAGAGCTCACTGGCCGATCTGCGGGCGCGCCTCAACAGCCGTGTCGCGGGCCGCCGTTTCGCCGATGTGCCGCAGCTCGTGCAGGATCTGCCGGAAGCGTTCGAGAACGAGGACCGCGGCACCGTCTCGACCGTCCTGTCCACCCTCCTCGAAACCCTCGTCGAGGAGACCGAGGAACGTCTGATGATCGGCGGCACCGCCAATCTCACCCGCTTCGGGCATGACTTTCCTCTCACCATCCGCCCGGTCCTCGAAGCCCTCGAGGAACAGGTCGTCCTCCTCAAACTCCTCGGTGAGGCGACCGATTCGGGCATGACCGTACGCATCGGGCACGAGAACGCCCACGAGGGACTCAACTCCACCTCCGTGGTCTCGGTCGGCTACGGTTCGGGCGGCGAAGCTGTCGCCAAACTCGGCGTGGTCGGACCGACACGCATGGACTATCCGGGAACGATGGGAGCAGTACGCGCAGTGGCACGTTACGTCGGACAGATCCTGGCGGAGTCGTAAGTGGCCACGGACTACTACGCCGTGCTCGGCGTGCGCCGAGACGCCTCCCAGGACGAGATCAAAAAGGCCTTCCGGCGGCTCGCCCGCGAGCTGCACCCGGACGTCAACCCCGATCCGAAGACCCAAGAGCGGTTCAAGGAGATCAACGCCGCCTACGAGGTGCTCTCGGACCCGCAGAAGAAGCAGGTCTACGACCTCGGCGGCGACCCGCTGTCGCAGCAGGCGGGCGCCGGTGGCTTCGGCGCGGGCGGCGGCTTCGGCAACTTCTCGGACATCATGGACGCCTTCTTCGGAACGGCGTCCCAGCGCGGCCCGCGCTCGCGCACCCGGCGCGGCCAGGACGCCATGATCCGGCTCGAGATCGAGCTGGACGAGGCGGCGTTCGGTACCACCAAGGACCTCCAGGTCGACACCGCCGTGGTGTGCACCACCTGCAGCGGCGAGGGCGCGGCCCCCGGCACCAGCGCGCAGACCTGCGACATGTGCCGCGGCCGGGGCGAGGTCTCCCAGGTGACCCGCTCCTTCCTGGGCCAGGTCATGACCTCGCGCCCCTGCCCGCAGTGCCAGGGCTTCGGCACCGTGGTCCCCACCCCCTGCCCCGAGTGCGCCGGCGACGGCCGCATCCGTTCACGGCGCACGCTCACCGTGAAGATTCCGGCCGGTGTGGACAACGGCACCCGGATCCAGCTCGCCGGTGAGGGCGAGGTCGGCCCCGGCGGCGGCCCGGCCGGTGACCTCTACGTGGAGATCCACGAACTGCCGCACCCGGTCTTCCAGCGCCGCGGCGACGACCTGCACTGCACGGTCACCATCCCGATGACGGCCGCGGCGCTCGGCACCAAGGTGCCCCTGGAGACCCTCGACGGTCTCGAGGAGATCGACATCCGGCCCGGCACCCAGTCCGGCCAGTCCATCCCGCTGCACGGCCGCGGTGTCACGCATCTGCGGGGCGGCGGCCGTGGTGACCTCGTCGTCCACGTCGAGGTGACCACCCCGGGCAAGCTCGACGTGGAGCAGGAGCGACTGTTGCGCGAGCTGGCCAAGCTGCGCGGCGAGGAGCGCCCCACGGGACAGTTCCAGCCCGGTCAGCAGGGCCTGTTCTCCCGGCTGAAGGACGCCTTCAACGGCCGCTGAGCCACCGGTCCACCGGCACGCCGAAACGGGCGTGCCGGTGGGCCGTACCCACTCGGGCGCGGGTTTCTGACCGGTAGCGGGAACGTGGCACGATGCGTGCATGTCCTTGGCACTGAGCGATCTTTCGGCGTACCCGATCGTGCAGGCCCCGATGGCCGGGGGCGGCTCAACGCCCCGCCTCGCCGCCGCCGTCAGTGAGGCCGGAGGACTCGGCTGCCTGGCCGCCGGCTACAAGACCGCCGACGGCATGTACCAGGAGATCAAGCAACTGCGCGGGCTGACCGGCCGGTTCTTCGGCGTCAACCTCTTCCTGCCGCAGCCCGGCCGCACCGACGGCGCGGCCGTCGACGTCTACCGCAGCCAGCTCGGCGGCGAGTCCGCCTGGTACCGGACCCCGCTCGGCGACACCGACGTCCCCACCGACGACGGCTACGAGACCAAACTCGCCGTACTCCTCGACGATCCGGTGCCGCTGGTGTCCTTCACCTTCGGCTGTCCCAGCGCGCAGGTGGTGGAGGCGTTCGCCCGGGTCGGCACCCGCACCCTGGTCACCGTCACCAGCCCCGAGGAGGCCAGGGCCGCCCAGGACGCGGGCGCCGACGGGGTCTGCGTCCAGGGCATCGAGGCCGGCGGACACCAGGGCACCCACCGCGACGACCCCGAACTCGACGGCACCGGGACCGGGTTGCTCACCCTCCTCGCCCAGGTCCGCGAGAGCGTGGGGCTGCCCCTGGTCGCCGCCGGAGGCATCATGCGCGGCTCCCAGATCGCCGCCGTCCTCGCCGCCGGAGCGCACAGCGCCCAACTCGGCACCGCCTTCCTGGCCACCCACGAGTCCGGGGCCCACCCGCTGCACAAACACGCCCTGACCGACCCGCGGTTCCCGCGCACCGAACTCACCCGGGCGTTCTCCGGCCGCCCGGCCCGCGGCCTGGTCAACCGCTTCCTGCGCGAGCACGGCCCGTACGCCCCGGCCGCCTATCCGCAGGTGCACAGCCTGACCGCCCCGCTGCGCGGCGCCGCGGCCGAGGCGGGCGACCCGCAGGGCATGAGCCTGTGGGCGGGCCAGGGCCACCGGCTCGCACGCGCACTGCCCGCCGGACAACTCGTCGAGGTACTCGCGGCCGAACTGGCCGTGGCCACAGCAAAGGGAGGCCGGGCCTGATGACGGCGGCGGTATTCGTCACGGACACGCTTCAGGCCGATGCCCAGGGGCGGCTCGTCCTCACCGGGACCGAGGGGCGGCACGCCGTCTCGGTGAAGCGGCTGCGCCCCGGCGAGCGGATCGTCCTCACCGACGGCGCCGGCCGCTGGGCCGACTGCGAGGTGCTCGCCGCCGAGGGCAAGGACCGGCTGACCGTACGCGCCGAGGCGGTGCACGAGGAGCCGCCCGAGTCGCCCCGGCTGACCGTGGTCCAGGCCCTGCCCAAGGGCGACCGCGGCGAACTGGCCGTGGAGACCATGACGGAGACCGGCGTCGACGTCATCGTCCCCTGGTCCGCCGCGCGCTGCGTGACCCAGTGGAAGGGCGAGCGCGCCCTCAAGTCCCTTGCCAAATGGCGGGCGACGGCCCGCGAGGCGGGCAAGCAGTCCCGGCGGGTGCGCTTCCCGGAGGTCACCGAGCCGATGACCACCAAACAGGTCGCCGCGCTGCTCGCCGGGGCGCGCCTGGCGGCCGTACTGCACGAGGACCGCGACCTGGCGAGTACGCCGCTGGCCACCGCCGAACTCCCCACCGACGGGGACATCGTGCTGGTCGTGGGGCCGGAGGGAGGAGTCTCCCCGGAGGAACTGGCCGTCTTCGCCGAGGCGGGCGGCCACCCCTACCGGCTCGGGCGTAGCGTGCTGCGTACATCCACCGCGGGCACCGCCGCCGCGGCAGTGGTGCTCGGCCGCACCGGCCGCTGGTCCTGAACCGCCGCCACCAGGAGGAACCTTGGAACTCGCCCAGGTCAGGCTGCTCGTCGACGACTTCCCCGCCTGCTACCGCTTCTACGCCGAAGTCCTCGGCCTCAAGCCGCAGTCGGGCTCGCCGCAGGGCCCGTACGAGAAGTTCAGTCCGGCCACCGGATCGGCGGGCATCGCCCTCCAGGACCGCGGCGTGATGAGCGAGATCATCGGGGAACTCGGGGACGCGGTCAACGGGCACCGGTCGCTGGTCGTGCTGCGCGTGGACGACCTCGACGTCTACTGCGAGCAGATCACCGCCCGCGGCGCCGCGGTCTTCCAGGGCCCCGCACCGATGACCGACCGGATGCGGGTGGCCCATCTCAAGGACCCCGAAGGCAACTTGGTGGAACTCCAGGAGTGGCTGCTGCTCCAGGGCTGAGCCCGGTGCGTGCCCGCGTGCCCGAGCGACCCCTCTGCTCCATGCGCCCTGACGTGCACCGGCCCGGCAGGTCAAGTGATCGAAAACGGTCACCAATTGCGGCTGATGCTGCTTAGGGTGCTGTTGTGACTCAGCCTGCCTACCTTCGGTTCCCGCATCTGCACGGAGAGTTCCTCGTCTTCACGGCCGAGGACGACGTCTGGGCCGCGCCCCTCGACGGCGGCCGTGCCTGGCGGGTCAGCGCCGACAACATGCCCGTGAACCATCCGCGGATATCCCCGGACGGCACCCAGGTCGCCTGGACCTCCACGCGCGACGGGGTACCAGAGGTGTTCGTGGCGCCCCTCGAAGGCGGTCCCTCGCGGCGGCTCACGCACTGGGGCAGTGCGCGTACGAGCGTGCGCGGCTGGGCGGCCGACGGGCGGGTGCTCGCCCTCTCCACGAAGGGGCAGGCGTCGCTGCGCCGCTCCTGGGCGCATGCCGTGCCGCTGGACGGCGGCCCCGCCGAAACGCTTCCGTACGGACCGGTCGGCGACCTCGCCCACGGCCCGGGCGGCCGTGCGCTGCTGCTCTCGGTGACGATGAGCCGCGAGGCGGCCTGGTGGAAGCGGTACCGCGGCGGCACCGCGGGCAAGCTGTGGATCGCCGGTGAGGACGCACCCGGCGACTTCGCGCGCCTGCACGCCGACCTCGACGGCAACATCGAGTACCCGCTGTGGGTGGGGGAGCGGATCGCCTTCCTCTGTGACCACGAGGGCGTCGGCGCGCTGTACTCCTCGCTGCCCGACGGCACCGACCTGCGGCGGCACACCCCCGTGGACGCCGAGTCCGGGATCGGGTTCTACGCCCGGCACGCCGCCACCGACGGCAGCCGCGTCGTGTACGCGAGCGCGGGCGAACTGTGGCTGCTCGACGACCTCGACGGCGCCGAACCCCGGCGGCTGGACCTGCGGCTCGGCGGACAGCGGGTCGACATGCAGCCGTACCCGGTGAGCGCCGCCCGCTGGTTCGGCGCGGGTGCCCCCGACCACACCGGCCGCGGCAGCGCCCTCGCGGTACGCGGCACGGTCCACTGGGTCACCCACCGCGCGGGCCCCACCCGCGTCCTGGCCGCCACGCCCGGCGTCCGCGCCCGGCTGCCGCGGGCCTTCAGGGCCGACGGCGAGGAGCACGTCGTCTGGGTCACCGACGCCGAGGGCGAGGACGCCCTGGAGTTCGCGCCCGCCACCGGACTCGCCCCCGGCGCCACCCCGCGCCGCCTGGCCACCGGCCGTCTCGGCCGCGTACTCCAGCTCGCGATGGCGCCCGACGGCAGCCGCGCCGCCGTCGCCTCGCACGACGGACGGGTGCTGCTCGTCGAGCGGGAGAGCGGTGAGGTGCGCGAGGTGGACCGCAGCGAGGACGGCGAGCCGAGCGGGCTCGTCTTCTCGCCGGACTCGGCCTGGCTGGCCTGGTCCCACCCCGGACCCGAGCCGCTGCGCCAGCTCAAACTGGCCAACACCGGCGACCTGTCGGTCACCGAGGCGACCCCGCTGCGGTTCCGCGACTACTCGCCCGCCTTCACCACCGACGGTAAGCACCTGGCCTTCCTGTCCGCGCGCTCCTTCGACCCGGTCTACGACGAGCACGTCTTCGACCTGGCCTTCGTCGGCGGCAGCCGCCCGCACCTGATCACGCTGTCGGCGACCACGCCCTCCCCGTTCGGACCGCAGCGGCACGGCAGGCCCTTCGAGTCGCCCGACAAGGACGAGACCCCCGAGAGCGAGGGCGCCCCGGCGACCCGTATCGACCTCGACGGCCTCGCCGACCGCATCGTGCCCTTCCCGGTCGAGGCGGCCCGCTACTCCACCCTGCGGGCGGCCAAGGACGGACTCCTGTGGCTGCGCCACCCCGTCGAGGGCGTGCTCGGCGCCTCCCGCGCCACCCCCGACGACCCCGAGCCCAAGAACGAGCTGGAGCGCTACGACCTCCAGCAGCTGCGCTCGGAGCATCTCGCCCTGGACGTCGACCACTTCGCGGTCACCGGCGACGGCAAGCGGATCCTGCTGTGGACGGACGGCAAGCTCAAGGTGGTGCCCAGCGACCGCCGCGCCTCCCACGACGACGACAGCGACTCCAACATCACCGTCGACCTCTCCCGCGTCCGGCAGCAGGTCGAACCGGCCGCCGAATGGCGGCAGATGTACGAGGAGACCCTGCGGCTGATGCGGGACCACTTCTGGCGCGCGGACCTCGGCGGCGTCGATTTCGCGGCGGTGCGCGAGCGCTACCTGCCGCTGCTCGACCGGGTGGCCACCCACGACGACCTGGTGGACCTGCTGTACGAGGTGCACGGCGAGTTCGGTACCTCGCACGCCTACATCGTCCCCACCTCGGGCGGCGGTGGCGGCGACCGCAAGCTGGGCCTGCTCGGCGCGGACATCTCCCGTCACGAGGACGGCAGTTGGCGGGTCGACCGGATCCTGCCCTCGGAGAGCTCCGATCCGCGCGCCCGCGCGCCGCTGGCCGCGCCCGGGGTGGCCGTGCGGCCCGGCGACACCCTCCTCGCCGTGGCGGGCCGCCCGGTCGACCCGGTCACCGGCCCCGGACCGCTGCTCGTCGGTACGGCGGGCAAGCCCGTCGAACTGACCATCTCGCCCGCGGGCGGCGGCGATCCGCGGCACGCCGTGGTCGTCCCGCTCGACGACGAGGAGCCGCTGCGCTACCACGACTGGGTCGCGAACCGGCGCGCGTATGTCCACGAACACTCCGGCGGCAGGCTCGGCTATCTGCACGTCCCCGACATGCAGGCGCCGGGCTGGGCGCAGATCCACCGTGACCTGCGG
This sequence comes from Streptomyces sp. NA04227, assembly GCF_013364195.1. NCBI lineage: Bacteria > Bacillati > Actinomycetota > Actinomycetes > Kitasatosporales > Streptomycetaceae > Streptomyces > Streptomyces sp. NA04227. Next base: position 1,995,686 of record NZ_CP054918.1, on the reverse strand, counting down.
GTCGAGGTGGCGCGCGAGGGCCTGGTGCTCGACGTGCGCGAGAACCGCGGCGGGCACACCTCGCAGCTGGTGGTGGAGAAGATCGCCCGCCGCGTGGTCGGCTGGGACCTGCCGCGCGGGCAGCGCGCGCACAGCTACCCGGCCGACGCGCCGCGCGGGCCGGTGGTCGCCGTCGCCGACCAGCACTCGGGTTCGGACGGCGACATCGTCAACGCCGCGATCAAGGCGCTCGGTATCGGCCCGGTCGTCGGCACCCGCACCTGGGGCGGCGTGATCGGCATCGACAGCCGCTACCGGCTCGTCGACGGCACCCTGGTCACCCAGCCCAAGTACGCCTTCTGGGTGGAGGGTTCGGGCTGGCAGGTGGAGAACTACGGCGTCGACCCGGACATCGAGGTCGTCATGACCCCGCAGGACCATGTGACCGGCCGCGACCCGCAGCTCGACGAGGCGATCCGTGTCGCCCTGGCCGCCCTGGAAGAGACCCCGGCCAAGACCCCGCCCGCGCTGCCGCCGCTGGACTGAACCGAACCGGTTGGGGTTTCTTCCCAGTTGACCGCCGCGGTACCCACCGCGGCGGTCGGCGGCCCGGCCGCTACGATGCGGGCAAACGATCAGCTGAGGTGAGGGAGAACCCGCATGCCGGGCGAACCGCAGGCCGACTGCCTGTTCTGCAAGATCGTCGCGGGCGAGGTCCCGGCGACGGTCGTACGGGAGACCGGGACCACGGTCGCCTTCCGCGACATCAACCCGCAGGCGCCGACCCACGTCCTCGTCATCCCCAAGGTCCACTACCCCGACGCCGCCTCGCTGGCCGCCGCCGAGCCGCAGGTCGCCGCCGACATACTGGCCGAGGCGGCGAAGGTGGCCGAGCACGACCAGGTCGACGCCACCGGCTACCGCATCGTCTTCAACACCGGCGCGGGCGCGGGCCAGACCGTCTTCCACACCCACGCGCACGTACTCGGCGGCCGCGGTCTGCAGTGGCCGCCCGGCTGACCCGCCGACCTGTTGTCCCGCTGACCTGCTGAGGGGACCGTTCTCCGTTGTCCGTACGTGAATTGGTGGTCCTCGGCACCGCGTCCCAGGTCCCGACGCGGCACCGCAACCACAACGGCTACGTCCTCCTCTGGGACGGTGAGGGCATCCTCTTCGACCCGGGGGAGGGCACCCAGCGCCAGATGGTGCGGGCCTCGCTGGCCGCGCACGACCTGCACCGGCTGTGCGTGACGCACTTCCACGGCGACCACTCGCTCGGGCTCGCCGGGGTGATCCAGCGCATCAACCTGGACCGGGTCCCGCACCCGGTCACCGCGCACTACCCGAAGAGCGGTCAGCGCTTCTTCGACCGGCTCCGGTACGCGACCGCCTACCGCGAGACCGTCGCCCTCACCGAGGCCCCGGTCGCCGCCGACGGCCAACTCGCCGCCACCGACTCGTACTCCCTCCACGCGTACCGGCTTTCGCACCCGGTCGAGTCCTACGGCTACCTCCTGGTGGAGCCCGACGGGCGCCGCATGCTGCCGGAGGCGCTGGCCGAGCGCGGGATCCGGGGCCCCGATGTGGGGCTGCTCCAGCGCGAGGGCGAACTGCGGGGCGTACGCCTGGACGAGGTGAGCGAGCCGCGGCGCGGGCAGCGCTTCGCCTTTGTGATGGACACCCGGATGTGCCCTGCCGTGCAGGTCCTGGCCGAGGGCTGCGACATGCTCGTCATCGAGTCGACCTTCCTCGACGAGGACACCGAACTCGCCGAGGAGTACGGCCACTTGACCGCAGGTCAGGCGGGGCGCACGGCACACGAGGCGGGCGTACGGCATCTGGTGCTGACCCACTTCAGCCAGCGGTACACCGACCCCGCGTTGTTCGCCCGGCAGGCGCGGGAGGCCGGGTTCGAGGGTGAACTCACGGTGGCGGCCGACCTGATGCGGGTGCCGTTGCCGAAGCGGCGCTGAGCGCGGGCGCGTACTCCTGGGTGCGCGCAGGGGTGCGCGCGGGCTCGGGCGCGGGAGCCCCGGCGCGAAGGGTGCGGGGGTGTGTGCGCCGGGGCGGGAGCGGCGGGGCGTGCGGGCCTCAGCCTCCGGCGGACGAGGTGCCGCCGCGCGCTCCGTGCGGTCCGGCGGGGCCGTAGGCCCGCTGGCCCAGGCGAGGGACCGGTACCGCGATCTCCACGACCTCCTGTTCGGGGGCGCCCACTTGCGGGACCGAGGGGGCGGGCGCGCCGGTGGCTCCGGCCACGAAGGCGCCGGCCAGACCGCCGCGGCGGCGGATCGCGCCCGGCAGCAGGGGCCGTCCCGCGGTGTGCAGGGTGACACCGGTCAGCGGCACCACGAGCAGCATGAGCCCGGCGCACAGCAGCAGCCCCATGCCCCGGTAACCGGCGAGCGAGGACAGGACGCTGCCCACGACGGGGCCGCACGCGGTGCCCAGCGCCGAGGCCGAGCCGACCAGAGCGGCCCAGCGCCCGCGCGGGTCGAGGGAGGCGGCGAGACCGATCAGATAGGACAGCACCACCGGGTACAGGGTGTTCCACGTGATCTGCCCGGAGGCGAAGACGACGGGCGTGGTGGCGCAGGCGGTGACCACTATGCAGCAGCCGATCAGTGCCGTGCCCGCCGCGGTCGGCACCGCCCGTCCGAGCCGGGAACCGAGGGCTCCGGCGCCCACGACACCGAGCAGTCCGGCGCCGAGAGCCGCGGCGAAGACCGCGCCGACGGCGACCTCGCTCATGCCCGCCTGGTCCAGGCCGATCCGGCCGCTCACACCCCACAGCGAGTTCTGCGCCATCGACCAGAGGAGCATTCCCCCGGCGAGGACCAGGCCCGCACGCCGGAACGGGAGCGGACCGGGCTCCGACGCGCGCGCCTCGGCGGCGGCGCCGTCCGCCGCGCGCAGACGGCCTGCGGCGGGCAGTGTGAGCAGCGCGGTGACGGCCAGGGCGGCGAACGGCAGCGCGTGCCCGCCCCCGAACCGAGGGATCGTCAGATACAGGAGCCCCGCGAGCGCGGAGACACCGAACAGGCCCGCCGTCGACGTACGGTGCGGGTCGTCCTCGCCCGCGATCCTCGCCGCCGCCACGGTCGTCGCCGTCCCCGAACCGAACCCGCCGACCATCACGCCCGCCACGACCGTCGCGAGATGAGGCCAGAGCGCGGCGGTCCCGTAGCCGACGGCGGCGAGCAGGAGTCCGGCCCGGGCGACCGCCGCCGGGCCCAGCCGGTCGACGCGTCCGGCCAGCAGGAACCCGGCGGAGGCCGAGCCCAGGAGCAGCGCGCTGCCGATCAACCCGGCCGCGGCGGGCCGCAGATGCAGCCCTGCGTCGAGGCGGCTGACGACCGTGGGCAGGAGATAGGTGGCGAGATAGCCGGCCGTGAACAGGGCTACGAGCGACCAGGAGGTGCGGCGGGAGGACACGGGCGTTCCCAAGGCGTGCGGAAAAGGGGCAGGGGAGGGTGGGGCGGGGGCGGTACGAGGGGGAGGAGCCGCGCGCGTTCGGGCGCACGGAACCAGGGCAGGGCGGGGCGAGGAAGGGCGGGGCGGAGCGAGGAAGGGCAGGGCGAGGAACGCAGGGCGAGCAGGCCGGAGGAGCCGGGCGGGGCCAGGGATCAGGACGAACCCGAGGGGCCGGAAACCGGGGACCGGTGGCCGGGGAAGGGGTGTTGCCGGGACTGCGGCCGGACGCCGTTCGACGGGGCCGCGCGGCAATTTGTATCAAGCACGCACTGCCGGAAAGAAGCCAGGGTTATGTGATCTGGGTCACACTTGGTTTGGTGTCGCGTTTGCCGGGTAACTCGACTTCTCGGTTCGCTCGTAAACCGGGAGTATGCGCAGGTCAGGATGTGTCTGTGCGGGCTGGTTCGCTACGAAACTCCCCGGCTCCCCGGCGCCGTCGTGCCGCACCTTGATCGTTGATATTCGGCCAGTCGGCTGCGGGCCGACGGAGCTGCCCGACCCGCCCCCGGGAGCGCGGCGCGGCAGCAGTCCGGGCCGCATCCACCGTAAATCCGTGCACGTGGCCGCCCGATGCCCGGCGGGGCGCGCTCGCTCTGCGCCTGGGCGCACGCCCCTACGCGGGGCGTGCGCCGGGCGTTCGGACACGCGCCCCGCCCCGGCGCTCACGCCTGTGCGCGGCGCGGGCGTGAGCGCGTGGGTCTCAGGCGTGCGCGGCTGCCGCCCGCTCCAGGATCCGCGCGGCCACGGCGGGTGAGTCCACCAGCGGATGCAGGGCCAGCGCGCGCAGCGCCGCCTCGCGCTCCTTGAACAGGGCGGCCTCCACGGTCGCCGTCTCGACCGCCTTCAGCTGGAGCACGAGACCCAGCTCGGCGGGCCCCAACGGCGCTGCGGGCAGCGTCCGCACGCCGTCCGCCCCCACCTCGCACACGGTCTCGACGATCGCCTCCGCGTCGAGCGCGGGCAGCACCGGGTCCGTCGCGCCGTTGCGCACATTGAGGATCAGCCGCGTCCGTCGGTCCTCGGCGATGGCCCGCATCAGGGCGAGCGCGACCTGGTCGTAGCCGCCCCCGTCGAGGTCGCAACTGTCGCGCTGCCAGCCGCCGGTGGCCGCCCGGCTCTCGGCCATGTACGTCTCCTCCCGGCCGAGCCGGGTGGCCTCCCACAGCTCGTACGCACGCTCCGGCTCACGCTCGGCGCGCGCGAAGAAGTCCCCCTGCTGATGGTCGAGGAAGGCTCCGCGCGTCTCCTCGACCGTGCGCACCGCGGCCAGCGTCTCGCGGCGGAAGTAGTAGTAGTGCAGGTACTCGTTGGGCAGCGAACCGAGCGCGCGTAGCCACGGGGCGCCGAACAGCCTGCCCTCCTCGAAGGAGCCGAGCGCGCCCTCGTCGGCCAGCAGCCCGGGCAGCAGCTCCCGCCCCCGTTCGTCGCGCAACGACCGCAGCCAGCCGAGGTGGTTGAGCCCGACATAGTCGTACGAGACCGTGGCCGGATCCGCCCCCGCGGCGCGCGCCGCCCTGCGCACCAGGCCCACCGGCGAATCGCAGATGCCGATCACACGGTCGCCGAGCACCGAGGCCATCGCCTGCGTCACCATCCCCGCCGGATTGGTGAAGTTGATGACCCAGGCCCGGGGCGCGAGCGCGGCCACCCGCTCGGCGATCCGCAGCGCCACCGGAATCGTGCGCAGCCCGTACAGCACCCCGCCCGCCCCGACCGTCTCCTGGCCGAGCACCCCCTCCGCGAGCGGAACCGACTCGTCGCGCACCCGCCCCGCGGTGCCGCCCACCCGGATCGCGGAGAACACGAAGTCGGCGTCCCGCACGGCCTCGTCGAGGTCGTTCGCCACCCGTACCTCCGGCCCCGGCGGCAGCCCGCCGAGCACCGAGCGGATCACACCGATCCGGCGCGGATCGGTGTCGTACAGCGTCACCCGGGACACCTCGCTGCCCGCCAGCGCCCGGTAGACCAGGGGCACACGGAATCCGCCACCGCCGAGAATCGTCAGCCTCATGCCGCGGAACATACCCCCGGCGGCGGCACACCCCCGCGCCGCGGCCCATCAGGCACACTGACCTGACCCGGACCACCAGGGGAGCGCACCGTGAGCACGCAGGACAAGGGCCCGTCGGCCGAGCCGGGCCGGCTGGATCCGCTGGCCGGTCTGCGTATGCCCGAGGACCCGTCCTGCGACGTGTACCTGACCGGCACGGTCTTTCTCGACATCATCTTCACCGGCCTGGACAGCGCCCCCGTACGCGGCACCGAGTCCTGGGCGCGCGGCATGGGCTCGAGCCCCGGCGGCGTGGCCAACATGGCCACCGCCCTGGCCCGCCTCGGCCTGCACACCACCCTGGCCGCCGCCTTCGGCGACGACCACTACGGCGACTACTGCTGGGACGCGCTCGCCGACGGCGAGGGCATCGACCTCGCCCCCTCACGGCGGGTGCGCGGCTGGCACTCCCCGGTCACCGTCTCCATGGCCTACGAGGGCGAACGCACCATGGTGTCCCACGGCCACGAACCGCCGCCGGAGGAACCCGCCCCGCACTGCCCGCCGCGCGCCCGCGCCGCCGTCGCCTCACTGCCCGGCGGCGAACCGGCACCATGGATCGCCGAGGCCGCCCGCCACGGCACCCGCGTCTTCGGGGACGTCGGCTGGGACGACACCGGCCGCTGGGATCTGGCCGCGCTCACCGGACTCGAACACTGCGAGGCCTTCCTCCCCAACGCCGAGGAGGCCATGCGCTACACCCGCGCGGACAGCCCCGAACAGGCCGCGCACCGCCTCGCCGAACGCGTCCGGCTGGCCGTCGTGACTCTCGGCTCCGAAGGCGCGTACGCCGTCGACGCGGGCACCGGCGAGACCGCCAGGGTCCCCGCGATCGCCGTGGAGGCCCTGGACCCGACCGGCGCGGGCGACGTGTTCGTGGCCGGATTCCTCACCGGCACCCTCGCCGACTGGCCGCTCGCCGACCGGCTCGCCTTCGCCGGGCTCACGGCCGCGCTGTCCGTGCAGGAATTCGGCGGCTCGCTGTCCGCGCCCGGCTGGGAGGAGGTGGCCGCCTGGTGGCGGCGCGTCCGCTCGGTCTCCGGTCAGCACCCGGCCGCCCTGGACCGCTACGCCTTCCTGGACGACCTGCTGCCGACCCGGTGCGGCCGCCCCTGGCCGCTGCGCCGCGCGGTGCCGACCATCGGCTTCGGCGGGGGCGACTGAGCGGGCGCGGAACGTGTCCCGGGGCGCTGCTCATGCGGGCAATCCGTACCCGGGATGGCTGCCGGATCGCACACCAGTGCGACCTCTGTGCGCGCGAACGAAAAGCCCTCTGCGTTGTCACCTGCCCGTCGTAGTCTGGGAACTGCAGCAAGGCGCCCCGACGAGGGGCACGGCCAGGCGGCGAGAGCCCCGCAATGAGGAGGATGAGCAGGCCTACAGAGCCGGCCCATGACCCAATCACCCACAGCTCACGACCCCGCGCAGGGACCGGCGCGAGCCCAGTTCACCGTTCCGGCCAAGCACCCGATGGTCACGGTGCTCGGATCCGGCGACTCCCTTCTGCGCGTGATCGAGAAGTCCTTTCCCGGCACGGACATCCACGTCCGCGGGAACGAGATCAGCGCCGTCGGCGATGCCCACGAAGTCGCCTTGGTGCAGCGCCTGTTCGACGAGATGATGCTGGTGCTCCGCACCGGGCAGCCGATGACGGAGGACGCGGTGGAACGCTCCATCGCCATGCTCAGGGCGAGCGAGAACGGCGAACAGGGCGCTCCGGAGGAGACCCCCGCCGAGGTGCTCACGCAGAACATCCTCTCCTCGCGCGGGCGCACCATCCGCCCCAAGACCCTCAACCAGAAGCGCTATGTCGACGCCATCGACAAGCACACCGTCGTCTTCGGCATCGGCCCCGCGGGCACCGGCAAGACCTATCTCGCCATGGCCAAGGCGGTCCAGGCCCTGCAGTCCAAGCAGGTCAACCGGATCATCCTGACCCGCCCCGCGGTGGAGGCCGGTGAGCGCCTCGGCTTCCTGCCCGGCACGCTCTACGAGAAGATCGACCCCTACCTGCGCCCGCTCTACGACGCGCTGCACGACATGCTCGACCCGGACTCCATCCCCCGGCTCATGGCGGCGGGCACCATCGAGGTGGCACCGCTGGCGTACATGCGCGGACGCACGCTCAACGACGCCTTCATCATTCTCGACGAGGCGCAGAACACCAATCCCGAGCAGATGAAGATGTTCCTGACCCGGCTCGGTTTCGAGTCCAAGATCGTGATCACCGGTGACGTGACGCAGATCGACCTGCCGAGCGGCACCAAGAGCGGTCTGCGCCAGGTCCAGGACATCCTCGAAGGCGTGGACGACGTCCACTTCTCACGTCTCACCTCCCACGACGTCGTACGCCACCGTCTGGTGGGCCGTATCGTCGACGCCTACGAGAGGTACGACAACGAGAACGGCACGCCGGGCGGCACCCAGTCCCGGCGCAACGGGAAGTAGACCAGGCGGACATGTCGATCGACGTCAACAACGAATCCGGTACCGAACTGGACGAACAGGCGGTGCTCGACATCGCCCGTTACGCCCTGGCCCGGATGCGTATCCACCCGCTCTCCGAGCTCTCGGTGATCGTGGTCGACACCGAGGCCATGGAGCAACTGCACATGCAGTGGATGGACCTGCCGGGTCCGACCGACGTCATGTCCTTCCCGATGGACGAACTCAGGCCGCCCGCCAAGGACGAGGACGAGCCGCCGCAGGGTCTCCTCGGCGACATCGTCCTGTGTCCCGAGGTCGCCGAACGGCAGGGCAAGGAAGCGCCGACGCAGCACTCCATGGACGAGGAGCTCCAGCTCCTGACCGTCCACGGAGTGCTGCACCTGCTCGGCTACGACCACGAAGCACCCGACGAGAAGGCGGAGATGTTCTCGCTGCAGGCGGCCATCGTCGACGGCTGGCGTGCCGAGAAGGGGCTGACCGGCCCCTCTCCGGCGCCCACGGTCTCCTGACCCCGTGAACACCCAGCTGATCCTCGGCGCGGTCGCGCTGGTGGTCGTGGCCTGGCTCGCCGCCTGTGCGGAGGCCGGTCTCGCCAGGACCTCCAGCTTCCGCGCCGAGGAGGCCCTGCGCAGCGGCCGCCGCGGCAGCGCCAAACTCGCCCAGGTCGCCGCCGACCCCACCCGCTATCTCAACGTCGCCCTGCTCGTCCGGGTGGCCTGCGAGATGGCCGCCGCCGCTCTGGTCACCTACGCCTGCCTGGAGGAGTTCGACCGGACCTGGGAGGCCCTGCTGGTCGCCATCGGCGTGATGGTGCTCGTCAGCTATGTCGCCGTCGGCGTCTCACCGCGCACCATCGGCCGCCAGCACCCGCTGAACACGGCCACCGCGGCGTCCTACGTACTGCTGCCGCTGGCCCGCGTCATGGGCCCGATCCCGCCGCTGCTCATCCTCATCGGCAACGCCCTGACCCCCGGAAAGGGCTTCAGGCGCGGCCCGTTCGCCTCCGAGGCCGAACTGCGCGCCATGGTCGACCTCGCCGAGAAGGAGTCGCTCATCGAGGACGAGGAGCGCCGCATGGTGCACTCCGTCTTCGAACTCGGCGACACCCTGGTACGCGAGGTGATGGTGCCGCGCACCGACCTCGTCGTGGTCGAGCGGTACCGGACGATCCGGCAGGCACTCACCCTGGCGCTGCGCTCCGGCTTCTCCCGGATGCCGGTGACCGGGGAGAACGAGGACGACATCGTCGGCGTCGTCTACCTCAAGGACCTGGCCCGCAAGACCCACATCAGCCGCGACGCGGAGTCCGAGCTGGTCTCCACCGCCATGCGCCCGGCCTCCTTCGTCCCCGACACCAAGAACGCCGGTGACCTGCTGCGCGAGATGCAGCAGGAACGCAACCACGTCGCCGTCGTCATCGACGAGTACGGCGGCACCGCGGGCATCGTCACCATCGAGGACATCCTCGAGGAGATCGTCGGCGAGATCACCGACGAGTACGACCGTGAACTCCCGCCCGTGGAGGACCTCGGCGAGCAGCGGCACCGTGTCACCGCCCGCCTCGACATCGGCGACCTCGGCGAGCTGTACGGCCTGGAGGCCTACGACGACGAGGACGTGGAAACCGTCGGCGGCCTGCTCGCCAAGGCGCTCGGCCGGGTGCCGATCGCGGGCGCGAGCGCGGTCGTCGACCTGCCCGACGGACGCGCACTGCGCCTGACCGCCGAGGCCGCGGCCGGACGCCGCAACAAGATCGCGACGGTCGTGGTGGAGCCCGTCGGCGCCGACACGGAAACCGCGGCCGAGGAAGAGTAGGGCCGAGGAGAGACTGGAGGAGGGTCAGCGGATGACTCCCGAGCAACTGCGCGCGTTCTGCCTCTCGTTCAACGCCTCCGTCGAGGAGTTCCCGTTCAATCCGGACACCTCTGTCTTCAAGGTCCTCGGCAAGGTCTTCGCGATCACTCGTCTCGACGCCGAACCGCTGACCGTCTCCCTCAAGTGCGACCCGGACGAGGCGGTGCGGCTGCGCGCCGATCACCCCGAAATCGTCCCCGGCTACCACCTCAACAAGCGCCACTGGAACACCGTGACCGTCGGGCCGCTGCCCGTCCGCCAGGTCCGTGAACTGATCGAGGACTCCTACGACTTGGTGGTGGCCGGGCTGCCGAAGGCCGAGCGGCTCCGGCTCGACCGGGCTTGAGAGGCAAGGGCCGCGGATCGGGACCCGGAGGGTCGGGGCTCGGTGACCAGCGGGGTGACAGTGGGACGCGGGGAGAACAAGCGCCGGGCAGCAGGCGGCGGGTAGAGGCAGCGGGGGAACGGATGACAGGGGAAGCGGTGGCCGACGCGAGCACCAAGGCGGACGGGCAGCGAAGCCGCCGGAACGAACTGCGTGAATTCCTCATGAGCCGCCGCGCCCGCATCTCGCCCGCCGAGGCCGGGCTTCCCGGCGGAGGCGCCCGGCGCCGTACGCCGGGTCTGCGGCGCGAGGAGGTCGCGGTACTGGCCGGGGTCGGCGCCTCCTGGTACCAGTGGCTGGAACAGGGCCGCGCCATCACGGTGTCGCCGCAAGTCCTGGACGCCGTTGCCCGGGTACTGAGGCTCACCGGCGCCGAACGCCGCCACCTCTACGCGCTCGCCGGACTGAACCCGCCCCGCCCCGAGGTCGACCGGGCCGCCCTCGACGTGAGCGAGGGCCTCCACCGCCTGATCGACACCTGGATGCCCTACCCGGCGCACATCATGGACATCCACTGGAACTGCGTCACCTTCAACGACGCCGCCGCGACCGTACTGGGCATGCGTGCCGAGTCCCCGCAGAACTGCCTCGTCGCCTACTTCACCGACCCGCTCTACCGAGAGCGTGCCAAGAGCTGGGAGACCAACGCCCCACAGGTCGTCGCCCACTTCCGGGCCGCCTACTCGGACCACCCCGAGGACGAGGGCTTCGCCGAACTGGTCGCCGAACTCGGCGAACTGAGCGAGGAGTTCGTGGAGTTGTGGAACCGTCGCGACGTCGTCACCGGAGGGATGATGGCCAAGGAACTCGCCCATCCCGTGGTCGGCGCCCTGCACGTCGAATCAACCCAGCTCAAGGTCCCCGCCCGCCCGGACCTGAGCATCGTCCTGCACAACCCCCAACCGCACACCGACACCGCCCGGAAACTGGAGTGGCTCGCCTCACCGGAGGGACGTCGCGGGGCGAGGTATCCGGTGGCGGTGGGGTAGCGGGTGCCGGCGCTGGTGCGCTGAGCGGGGTGCCGCCGATGGCCTGATCGCGAGGCAATGCGTCGCGACTCCCCGAAGCCACTGTCAGTGGTGACGTGCATGATGTCGGTCATGGAACCTTCCCAGGCCATTGAGCTGCTGTGGACCCGAATGCAGGCCCGGGACTGGGCAGGCGTCGGCGAGCTGCTGGCGGACGACGTAGTAGTGGAATGGCCCGTCAGCGGCGAACGCATCCGCGGCCGGGAGAACTACGTACGCGTCAACGCGGAGTACCCGGAGGGCTGGTCGATCAAGGTCCTCCGCATCCTGGCGTCCGGAAACGATGTCGTTTCCGAGGTCGAGGTCCCGCACGTCACGATGGGCGTCCACCGGGTGGCGTCCTTCTGGACCGTCCACAACGGCCTGGTCATCAGCGGTCGCGAGTACTGGACGGAGTTGGGAGCAGACCCTTGCCCGGCATGGCGGGCCCCGTACGTCGAGCGCATCTGAGCATTGCCGGGCACGGCAGGATGCCGATGCGGGCCAGCAGCGGGCCACGTGCCGTCATCCTTCGTCTTCCCTCCCTTCAGCGGGTGAGTGCCCGAGTCGTGAGCACTCGGCCGCTGGAGACCGTCAACTACCGCCAAACGAGGCACATTCGCCGTCATGCGACGTGAAGGTGGTCAGGAGTTGGTGGTTCAGCGCCGGAACCGTGTGGCGCGGGTTGGCAGTTGAGGCTGGGTGCTGGGTGCTGGGTGCTGGGTGCTGGGTGCTGGGTGCTGGGTGCTGGGTGCTGGGTGCTGGGTGCTGGCATTGGCGCAGGGGGAGCCGGTTGCCGGTCGGGCCGCTGCGAGATGGCTTCGCGTGCAGCGCGGTCGCTCAAAGAACAGCCGACGTCAGTGGGCGGCGTGAACGAGTCTCTCTGCTGGGCAAGCCCACTGCAGACGCCCCGACAAGGCTCCGTATGCTCGGAACATGACCGAGAGCAACGCGATCAGCCCCGAGGACCGCAAGATCGTCACCCTGGCCCGTGCGGCTCGTGCCCGCAACGGTGTGCCCGAGGGCGCCGCAGTGCGTGACGAGACCGGCCGCACCTACGTCGCCGGGACGGTCGCCCTCGACTCCCTCAAGCTGAGCGCGCTGCAGACCGCCGTCGCGATGGCGGTCGCCTCGGGCGCCAAGTCCCTGGAAGCGGCGGCCGTGGTCACCGAGGCCGAGAACGCCGCCGAGCCCGACCGCGCGGCGGTACGCGACCTCGGCGGCAGCGGCACTCCGGTACTCGTCGCCGGACCCGACGGCGAAGTCCACACCGTGCTCTCCACGGACTGAGTTCCTACGGACCGGGTTACGGACCGGGTTCCTACGCGCTACGGGCTGTGCCCCACTCGCCGTGGCTTCAGAGCCGAGGTGCGCAGGTCACAGCCCCGCAGGCCGCAGCCCGCACGTCGCGCCGTGCCGGTCACAGCCCGCCGCCCCGCAGCCCGCAGCCGCACGTCACAACGCGTCAGGTCCCCGCTCGCCGGTACGCACGCGTACCACCGAGTCGACCGGGACCACCCAGACCTTGCCGTCACCGATGCGCCCGGTCTGCGCCGCACGCACGATCGCGTCCACGGCATCGTCCGCGTCGGCGTCCTCGACGACGATCTCGATGCGCACCTTCGGCACGAGGTCGACCTTGTACTCCGCACCCCGATACACCTCGGTGTGCCCGCCCTGGCGCCCGTAACCGCTGGCCTCGGTGACGGTCAGACCGTTCACCCCGAGTTCCTGCAGGGCGCTCTTCACCTCGTCGAGGCGGAACGGCTTGACGATCGCCGTGATGAGCTTCATGCGGACGGGCTCCTGTCCTTCGTGACCGCGGGGGAGTTGTGCGGAGCGCCATGCCCCAGCACGCCGTGATCGTAGGCGGTTTCCGCGTGCACGGTCTGGTCGAGCCCCGTCATCTCCTCCTCGGCGGAGGCCCTGAAGCCCATGGCACGGTCGATCGCCTTGCCGATCACCCAGGTCACCGCGAAGGTGTACGCGGCCACCACTGCCACGGCGACGGCCTGCTTGCCGAGCTGGCCCAGCCCACCTCCGTAGAACAGGCCCTCCTTTCCTCCCGTCATCGCCTCGGTGGCGAACAGGCCAATCAGCAAGGTGCCCACGACACCGCCGACGAAGTGCACCCCCACCACGTCCAGCGAATCGTCATAGCCCAGCCGGAACTTCCACGCCACGGCGTACGAGCAGACCACTCCTGCGGTCAGCCCGACCGCCGCACCGCCCACGACTCCCACGGTCCCGCAGGCCGGGGTGATCGCCACCAGCCCGGCCACCGCACCCGAGGCAGCACCGAAGGTCGTCGGGTGACCGTCGCGGACCTGCTCCACGACCAGCCAGCCGAGCAGTCCCGTACATCCGGCGACCAGAGTGTTCAGCAGCGATGCGGCGGCAAGTCCGTTGGCGCCGAGGGCGGAACCGCCGTTGAAGCCGAGCCAGCCGAACCACAGCAGACCCGCACCGAGCATCACCAGCGGCAGGTTGTGCGGACGCATCGCGTCCTTCTTGAACCCGAGACGCGGACCGATCACCAGCGCGAGCGCCAGCCCCGAGGCGCCGGAGGCGATTTCCACCACCAGGCCGCCCGCGAAGTCCATGGCTCCCAGGCTCTGGGAGATCCAGCCGTCCGGCCCCCAGACCCAGTGCGCCACCGGAACGTATACGAGCAGCGTCCACACCGGCACGAACACCAGCCAGGCCGCGAACTTCGTACGGTCGGCCACCGCACCGCTGATCAGCGCCGCCGTGATGACGGCGAAGGTCAGCTGGAAGGTGCTGAACAGCAGAGTCGGCACGCTCCCGGACACGTCGTCCGGTCCGATGTCCGCCATCCCGACATGGTCGAGATTGCCGATCAGCCCGCCGAAGGCGTCGTCACCGAAGGCCAGCGAGTAGCCCGCGATCAGCCAGACCACGGTGACGAGCGCGATCGAGACGAAGCTCATCATGAGCATGTTGAGCACGCTCTTCGTGCGCACCATGCCGCCGTAGAAGAGCGCGAGGCCCGGGGTCATGAGCAGGACTAGTGCGGTGGCAGCGAGCAGCCAGGCGGTGTCGCCGCTGTCGATGCCGGCCGCCAGGGTCACGGTCTGCACGGTCAGTCTCCTGAGGGTCGGGGGAGACTGAGAGCGTCACGGTGGTTCGTTTCGGCCCGTGCACGTCGGTGTTTCCTCTGTGTTTCGCGTTGCCCGAGCGTTTCGGAAATCTCACAGTGCGGCCGCGCTCCCGCGATCAGGGACAATGGTCGCCATGAGCGTTCACAGCGATCCCACCAAGCCTTCCGAATCTCCTCACCGGTCCGGCTTTGCCTGCTTTGTGGGCCGCCCCAATGCGGGCAAGTCCACCCTGACGAACGCTCTCGTGGGTCAGAAAGTCGCGATTACCTCCAATCGTCCTCAGACCACCCGTCACACGGTGCGCGGGATCGTGCACCGTCCCGACGCCCAGCTCGTCCTTGTCGACACCCCGGGCCTGCACAAGCCGCGCACTCTGCTCGGTGAGCGCCTGAACGACGTGGTGCGCACCACCTGGGCCGAGGTCGACGTCATCGGTTTCTGTCTGCCCGCCGACCAGAAGATCGGTCCCGGCGACCGCTTCATCGCCAAGGAACTCGCGACGATCAAGCGAACCCCCAAGGTCGCCATCGTCACCAAGACCGACCTCGCCGACCCGAAGGCCCTCGCCGAGCAGTTGATCGCCGTCGACCAGCTCGGCAAGGAGCTGGGCTTCGAGTGGGCGGAGATCGTTCCCGTCTCGGCGGTGGGCGGCAAGCAGGTCTCGCTCCTCGCGGACCTCCTGGTGCCGCTGCTGCCCGAAGGCCCGACCCTCTACCCCGAGGGCGACCTCACCGACGAGCCCGAGCAGATCATGGTCGCCGAGCTCATTCGCGAGGCGGCACTCGAAGGTGTGCGGGACGAACTTCCCCACTCGATCGCCGTGGTGGTCGAGGAGATGCTCCCTCGTGAGGACCGGCCCGCGGACAAGCCCCTGTTGGACATTCACGCCAACCTGTTCATCGAGCGCCCCAGCCAGAAGGGCATCGTGATCGGCCCCAAGGGCAAGCGCCTCAAGGACGTCGGTGTGAAGTCCCGCAAGCAGATCGAGGCACTCCTCGGCACCCCTGTCTTCCTCGACCTTCATGTGAAGGTCGCGAAGGACTGGCAGCGCGACCCCAAGCAGTTGCGCCGCCTCGGCTTCTGAGACAGCGGGCGAAGGGCCGGTTGTCGGGAACGGCGGGCTGGTCCCTTTCCCTGTCTCGCCCACATGACTCGGCAGCCATGCCCCGGAGCTTCGTCCAGCTCATTCTCGTAAGGAGCCTCCTGGTTCCGTCAGTTGACTGGGTCTTTCCGGGCCTTGTCCCTTCTGCGCTCCGGCTGGCTTTCTTGGGGCGCGCTCTACGAAATTCGGCTGCTCCGGCTCCCTTCTGATTCTGATCGTCGGCTGATTTGCGGCGATGTCCGAGCACGGGACGTTGCACAGATCGTCGGCGCCGAGCCCTTTTCGCTGCCTTGAGCCGCCCCGTTTCTAGAATTCGTTCTCGTCGGCCCACTCCCACTCCTCATCGGACGGGGCCAAGGATTCGAGGGTTTCCGTGTCCATGTCCTGGAAGCCCACGACCCGGAGCAGTTCGAGCTTTTCGTAGGACTCCGTTCCGGGGCGCGCGGTATGGACGATGAGGAGCTGGTCCCCGCCCTGACTGAGCAGGACCTCGCAGTCCAGTTCCAGCAGTCCTACGAGCGGGTGCTGGAAGCGCTTGGTCTCAGCGCGCCGTATGGCGACGTCGTGCGACTTCCACAGTCCGCGGAACTCTTCGCTCTTCTTACGGAGTTCGGCGACGAGCTGCGCCGGCTCGGGGTCGTCGGGCCTGGCCGCTGTCACGGCGCGCAGATTGGCTACGTGTGAACGGGCTAGTGCCGCATGGTCCTCCTCGGGAAACAGAGTGCGGGCATCGGGGTCGGTGAAGAATCGGCGGATCAGATTGTTCTGGCCGGGAGGGGCCTCGCCGGTGAGCGCTGCGGCCATGCAGTTCTGCGCCAGCAACTCGCCGTAGTCGGTGACGATTTGGGCCGGGGTGTCGTGCAGTCGGTCGAGTATGAGGAGCAGCCCGGGCCGCACGTGTCGCCCCGCGGGCCCGGAACGAGGCGGCTCCTCGCCCGCCAGATGGAACAGGTGATCGCGCTCGTCGTCGGTCAGCCGTAATGCGCGGGCCAGCGAGGCGAGCAGTTGCCGCGACGGCCGCGGTCCGCGCCGCTGTTCCAAGCGTGTGTAGTAGTCGACGGACATTCCGGCGAGCTGTGCCACTTCTTCGCGGCGCAGCCCTGGCGTCCGGCGGCGTCCGCCTGCCTCCAGACCCACGTCGGAGGGGGCGAGGCGGGCACGTCCGCGACGTAGGAAATCGGCGAGCTGAGGTCGGTCGAGTCGATTCACGGATTCAGCATTACCCGTGCCTCGGCCGTTATCCAGGGACTGCTGATCCCTGGATCGGCAGTCCTCTCCCACTTCGCACTCGGACCCCTGAGTCTTGCAATTGCGACCGCGGCAGACCGCTCGAAGAGCCCGATGCCACGGCCTGAGACGAACCCTGAACTTCCCGGCGCAGCAGGCAAGGAGACCCGCCGCTGTGCGCCGCCGGAGAAGAAGACTCACGGAGAGGAACACCTCATGCTCACGTTGGTAACTGGTGCCACGGGCCAGGTGGGAAAGCGCTTTGTCCCCCGGCTGATGCGACAGCTTGAGGACGGTGAAGGGGTCCGCGTGCTCGTGCGCGACGAAGCGCAGGCCGAGCCCTTCGCGCGGATGGGCGCGGAGGTCGTGCGAGGGGATCTGCGCGACAGCCACGCCCTCAAAGAAGCGGTCGAGGGTGTTGATGCCGTGGTCAATGTGGCCGCCGCTTTCCGCGGCGTCGGGGGAGAGGAGGTGTGGGAGGTCAACTGCGATGCGGCAGTGGCCCTTGGCCGGGCCGCGGCCGCCGTGGGCGTGCGGCGCTTCGTCCAGGTGAGCACCGGCCTGGTGTACGGATCGGGCAGGGACCGCCCTCTTACCGAGACCGACGAATCACTGCCCGGCGGACCGATGTGGGGCGACTATCCCGAGTCGAAGATCGCTGCGGAACGGGAGTTGCTCTCGATGCCGGGACTCGACGTCCGCGTGGGGCGTCTCGCCTTTGTGTACGGCGAGGGCGATCCGCACCTCGCCCAGTCCCTGCGCTGGGCGGGGGAGTGGTCGGCGACGAAGCGGCTGCACATGGTGCATCACGTGGATGTGGCGCAGGCGCTCCTGCGTCTGCTGCAGGCCCCCGGAATCGCCGGACGCGTCTACAACATCGCCGACGACGCACCGGTGACAGCCGTGGAACTGCATCAACTCAACGGCTCCCCGCTGCCGTCCCAGCTCTACGAACGCACCGACCCGGACCCCTGGTTCGGGCTGATGTCCACGCATCGCCTCCGCAGGGAACTGGGATTCCGTCCGGTGTTCCCCACGGTCTTCCGGGCCCAGGACGCGGGCGCACTGTGACCATGCGGAGGGCCGGGAGGAGGAGGCCAGGTCGGGAGGTACGGGGAGCAGGAGGGACTCAAGCCCCTTCCTTCAACACCCGTGAGATGAGCTTGCGTTGGGGCTCGGTCAGGCCGGGGTCCGCGCAGTACGCGGTGTGGCCGTCCACGGTGAGCAGATAGCTGAAACCGTCGGGCACTCCGGTGGGCGGGGAGGCGTCGGCCGCTGTCAGTGCCTCCTCGGCCAGGGCCTGCCAGTCCCGAGCGTCGGCACGGTCGGCGGTGTCGATCTCGGCCTCGCGCTCGATGGCGGCGAAGCCTCCTGTGCGTTTCACCCGGATAAGCATGGACTCCCGACCCGTGTAGTGAGGGATGTGCAGGCCCGGACCGGAGGATCCGACCGTGGCCCGACTGCTCGACCCAATCCTCCCTCCCGTAAAGCCGTAGCCGGGCGGCCGGGTTCGGCCGAATCCATCGGCCGAACCCGAAGACCTCACACCAGCCGCCAGTCGCCAGCCGCCAACAGAGAGGAGAAGTGCAACGAACCCGGAGGAGACGGGCTAGACCCAGAGACGGAGAGGGCGATTGAGACCGGACAGAGATGGCGATTGCAGGAGGCAGGAGGGGAGAAGGCGACTGAAGGAGAGGGAGCGAGGCCGGGAGGGTCGATCAGGCGAAGCCCCGCCGTTCACCATCCACTCCCAGCGCGCCCTCCAAGCGCCAACTCCCGGCCTGTCTCACCCTCCCCCCTCTCCCCTCACTCTCACTCCGTCGTCACGCCGACCTGAGTCCACGCCTTGGTGACCGCTTCCTGTTCCGCTCCGTCGCCGTAGCGGTCCTTGGCGGCCTTCAGCGTCAGGCGGGCGAAGGTGGCGAAGTCCGCGTCGGAGCCGAGGTGGCCGCCGGTGAGGACGTCGTACCAGATCTGTCCGGCACGCTCCCAGGCGTGACCGCCGAGGGCGTCGGCGAAGAGGTAGAAGGCGCGGTTGGGGATGCCGGAGTTGATGTGGACGCCGCCGTTGTCGCTGTCGGTGCGGACGTAGTCCTTCATGTTGGCGGGCTGGGGGTCCTTGCCGAGGACATCGTCGTCGTAGGCGGTGCCGGGGGCCTTCATGGAGCGCAGAGCCTTGCCCGTCACCTCGGGGGCGAGCAGGCCGGCGCCGATGAGCCAGTCGGCCTCGGCCGCGGTCTGGCCGAGCGCGTACTGCTTGATCAGGGAGCCGAAGACGTCGGAGACGGACTCGTTGAGGGCGCCGGACTGGTCGGCGTAGTTGAGGTTCGCGGTGTGCTGGGTGACGCCGTGGGTGAGTTCGTGCCCGATGACGTCGAGAGGGAGGGTGAAGTCCAGGAAGATCTCGCCGTCACCGTCGCCGAAGACCATCTGGTCGCCGTTCCAGAAGGCGTTGTTGTACTCGCGGTCGTAGTGGACCGTGGCGATGAGGGGCATGCCCCGGCCGTCGATGGAGGAGCGGCGGTAGGCCTTGAAGAACAGCTCGAACGTCGCACCGAGACCGGAGTACGCCCGGTTGACGGTGGCGTCCTTGCCGGGCTGGTCGCCCTCGGCGCGCACCCTGCGGCCCGGGAGGGCGGTGGCGTGGCCCGCGTCGTGGATGGAGCGGTTGGGTTCGTCGGGTTCACCGGCGGGAGCGGCGGCCGGGCGCGGACCGGCAGCGGCGGTGAGGCTGCGCCGGGTGCGTTCGAGGGTGTCGCGTTCGAGGGTGCGGCGGGCGCAGTCCGAGACGGTGGGGTTGCCGTGGCGGGACAGGGCGTCGAGGAGGTGCGGCGGGACGATGGTGCAGAAGACAGGGGTGACGGGGGTGATGTGGGTGTCAGTGCTCATAAAGGCACTGTGACAGCGGGTGCCCGGACAGTCACTACACGCGATGGAGGTTGGCGAAATTGGGTGATAGATCACCGAATGGTCTTTACAGGGCGCCGGTCCCGCATACTGATACGGATCCGCGCGCGGCGGTGCGGCTCGGTAAGGTGCACGCATCATGCGTTTCGGGCTGCTTCTCCTTAGCTGCCGCGGTGAGGGCCTGTAGTCGAGGCCGACCCCCTCCCCGCGGAGTTCGGTGTTGCGCTACGACCGTCGGCCGTCCCCCTGCGGACCTATGAGGAGCCCACGCATCATGTCGAACCCCGCTGAACGGCCCGTCGGTCGCCGTACCCCGCTGACGAACGCGACCCACCTCCAGCAGCCCACGTCGATGCCGATCCACAAGTACCGCGGCTACGACGCGGTGGACATCGCGGACCGCACCTGGCCGGAGCGGCGCATCACCAAGGCCCCGCGCTGGCTGTCCACCGATCTGCGTGACGGCAACCAGGCGCTGATCGACCCGATGTCCCCCGCGCGCAAGCGGGAGATGTTCGACCTGCTCGTACGTATGGGATACAAGGAGATCGAGGTCGGGTTCCCCTCCTCCGGGCAGACCGACTTCGACTTCGTACGGTCGATCATCGAGGACGGCGCGATCCCCGAGGACGTGACCATCTCGGTGCTGACGCAGGCCCGTGAGGAACTCATCGAGCGCACGGTGGAGTCCCTCAAGGGTGCGCACCGGGCGACCGTCCACCTGTACAACGCGACCGCTCCGGTCTGGCGCGACGTCGTCTTCCGGGGGTCGCGGGAGCAGGTCCGGCAGATCGCGGTCGACGGTACGCGGCTGGTGATGGAGTACGCGGACAAGCTGCTCGACGACCGTACGACCTTCGGGTACCAGTACAGCCCGGAGATCTTCACCGACACCGAGCTGGACTTCGCGCTGGAGGTCTGTGAGTCGGTGATGGATGTCTGGCAGCCGGAGGACGGGCGCGAGATCATCCTCAACCTGCCTGCCACGGTGGAGCGTTCGACGCCCTCCACGCACGCGGACCGGTTCGAGTGGATGTCGCGGAACCTGAGCCGTCGCGAGTTCGTGTGTCTGTCCGTGCACCCGCACAACGACCGGGGCACCGCGGTCGCCGCCGCCGAGCTGGCGCTGATGGCGGGCGCCGACCGGATCGAGGGCTGCCTGTTCGGTCAGGGGGAGCGGACCGGCAACGTCGACCTGGTCACCCTCGGCATGAACCTGTTCTCGCAGGGTGTCGACCCGCAGATCGACTTCTCGGACATCGACGAGCTCCGTCGTACGGCCGAGTACTGCACGCAGATGGACGTCCACGCGCGGCACCCCTACGCGGGGGACCTGGTCTACACGGCCTTCTCCGGCTCCCACCAGGACGCCATCAAGAAGGGCTTCGAGTCGATGGAGACCCGGGCGAAGGGCGCGGGTGTCACGGTCGACGACATTGAGTGGGCGGTGCCCTATCTGCCCATCGACCCCAAGGACGTGGGCCGGAGCTACGAGGCCGTGATCCGGGTCAACTCGCAGTCCGGCAAGGGCGGTGTGGCCTATGTGCTGAAGAACGAGCACAAGCTGGACCTGCCGCGCCGTATGCAGATCGAGTTCTCGAAGATCATCCAGGCCAAGACCGACGCCGAGGGCGGCGAGGTCACGCCGAAGGCGATCTGGGACGTGTTCCAGGACGAGTACCTGCCCAACCCGGACAACCCCTGGGGCCGGATCCAGGTGCGTACCGGTCAGACGACCACGGACAAGGACGGCATCGACACCCTCACCGTCGAGGCCACGGTGGACGGCGGGGCGACCGAGCTGACGGGTACCGGCAACGGTCCGATCTCGGCGTTCTTCGACGCGCTGCAGTCGGTGGGTATCGATGTGCGGCTGCTCGACTACCAGGAGCACACGATGAGCGAGGGCGCCTCCGCCGTCGCGGCCTCGTATATCGAGTGCGCGATCGACGGCAAGGTTCTGTGGGGCATCGGCATCGACGCGAATACGACACGCGCCTCGCTGAAGGCGGTTGTCTCGGCGGTGAACCGGGCCTCGCGAAACGAGGTCTGACCCGCACCTTCCCGGCCCCCGCGGAGTTTTCCGGTCCGCGGGGGCCGGGTCGTCTCCCGGCCACCTCTTGTCCGTACTGCTGACGGCACCCGGGGGATGTGGCTAACATCACGCCCATGCGTCGGCCCGGAACCGGGATCTCCCTCTTGGGGATCGCGGCGGGGCCAACGGAGCGCGATGGAGCGTATCCGTGTCGTTACGGAGGTGAACGGTGCTGCCAGGACGAGGACGAGCCCCCGCTGTGCTGCTCTCGCGTCTCGTCGGCACCCACACCGTCTGGAGCACGGTGGGCGACGGCGAGTTCTTCTGTCCGGGTTGCGGCGGGGACCGCAACTACCAGCGTCGCAACGGCCGTCGCTTTCTCGCGCTGTTCGGTATTCCGATGCTGCCGCGCGGTACGGCCGCGCCGGTCATCGAATGTGTCGCCTGCCAGGAGCGGTTCAGCACCGATGTGCTCGACCACCCGACCACGCACCGGCTGACCGCGATGCTGCGGGACGCCGTACAGGCCGTGACGCTCGCCTCGCTCGTCGCCGGTGGGACCACGGCCCCGGCTCTGGACACCGCGGTGCGTGTGCTGCGGGGCGCCGGGGTCAACGACTGTCCGGGCGCCCGGCTGCGCGAACTGGCCGAGGCCCTCAACGACGAGGTCACCTCGGTACGGGGCGGCAGCGACTCCTGCGAGGCGGGCCTCGCCGTGGAGCTGCACGAGGCCCTCGCGCCGCTGGCGCCCTATCTCGCGGGAGCGGGCCGGGAGGCGATCCTCCTGCACGGAGCGCGCGTCGCACTCGCCGACGGCCCGTACACCCCGGCGGAGCGCGCGGTGCTGTGCGCCGTCGGACAGGCGCTCACCATCGATGTCGAGGACGTGGAGCGACTCCTCACGGCGGCACGTACGCCGTCCTGAGGCCCCCGCCCGCCCAGGAGTCCCGGTCCGAAGCTTCCACCCGAAGTCCTGTACCGATGACCGCAGTTGAAGCCCGATGTGGGCAACTCCCCACCTCCAGCCACACCTGACGCCCCGGCACACTCACACCACCCAACACTGCCCCACACCGCCCCACACGGCCCCGCCCGGCAGCCTCTCCGGAAGCCCGCCGGCCCCTCCGCGTACTCCAGGCGATTACTCCCCCGGGAGTAACACACCAGTGCAGCCGACCCTCGCAGTACCGACGGGTTCGCTCTCAGGCTTGACGAATCGCTGTTCTGGGGGCGAGAGGCTGGAAGCGCTGGAGAACCCCGCGCCGTAGGAGGCTGGAACTCATGGGGGCAGGAAAGATTTCAGGGAAGCTCAGAACAGTTCCCTGGATTGTGCTCGGACTGTGGGTGGCGGCGCTCGCCGTGCTCGGCCCCTTCGGCAACAAGCTGGCCGATGTGCAGCGCGACCGCGCGGTCGACTACCTGCCCGCCAGCGCGGACTCCACGCAGGTCGCGGAGATGCAGGACGAGTTGCCGGGTGGCGAGACGACCCGGCTGGTGCTCGTCTACCACCGTGACGGCGGACTGACCACCGCGGACAAGGCGAAGGCCACCGAGCAGGTGGAGCGCCTCGCGGACTCCGTCAAGCTGGTCAAGGAGCCGCAGGGAGCTCCGTCCAAGGACGGCACGACGCTGATGTTCCCGGTGGGCAGCACCGAGCCCGGCACGGACGAGAAGGCGCGCGACGAATTCGTCAACGATGTCCGGGACGTCGTCAAGAGCGAGGGCGGTCTGAACGTCGACGTCGGCGGTCCGGGCGCACTGGCCACCGACGCCGCCGAGGTCTACACCTCGGTCGACGGCCCCCTGCTCTACACCACGGTCGCCGTCGTCGCGATCCTGCTGATCCTCATCTACCGCAGCCCGTTCCTGTGGCTGGTGCCGCTGGTCGTCGCCGGTATCGCGGACTTCCTGTCGATGGCCGTCGCCTACGGTCTCAACAAGGGCTTCGACACCCCGGTCAGCGGTCAGGGCACGGCGGTCATGACGATCCTCGTGTTCGGAGCGGGCACCGACTACGCACTGCTGCTCGTCGCCCGGTACCGCGAGGAACTGCGGCGCATCGAGAGCCCGTACGAGGCGATGACGACCGCGCTGCGCGGCTGCGGACCGGCCGTACTGGCCTCCTCCGGAACCGTGGCGGCCGGACTCCTGTGCCTCCTGGCGGCCGACCTCAACAGCAGCCGCGGTATGGGCCCGCTGGGCACCGTCGGTGTGCTGTGCGCGCTGGCCGCGATGCTCACCCTGCTGCCCGCGATCCTCGTACTGCTCGGACGGCGTGTGTTCTGGCCGATCGTGCCGACCTTCGGCAGCCAGCCCAAGGAAGGCCGCCGCAGCATCTTCGCCGCCATGGGCGGTTCGGCCGAACGCAGGCCGCTCGCCGTACTGGTCGGTGGTGGCGTGCTGCTCGGTGCGCTCGCGCTCGGTGCCTTCAACCTGCCGGGAGCCCTCAAGCAGGAGGACTCCTTCACCGAGAAGCCCGACGCGGTCACCGCGATGCAGACGCTGGCCGACGCCTACCCCGAGCACAGCACCCAGCCCATCACCGTGCTGACGCCGACCCAGGGCTCCGCGCAGTCCCTGGAGCGGATCCGTGCCACCGAGGGCGTGTCCAGCGCGGACACCGGCCGGGTCGGTACCGGCTGGACGGAGATCTCGGTCGTCGCCGAGGACCGGCCGCAGTCCGCGGGGGAGACCAGGACCATCAAGACGCTGCGTGACTCGCTCGACGGCTCGTACGTCGGCGGGCCCAGCGCCGAGCAGATCGACCTGAAGGACACCAACGCGAGGGACACGAAGATCATCGTCCCGCTGGTGCTGGTCTGCGTGATGCTCATCCTGATGGCGCTACTGCGCTCGGTGGTGGCCTCGCTGCTGCTGACCGTCGTCGTGGTGGCGGTCTGGGGAGCCTCGCTCGGCATCGCAGGCCTCGTCTTCGGCCCGGTGTTCGGCTTCGACGGCACCGACCCCGGAATCGGACTGCTGACCTTCGTCTTCCTGGTGGCCCTCGGCGTCGACTACGGCATCTTCCTGATGCACCGGATGCGCGAGGAGGCACTCGCGGGAGCCGAACCCGCGGCCGCCGCACTGACCTCGCTGCGCACCACGGGAACGGTGATCGCCTCGGCCGGACTCGTCCTGGCCGCGACCTTCGCGGTGCTCACCAGCATGCCGCTGGTGCTCCTGGTCGAGATGGGCTTCATCATCGCGGTCGGTGTCCTGCTCGACACCTTCCTGGTGCGCACCTACCTGGTCACCTCGGCGAGCGTGCTGCTCGGCCGCAGGGTCTGGTGGCCGGGCGCGCTGTCGAAGGCGCCCTCCCCCGAGGAAGCCCCCAAGCCCGAACCGGTGGGCGCGGCCTCCTCCTGAAAGCTCCCCTCCCCCGGCCTTCCCCCGTCGTCGGGGGAGGGGACCCCATTCCTCCTCCCCGGCCTCCCCCGTCGTCGGGAGGAGGAACCACCTCCCTCTCTCGGTCTCTCCCCCGTGGCCGAGAGAGGGGACGACTTCCCCCTCTTGGTCTCTCCCCCGTGGCCAAGAGGGGGGACAGCTTCCCTCTCTCGGTCTCTCCCCCGTGGCCGAGAGAGGGAAAGACCTCCCCCTCCCGGTCTCTCCCCCGTGGCCGGGAGGGGGACTCATCTCCCTCTCCCGGCCTCCTCCGCGGCCGGGAGAGGGAAGCGCACTTCCGGCGGCCCCGGCCGCCGCTGCACAGTGCCCCCGGCTGGGCCGGGGGCGCACGCCTGGAAGAGGATGGGCCCCGTGGACGACGTTTCCCCCCGAACCCCCGCGGCTGTGCCGGGCGTTGCCGAGCGGATCCTCGCGGTGGCCAACCGGGATCCTCTGACGGCCCCGAACAAGGTGCGCAACGACGCCATACTGGCCGTGGTCGCCTGCGTCGTCTCGGTGGCCATCGGCCTGTACGGCGACCCCTCGAACAGGCCCGACGCCGTCGGCTGGGTGCTGCTCATGGCGAGCTCCCTGGTCGTCGCCGGGCGGCGGATCCGGCCGGTCCTCGCGCTGCTCGCGTTCATCGCGCTGATCACCCCGTACCACGCGCTCGACCACGCGCTGTGGGCACCTCTCGTACAGACCTTCCTGGTCCTGTACACGGTCGCGGCCACCGGGCGCCCGCTGCGGATGATCTTCGTGGCCGCCGTCGTGCTGACCATCACCATCACGATCGTGATGGTGAACGACTCCCAGAACGGCATCGAGCTTCTGCAGATCTCGGGCTGGATCCTGGTGATGCTGTTCCTCGGCACGAATGTGCGCATCTATCGGCAGTACGTGGACTCCATCGTGCAACGCGCCGAACGGGCCGAACGGACCCGGGAGGAGGAGGCGCGCCGCAGGGTCGCCGAGGAGCGGCTGCGCATCGCGCGGGACCTGCACGACCTGCTCGCGCACAGCATCACGCTGATCGGGGTGCGCACCTCGGTCGCCGCCCATGTGCTGCAGACCGACCCGGGGCGCCTGGACCGTGCCGCGGTCGGCGCCGCCCTGGAGGACATCGCCGAGACCTGCCGTACCGCGCGCGGCGAGCTGCGCACCACACTCGAAGTGCTGCGCGGCTCCGACGCCGGAGCCGAGCCCGGCGGTGGCCGCGGACCGGTGCCCGGACTCGACGGGGTGCCCGACCTGGTGCGCGCGGCCCGCACGGCGGGCGCCAAGGTCGACTTGTCGATCGAGACCCCCGAAGTGCCGCCCGCCGTCGGCGCCGCCGCGTACCGGATCGTGCAGGAGGCGCTCACCAACGCGGTACGGCACGCCGGCCCGAACCCCGCCGTGTGCGTCGGGCTGCGCGCCGAAGACGCGGCGCTGCACGTGGAGATCACCGACGACGGGCGCGGCGGGGAGATCCCCGCGCACGGTCCGGGCTTTGGCCTCACCGGTATGCGCGAGCGTGCGCGCAGCGTCGGCGGCGCGCTCACCGTCGGCCCCCGCCGCGAGGGCGGTTTCGCCGTACGGGCCCAACTTCCGCTGCCCGCCGAGGCCTTGTGATACCCGCACTGCCCGGCCCGCCCGCGCGGCGGCCGTCCTGTTTCGCCGAGGCCGTATCCTGCCGAGGCCCTGTGATGCGGAGGACCCCGTGACCACCACTCCTATCCGTGTGCTGCTCGCCGACGACCAGCACCTGGTGCGTGCCGCCTTCGCCATGCTCGTCGAGTCCGCCCCCGACATGGAGGTCGTGGGGCAGGCCGGGACCGGCAACGAGGCGGTGGAGCTGTTGCACAGCGCGCGTGCCGACCTCGTCGTCATGGACATCCGGATGCCCGGGCTCGACGGGATCGAGGCGACCCGGATCATCGCGGACGACGCGAGCCTCGCGGACGTCAAGGTGCTCGTCCTGACCACGTACGCCACCGACGAGCACATCGTCGACGCCCTGCGCGCCGGGGCCTCCGGGTTCCTGGTCAAGGACACCCGTCCCGCCGAACTCCTGGACGCCATCCGCACGGTGGCCGCCGGTGACGCGCTGCTCTCGCCCGGGCCGACCTCCCGGCTGATCGCCCGTTTCCTGTCGACGCCGGTCACCAAGGTCGACCTGGTCGGCGGTCCGGAGGGGCTCTCCGAGCGGGAGCGGCAGGTGCTCACCCTGGTCGCCCGCGGACTCAACAACGCCGAGATCGCCAACGCGCTGGGCCTCAGCCCGCTCACCGCCAAGACCCACGTCAGCCGCATCATGGGCAAACTCGGCGCCCGCGACCGCGCCCAACTGGTCATCGTGGCCTACGAGTCGGGGCTGGTGACGCCCGGGCAGCGGTGAGGCGCGCGATGCGGTGAGCAAGGTGGGGCGTGCCCTGGGCCGAACGGCCGGGCGCGCCCCACTTCTCACTCCTCCGGCCCCGCGCCTCTTGCCGTCCCCACCGGCCGTCGATACTTTCCGCGCGGGGAACATCCCACGTCCCATGTCCCGCATGTCCCGCCCCGCTAGGAGAGCGATGCCTGCCACGAGACGCCGCACCCTCACCTGCCTTGCCGCCGGACTCACCGCACTGGCCGCGGCAACCCTCGCCACTCCCGCCGCGCATGCCAACTCGGCCTCCGGGCAGGCCCGTTGCACCTCGTCCGTCCCCTTCGTGTCGGGGCAGGGCGGCTACGACACCTATCGCATCCCGGCCGCCGTACGGACCCGGGCCGGTACCGTGCTCGCCTTCGCCGAGGGCCGGGTCGGCGGGGCGGGGGACACCGGCAACATCGATGTAGTGCTGCGGCGTTCGCGGGACGGCGGCTGCACCTGGGGCCCGATGAGCGTGGTGGCCGCGGGCGGCGGCGACACCCGGGGGAACCCGGCGCCGGTCGTCGACCCGCGCAGTGGCCGGGTGGTGCTGCTGACCTCGTACAACAGCGGCAAGGTGACGGAGGCGCAGATAATGCGCGGCGAGGTCACCGCGGAGCAGAGCCGCCGGGTGTTCGTGCAGAGCAGCCGGGACGACGGACGGCACTTCTCGTCGCCGCGCGAGATCACCGCCGACGTCAAACGGCCGGGCTGGCGCTGGTACGCCACCGGCCCGGGGCACGCCGTGGCGCTGACCGAGGGGCCGCACCGGGGCCGGCTGGTGGTGCCCGCCAACCACTCCGTCGCCCCGCCCGCCGGTTCCGCCGACACCGGCCAGGAGCCCAAGTACTACGGGGCCCACGCGCTGCTCAGCGACAACGGTGGGCGCACCTGGCGGCTCGGCTTCGTCGAGGATTCCTACGAGGGCGTCGACAACGCCAACGAGTCGACGGCGGCCCAACTCCCGGGCGGAAGGCTGTACTTCAGCTCACGCGACCAGCACGGCACCTCCACCGGCAACCGGCTCGACGCGTACTCCGGCGACGGCGGGCGCACGCTGGAGCGGCCCTACCGGGTCCAGCCGACGCTGAACGACGTGCCGATCGTCCAGGCCAGTGTGCTCCAGGCGGCGGGCCACCGGGCGCCGTTGTTGTTCTCCGGCCCCTCGGTGCCCACCGCCCGCCGCTCGATGGCGATCTGGGCCTCCACGGACCAGGGCGCGACCTTCCGCCGCAAGCTGCTGCTCTCCGAACAGCCCGCCGCCTACTCGGACTTGGTGCAGACCGACCGGGCGACCGTCGGCATCCTCTACGAGACCGGCGTACGCGGCACGTACGAGACCGTGGAGTTCCGCCGCATCCCGCTGCGGGACCTGGGCTGAACCGGACCGGGTGACGGAGGGGGCGGCACCTGCCGCCCCCTCACAACTGCCCGGTCACAGCGTCCCGTTCAGCCGATTCACAGCAGCCCGGCCGCCGCCAGGTGCTTGCCGATCCGCAGTACCTCGTCCTCGGTGAGCGGGAGTTGAGGATCCGCGGTGACCGGGCAGTCGATCACGCCGCGCAGGTGCAGGGCCGCCTTGAACGCGCCGAGGCCGGACGAGCTGGGGCCGATGCGGGTCGGGTCGCCGACGTCCACGATGCCGAACAGGGCGGTGAGACGGTCCTGTTCGGCGCGGGCGCCCTGCCAGTCGCCCGCCCGGCACAGGCGGGCGAGCCGTACGTAGCCGTGCGGGTCCACGTTGCCGAGGCCGGGCACCACGCCGTCGGCGCCCATGGCGAACGCCGAGTCGACGGTGAGCTCCGAGCCGGTGAGGACGGTGAAGGAGTCGAGCCCCTCGCGGGTCCGGCCGAGCAGCACCTTGCGCAGGCCGCCCTCGTCGCCGCTGGAGTCCTTCAGGCCCGCGAGGACGGAGCGTTCGGCCAGCTCCAGGACGAGGTCGGCGCCCAGTTTGGAGTGCACGGAGACCGGCAGGTCGTAGGCGAAGAGGGGCAACCCGGCCCGCTCGGCGACCACTTGGTAGTGGCGGGCGATCTCGGCGGGGTGCGTGCGGGTGTAGAACGGGGCGGTGACAACGATGCCATCGGCGCCGGCGGCACGGGCCGCCGTCGCGTGGTCCAGTACCCGCAGCGCGGTCATGTCGATGGCTCCGGCGAGTACGGGCAGTTGGCCCGC
The DNA here is from genome assembly GCF_013364195.1 of Streptomyces sp. NA04227. Classification (NCBI taxonomy): domain Bacteria; kingdom Bacillati; phylum Actinomycetota; class Actinomycetes; order Kitasatosporales; family Streptomycetaceae; genus Streptomyces; species Streptomyces sp. NA04227. Next base: position 1,966,151 of record NZ_CP054918.1, on the reverse strand, counting down.
CACATGCCGTACGACCGTGTCCACGACGGTCCTTCGGTGCCGGTCGGGCAGATAGGCGGCCTCGGAGGAGGAGCCGAGCACGAACAGGCCGTCCACACCGCCTTCGACGAGATGGTCCACGAGACGTGCGAGGGAGGCTGTGTCCACCTCGTTGTCCGGGGTCAGGGGCGTGCAGACGGGTGGTACGACACCGGTCAACGGGGTGGGCAGTGACATCAGGGCTCCTTCGGTGCCGTCGCCTGGAGGACGAGGTCGTGAATGGATTCCCCGCCGCCTACCGGGTGGTGGCAGCGGAAGCGGTGGGCCTGCCCGGTGCCGGAGAACTCCGGCATGATCGTCGCGCACTCGTCGTCGGCCTTCCAGCAGCGGGTGCGGAAGGGGCAGCCGCTCGGCGGACGGGTCGCCGAGGGCACCGGACCGGCCAGCGGGATCGGGTCGATCGGGGCGAGCAGGCCGGGGGTCGCCGAGAAGAGGGCGCGGGTGTAGGGGTGGCGGGCGTGCGCGGTCACCTCGGTGGCGGGTGACTCCTCCACGATCCGGCCGAGGTACATGGTGATCACACGGTCGCTCATCCGCCGCACGGTCTGGATGTCGTGCGAGACGAAGACGAGGGCGATGCCGAGCCGGTCCTTGAGGTCGAGCAGCAGATTGAGGATCTGGGCGCGTACCGAGACGTCGAGGGCGCTGGTGGGCTCGTCGGCGATGATGAGCTCGGGCTGCAGGGCGAGCGCGCGGGCGATGGCGACACGCTGGCGCTGACCGCCCGAGAGCTGTCCGGGCAGCCCCTGGGCGAGCACCTTCGGCAGGCCCACCAGCTCCATCAACTCCCTTACCCGCTCCTCCCGCTGAGCCGGGGTGCCGCGCCGGTGCACGTCCAGCGGGTCGCGCAGGATCTGCCGGATGGTCAGCCGGCGGTTCAGGGCGGTGGAGGGGTCCTGGAAGATCATCCCGGTGTGGCGGCCGATGGCCAGGCGCCGCTCCCGCGCGCTCATCGCCCACAGGTCCTTGCCGCGGAAGGAGACGGTGCCCGAGGTCGGCCGCTGCGCGCCCACGAGCACCCGGGCCAGGGTGGACTTCCCGCAGCCCGACTCGCCGACCACGCCGACCGTCTCGCCCGCGGTGATGTCGAGGTCGGCGCCGGTCAGCGCGTACACACGGTCGCGGGACAGCAGCCCGCCGGTACGCGCCTTGTGGACGACGTGGGCATCGGCGACGGAGATCAGGCTCATGTCACGGGCTCGCTTTCCCGGCCGTCGCTCTCGCGGCCGTCGGGGTCCTCCGGGTCGGTGCCGTCCACCAACCGGCGGCCGCCCGGCGCACCCGCGCCGAGCAGGTCGAGCGCCGGGTGGTGGCAGGCCGCCGAGTGCAGCCGTCCGCGGCCGAGCAGTTCGGGCGCGGTGGTCCGGCACAGCTCGCTGGCCAGCGGGCAGCGGTCCGCGAAGCGGCAGCCCGCGGGGAAGTCGGCGGGCGAGGGCACCACGCCCTTGATCTGCGTCATGCGCTCGGCCGCGGACTCCAGCGAGAGCACCGAACCGAGCAGTCCGCGGGTGTAGTGGTGGGTGGGCGCCTCGACGAGGTCGGCGGTCACGCCGGTCTCCACGATCTGACCGCCGTACATGACCACCACCCGGTCGGTGACGTCGGCGACCAGGGCCAGGTCGTGCGAGACCAGGATCAGCGAGAAGCCGAGTTCGGCGCGGAGCCTCAGCAGCAGCTCGATGATCTGGGCCTGGACGGTGACGTCGAGCGCCGTGGTCGGTTCGTCGGCGACGATCAGCTTCGGGCTGCGCGACAGCGCGATCGCGATGAGGACGCGCTGGCGCTGGCCGCCGGACAGCTCGTGCGGGTAGCTGCGCAGGGTGCGTTCGGGGTCGAGGCCGACCATCTCCAGGAGTTCGCGCGAGGTGTGGGTGCCACCGCGCCGTACCACCTGCTTGAGCTGGGCGCGGATGCTCATCGCGGGGTTCAGCGAGGACAGCGCGTCCTGGTAGATCATCGCCATGTCGTGGCCGAGCAGACGGCGCCGCGCGCTTATCCGCATCCCGGTCAGCTCCTGGCCGTCGAAGACGACCTCGCCGCGGATCCGGGCGCCCTTCGGGGCGAGGCCCATCACGGTCAGCGCGGTCAGCGACTTGCCGCAGCCCGACTCGCCCACCAGGCCGAGCACTTCACCGGGACGTACCTCGAAACTGATGCCGTCGACGATGTCGACGCCCTCGTGCCTGCCCTCGAAGCCGATCGCGAGGTCCTTCACCCGCAGCACGGGTTTGCCCTCGGGCAGCGGCCGGGCGCGGCTTCGGAGCCGGGCCGCGGCCGCGGTGAGTCCCGGCAGTTCCAGGATCTTTCCGCTGCCCGGCTCGGGCGCCTCCAGGGCGTCCTCGTGGCGCGCCCGGGAGCTGGGCACCCCGCGTCCGGCGGGCGCCGCCCAGGCGTCGGAGACCCCCTCGGACAGGATGTTCAGGGCCAGCACGGTGATCAGGATCAGCAGACCCGGGAAGACCGTCGCCCACCAGCCGCCGATCTGGACCAGGTTCTTGCCGTCGGCGATGACGCTGCCCCAGGACGGGTCGGGCGGGCGCACACCCGCGCCGATGAAGGACAGCGAAGCCTCGAAGACGATGGCCTCGGCGACCTGCACGGTGCAGAAGACGAGCACCGGGGCGGCACAGTTGACGGCCACGTGCCGGACCACGATGTGCCAGGTCCGCGCGCCGATCAGCCGCTCGGCGACCACATAGTCCTCGCCGTACTGCGCCATCACGTTGGCCCGCACCACGCGCGCGATCGGCGGGGTGAACAGGAAGGCGATGGCGCAGATCAGTACCGGGATGCCGCCGCCGAAGACCGTCACGAGCACCGCGGCGAGCGCGATACCGGGGAAGGCCATCACCACGTCGAGGCAGCGCATCAGGGTCTCGTCGACGACCTTGCCGCTGGTGGCGGCGATCGCGCCGAGGATCGCGCCCGCGACCAGGGCGAGCGAGGTGGCGCCCAGGCCGATGGCCAGCGACCAGCGGGCGCCGTACATCAGCCGGGAGAGGATGTCGCGGCCGAGCGAGTCCTGGCCGAGCCAGTGGTCGCCGGAGGGGGCGCCGTCGCCGATCATCGTGGCCTGGTCGAGCGGGTCGTGCGGGGCGAGGAACGGTGCGAACACCGCCATCCCGACCACCACGGTGAGCACGACCAGGGAGATCTTGGACAGCAGCGGCAGCCGGGAGAGGCCGCGCAGCTTGATGCCGGGGCGGGCGAGCTCGTGTGCCAGGCGCCGGGGGCTCTTGGTGAGGGGGGAGCGCTTGTCGGTGGTCATCAGGCGGCACCCCGCAGTCGCGGATTGACGAGCAGATAGAGGATGTCGATGACGAGGTTGACGATCACGAAGCCGAAGGCCGTGGTCAGGACGACGCCCTGCACCACCGCCGGGTCGCCGTTCTTGACCGCGTCGATCATCAGCTTGCCCATGCCGGGCAGGTTGAAGATCGTCTCGATGACCACGGCGCCGCCGAGCAGATAGCCGACCCTCAGGCCGAGCACGGTCAGCGGGTTGATCAGTGCGTTGCGCAGGACGTTGCGGCCGACCACGACGACCGGCGGCAGTCCACTGCCGATCGCGGTGCGCACGTAGTCCTTGTCGAGTTCCTCCACCACCGCGGTGCGCACGATACGGATGAGCTGCGCGGCCACCGGCAGCGACAGCGCGAGCGCGGGCAGGGTCATCGTCTTGAGCCAGCCGGTGAACGAGTCGCCGGGGTTCACATAGCCGCCGGTCGGGAACCAGCCCAGGTCGACGGCGAGGTACTGGATCATCAGCAGCGCCAGCCAGAAGCCCGGTGCCGCCACCCCGACCAGCGAGATCACCCGGATCAGCTGGTCGGGGAAGCGGTCCCGGTAGATCGCGGCCGTGACGCCCAGGGTGAGAGCGAGCACGACCGCGATCGCGAGGCCGAGGAAGGTCAGCTGCACGGTGAGCGGCAGCGCCGTGGAGACCTGGTCCACCACGGGCTGCCGGTTCAGCACGCTGAAGCCCATGTCGCCGCGGAGCAGGTCACCGACGAAGTCGACGTAGCGCACCGGCAGCGGGTCGAGGAGGCCGTTCTTCTCCCGGAACTCGTGCAGCTGTTCCTGGGTGGGGTTGGCCCCCTGGTAGTACGCCGAGGCGGGATCGTTGTCCGAGAACCGCATCACGAGGAACACGAACAGCACGATGCCGAGCATCAGCGGGACGAGCAGGACAATGCGACGAGCCAGGATTCTGGCGACCGCGGCCACGAACGCTCCTTAGTGCGGTGGTGCTGGTGTGCTGTGTCTGCCGGTGTTGGCCGGTGTCTTCCGGTGTTTGCCGATGCCTGCGTGCGCCGACGGCTTCCCCGGGGCTCAGAGGACCGGTTTGGCCTGGAGCAGGTTTATGCCGGGATAGGGCTGGGGCCGGATTCCGCTGAGGCGGTCGGGGTCCCAGGCCGTCATGAGTTCGTTGTGGACGACCGGATAGATGACGGCGTTCTCCGCGACGACGTCGATGTAATCCTGCGTCATCTCTTTCTTCTTCGCCGGATCCGGCTCGCGGGTCGCCTTGTCCATCATCGTGAACAGGCGTTTGGCCTCCGGGCTGTCCTTCCAGCGCGCGTAGCGCATCCAGAGGTTCTCGGGGCCGTAGTTGTAGTGCATGATCAGGTCGGCGTCGACACCGAACTGGTTGGGGTTCGAGGCCGCCGCGACGACCTGGAAGTCCTTGTTCTGGTCGAGCTTGCCGAACACGGCCGCGGTCTCCTGCGGTTGCAGCGTGGTCTCCACGCCGATCGCGTCCCAGGAGGCCTTGATGGTCGGCAGACAGTCGACCAGCCAGCTGACGTTGACCGCGGTGAGATCGATCTTCAGCTTCTTCACGCCCGCCTCGGCGAGCAGCTTCTTCGCCTTGTCCGGGTCGTATCCGTAGACCGTCCTGGCCTGGCGGTAGGTCGGGTTGTCCTCGTTGAGGAAGGAGCTGGCCGCCTTGCCGTGGCCGCGCAGCGCCGCCTCGATCATCTTGTCGGTGTCGATGGCGTAGTGCAGCGCCTGGCGTACCCGGACGTCCCCGAAGGGCTCGTGCCCGGTGTTGAAGAGCAGGAACAGATGGTTCATGCCCGCGCCGCCCTGCACGGTGAGGCCGTCGCCCTGGAGCTGCTTGATGTTGGCGTACGGGATGTTGTCGGAGATCTGCGCGCCCGCGCTGCCGCCGGAGATCTTCGCGACCCGGGGCGCGGCGTCCACGATGGACAGCCAGTTCATCTTCTTGAACGTCGCCTTGCGCGGACCGTTGTACTTCGCGAAGGCGGCGAAGGTGGTGTTCGACTTCGGGTGGTGCGCGGTCTGGCGGTACGGGCCGGAGCCGATCGCCTTGCCGCGCATCGCCTCGTCCCAGGCGCCCGGCTTGGAGAAGACGTGCTTGGGCATGATCTTCGCCAGCGTGAGCCGGGGTGCCCCCTCGGGGAAGGGGAACTTCAATACCAGCTCGACGGTCTTCGCGTCGACCTTGCGGACTTCCTTCAGCCACGACACGAAGAAGCCCTTGGCGAGCGAGGTCACCTTGGGATCGAGGATCCGCTCGAAGGTGAAGACCACGTCGTCGGTGGTGACCGGCTTGCCGTCGTGCCAGGTGGCGCCCTCGCGCAGTGTGAAGCGCCAGGTCGTGGCCTGCAAGTCGGCGGGGATCTCGGTCGCCAGCGCGGCGTACGGCTCCCGGGTGATCGGGTCGGTGTCGAGGAGGCCCTCGTAGATGTGGTGGTTGGCGGCCATGCAGAAGGCCGAGGCGGTCTGCGTCGGGTCCCAGCTCTGGTCGTTTCCGTAGCCGATGACGACGGTCAGGGTGCCGCTGCTGCCACCGCCGCCCGTCTCGTTCGTGGACTCCGGGCCGGAGGAACAGGCCGAGAGGCTTGTGGTGATCGCGGCGGCCGCGCCGAGCGCGCCCGAGTACTGCAGAAAGGACCGGCGGTTGAGGCCCGGTCCGTCGGTCACGTCGCGCACTGTGCCTCCATGAAAATAGGAGATACCACGTCCTACGTCGTGGGTAGCGTGACCATAAGAGCGCCCGCAGTAGCGGTCAAGAGCACGCGCAGGAATCCCGGTTGGGCCAGACGTGGGACGTAGGACGTCCACCGGGCGTACCCTTTCCGGCATGTCCGAGGAGCCGAGGTTTCCCGCGGGCCGGCCAGCCCGAGACCGTCGGGTGAGCGGCCAGATCCAGGGCGAGATCATGCAGCTGATCCTCGATCGAAGACTCGGCCCGGGCGAACCCCTGCCCACCGAGGCCGAGCTGATGGACCGGCTCGGCGTCAGCCGCAACTCGGTGCGCGAGGCGTTGAAGGCGCTCCAGGCACTGGACATCGTGGAGATCCGTCACGGTTACGGAACCTACGTCGGTCAGGCCTCGCTCACACCTCTGGTGGACGGGCTGACCTTCCGCTCGCTGGCCCGCCACCAGCCGGGCGCGCCCCCGCTCGGCGAGATCCTGCAGATCAGAGAGGTGCTGGAGGAGGGCCTCGTACGCCGCGTCGCCGATGCGATCGGGGAGCGGGAACTACGCGCTCTGGAGGACCTGGTGGCCCGGATGGAGGAGGCGGGCAAGGCGGGCGAGCCCTTCCCGGAACTCGACCGCGAGTTCCACGAACTCCTCTACCGGCCGCTCGGCAACACCCTGGTCGCCCAGCTCCTCGGCGCCTTCTGGAACGTCTTCCACCGGGTCGCCGAGGCCCAGGGCTGGACCGACGACCCCTCGCCCGCCCTCACCGTGCGCCGCCACCGCGACATCGTCACCGCGCTCAGGGCCCGCGACGTCGAGGCCGCACAGCGCGCCATGACCGACCACTTCCGCGGCATCGAGGCCCGCGCCGTGACGGAGACCCGGGGCGTGGGCTGACGCCCGGCGCGACCCCGTGCGCGGCCTCGCACGCCCCAACGCGCACCACCGCCCCGCACCCCGCGTGCGGACACCTTGTCCCCCTTGTCTCCGTACCGCCCCGCGCGTCACACCCCCGTCAGGATCCGTCCACAAACCGACGGTGCGGGGGTAGCCGGGACGCGAAATGGGGCACCGTTGTCCCGTAACGACTGCGAGACGCATGCGGAGGGGCACACAGCGTGAAACGGGGCGTATCGCGGGAGCACGACGGCGAGTACGAGGGACGCGGGCCCCTGCCGGTCGGTTCGTACGCGGTGGACACCAGGACCGGACAGCTCGGCAAGGTCATGGGCCACGAGGGACCGTATGTGCAACTGCGGCCGGTGGGCGGCGGCCGGGAGTGGGACTGCCGGCCGGAGGCCGTGCGCAGGGCGACCAGCGACGAACGGGAACGGGCGGCGGGGAGGGCGGCCAGGTCCGAGGCCTGACGGCGGCCCGCACCGTGATCGCCGTGATCGGTCCCGGTCGGCTTCGGACACCCGGCCCGGGAGCGGTGCGGACGTACGCGAGAATGGGCTCATGAACCCCTGCCGCGTCCATGGAACCGAGGCCCCCGCGGCCGCCGTCGGTCCCGGTGTGGACGTGTACCGGGCGGGCGGTGCCCGATGAGCCTGTTCCGCGACGACGGGATCGTGCTGCGCACCCAGAAGCTGGGCGAGGCCGACCGCATCATCACGCTGCTCACCCGCGGGCACGGGCGGGTCCGGGCGGTGGCGCGGGGCGTGCGCCGCACCAAGTCGAAGTTCGGGGCGCGCCTGGAGCCCTTCTCGCACGTCGACGTGCAGTTCTTCGCGCGGGGCAGCGAACTGGTCGGCCGCGGGCTGCCGCTGTGCACCCAGAGCGAGACCATCGCCCCCTACGGCGGGGCCATCGTCACCGACTACGCCCGCTACACCGCGGGCACCGCGATGCTGGAGACCGCCGAGCGCTTCACCGACAACGAGGGCGAGCCCGCGGTGCAGCAGTACCTGCTGCTCGTCGGCGGGCTGCGCACCCTCGCCCGCGGCGAGCACGCCCCGCACCTGGTCCTGGACGCCTTCCTGCTGCGCTCGCTCGCCGTCGGCGGCTACGCGCCCAGCTTCAGCGACTGCGCGAAGTGCGGCCTGCCGGGCCCCAACCGGTTCTTCTCGGTGGCCGCGGGCGGCTCGATATGCGCCGACTGCCGGGTCCCGGGCAGCGTCGTACCCTCGCCGCAGGCCCTGCTCCTGCTCGCCGCGCTGCTCACCGGCGACTGGGACACCGCCGACTCCTGCGAGCCGCGCCACGTCCGCGAGGGCAGCGGCCTGGTGTCCGCCTATCTGCACTGGCACATGGAGCGCGGCCTCAGATCGCTGCGGTACGTCGAGAAGACGTGAGATACGTACGGGCCGTACGCCACCGGTGGTCCGGGCGGCCCGCGAAGGACGGCGGCCGGGCGGCCGTCGAGTACGGGAAGTAAAGGGCCCGGCGGTACGGCACGAACCGGACCGAGGGGCCGCGAGGAAGACCGCGTACGGAGGGTGCGCGGAGCAACGATCGGAGTGAGACCGTCATGGCAGTACGCGGGATTCTGGGGCGCTCGCGCAGGGAGTACAAGGTGCCCGAGCCGCACCCGTCCGGCGCCCGTCCGCCGAAGCTCCCCGGCGAACTGGTCCCGGGCCATGTGGCGGTCGTCATGGACGGCAACGGACGCTGGGCCAAGGAGCACGGGCTGCCGCGCACCGAGGGGCACCGGGTCGGCGAGGGCGTCGTGATGGACGTGCTCAAGGGCTGCCTGGAGATCGGCGTCAAGAACCTCTCCCTGTACGCCTTCTCCACCGAGAACTGGAAGCGCTCGCCCGAGGAGGTGCGCTTCCTGATGAACTTCAACCGGGACGTGATCCGCCGCCGCCGGGACGAGATGGACGAACTGGGCATCCGTATCCGCTGGGTGGGCCGGATGCCCAAGCTGTGGAAGTCGGTGGTCCAGGAGCTCCAGGTCGCCCAGGAGCAGACCACCAAGAACGACGCCATGACGCTCTACTTCTGCGTCAACTACGGCGGCCGTGCCGAACTCGCCGACGCCGCGCGCCGGATGGCCCAGGACGTGGCCGCCGGGCGCCTGGACGCGAACAAGGTCAACGAGAAGACGATCCAGAAGTACCTCTACTACCCGGACATGCCGGACGTGGATCTGTTCCTGCGGCCGAGCGGCGAGCAGCGTACGTCCAACTACCTGATCTGGCAGTCGAGTTACGCCGAGATGGTGTTCCAGGACGTGCTCTGGCCGGACTTCGACCGGCGTGACCTGTGGCGCGCCTGCCTGGAGTACGCCTCCCGCGACCGGCGCTTCGGCGGGGCCATCCCCAACGAGGAACTGCTCGCGATGGAGGGCCGCATCGAAAAGTGAGCGGCGCCGCCCGCGAAGGGAGCGGGCGGTCGTCGAAACGGTAGGGACGGCCGTCCGGAGCCCCGGCGGCCGTCCTCGTCGTTCGTCGCTAGTCGTCCGTTCCCGGCGCCGTCGGCGGCCGGGTCGTCGGCCGGTCGGTGGTCGGCCGGGTAGTCGGTCCTCGCTCAGTCCTCGGTCTTCTTCGCGCAGTCCGCGCAGGTGCCGAAGATCTCCACGGTGTGGGCCACGTTCACGAAGCCGTGCTCGGCCGCGATCGCGTCCGCCCACTTCTCCACGGCGGGGCCCTCGACCTCGACCGCGCGCCCGCAGGAGCGGCAGACCAGATGGTGGTGGTGCTCCCCGGTGGAGCAGCGGCGGTAGACGGACTCGCCGTCATGGGTGCGCAGGACATCGACCTCGCCCGCGTCGGCGAGGGACTGGAGGGTGCGGTACACCGTGGTCAGGCCGACCGAGTCGCCCTTGTGCTTGAGCATGTCGTGCAGCTCCTGCGCACTGCGGAACTCGTCCACCTCGTCGAGAGCTGCCGCTACTGCCGCGCGCTGGCGGGTCGACCTGCCTCGTACCGGGGCTGCCACGATTGCCTCCTGACGTCTGCTGTACGGCCATTGTGTCAGGTCCGGGCCCGCCCTCCGACGGGTGCCTTCAGAACTCGTCGTGGGCTCCCGCCCTGGGCGCGCCGAGCGCGGTCGCGCCCACCGGGGCGGGCACCGCGCACTCGGAGGGCTCCGGCCGCCCCGCGCCGGACGGCTCGTCCGCCTGCGCCAGCCGGAAGGCGCGGGCCCGCCGCCGGGCGAGCGGCGTCGCCGCCACGCTGAGCACGATGAAGACGCCGATGGTCAGCAGCACGATCGTCGCCCCGGGCGGCACGTCCTCGTAGTACGAGGTGACGGTGCCGCCCAGCGAGACGGCCACCCCGATCCCCATCGCGAGCAGATACGTGGCCCAGAAGCTGCGGGTGATCTGCTGCGCGGCGGCGACCGGCACCACCATCAGGGCGCTCACCAGGAGCAGGCCCACCACCCGCATCGCGACCGTCACGGTGACCGCCGCGGTGATCGCCATCAGCAGGTTGAGCAGCCGCACCGGAAGACCGGTCACCCGCGCGAACTCCTCGTCCTGGCTCACCGCGAACAGCTGCTTGCGCAGGCCGAGCGTGACGAGCAGCGCGAACGCGGCGAGCAGGCAGATGGTGACGATGTCGTCCTCGGAGACCGTGGTCAGCGAGCCGAACAGATAGGAGCCGAGGTTCGCGTTGGAGCCGCCCGGCGCCAGGTTGATGAACAGCACACCGCCCGACATACCGCCGTAGAAGAGCATCGCGAGGGCGAGGTCGCCGCGGGTGCGGCCGTACCAGCGGATGAGTTCCATCGCGACCGCGCCGAGCACGGCGACGGCGGTGGCCATCCACACCGGCGAGGTCGACAGCAGAAAGCCGAGGCCGACGCCGGTCATCGCCACGTGCCCGATGCCGTCGCCCATCAGGGCCTGGCGGCGCTGTACGAGATAGATGCCGATCGCCGGTGCGGTGACGCCGACCAGGACGGCCGCGAGCAGCGCCCGCTGCATGAACGGGTAGTCGAGGAGTTCCAGCATGGGTTTCGGCTCCTCAGCTCAGCAGTCCGGAGCGCAGCGGCTCGGCGTGGGAGTGCGGGTGGACGTGGTCGTGACCGGGCAGAGCGTGCTGGCCGACGGCCTGAGGGGGCGGCCCGTCGTGCAGCACACAGCCGTCGCGGAGCACCACGGCACGGTCGATCAGGGGCTCCAGGGGGCCGAGTTCGTGCAGGACGAGCAGGACCGAGGAGCCCGCGCCGACCTGCGCCCGCAGCGTCTTGGCCAGGATCTCCTGGCTGGCGAGGTCCACCCCGGCCATCGGCTCGTCCATGATCAGCAGCTCCGGCTCGCTCGCCAGCGCGCGGGCGATCAGGACCCGCTGGTGCTGGCCGCCGGAGAGCGCCTCCACCGGGTCCTTGGCCCGGTCGCTCATGCCGACCTGTGCCAGCGCCCGGTGCACCGCCTCGCGGTCGGTGTGGCGGGTGAGCCCGAAACGGGTGCGCGAGAGGCGCCCGGAGGCGACGACCTCGCGGACGGTGGCGGGCACGCCCGAGGCCGCGGTGGTGCGCTGCGGGACGTAGCCGACCCTGGCCCAGTCACGGAACCGGCGGCGCGGGGTGCCGAACAGCTCGATCTCCCCGCCGGTCAGCGGCACTTGGCCGACGATCGCGCGGATCGCGGTGGACTTGCCGGAGCCGTTGGCGCCGAGCAGCGCCACGACCTCGCGGCGTCCCACCCGCAGATCGATTCCGCGCAGCACGGGGCGCGCGCCGAGCTCGGCCGTCACGCGCCGCAGTTCGAGTACGGGGCTCTCACCGCTGTCGCTTTTGCTGCCGCTGTCCTTGCTGGTGTCCATGGCTCGCGCCTTCCGTCCTGCTCCTGCCCGGCGTGCGGCGTCCCGCCGCCGGGCTGCGGTCACTTGGCGCCGAGTGCCTTCTTCAGCGCCGTCAGGTTCGCGTCCATCACCTGGATGTAGTCCTTGCCGCGGGACTTGTCCGTGATTCCCTCGACGGGGTCGAGCACATCGGTCTTGAGGCCCGCGTCGTCGGCCAGGGTCTTCGCCGTCTTGTCGGAGACGAGCGTCTCGTAGAAGACGGTGGTGACCCCGTCCTCCTCGGCGATGTGCTGAAGGTCCTTGATCCGCCCGGCGCTCGGCTCGCTGTCCGGGTCGAGGCCGGAGATGGACTCCTGGGTCAGCCCGTAGCGCTCGGCGAGGTAGCCGAAGGCGGAGTGCGAGCTGATGAAGACCTTCGTACGGGTGTCGGCGAGGCCCTTCTCGAAGCGCCCGGAGAGCGCGTCGAGCCTGCCGACCAGGGCGTCGGTGTTCTTGCGGTAGTCCGCGGCGTGCTGGGGGTCGGCCTTCTCCAGCGCCTTGCCGACGCCCTTGGCGACCTCGGCGTACTTCACCGGGTCCAGCCAGACGTGCGGGTCCTTGCCGCCGTGGTCGTGGTCGTCGTGACCGTGGCCCTCGTGGCCGCCCTCTTCCTCGTGCTCGGCCGGTTCGGAGGCGAGCTTCTCCTTGGTGGTCAGCGCGCCCGCCTCGATCTTGGTCTTGGCGGCGGACTGATCGACGGACTCGTCGACGGCGGGCTGGATTCCCTTGACGTAGAGGACCGCGTCGGCCTCCTGGAGGTGCGCGGTCTGCCGGGCGCTCAGGGTCAGGTCGTGCGGCTCGGTGCCGGGTTCGGTCAGGGTGCTGACCTCCACGTGCGGGCCGCCGATCTGCTCGGCCAGGTACTGCATCGGATAGAACGACGCCACCACGTCGAGCTTCCCGTCGGCCACGCCGTTGTCGTCGGAGCACGAGGTGAGCGCCCCGGCGCCCAGCGCGGTGACGGTGGCGACGGCGAGCGCGGTCGTGCGGCGGGAGCCGCGGGAGCGGGATATGGAGGAGGACCGGGCACCCTGCCGGTGGCGTCGTACGTTCATGACAGTCATTTTCAATTAAATGGAAACGGTTGTCAAATACGGCGGCCGTCCGCCCCCGCCCCCTCCGGCCCCGCACCCGCACGGGTTTTCCGTGCCCGGCGGCGTCCGATCCGAGGCCGATCCGATTTGATCCGGGCACCCCGGGCGCCGGTAACCTGAACCATTGCCGTTACGCCCGTCACCCGACCCACCACTTCGTCGGGGCGCCTCGCGCCGCCGACGCCCGCGCCGCCGGTCGCCCCGCGCGCCCGCCGCGAATTTCCCACCCGTCCCGTCAAGCCGTAATGAAGAGAGCACCGTGGCCGCCGACAAGATCGACACCATCGTCAGCCTGAGCAAGCGCCGTGGCTTCGTCTATCCGTGCAGTGAGATCTACGGCGGTCAGAGGGCCGCCTGGGACTACGGACCGCTCGGCGTCGAACTCAAGGAGAACATCAAGCGTCAGTGGTGGCGCTACATGGTCACCTCCCGTGAGGACGTCGTCGGTATCGACTCCTCGGTGATCCTGGCCACCGAGGTCTGGCAGGCTTCCGGTCACGTCGCGACCTTCACCGACCCGCTGACCGAGTGCACCTCCTGCCACAAGCGCTTCCGCGCCGACCACCTCGAAGAGGCCTACGAGGCGAAGCACGGCAAGGCGCCCGCGAACGGCCTGGCCGACCTCAACTGCCCCAACTGCGGCAACAAGGGCACCTTCACCGAGCCCAAGCAGTTCTCCGGCCTGCTCTCCACCCACCTCGGCCCGACCCAGGACAGCGGCTCGGTCGCGTACCTGCGCCCCGAGACCGCCCAGGGCATCTTCACCAACTTCGCCCAGGTGCAGCAGACTTCGCGCCGCAAGCCCCCGTTCGGCATCGCCCAGATGGGCAAGTCCTTCCGCAACGAGATCACGCCCGGCAACTTCATCTTCCGCACCCGCGAGTTCGAGCAGATGGAGATGGAGTTCTTCGTCAAGCCGGGCGAGGACGAGACGTGGCAGGAGTACTGGATGGAGCAGCGCTGGAACTGGTACACCGGCCTCGGTCTGTCCGAGGAGAACATGCGGTGGTACGAGCACCCGGCGGAGAAGCTCTCCCACTACTCCAAGCGCACCGCGGACATCGAGTACCGCTTCCGCTTCGGCGGCAACGAGTGGGGTGAGCTGGAGGGCGTGGCCAACCGCACCGACTACGACCTGTCGGCCCACTCCAAGGCCTCCGGCCAGGACCTCTCCTACTTCGACCAGGAGGCCCAGGAGCGCTGGACGCCGTACGTCATCGAGCCCGCCGCCGGTGTCGGCCGCACCATGCTCGCCTTCCTGCTCGACTCCTTCGTCGAGGACGAGGCCCCCAACGCCAAGGGCAAGATGGAGAAGCGCACCGTGCTGCGCCTCGACGCGCGCCTGGCGCCGGTGAAGGTCGCCGTCCTCCCGCTGTCGCGCAACCCCGAGCTCTCCCCGAAGGCCAAGGGTCTGGCCTCCGCGCTGCGCCAGCACTGCAACATCGAGTTCGACGACGCGGGCGCCATCGGCCGCCGCTACCGCCGCCAGGACGAGATCGGTACGCCGTACTGCGTCACCGTCGACTTCGACACCCTCGACGACAACGCCGTGACCGTCCGCGAGCGTGACTCGATGAAGCAGGAGCGGGTCTCCCTCGACCAGATCGAGGGTTACCTCGCGGGACGCCTCATCGGCTGCTGAACCACATGACCACATGAACCAAAGGGAGTTGACGGGCGGCGCGCGTCGCTCGTCCGCCTGACGCGGTAACGACGTCGGCCGTCAGGACCATCACCTGGTCCTGGCGGCCGACGTCGTGTCATGTGTGGGGGCGAGCCCGCTGGGCGCCCAACTACGGTGCCACGCGCGTAGCGCCCGCGGCCGCGTCGGCCGCGCCGGGGGAGTGGGCTCAGCCGGTGCCGAGTACGAGGGCGAGCTGGCGCCCCTCCTTCGCGTCGGTGTCGGCGGAGGGCCGGTCCGCCTGGTCGTCGCCGAGGTAGAGCCGGTCGCCGGTGAAGATGATCCGCCGGTCCGCGTAGACGAACATGTCGCCCTCGATCTCCTTCACCGCGTCGGGGCTGCGCATGAGCTCCTCGGTGGCGAACGACTTGGGGTCCAGCCGCAGCACCGCGCCGCCCTCGCTGGCCTTGCTCTCCTGGTAGACGATCACGCTGCCGTCCTTGTCGACGTGCACCGGGGCGAGGTCGGTCAGCTCCATCTTCTTGGCCTCCTCCTCCGTTCCCTGGGTCGCGCCGACCTTCTTGCCGGTCTTCAGGTCGAGAGCGGTGACGATCTGGCCCGAGTACGAGCCCGAGACGCCGGAGGCGAGGTAGATGAGGCCCTTGTCCTTGTCGATGGCCAGTTCCCGGCAGCCCTCCACGTTGACGCCGGGGCACTCGGGTTCGTAGCCCGCGGCGACCACGTCGATCTCGCTGAGCACCTTGCCCCGCGCGGCGCTGTCGTCGACGGTCACGATGTCGGTCACATTGGTGCCCGCCGCCGCGTCACCGGTGTCCACGCCGAGGACCAGGGGGTCGGTGGCGAGCACATGGACGTGTTCGGGGGTACCCGGCACCGCGTAGGACGACGTCACCTGCCGCGTCGTGGGATCGACCGTCTCCACCGTCCACGTGCTGTCGGAACTGGAGTCGCCGCTCTCGCACGTCTTCAGCGCGACGAGCTTCTTGCCGCCGCCCCCGTAGCCCGCGTCGGTGCACTCGGCGTCGTACGCCTTCGGCTTCCACAGCGGCTTGCCGTCCAGGGACCAGGCCGCGTCACCGTAGGTGCCCCCGGCCGCGACGGTGCCGCCGCCGATGGTGACCTCGTCGAACTCGATCGTCTCGCCGTCGGGGTCCGCGGCCGTCTTCTTCCAGACGAGCTCGCCCTTGTTCAGGTCGACCAGGCCGACCTGGTTGCAGTCGGAGTCCTCGGAGGCGCCCTCCTTGAACAGCACCGCGGTCTTGCCGTCCTCGGTCATGTGCGGTGACGACCAGCAGATCTGGCCGCCGAAGGGTATCTCCCACTGCTTGCTGCCGCCGTTCGGCGTGTACCCGACGAGCTTGTTGACGTCGCCCTTCACGAAGTTCTTCTCCGTGACCCACATGCCCATGGTGACGGTCTCCGTCCCGACCTTCGGCGTGGGAATCTTGGCGAGCACCTTCGCCTGCTCGCCGGAGGCCCCCGGCCCGCCGCCCTTGCCGTCACCGCCGTCGTCGTCCCCGCTCATGGCCAGCACTAATCCACCCGTGGCAAGGAGCGCCACCACGACGACCCCGCCGATCACCATCGGCATACGGGACTTGGGCCCGCCCCGCCGTCCATGGCCCCCGCCTCCGCCGTAGTCCCCCGGCGGCTGGGGCTGCGGCGGCAGCGGAGGCTGCTGCGGTGCCTGGTGCTGCTGGGGGTACTGGGAGTGCTGGGGCTGCTGGGAGTGCTGGGGGTAGGGAGGCTGCTGCGGGGGCTGCTGCTCGTACGGAGGTTGCGACACGAAACGTCTCCTCAATGCGGTACGCCCGCCAAATCCCATACATGGCGGGCGAGTTGAGGATCAGATCCTTCACCGCGGGTCACGGAGATTTCAAATCGGGAATTCCTGTGAAGCCGCGTTTTCGAATGATCCGTGAATTCTTGTCCGAACCGGTCCGTCGAAGCGGTCCGGCGCCCGGCGCCACACCCTCGACCCGCATTGGCCATCCGCGTCCCGTATCCGGAACCGGGTGCCGCGTTGCACACTGGGCCCATCCCGAACCAGGAGGCAGCAGATGCCGTCCATGACCACCAGCAAGGTCAGCAGATGGGACCAGCACGGACGTGAACACACCGTGCACGTCAGTAAGTCGGGGGTGCAGCGGACGCTGCGCTGCGCGACCTGCGGCTGGCAGAAGAAGGCCCAGTTCCTGCCCTGGCTGAAGGCCGAGGAACATCTCGCCGAGGAGCACCAGGCGACCGTCGACCCCACGGACAGCTGACCCCGGACAAGTGACTCCGGACGACTGACTCCGGACAACTGACCCCGAACCACTGTCCGTTGACGAGCGTCCGGCCCTTACTTCACCGACTGGCCTTGCTCCGGCCGGAGTCGGGCCGCCAGGTGTACAACAGCCGGACGGGTGCCGACGGTTGCCCGGCTTCAGTGGGAAATAACGGGTCTACGCGCGGCCACCTGCGACTTTGCCCTTGAGTCCAACGGCGGGTGGTGTCACGCTCGTTGAGGCCCGGCAGTCGGCCGGTCCACACATGCCGCCCCCCACTTCCCAGCGGCAGGTGTCATCTCTTCCGGGGAGAGGAATCTTCCGTGGACAAGTCCCGAATATCGCGCGCCGCGCTGGTCTCCGCCGTCGCCCTCGCCGCGGCGGCCGCCGGTTCGCTGCCCTCCGTCGCGGTCACGCCCGCCGACCGCGCCGTCCCCCACACCGCCGTCACCGCCTACGACGACACGTACTACGAGGGCGCGATCGGCAAGACGGGCCAGGAGCTCAAGAGCGCCCTGCACGGCATCATCAGCGAGCAGAGCAAGCTCTCCTACGACCAGGTCTGGGACGCGCTCAAGGCCACCGACGAGGACCCGCAGAACTCCTCCAACGTGATCCTTCTCTACAGCGGCGCCTCGCAGAGCAAGGACTCCAACGGCGGAGACGCCGACGACTGGAACCGCGAGCACGTCTGGGCCAAGAGCCACGGCGACTTCGGCACCTCCACCGGTCCCGGCACCGACATCCACCACCTGCGCCCGACCGATGTCACGGTCAACAGCACCCGCGGCAACAAGGACTTCGACAACGGCGGCAGCCCGGTCGACCAGGCGCCCGGCAGCCTCACGGACGGCGACTCCTTCGAGCCGCGTGACGAGGACAAGGGCGACGTCGCCCGCATGATCCTCTACATGGCCGTCCGCTACGACGGCGACGACGGCTTCGCCGACCTGGAGCCCAACGAGCAGGTCGACAACGGCTCCGCCCCGTACATCGGCAAGCTCTCGGTGCTGAAGCAGTGGAGCCAGGAGGACCCGCCGAGCGACTTCGAGAAGAACCGCAACGAGGTCATCTTCGACCAGTTCCAGCACAACCGGAACCCGTTCATCGACCACCCGGAGTGGGTCGAGTCGATCTGGTAGGACCCGCTGTGCGGGATGCGTGAGACGGATGGGGTCCGGTACCGATCAGCGTCGGTGCCGGACCTCTCCGTGTCTCTCCGGCAGTGCCGGGCTGTGATCCGTCATCTCTCCTCCCCAGTAACGGAGTTCACCCACGTGACTACTTTCCGTGTGGTTATGGTTACGGAAACGCAGTCCCCGGCGGCTGTTCCGTGCCGTGGGCTGCCCGAGCGCCACGGGCGGGGCGCGTCTGCCCAGCGAAGCCCAGAGGGAGGCGACATGCCACCACGGAAGCCGCTGTCCGGCGAGAGCCAGACTCCGAGGGAGCGCTACGCCGAGGAGTTGAGGACGCTCAGAGAGCGAAAAGGTATTACCCTCCGGGCGCTGGGCGAGATCGTGCACACCGATCACAGCCACCTCGGCCATATGGAACACGGTAAGACGGTGGGAGGCCCCGAACTCGCCCGAGCGCTCGACAACTACTACGGCGCCACACACCTCTTGATCCTCTGGGATCTGGCCAAGCGCGACCCCAGCCAGTTCCGGGAGCGCTACCAGCGGTACATGTCGATGGAAGCCAACGCGCTGACCCTGTGGCATTACGCGGTGAGTGCTCCATCGGGTTTGCTCCAGACGGGTGGGTACGCCGAGGAGTATCTAGCGGCGGGCGGCCTGGCCGGCGAGGAGCTACAGCAGCAGGTGGAAGCGCGCCTCAGCCGACAAGCGATCTTGAGTGGGACGGATGCCGCTCACTTCCGCGCGATCCTGTCCGAGGCGGTGCTACGAACTCCGTTGCGTGACGCCGAGGCGTGGCAGGCGCAGCTTGAATTTCTGGCCGATTCGGCGGAGCGCCCGAATGTCGCGCTCCAAGTGCTCCCGCAGGGGGCGGGGTTGCACCGCCTGATGAACACCGATGTGATGTTCCTGCGGCTCGTAGACGGCCGTACGGTGGCGTACGTGGAGGACTACGCTCACAACGAACTCATCGAGGAAACCAGCCGAGTTGAGCGATTGCAGCGCGCGTATGATGCGGTGCGCGACATGACTCTGTCCCCGGCGGAGTCGAAGAAGGTCATCTTGCAGACGTTGGAGGAAGCACGGTGCGAACCATCGACCTGAGCGTCGCCGCATGGCGCAAGAGCTCCTATAGCAACGCGGACGGCGGGCAGTGTGTTGAGGTCGCCGCCGACTTCCCCGGTGCCGTTCCCGTACGTGACTCGAAGGCGGCCGACGGTCCTGCGCTGATCTTCGGTTCCGCTCCGTGGTCGACGTTCGTAGGCGCCGTCCGGTCCGGCGAATTCTCCGCCTGACTCCGCACACCCAGGAGCCCCGCCGTCCGCCGCCGCAGCGGAGAACGGCGGGGCCTCGGTGTGTCCGGGCCGCTACGCAGCGCAGCGATAGCGGGAGGCCCCCGACGACTTTGGCCCACGCGCCCTCATGCGTGAAAATAGGGCAATGCCCATGTCCTCCACCGCCCTGAAGCCGCTCACGATCGGTCCGCACCTGGTCACGCCGCCGGTCGTGCTCGCCCCCATGGCGGGCATCACCAACGCACCCTTCAGGACGCTGTGCCGTTCCTTCGCGCAGGGGCGCGGATGGCCGGACGAGGCCACCGAGGCCGCGCCGGTCCCGGCCACGCCCGTCCCGGCGGGCACGGCGCACAAGGGTCTTTTCGTGAGCGAGATGATCACGACGCGGGCGCTGGTGGAGCGCAACGAGAAGACGATGCAGCTCATCCACTTCGACGCCGAGGAGCAGCCCCGCTCCATTCAGCTGTACGGAGTGGACCCGGTCACCGTCGGCAAGGCCGTCCGCATGATCGCGGAAGAGGGTCTCGCCGACCACATCGACCTCAACTTCGGGTGCCCGGTGCCCAAGGTGACCCGCAAGGGCGGTGGCTCCGCGCTGCCGTACAAGCGCAATCTGCTGCGCTCGATCCTGCGCGAGGCCGTCTCGGGCGCGGGGGAGCTGCCGGTCACGATGAAGATGCGCAAGGGCATCGACGACGACCACCTGACCTATCTGGACGCGGGCCGTATCGCCGTCGAGGAGGGGGTGACCGCGATCGCCCTGCACGGCCGCACCGCCGCCCAGCACTACGGCGGCACCGCCGACTGGGAGGCGATCGCCCGGCTCAAGGAGCATGTGCCGGAGGTTCCGGTGCTCGGCAACGGCGACATCTGGTCCGCCGAGGACGCCGTGCGCATGATGCGCGAGACCGGCTGCGACGGTGTGGTGGTGGGCCGCGGCTGCCTCGGCAGGCCGTGGCTCTTCGCCGACCTGGTCGCGGTACTCGACGGGGGCGGCCGTCCGGCGGCGCCGACGCTGCGGCAGGTGCGCGGCGTGATGCTGCGGCACGCCGCGCTGCTCGGCGAGTGGATCGGTGACGAGGCGCGTGGCGTGATCGACTTCCGCAAGCACGTCGCCTGGTACCTCAAGGGCTTCGCGGTCGGCTCCGAGCTGCGGCGCCGTCTCGCCGTCACCTCCTCGCTGGACGAACTCCGGGCCGGACTGGACGAGTTGAACCTCGACCAGCCCTGGCCCGTCGGCGCGGACGGCCCGCGCGGCCGCACCTCCGGCAACAACCGGGTGGTCCTGCCCGAGGGCTGGCTGAAGGACCCGTACGACTGCGCCGGGGTGGGCGAGGACGCGGAGCTGGACACCTCCGGCGGCTGAACCGCTCTGCGGGGGCCGGGAGTTCGGCCGGTGCGGCGAGAGTGCGTGCCAGGCGGGACTTTGCGGACACGGCCTAACTCCAGGCCAGCCCGGAGCGCTCGGACCAGTACGTCTCCGGGAGCACAGCCAACTCCGCGACGAGATCGGCGAGTTCGTCGGACGAGAGACGGACCTCGGCGGCACGGAGGTTGGCGGCGAGCTGGGCGGTGGTGGCCGCACCGGAGAGCACGGACCGGGCCCAGGGCTGGTGGAGGGCGGCGGCGAGGGCGAGGGCGTCGTACGAGGAGCCCGTTCGCTCGGCGAGGGGCGCGAGTCGGGCCTCGACGGCCGGAGCGGGGTGCGCGAGGCGGCCGTTGGCCAGGGCTTCCTTCACGATGACGTCGCGGCCGGCGGCGTGGGCCTCGGCGAGGGCCGGTCCGGCGGACGGCTCCAGGAGGTTCCAGGTGGCCTGAACCGTCCGGAAGAGGGGCTCGCCGTCGACGGTGATGGCAAGGGCCGCGCGGATCGCCTCGTGCTGCCGTGGACCGCTGGTGGACAGCCCGATCACGACGCCTTCGGCGGCCAGTGCGGCGAGGCGCCGGTGCAAGGTCGTGTCGAGGAGGGCGGGACTGTCCGGGGTGACCGAGTGCACCTGGTAGAGGTCCAGGTGGTCGCCGAGCAGTTGCCGGGTCTGCGGGAGCTGACGGTCGAAGGCGGCCACACCATGGTCCTTGACCTCATGGACCTCGGCTCGGACCTGCCAGTCGGCGGTGTAGGTGTAGCCCCACTTGCTGCCGACCACGACGTCCGGCCGCCGCGGGCCCGCGTGCAGCCACTGCGCCAGGAACTCCTCGGCCCGGCCGTAGGAGCGTGCCGCGTCGAAATAGCGCACGCCGTGGTCGTAGGCGTGGTCGAGCAGTTCGTGCGCCCGTGCGCGCATCGCGTCCACCCCGCGGTCGGCGGGCAGATCCCGCTCCCGGCCGAGGTTGATGTACCCGGGCCGCCCCACCGCGGCCAGCCCGAACCCGATCCCCTTCGGCACCCTGGCTCCGGACAACTGTCGTTCGACCATGGTGGACGGTTCCTCCTGTGCGTACCTCGTCCGGCTTCGCGCGTTCCTCAGGCTGGCAGGCTACGCGCGGCCGTGCGCGGGTGAGCTGTCCGCCGCCTCAGATGCCGCCGATCCAGTACAGCGTGTAGAGCGCACCGGCCATCGGCGCCGGGAAGGCCACCGCGCCGAGGACCGCGAGCCGGATCGGCTTCGGCAGGTCCGTGGCCACGAGAAAGGCGTTGAGTGCGGCGACGACCGCCACCACGGCGGCCAGCGCACCGCCCGGCAGCAGGAAGAGCGGCAGCGGGTTGCCGCCCGCGATGACCGCCCAGAAGGCGATGTTCAGGGCGCAGAAGATCAGCCAGCCGAGCGAGAGCGCGGTCAGGAGCCAGAACGCGACGGCGAGTGCGGATGCCGTGCTGTGGGGCCGTGCCACGGGCGGCGTCCAGGGCCGGTGCGGCGCGGGCCCCGGGCCCGGCCCGGGCGAGTGCGGCGGTACCGGCCCGGTGACGAACTGCGGCCCGTTGTACGGGTGTTGCGGTGGTCCGAACATCGCGTACGCCCTCCGGCTTCGGCCCCCGTCCGGGGCGGTGCTGCCAGTCTCCGAGGGCGCCGCGCCACCGGCATCGGTGCGGATACTCAGCGGGCGGCCGGGTACCTACTCAGGTCCCCGGTTCGCCTGCCGTCCGGGCGCGGCAGGCGAACTCTCGCCCCGTGCACCCGGCACGCCCGTATCCCCGCCAACTCCCTGAGCGGGCAGGGAAGTCACACACCTCCCACGGCGCTGAGCAGCGCCAGCGGAGCGGCCGCCGAGCAGGACTCGCGTACGCAGGCGTGCGGATAGGGCACGGGTACCGAGTGACTCGCCCGGGAGTAGCCGGCGATGACCTCGGGCAGGCGGCGGTCGTTGGTCGCCGCCGCCTCGACGAGGGCCGTGGCGACGGCCGTGGCCTCGTCGTGCAGCCCGTAGCGGGCCAGGCCGAGCGCGATCACGGCGTTGTCGTGCGGCCAGACGGAGCCGCGGTGGTAGGAGAGCGGGTGGTAGGCGCCCTGGCCCGCGGCGAGTGTGCGCACGCCCCAGCCGGAGAAGAAGTCCTCTTCCAGGAGTCGGCGGCCCACGGTCTCGCCGTATTCCTTGTCGAGCAGCCCCGACCACAGCAGATGGCCCGCGTCCGAGGCGAGCGCGTCGTACTGGCGGCCGTCGGCGTCCAGTGCCAGCGCCGGGAAGCCGCTCTCCTCCATCCAGAAGTCGCGCTGGAAGCGCTCGCGCAAGTCGGTTGCACTGCGGGCGAGTTGGGCACTGTAGACGGGGTCCTGCCACACGGTGCGGGCGAGTCCCGCGGTGCGGCAGAGGGCGTCGTACGCGTAGCCCTGTGCGGCGGCCGCGGTGACCGGGCCGGTGGGGCGCTCGCCGTCGGCGGAACAGATAGCGCCGGGGGAGTCCTTCCAGTTCTGGTTGGCCAGGCCGCCCTCGTCGGCGCGGTAGACGAGATAGCCGCGGGAGGTGAGGCCGCCGTGGTCGAGCATCCAGGTCACGGCGGCGCGGGCGTGCGGCTCCAGGCGGCGGGCGAGCGCGGTGTCGCCGGTCAGTTCGGTGTAGGTGCCGAGCAGGACCAGGAAGAGCGGGGTGGCGTCGACGCTGCCGTAGTAACGGCCGTACGGGACCTGGCCGAAGTGGGCGAGTTCGCCGTGCCGTACCTCGTGCACGATCTTGCCGGGCTGTGCCACGGCGGCCCTCTCGCTGCGGGTGGCCTGGGCCGCGGCGAGGGCGGGCAGCGTGGCGGCGGCCAGGGCGGGCCGGTAGGGCAGTGCGAACAGCGAGGTCAGCAGGGCGTCGCGGCCGAGCAGGGCGAAGAACCAGGGAACTCCGGCGGCGGGTACGCGTAAGGTCTCGCCGTCGGGGCCGAGCGCCGGGACCCGGAGCACCGCCAGGTCGGCGAGGCCCCGGGTGCAGGCGGCGGCCAGGTCCGGCCAGGCGGGCAGTTCGACGCCCTCGGTGAACTCGCCTTCGACGTCGGCGAGTTGGGCTGCGGCGAGGTCGGGTGTGGCGGGGACGGCGGGGGTCTGGCCGCCGTGTGGCCGGGCCAGTACGCGCAGCAGCAGTTCCTGCTCGCCGTGCGGTGCGAGGTCGAGCTGCCAGAGCAGGCGGCGGGCGCCGGTGCCGGTGTGGGTCACGGCGTCGGGGGCGGGGGCGCAGTGGACCACGGTGGCGGAGTGCCAGTCGCCGCGCCGGTAGCCGAACTCCACGCCGTCGTCGAGGACTTCGCGGCTGCGTACCGCGCCCGGCTTGGCGTACGTCCGCAGATCGGCGCGCAGCTCGAACTGGTCGGTGAAGTCGGCGTCCACGGTCAGCTCGATGCGCAGGCCGAGCGGCACGGGACGGTTGGAGACGACCCGCAGTCGTTCGGTGAACCCGCCCTCGCAGACCGCCTGTTCACGGAAGAGGGTGTACGCGGGCGGCTCCTGGCGGCCGCCGCGCGGCACCAGGACGGCCCGCGCCGGGGCGGCCCCGGTCAGCGGGCTCAGCACCTCCGGCACGGCGCCGTCCACGGTCAGCTGCCAGCGGCTCAGATGCCGCGCGTCGCGTACGAAGAGCCCGTCCGGCGGGCTGCCGTGCGGGTGGCTCCCGCCGATGTCGCCGCTGTCGTCGAGCGCCGCGAACGTCCCGCTGTGCACCAGGAGTTGCTGCCGTAGTCCTCTGCTCATGTGTCCTCGTCCCCGTCCTTGTCCTTCTTGTCTTTGTCGTCGTCGGCGGCGTCCCCGTGCGGGGGGACGCCGCACAAGCCCCCGCCCCGGTCGCCCGAGGCGTCGTGCAGAAGATCCAGTGCCAGGGCCGCCGTCCAGCCGAAGCCGCGTGCCCCGAGCCCCTCGCCGGTGTACGGGTCCACGTACTCCGCGAAGCCGGTCGCGGGCGCGAGGGTGCGCACCGCGTGGCCGAGGGTGTCCGCGAGTGCCGTGAAGCCGCCGTCACTTGGGCGGCGGGCGGCCTGGACCCGCAGTCCGCGCTCCAGCAGCCAGGCGGTGTTGAACCAGGCCGGTCCGCGCCAGTAGCGGCGGGCGTCGAAGGCGGGCCCGGTCAGGTCGTAGCTGGGGACCAGGCGGGCGGCCCCGCCGAGTGCGAAGTGCGGTCCGCCGAGGGTGCCTACGAGCGCGTCGGTCACCTGCTCCGGCAGTCCGGGGAGGATCAGCGGGACCAGACCGGCGACGGAGCGCTGTCCGACCAGGGTGCCGGAGACGAGGTCGCGGCAGAGGAAGATGCCCGCCCGAGGGGACCACAACCGCGCCACCAGGGCCCGGGTGCCCTGCCGCGCGCGTTCTTCGCAGGCCCGTGCCTCGTCGAGGTCGCCCAGTGCGTGGGCGATCCGCGCGAGGGCGTGTTCGGAGGCGAGCAGCAGGGCGTTGAAGGCCGGGTCCTCCAGGGCGAAGGCCCCGAAGTCCCGTGCGGTGTCGGCGTATTGGCCGTCGCGGTAGTCGGCGGCGAGCCGGACGTAGCGGCCGTAGTCCAGGTCCGTGGGCCGGGACCGGGCGGCGCCGTGGTCGAGGTCCGCGCGGCGGAAGGCGGCGGCGTCGACCGGCTCGACCCGGGCCAGCGCCGCGTCCCAGCAGGGGCTGTTGTCCATGCCCTGTTCCCAGGGGTGCAGCACGGCGGCGAGGCCGTGGCCGCCCGCGTCGCGCGCCCCGCGCAGGTAGCGGTGCCAGGCGGTGAGCCGGGGCCGCAGGGCGGGCAGGAAGCCGCGGGCCCGGGAGAGCTCCGGGTCGGCGCAGTGCACCAGCCAGGCGGCGAGCGCGTGCACCGGCGGCTGCACCAGGCCGGAGGTCTCCACCGCGATCGGCGCTCCCCGTGCACGGCCCGCGCGCGAGGAGCGCCAGAAGTCGGGGCTCGGGAAGTAGGAGTCCAGTGGGACGGCCGGATTGAACACGATGTGCGGCAGGCGTCCGTCGCCCCACTGGGCGTCGAGGAGGGTGCGCAGTTCCGTCTGCGCCCGGGCGGGCGAGAGGTGGCGCAGCCCCACCGCGATGAACGCCGAGTCCCAGGACCACTGGTGGGGATACAGGCTCCGGGAGGGCACCGTCGATGTTCCGGTCCAGTTTCCTTCCAGCACGCGGGCCGCCGTGACGTGCAGCGACCCGGCGTCGCCGGTCCGGTCGTATGCGAAGTGCCGTGCCGGGCCCGGCTGTTCGCGGCATCGCTCGGCGGACGGGGGAGGATGAGCGGTGGGCGAGGCGCTGGGCCTGGCGGCCAGCCGGGTCGAAGGGTCCACGCGGGTTCGCTCCCCAGGACGTCTGCTGTCTGCCGAACCGGTTCGGCAGCAACTACCGTAGAGTTACGCTCATTTAACACGCAGAACTCACTATGTAATGCGTGTTCGGTGGGGGCAAGGGGTGAGGATGCCGAGGATTCACAGCGGTGCGACGAGCGCGGGCGACCTGCTCCATCTCGTACGCAGCGGCCGGGCCACCACCCGCGGCGCGCTCCAGGAGGTCACCGGACTCTCCCGGGCGACTGTCGGGCAGCGCCTTGACCGGCTGTTCCGGGCGGGCTGGCTGCGCGAGGGCGCGGTGGGCCGGGTCGAGTCGCCGCTCGGCGGACGGCCCTCGGTGCACCTGGAGTTCGACGACTCCCACGCGGTCGTGCTCGCCGCCGACCTCGACACCCACCGCGCCCGCGCCGCACTGCTCGATCTGCGCGGCTCGATCCTCGCCCGGTACGAGGGCGAACTCGCCGTCGACGCGGGCCCGGACGCCGTACTGACCACCCTCGCCCGCTGGTTCGCCGTGCTGCTGAAGGAGACCGGGCATCCGGCCGGGGCGGTGTGCGGGATCGGTCTCGCGGTGCCGGGGCCGGTCGACCCGGCGAGCGGGATCGTCGTACAGCCGCCGATCATGCCCGGCTGGGACGGCGTCGACGTACCCGCCCTGATGCGCCGGGCCTTCGCCGCACAGGCGGGCGGCCCCGACCCGGACCGCGGGGACGCCCTCGGCACCCCGGTCCTGGTCGACAACGACGCCAATCTGATGGCGTACGGCGAACAGCGCACCGCCTATCCCGACTGCGCGGCCTTCGCCCTGATCAAGGTCTCCACCGGGATAGGCGCGGGCGTGGTGGTCGGCGGCGAGCTCTACCGGGGGGTGGACGGCGGCGCCGGGGACATCGGCCACGTCCGGGTACCCGAGGGCGCCGACGAGCCCTGCACCTGCGGCGCCCACGGTTGCCTGGCCGCGGTGGCCAGCGGACGCGCGCTGGCCCGGCGGCTCACCCGAGCGGGCGTCCCGGCGGCGGGCGGCGCGGACGTACGGGCACTGCTCGCCGCGGGCAACCCGGCGGCGATACGGCTGGCCCGGGAGGCGGGCCGCCGGGTGGGCGAGGTCCTCGCCACCGTGGTCACACTCCTGAACCCAGGCGTCCTGATGGTCGGCGGCGACCTCGCGGGGACGCCGTTCCTGACCGGGGTGCGCGAGCTGCTGTACGAACGGGCCCTGCCGCGGTCCACGGCGCGGCTGCAGATCGTCCCGCCCGCGCTCGGCGAGGAGGCGGGGCTGGTGGGCGGGGCCGCGCTGGTGGTGGAGCACCTCTACGCTCCGGCCCGGGTGGAGGAGCGGTTGGCGGCGCTGGGCTTCTGAGGCGTCGGCACGCCGCACGGTGAACGCCCACTCGCCCGCCCTCACATGAGCTCTCGGCACGAACGTGCCCGGCCCCTCCCGGGTCCGCCCTCCCATTCGCTCCGCATCCGCTCCCGTATGCGCCTCGCCCCTCCATCCGCTCCATGACCGCACTCGCCGACCGACCGTCCGAAACGGGAACACCGAGGTCCGCATGATGAACTCCGGGGCGGCTTGTGTGGCGTGATTCTCGCCACCTTGATCGGGGGTCCGCTCAGATGAGCGCTTTGAGGCTGCCTGCAAGACTCAAAGACCATGGCACGGAGTGCCACCGCTCGATCATTTAAGAAGTGAACACACTTGTGATCCACTAAGCTCATCTGAGCTTCTAAACCTGGTCTACGCGAATAGATGCGTTCGGCATGTGAAGAGTGGTTCCGGCCACGTAGGACGTCCTGCGCCGGTTTGGATCCACTGGCGGACGCCTGGTTACAGCGGTATGACGTTGGAGTGGACGTACCCATGGGCCTTCGATCTGGGTATGTTCCTCGCCGTCAGGGCAGCCACCGAGTCCTCGAGGAGTCGAGACCCGTGTCGGAAAACAAAGAGCAGAAGTTCGTTTACGACTTCACCGAGGGCAATCGCGACCTCAAGGACCTGCTCGGCGGGAAGGGTGCGAACCTCGCCGAGATGACCAATCTTGGTCTCCCGGTGCCACCCGGGTTCACCATCACCACCGAGGCCTGCAAGGTCTACCTGGAGAGCGGCTCCGAGCCCGTCGAGCTCCGCGACGAGGTGAGTGCGCACCTCGACGCCCTCGAGAAGAAGATGGGCAAGAAGCTCGGCCAGGCGGACAACCCCCTCCTCGTGTCGGTCCGTTCGGGCGCCAAGTTCTCCATGCCCGGCATGATGGACACCGTCCTCAACATCGGCCTCTCGGACGCCTCGGTGACCGGGCTTGTCCAGCAGGCCGGTGACGAGCGCTTCGCGTGGGACTCCTACCGCCGCCTCATCCAGATGTTCGGCAAGACCGTGCTCGACGTCGACGGCGAACTCTTCGAGGAGGCCATCGACGCGGCGAAGGAAGCCAAGCAGGTCAAGACCGACATCGAGCTGGACGCGGACGACCTCAAGAAGCTGGTCGGCCAGTTCAAGCAGATCGTCGCGGACCGGGCCGGACGCGAGTTCCCGCAGGACCCGCGCGAGCAGATGGACCTCGCCATAAAGGCGGTCTTCGACTCGTGGAACACCGAGCGGGCCATCCTCTACCGCCGCCAGGAGCGCATCCCCGGCGACCTCGGCACCGCCGTCAACGTCTGCTCCATGGTCTTCGGCAACCTCGGCCCCGACTCCGGCACCGGCGTCGCCTTCACCCGTGACCCCGCCTCGGGCCACCAGGGCGTGTACGGCGACTACCTGCAGAACGCGCAGGGCGAGGACGTCGTCGCCGGTATCCGCAACACCGTGCCGCTCGCCGATCTCGAGCAGATCGACAAGAAGTCGTACGACGAGCTGATGCGGATCATGGAGACGCTCGAGACGCACTACAAGGACCTGTGCGACATCGAGTTCACCATCGAGCGCGGCACCCTGTGGATGCTCCAGACCCGCGTCGGCAAGCGCACCGCCGGTGCCGCCTTCCGGATCGCCACCCAGCTGGTGGACCAGGGCCTGATCGACGAGGCCGAGGCCCTCCAGCGGGTGAACGGCGCCCAGCTCGCGCAGCTGATGTTCCCGCGCTTCGACGACCAGGCGAAGACGGAGCTGCTCGGCCGCGGCATCGCCGCCTCGCCGGGTGCCGCGGTCGGCAAGGCCGTCTTCGACTCCTACACGGCCGTCAAGTGGTCGCGCTCCGGCGAGAAGGTCATCCTCATCCGCCGTGAGACCAACCCCGACGACCTCAACGGCATGATCGCCGCCGAGGGCATCCTGACCTCGCGCGGCGGCAAGACCTCGCACGCCGCCGTCGTCGCCCGCGGCATGGGCAAGACCTGTGTCTGCGGCGCCGAGGAGATCGAGGTCGACACCAAGCGCCGCCGTCTGACGGTGGGCGACGTGGTCGTCGAGGAGGGCGACATCGTCTCGATCGACGGCTCCACCGGCAAGGTCTACCTCGGTGAGGTACCGGTCGTACCCTCCCCGGTCGTCGAGTACTTCGAGGGCCGCATGCACGCCGGCGCCGACGACGCGGACGAGCTCGTCGGCGCCGTGCACCGGATCATGGCCTACGCGGACCGGGTGCGCCGCCTGCGGGTGCGCGCCAACGCCGACAACGCCGAGGACGCCTCGCGCGCCCGCCGCTTCGGCGCCCAGGGCATCGGCCTGTGCCGCACCGAGCACATGTTCCTCGGTGAGCGCCGTGAGCTGGTCGAGTCGCTGATCCTGGCCGACACCGACGAGGAGCGCGAGCGGGCGCTCGCCGAACTCCTGCCGCTGCAGAAGAAGGACTTCGTCGAGCTCTTCGAGGCGATGGACGGACTGCCCGTCACGGTGCGTCTGCTCGACCCGCCGCTGCACGAGTTCCTGCCCGACATCACCGAGCTGTCGGTCCGCGTCGCGCTCGCCGAGTCCCGCAAGGACGCCAACGAGAACGACCTGCGCCTGCTCCAGGCCGTGCACCGGCTGCACGAGCAGAACCCGATGCTGGGTCTGCGCGGTGTCCGCCTCGGTCTGGTCATCCCGGGCCTGTTCACCATGCAGGTACGGGCCATCGCCGAGGCCGCGGCCGAGCGCCGCGACGCCAAGGGCGACCCGCGCGCCGAGATCATGATCCCGCTGGTGGGCACCGTCCAGGAGCTGGAGCTGGTCCGCGACGAGGCCGAGCAGGTCATCGCCGAGATCGAGCAGGCCACCGGCCAGGACCTGAAGCTGGCGCTCGGCACCATGATCGAGCTGCCGCGTGCCGCCCTGACCGCGGGCCAGATCGCCGAGGCCGCCGAGTTCTTCTCCTTCGGCACCAACGACCTCACCCAGACGGTCTGGGGCTTCTCCCGGGACGACGTGGAGGCGAGCTTCTTCACCGCGTACCTGGAGAAGGGCATCTTCGGGGTCTCGCCCTTCGAGACCATCGACAAGGACGGCGTGGGCAAGCTGGTCCGCGACGCCGCCAAGGCCGGCCGCGAGACGCGTCCCGACCTGAAGCTCGGCGTCTGCGGCGAGCACGGCGGTGACCCGGAGTCGGTGCACTTCTTCCACGAGGTGGGCCTGGACTACGTCTCCTGCTCGCCGTTCCGTATCCCGGTCGCCCGCCTGGAGGCCGGTCGCGCCGCCGCCGCCTCGCAGGGCAGCGACAGCCGCTGAGCACATTCGCCACCGGAGCCGCCGCCGGTCGTACACCACCCTCACCGGCGCGGCGGCGGCCTCGGTGACTGAAGGGCGGCACCCTGTGCGGGGGTGCCGCCCTTCGCTCATGTCCGCGTTCCCTCGATGGCTTCCCCCGGCCACTTTGCACGTTCGCTCTCCTTCGCGATCGCACCGCGCTCCGGCCGTCTGCCGCGGCGCCCGCGCGCCCGCACGCCGGGCGCGCACTCCCCGGCGCCCCTCGCTCCGGCCCGGCGCGGACGCCCCGTACGACCTCAATTACCGCCCCTGAACTGGGCGTTCGCGGTTTCTCCGCGTTCCTGTGGCACCGAGTGCCCCTCTGACAGTCGAGGATCGGCCGCCGGTAGGCTGAAAAACGCACCTGCCAGGTACGCGGACATTCCCCGAGGAGCACCTCCATGACCGGCTGGACCGTGCACGACATCCCCGACCAGAGCGGCCGCACCGCCGTCGTCACCGGAGCCAACGGCGGCCTCGGACTGACCACGGCCAGGGAGCTGGCCCGCAGAGGCGCCCGTGTGGTCCTGGCCTGCCGCAGCGAGGAGCGCGGGCTCGCCGCGCGCGACGAGATCCGCGCCGTGGCGCCCGCGGCCGAAGTCGAGTTCCGGCCGCTGGATCTCGGCTCGCTGGAATCCGTCCGCGATTTCGTCACCGGCTTCGCCCGCGACCACCAGCGGCTCGACCTGCTGGTCAACAACGCGGGTGTGATGGCGCTGCCGCACACGCTGACCAAGGACGGCTTCGAGACCCAGTTCGGGGTCAACCACCTCGGCCACTTCGCCCTGACGGGCGAGCTGATGCCGCTGCTCCTCGACACCCCCGGCGCCCGCGTGATCAGCGTCTCCAGCGGACTCCACGCGCTGTCCAACATCGACATCGCCGACCTCAACAGCGAACGCGGCTACCGGCGCTGGATCGCCTACGGCCGCTCCAAGACCGCCAACCTGCTCTTCATCCACGAGCTGGCCCGCCGTCTGTCCGCCGCGGGCACCGACGTGATCGCGGCCGCCGCCCACCCGGGCTACGCCGCCACCAACCTGCAGAGCGCCGGGCCCCGGATGGAGGGCCGCAAGGGCATGGAGCGGGCGAGCGAGTTCGCCAACCGGCTCGTCGCGCAGTCCGCCGAGGACGGCGCCCTGCCGCTCCTGTTCGCCGCGACCGCGCCGGGCGTCACCCCCGACTCGTTCACCGGCCCGCGTTTCCTGATGTGGCGCGGCGCCCCGGCCCGCTCCTGGCGCGCCCCGTGGACCCTCAACGACGCGGCGGGCGAACGCCTGTGGGAGGCCTCGGAGCAGCTGACCGGGGTGCGCTACACCTCGCTCAAGGTCTGAGCGCGGCCGCTGCCCCGGGGGGGCGTGATGTTCCGCATTGCGTCACGCCGGGCGGGCTTCTAGCGTCGGCGCCATGAGTGAGCAGGAGCCGAAGTCGAAGCCCGCGGGGCCCAGGCCCCTCACCGCCGCCGTGTCGGACGACGCCCTGCGCACCGGCACCGGGCGCGGCTGGACGGACTGGTTCGCCGTCCTCGACGACTGGGACGCCACCGAGCGCAGTCATGTCGAGATCGCCCGCCACCTCCGCGAGCGGCACGGGGTCGGCGGCTGGTACGCGCAGACCGTCACCGTGGGATACGAGCAGGAGCGCGGCCTGCGGGCGGTGGGCCAGGGCCGGGACGGCTCGTGGTCGGCCAGTGTCAGCAAGACGATCGAGGCCTCGGCGGCCCGGGTCATCGAGGCCTTCGCCGACGCGGGCATCCGCCGCGCCTGGCTGCCCGAGGACGGCTTCACCGTACGCACCCACCGCCCCGCGACGTCGGTGACCGCCGACTTCGCGGACGTTTTCGGCGGCGTGAGCCGGATCGACGTACGCCTCACCGTGGTCAACGCCGACAAGACCCGCCTGGGCGTCGGCCACACCAAGCTGCCGGACGCCGCGGCGGTGGCCACGTACAAGGAGTTCTGGCGGGAACGGCTGACGGGGCTGAAGGCACTGCTGGAGCAGTGACCGTTCAGCCCCGTCGGGCACTACGGCGGGTCCGAGGCCCCGTAGGGCTCGGTCGGCTGGGACCTCAAGGGCTCAGTCGTCGTCCCCGTCCTCATCGTCGTCGTCGCAGTCGTCGTCATCGTCCGAGCTGTGCCGGTGCTTGCCGCCCTTGCCCTTGGCGGCCTTGGCGTCGGTGAGGTGGTTCTGGGCCACGGCCACCGAGGTGGTCCCCGCCGCCTCGTCGCATTCGTCGTCTTCGTTGCCGCAGGCGGTGGTGGTGCCGAGCGCGGCGAGGGACAGGCACAGCGTCACGGCGGCGGTGCGCAGGCGGGTCTTCACTGGGGACTCCATGATCACGAGGGTCACGAGGGGCGGTCGGCGCAGCGGCAAGGGGTTTCAACGGAGTATCAACCCTTGTGTCCCGCACGCCGGTTGAGGACATCGGGCGGACTTGCTGTCCGCATCCTGAAGTCGGGACGCCGCGTTGTGGTGGCCGGTTGCGATCCGCACTGTGACGCTTTCGTGCAGGTGCGCGAAGCGCGGCGCGGTGGGGGGCACCGGGCCCGGCGAACCGGGCCCGGCGGGCGGACTCAGGCGCGGAACGGCCCGGTCACCTCGTAGGTGATGCCACCGGAGGAGCTGCCGGTGGTGCCGCGCTGGCTGGAGAAGTACAGGCGCTTGCCGTCGGGGGAGAAGGCCGGGCCGGTGACCTCGGAGGAGGACTGGCCGGTGATGCGCAGGAACGGCGCCACCACGTCGTCGGGCGTGATGATGCAGATCTCCATGTTGCCGCCGTCCTCGGCGACGAACAGGTCACCGGAGGAGGCGCCGGTGACGTTGTCCACGCCGGTCAGCGGGGCGCCGCCGCCGCTCACCAGCGAGTCGTCGTAGGCGAGTTCGTAGGTGTTGTTGGAGAGGTTGAGCTGCCACAGGCGGTTGTCGCCCTTGGTGGTGAACCAGACGGTGTCGTTGGCGTAGTGGCAGCCCTCGCCGCCGCTGAAGCGCTTGGCACCGGAGACCTGGCTGCGGGTCGTGGTCGGGGAGCCGTCCGGGTCCGGGACGTTGGCCCAGGTGAAGGAACCGGAGGTGGCCGTACCGGCCTTGAGGACCTGGAGGGTGCCCGCGGACAGGTTGCCCCAGGTGTTCGGGATGAAGCGGTACAGGCAGCCGTCGCTCTCGTCCTCGGTGAGGTAGACGACCTTGCGGACCGGGTCGGCCGCGGCGGCCTCGTGCTTGAAGCGGCCCATGGCGTCGCGGCGGACGGCGGCGTTGACGCCCTTCGGGTCGGTCTCGAAGACGTAGCCGCCGCTGACCTCCTCACAGGACAGCCAGGTGTTCCACGGGGTGCTGCCGCCCGCGCAGTTGTTCCGGGTGTTGGACAGGATGCGGCGGGCTCCGGTGATCTGGCCGGAGGAGTTGAAGGTGATCGAACCCGCGCCTCCCGGCGTGGTCTCCGAGTTGGAGACGTAGATCCAGCCGGAGCCGTCGGCGAAACAGGCGCCGCCGTCCGGGGCCGGGTGCCAGGTGTAGCCGGTGCTGCCGACCTGCTGGCCGGAGCGGGCGACGATACGGCTGGTGAAGCCGCTGGGCAGCATGATGCCGTTGGCGTCGGCGGCCTGCAGCGCCCCGTAGGGGCCGGGGCCCTTCTGCGCGGGGGCGGCGTAGGCGGCGCCGCGCATCAGGGAGCCGCCGAATACGGCTGCGCCGGCGCCGATCACGGTGCCACGAAGGAGGGCTCTACGGTCCACGGTCACGGTCTCTCCATGGGTCGTCACGCCTCGCACCCGGTCGGACGCGAGGTGGTGCGCGCCGCACAGTAGGAGGGCTGGCTTGACGCGCTCCCAACATCCGGTGAAGCGGAGGGAGTTGATCCGGGGCGCCTGGGGTGCGTGTCGTGTGCAGGCGCAGTTGCACAGGTCAGGGGGCCGGAGAGGCATCGCGGAGACGCGCTGCCGAGGGGGTGGGGCCGGAACGGCCGAAGGGCCGGGGAGGCGTGGTGCCTCCCCGGCCCTCGTGGCGGTCCGCGTACCGCCGTACGGCTTCTCGGGTCAGAGCATCCGCACCCGGTGCACCGGAACCCGGACCGTCTCCTCGTCCAGGCAGCGGCCGTCGATCAGGTCGAAGCGCTGCTTGAGCAGGGGCGAGGCCACGTACGGGCGGCCGTCGGCGGAGCCGAGCAGGCCCCGGGAGAGCACGGCGGCGCCGGTGAACGGGTCGCGGTTGTCGATGGCGTGCACACGGCCGCCGCTGTCCAGGAACAGGGCCACCTGCCTGCCGTCCGGCAGCAGGGCGGCGACGCCGCGGCCGGGCAGCAGCCGGTCGAGGCCGCAGACGGTGATCCACTGAGCGGATTCCGCTCCGGCCTCCTCGGTCTTGAGCTGGACCATGGTGGTCGCGGGAGCGACGGGGGCGAGGGTCATGCGGACGCACTTCCTTCCAGGGTCGGGGCCCCTCCCGCCGCGGCGAGATCGAAGTTCTCGGGGCGGGTGCCGAGCGTGAGCAGCGGCAGGTCGGGCTTGATCTGGTCGCGCTCGGCCACGAACTGCACCAGCGGGTCCGGGGTGTCGGGCGCGTTGACGAAGGAGACGAACCGGGCCAGGCGCTCCGGGTCGTTCAGGGTTTCGGCCCACTCGTCGCGGTAGTGCGCGACGTGCTCGGCCATCAGGGACTCCAGCTGGTCACAGATCCCGAGGGAGTCGTGCACCACCACGTCCTTGACGTGGTCCAGGCCGCCCTCGATGCGCTCCAGCCACGCGGCGGTGCGCTCCAGCGGTTCGGCGGTGCGGATGTAGAACATCAGGAACCGGTCGATCAGGCGCACCAGTTCGGCATCCGAGAGGTCCTGTCCGAGCAGGTCGGCGTGGCGCGGGGTGGCGCCGCCGTTGCCGCCCACGTACAGGTTCCAGCCGTTGGCGGTGGCGATGACGCCGAAGTCCTTGGACTGGGCCTCGGCGCACTCGCGCTGGCAGCCGGAGACCGCCGACTTCAGCTTGTGCGGGGAGCGCAGACCCCGGTAGCGCAGCTCCAGGTCGATGGCCATCCGTACCGAGTCCTGGACGCCGTAGCGGCACCAGGTCGAGCCGACGCAGGACTTCACGGTGCGCAGCGACTTGCCGTACGCGTGCCCGGACTCGAAACCGGCGTCGACCAACCGGCCCCAGATCTGCGGGAGTTGTTCCACCCGGGCGCCGAACAGGTCGATCCGCTGGCCGCCGGTGATCTTGGTGTAGAGGCCGTAGTCGCGGGCGACCTCGCCGATCACGATCAGCTTCTCGGGGGTGATCTCGCCGCCGGGGATCCGGGGCACGATCGAGTACGAGCCGTTCTTCTGCAGGTTCGCCAGGAAGTGGTCGTTGGTGTCCTGGAGGGCGGCCTGCTCACCGTCCAGGACGTAGCCGCTGGCGCCGAGGGCCGGGGCGAGCGAGGCGATGATCGAGGCGACGGCGGGCTTGCAGATCTCGCAGCCCTCGCCGCCCCGGGCCTCCTCGCGGCCGTGGTTGTCGAGCAGTTCGCGGTACGAGGTGATGTGCAGCGCGAGCACGATCTCGTACAGCTCCTGGCGGGTCTGGGCGAAGTCGCGGCACAGGCCCTTGTCGACCTCGATGCCGCCCGCCTCCAGTTCGGCGGTGACCAGCTGGCCGAGCACCTTCACACAACTGCCGCAGCCGGTACCGGCCTTGGTGCACTTCTTGACCTCCGGCACCGTGGTGCAGGAGTGCTCGGTGACCGCGCCGCGGATCGTGCCCTTGGTGACGTTGTGGCAGGAACAGATCACCGCGGAATCCGGCAGCGCGGTCGGTCCGAGCTGGACCGGCGCGCCCGAGCCCGCGGGCAGCACGAGCTGCTCGGGGTCGATGGGCGGTACCGATCCGGTCAGGGGGCGCAGCGTCCCGTACTGCTCGGCGTCGCCGACCAGGATGCCGCCGAGGAGGGTGCCGTCCGAGGCGAGGACGAGCTTCTTGTACACGCCCGCACGGGAGTTGGCGTAGACGACCTCCAGGCAGCCCTCGGCGGAGCCGTGCGCGTCGCCGAAGGAGGCCACGTCCACGCCGAGCAGCTTGAGCTTGGTGGAGGTGTCGGCGCCGGTGAACCCGGCCGCCGCGTCGTCCGCGGCGATGGCGGCGGCGACCGTCTCGGCCATCTCGTAGCCGGGTGCGACCAGGCCGTAGACCCGGCCGTCGACGGCGAGCGCGCACTCGCCGATGGCGAAGACGTGCGGGTCCTTGGTGCGGCACTGCTCGTCCACCGCGATGCCGCCGCGCTCGCCGACCGGCAGACCGCACTCGCGGGCGAGCTGGTCGCGGGGGCGCACACCGGCGGAGAACACCACGAGATCGGCGTCGAGTTCGCCGCCGTCGGACAGCTTCATGCCGCGCACCCGGCCGTCCTCGTGGGTGAGGATCTCCTGGGTGCCGACGCCGGTGTGGACGGACAGGCCCATCTCCTCGATGGTGCGCAGCAGCGCCGCGCCGCCGCCGTCGTCGACCTGTACCGGCATCAGGCGGGGCGCGAACTCCACGATGTGCGAGGTCAGTCCGAGCCCCTTGAGCGCGCCCGCGGCCTCCAGGCCGAGCAGCCCGCCGCCGACCACGGCGCCGGTGGTGGCGTGCGACTTCGCGTACTCCTCGATCTCCAGGAGGTCCTCGATGGTCCGGTACACGAAGCAGCCGGTGGCGTCCTTGCCGGGCACCGGCGGGACGAACGGGTACGAGCCGGTGGCGAGCACGAGCACGTCGTAGTCGAGGCTGAGACCGGACCGCGCGACCACGGTGCGGGCCTCGCGGTCGATGCTCACGGCCGGGTCGCCGAGGTGGAGTTCGATGCCGTACTTGGCCATGAACCCGTCCTCGACCATGGACAGGTCCTCGGGCGTGCGGCCGCTGAAGTAGGAGGTGAGCTGCACCCGGTCGTAGGCGGCCCGCGGCTCCTCGCAGAGGACCACCACCCGGTGGCTCTCGGTCAGGCCGCGCTCGGCGAGCGCCTCCAGGAACCGCTGGCCGACCATTCCGTGGCCCACGAGCACCAGTGTGGGCTGCGTCGTCTTCGCAGTGTTCGCCGGCATGTCAGGAACCTCCGTCATGGGTGAGCAGGTGGAGCAGTGGAGCGTCCGTCTCGTCCGGGAGCGGCTCTTGGCCCTCCCACAGGCGCGCCAGTGCGCCGACGGTGGTGAGTTCGCCGAGCAGTACGCCCCCGACGAGCTGGTCGCCACGGACGACGACCTTGCGGTAGGTGCCGCGGGTGGCGTCGCGCAGCTGCACGACGTCGTCGCCGGGCAGCGGTTCGGTCTCGCCGAAGACCGCGAGGTCCAGCGGGCCCGGGCCGTCCGAGGCCAGGGTGAGGCGGGTCAGCGCCCGGGTGCCGCGATAGCGCACCGGAGCGTCCCCCTCGGCCAGCGACCCGGCGAGGGCCTCGGCCTGTTCCAGCGCGGGCGCGGCGAGTCCGTACACCCGGCCCTCGTGTTCCGCGCAGTCGCCGATCGCCCGGATGTGCGGGTCGCTGGTGCGCAGCGCGGCATCGACCACGATGCCCACACGGACGTCGAGTCCGGCGCCCGCCGCCAGGCCGATACGGGGCCGCGCCCCGCAGGCCAGGACCAGCAGATCGGTGTCCAGGCGGTAGCCGTCGGCCAGCTCGATCCGGGTGACCGCGCCCTGGTCGGTGCCGATGCCGCGTACCCGGCACTCGGTGTGCACCTCGACGCCCAGGTCGGTCAGATGCCGGTGCACCAGGCCGGAGGCGACCGGGTCGAGCTGGCGTTCCATCAGCCGCTCGGACTGCTGGACGAGGACGACCGAAGCGTCCCGGCGGGCCAGGGCACGAGCCGCCGAGACGCCGAGCAATCCGCCACCGACGATCACCGTCCGCAGCCCGGGACGGACCGCTGAGGACAGGGCCAGACAGTCGTCCATGGTGCGGAAGGCGTGCACACCCGCCGGGAGCGCGAACGCTCCGGGGGTGAGCAGACCGCGCAGTGGCGGAAGTACGGGGTTGGCACCGGTGGCGAGAACGAGGG
The DNA here is from genome assembly GCF_013364195.1 of Streptomyces sp. NA04227. Lineage (NCBI taxonomy): Bacteria > Bacillati > Actinomycetota > Actinomycetes > Kitasatosporales > Streptomycetaceae > Streptomyces > Streptomyces sp. NA04227. Next base: position 1,927,679 of record NZ_CP054918.1, on the reverse strand, counting down.
TGTCGTACGCGACGGCGGTGCCGTCCGCGCAGTGCACCGTCCGCGCCGCCCGGTCGATACGTTCGACACGGGCTCGCAGGTACCGTCCGGTGGGCGTGGGAAGCGCCACCACCTCGGGCGCGAGCCGCCCGGCGAGCACCTCGGCGAGCAGCACCCTGTTGTACGGCGGGTGCTCCTCCTCGCCGATCAGCGTCACCTCGACGGACGGGCCGCCGAGTTCGCCGAGCCGGTGGGCGAACCGGGCACCCGCGAGCCCGGCGCCGATCACCACCACACGCATTTTCGAGGTCATGCCGAGAAGATTGCGCCGCCGGTGTTACCCGGTGACATCTCTCCTGTTTCCCGTGCGGAACGCTGCGCTCAGCACGGCGACCCACCCGCTGTGAGGCCCCACGACCCCGGTGAACTGGGCTTTCCCCGCCCCCGGAGGTGACACGGGCCACACGCGGACGGCCCGAATCGGAGCCCGGAGGCGGTCTTGGTGACGCGCGACGGCGGAACGTCCCCGAAACATTCGGCCACGTGTCACGGAAACATCGGGGCGAGCGTCCCGGATACGAGGGGACGGCGAGGGCCGGAGGAAGAAGGAGGGGGCGGGCCGTACTTCCCCCGGGTGCGCGGGCACGCGGCCGTCGTCAGCGCACCGTCGTCAGTCCCCGGCGGCCTCAGTGCGAGCCGGTGCTCCTGCTCCCGGTGAGGTGCGCGAAGACCACGACGTTCCCGCGGTAGCCCGTGTGTTTCGACCAGCCGCCGCCGCAGGTGATCAGCCGGAGCTCCGGCCTGCGGGCGGGCCCGTACACCTTCTCGTCGGGGAAGTCGCGGCCCGTGTACAACTCGACGGCGTCCACGGCGAACAGGGCCGCACCGCCGTCCGCCCGGTCCACCTCGACCCGGTCACCGCGCCGCAGCGCGCCGAGCCGGTAGAAGGCGGCGGGTCCATGCGCGGTGTCCACATGCCCGGCCACCAGGGCCGTGCCCCGCTCGCCGGGGCTGACGCCGCCCCGGTACCAGCCCGCCAGATTGGCGCGGCCGGGCGGCGGTACGTCGAGTCCGCCCCGCGCGTTCAGGCCGAGGCCGGTGAGCGGGGCGTCCACCCGGATCGCGGGCACCCGGATCCGTCGCGGGGCCGAGGGTGCGAGCGGGGCCGCGGCAGCCCGCGCACCGTCGCGAGTGCCGGTGTCGCTGCCGCCGTCCCCGGTGGCCACGGCCGCCTGCGCGGCGCCCGGCTGCGGCGGGCCCGGCCGCTGCGTACCGCTGTACACGAGCCAGCCGCCGCACCCCAGGGCGAGCGCACTGACCAGGGCTATGCAGGTGTCGCTGATTCTGCGCACGGGGTCCTCGGAAGGTGGGGAGTCGGTTTCCTGGAGGTGAAGGGAGTGGGAGGGAGGGGTGGGCCCGGTCAGAACCCGTCGCCCCTCGCCTTGCGGTGCAGGAGCCAGGTGCCGCCCGCCGCCGCGACGGCCAGCGCCGCCACCCCGGCCCCGGTCCGCAGCGGATCGGGGCCGAGCGCGCCGCCGACCCCGGTGTGGACCGGCCCGCGCGGGGACACCTGCCGCCCCGCACCGGCCAGTGTGAGCACCAGATCCCCGCTCGCCACGCCGCCGCCGGGGCAGTTCGCGCGGATCTCGTACGTACCCGGCTGCGCGGAGACCGGCACCCGGAACTGGCCGATCACCTCGCTCTCGTGCGCGCTCGGGGCGAGGGTGAAGGCCTCGGCCCCGACGGTGCTCGCGTCCCCGTGCGCGGTGCCGTCGGCGGCGCAGGCGGCGGTGTTCACGGTGACGGTGGCCCCCGGCTCGGCGCTCGCCGGGTAGACCCGCAGCGCGGGACCGTCGGCGGCGAGGGCATCGGCGGCCGCCGGGCCGACCGCGGCGAGCGCAAGGGCGACGGGTGCCAGCATGCGGACTGTGCGCATGGTGTGTGCTCCTCCGAGCGGGCCCGACCGGCGGCACGGTGCTGTGCCACTGCGTCGGTCGCGCCCCGCGCTACGAGGAAACCGGCGCCACCCCGGCCACGCCTCCTGAGCCGCCGTCACCAGCCCCCGCGCCACTGGCCTTCTGACACGGTGAAGGATTCGTTCTGGCTGGTCATCAGGTTGCGGTCGCGAGTGTCCCGCGAGCGGGGACCCGGGCGGGGCCGGGCCTGTGAACGGGTGATCCAGTACTCCGTCCGGAAGGGCGAAGGGTGATGAATCAGCACCTTCCGGACTCCCGAAAATTGGCGCTTGACCTCAAGTTAGATTGAGGTGCCAAGGTGAGGGCCATGAACAACACCGTTGCCCCAGAGGCCACTCTGTCCACCGACGTCACCACCGACCCGGCTGCCGCCGCGGCCCCCGATTCCGCCACCCCGGCGCCCGTACGCGTGGCGCTCGTGCTCGGCAGCGACCGGGAGGGCCGGTTCGGCCCGACTCTCGCCGCCTGGCTGCTGGACCGGATGGACGAACGGACCGATGTCCAGGTCGAGTTGATCGATGTCGCCGATGCCAAGCTGCCCACCGTGCTCGGTTCCCCCACGCCCGAGGTGAGCCGGTCGCTGTCCCGCGTCACGCCCAGGCTGTCCGGCGCGGACGCCTTCCTCGTCCTCACGCCCGAGTACAACCACTCCTACCCGGCCGGCCTGAAGGGCCTGATCGACCGGCACTTCCAGGAATGGCAGGCCAAGCCGGTCGGCTTCGTCTCCTACGGCGGGATCAGCGGCGGGCTGCGCGCCGTCGAGCATCTGCGGCAGGTCTTCGCGGAACTGCACGCCGTGACCGTCCGGGACACCGTCTCCTTCCACCACGTCCACGGCCAGTTCGACCAGGACGGCAACCACCTCGACCCACAGGCCCCCGAGGCCGCGCTGAACCGGATGCTCGACCAGCTCGTGTGGTGGGCCCTGGCCCTGCGGGAGGCCAAGAAGGTGCGGCCGTACGGGAGTTGAGCACAGGGAGGGTCGGGCGGGCCGAGGGGCCGGGTGGGCCGATACCCGCCCGGCTGCGGCCCCGTCAGGGGTACGCCGTGCCATGCTCCTGTGCGGACGACCTTGTACAGCCGATCTCGTACGGATCTCGTACAGCCGATCTCGTACGGGATCCCGTACGGCGGATCGTGTACAGCCGACCTCCCGAAGGGAACCGCCCATGACCACGGCCGACGAGCCCACGCCCACGCCCGTGCGGGCGAGCGCCGACGAGGCCACCGGGAACGCCCGGCCGCACGCACCGGCGGGACCGGGCGCCTGGCTGACCGTGCTCACCACCACCGACGCCGCGGAGAAGGCCGGGCTGCTCGCCGACGGCGCGGTGGAGCACCGGCTCGCCGCCTGCGCCCAGATCAACGGCCCCGTCACCTCGGTCTACCACTGGGATGGTGTCCTGGAGCGCAGTGCCGAGTGGCAGGTGCTCTTCAAGACCAGCCGGGACCGGTACCCCGCCCTGGAATCCTGGCTGACCGAGGCACACGACTACGACAACCCGGAGATCATCGCCACCCCGGTGGTCCACGGCAGCGCCGCCTACCTGGACTGGGTCACCCGCGAGACCAGGCCCTGACCGTGTCCGGACCACCGCCGCCCGTGCCGAAACCGACGCCGCCCGAGCCCGAACCGCCCCTGCCCTTCTTCGTCTACGGAACCCTGCGCCCCGGCGAGCGCAACCACGACGCCCACTTCCGCGGCAGACTGGCCGCCGCGGAACCGGCCCTGCTCGGCGGCGCGGTGCTCTACGAGGGCCCGGGCTACCCCTGCCTCGTGGAGACCGGCGACGACCGGCGGGTCCACGGCGAACTCCTCACCCCGCTGCCCGCCCACTACGCCGCGGTACTGCGCGACCTCGACGTACTGGAGCACTGCGTACCCGGCGACCCGGGCAACCTCTACGACCGCGTCCCGCGCGAGACCCTGCGCCCCGACGGCAGCCGGGTCCGCGCCTGGGTGTACGTCATCGCCGAGCGGCTCGCCGGGCCACTGCGCAGCGGGGGCACCCTCGTCGCGGAGGGGGACTGGCGGGGCCGGGGGAGGACTTCGGACACTCCGTGACGGGCTGACGGGCGGGCCCGCGCTCTGGTCCGATGTGTCAACACTCCGCAGTCCCGCACGACTTCGGGGACCCCGGTGACTTCCGGGATCGCGTACGTACGGTCTGCCCGACCACCGGCGCGGCGACGCGGTACTCCCGCCCGTCCCGCTGTGACGGGCGCTGTACCGGGAAACCCGGTCCCTCTAGGTTGGCCGTATGGGACTCTTCGACAAGTTGACCGGAACCCGGCGCCCCGAGGACGGAGTCGCCCCGGCCCCGGCCGAGGACGTGCGGACCGCCCTGCTCGCCCTCAACGGGCCCGACGTCCCGTACGTCATCCGTGACGGTGCCGCGGAGAACGTCGACTTGGTGGCGGAATGGCGGACGGCGGAGCCCGCCTGGCAGACCCTGTTCCTCGAGTCCCGGCTCTCGCACGCCCTCCGGATCCGGATGCGTCTGGCCGCGGAGGGCCATGAGGTACGCGCCCTTGAGGAGCACTGGGAGGTCAACCACGTCGGGAACCCGCCGAGACTCGCGATCTCCTCGAAGTACGAACGCGGGCCGGGCAGGACGGTCACCGTCCAGTGGACGATCCAGCGCGAGGACAGCGGCGGCCTCGGAGTGACGGAGACCTTCCGTTTCGACAGCGGGGAACTGCGTCACCTGCTCCGCGAGGCCGCGCTCGCGTCGGGCTGGACCTGGCGCGGAGTGGTCTTCGGCAAGCCGTGACGTGAGCTACGACGCTGCTCGCCCACCCCGCCTCCTGCCCAACTCGCCCTAGGAACCGCCCCGTTCCAGCCGGACCGCGCACACCTTGAACTCGGGCATCCGCGAGGTCGGGTCCAGCGCCGGGTTGGTGACCGTGTTGGCGCGGCCCGCGCCCGGCCAGTGGAAGGGCATGAAGACCGTGTCCTGCCGGATGTCGGTGGTGACCCGGGCGGGCGCCTGGGCCCGGCCGCGCCGGGAGACCACGGCGACCTCGTCGCCCTCGCGCACGCCGAGCCGTTCGGCGAGCCGGGGATGCAGCTGTACGAAGGCTCCCGGCGCCGCCGCGTTCAGTTCGCCGATCCGCCGGGTCTGCGCGCCCGACTGGTACTGCGCGAGCACCCGCCCCGTGGTCAGGTACAGCGGGTACTCCTCGTCGGGCTCCTCGGCGACCGGCCGGTGCGAGACGGCCACGAAGCGGGCCCGCCCGTCCTCGGTGGCGAACCGGTCCAGGAAGAGTCGCGGCGTGCCCGGGTGGTGCGCACCCGCCCCGGCCCCCCGCGCCGGGGCGCGCACGTCGGTGGCGGTGGGCGCATCGGTGACGGGCACTTCGGTGGCGGGCACATCGGCGGTGGGCGCGCCCCTGCCGTCCGTCCCGGCCTGCTCCGTACCCTCTGCACCTTCTGCGGCCTCTGCCCCCGGGCCGTCCTCCTCGCCCGCCGGGCAGGGCCAGTACACGCCCTGCTCCTCGATCAGGCGGCGGTAGGAGATGCCGGAGTAGTCGGCGGGGCCGCCCGCGCTGGCGCGGCGGAGTTCCTCGAAGACCTCCTCGGCGTCGGTCGAGAAGCCCTTGTCCACGCCGAGCCGGGCGGCGAGTTCGGCGAGTACGTACAGATCGCTGTGCACCCCGGGCGGCGGCTCGACGGCCTGCCGCCGCAGGAGCACCCTGCCCTCCAGGTTGGTGATCGTGCCGGTCTCCTCGGCCCACTGGGTCACCGGCAGCACCACATCGGCGAGTTCGGCGGTCTCGGAGAGCACCACATCGGCGACGGCGAGGAAGTCGAGCGCGCGCAGGCGTTCCTCGATGTGCCCGGCGCGCGGTGCCGAGACCACCGGGTTCGAGCCCATGAGCAGCAGCGAGCGGATGTCGTCGCCGAGGGCTTCGAGGAGTTCGTAGGCGCTGCGTCCGGGGCCCGGCAGGCTGTCCGGGTCGACGTCCCAGACCTGTGCCACATGGCGGCGCGCGTCGGGATCGGTGAGCTTGCGGTAGCCCGGCAACTGGTCGGCCTTCTGGCCGTGTTCGCGTCCGCCCTGGCCGTTGCCCTGACCGGTCAGACAGCCGTACCCGGCCAGCGGCCGCCCCGCGTTGCCGGTGGCCAGACACAGGTTGATCCACGCGCCGACGGTGTCGGTGCCCTTGGACTGCTGCTCGGGGCCGCGGGCGGTGAGCACCATCGCGTTCTCCGCGTCGCAGAACATCGCCACCGCCTCGCGCAGCGTCGGCACCGGAACGCCGGTGATCCGCTCCACGTACTCCGGCCAGTGCGCCATCGCCCCGGCCCGCGCCTCGGACCAGCCGTCGGTGCGCTCCGCGATGAAGTCCTCGTCGGTGCGGCCCTCGGTCACCACCAGGTGCAGCAGTCCGAGCGCGAGCGCCAGATCGGTGCCGGGCCTCGGGGCCAGGTGCAGGTCGGCCTGCTGTGCGGTGCGGGTGCGCCGCGGGTCCACGACGATCAGTTTTCCGCCGTTCTCCTTGAGCTCGGTGAGGTACCGCAGCGCGGGCGGCATGGTCTCGGCGAGGTTGGAGCCGACGAGGATCACACAGCCGGTTCGGGACACGTCCGCGAGCGGGAAGGGCAGCCCGCGGTCCAGGCCGAAGGCCTTCTGATGCGCGGCCGCGGCCGAGGACATGCAGAACCGGCCGTTGTAGTCGATCTGCGAGGTGCCGAGGACGACCCGCGCGAACTTGCCGAGCGTGTACGCCTTCTCGTTGGTGAGACCGCCGCCGCCGAACACTCCGCAGGCGTCGGCGCCGTGCGAGGCGCGGGTGCGCGAGAGCCCCTCCGCGATCCGGTCCAGGGCGACCTCCCAGCTCGCCGGGACCAGCGCACCCGACTGGGCGTCCCGGACCAGCGGCTCGGTCAGCCGCAGCCCGGAGGACAGCAGCTCGGGCGCCGTCTGCCCCTTGCCGCACAGCGCGCCCTTGTTCACCGGGAACTCGGTCCGCTCCACCACCCGCACCCCGCCCGGACCCGCGCTCAGCCCCATGCCGCATTGCAGCGCGCAGTACGGGCAGTGGGTCGGCGTGGCCTGGGCGGTGCCGGAGTCAGGGGCCGGGGCAGTCGTGGAGTGCATGCGGCCAGCATGCGTCGCCGGTGTTACACCCCCCGGCCCGCCCTGTTACGCGCCAGGTAATCCAGCCTCTCGGCGGACACCGGGTGACCGTGAGGTGCCGCTCGCACCGCCCTCACCACGGCAAACGCCGGTATACGACGTCCGCCACAGCTCGCTCACCGTCCCGGCTCGCCGCCGGGCTCCAGCGCCAGGGCCACCCCGTCCTCCCGGGGCCCGAGGAAGCGGGGCTCGGGCCGGAACACCGCCTCCAGGGCCGCCTTGCTCGCGGCGAGGACCTCGCGGCCCGCGCCGTAGTACCAGGTCGCGTCGTGCCGGTCCGGCACGCCCACGCCGTAGGCCGTCATCCCCGCCGACTCGCACAGGGCGACGGCCCTGCGTATGTGGAAGGCCTGACTGATCAGCACGGCCCGGTCCACTCCGAAGATCCGGTGCGCGCGGACACAGGAGTCCCAGGTGTCGAACCCGGCGTAGTCGCTCACGATCCGCCCGTCCGGGACCCCGCCGCGGACCAGATGGGCGCGCATGGCGCTCGGTTCGTCGTAGGAGGTACGGCTGTTGTCGCCGGTGACCAGGACCACTTTGACCCGGCCCGCGTGGTAGAGCCGGGCGGCGGTGTCGAGGCGGCGGGCCAGATACGGGGAGGGCTTGCCGTCCCACAGTCCGGCGCCGAAGACGACCGCGACATCGGTGCGCGGCACGTCCGCAGTTGAACGCAGCCGGTCCCCGGTGGTGACACAGCCACGCAGGCGGAAGCAGCAGCAGGACACACAGCCCCATCACGCTCTGCAGCAGCCGCCGCTGCCCGGTCCGTGTACGCGGCAGCCCCGGCCGCCACGATCCACCCCGCCACCTCGGCGTACACCACCGCGCCGGAGCGGCCGTATGCTCAGGTGCGTCCTTGTGCACCGGAGTGCCACGACCACCGTCCGTACCCGCTCCGGCCCGCCCGCGAGCGAACCGGAATCCGCTGCCCGGGCCACCGCCCCACCTGCTCCGTCCCACCCGACACCCCCGTGTGCACAGGCCCTCTGGACCCGCCGCCCCGACCCGGTCCAAGCTTGTTGCCCACCGTAGACGGGGCCACTGACAACGCCGTCCCGCCGACGGTGAGCAGGCGGGAAAGCAGTCGTCATCATCAGGCAACGGGGCGGCAATCCGACCCGGTGAGGATCGGTTCATGACGGCGTCGAATCCATTCGGTGACAATCGGGCCGCCCGCGAGGGCGAGGCCCCCAGGGCCTGTCCGGAAGCCGTCGACCCGCCGCCGTTCGGTGGCGCGGACCTCGACAGTACGGCGCAGCTCATGACCCGTATCGGCAGTCAGCTCGGCAGTCAGCTCAGTGGTGTCCTGCGCGACGGGCGCCGCCGGAACTCGCGGCCCGCCCTCATCCTGGTCGCCCACGGCAGCCGGGACCCGCGCGCCCTGGCCACCGTCCACGCGCTGCGGGAACGGGTCCGCGAGCACCGCCCGGGCCTCGACGTACGGCTCGGTCACATAGAACTCAACGCCCCGCTGCTGACCGACACCCTCGCCGAACTGGAGCACGGCCCCGCCGTCCTGGTACCGCTGCTGCTCGGCCGCGGCTACCACATCAAGCAGGACATCCCGTCGGTCACCGCGGGCGCGGGCCCCCTGGACACCCGGGTCGCCCCGCCGCTCGGCCCGCACCGTCTGCTCGTCGACGCGCTGCACGCCCGGCTGGTGGAGGCGGGCTGGCCGACCCGGATGACCGCGGCCGACCGCCGCTCGGCCGGGATCGTGCTGGCCGCGGCCGGATCCCGCGACCCCGACTCCGCACGTGACACCCAGCAGACCGCGGCCCGGCTCGCCGACCGGCTCGGAGTCCCCGTACTGCCCGGCTACGCCACCAGCGAGCCCTCGGTGCCCGCCGCCGTCCGGGCCCTCCAGGAGCGCGGCCGCCACCGGATCGCGGTGGCCTCGTACTTCACCGCGCCCGGCCGCTTCTCGGGCCAGTGCGCCGAGGCCTCGCCCTGGATCGCCGCCGAACCGCTGGGCGCCCACCCGGCCCTGGCCGAACTCGTACTGCGCCGCTACGAGCACGCGCTGGCGCTGAACCACCTCGCCGCCCCGCGCCAACTCGCCACCGCCTGAACCGCGTACACCGGCCGCCGGGCCGGACCCCGCACCCGCCCGCCCTCCACCGGTCCGGCCCAGGCTTCCCCCACACACCCCGTTCGTCACCCACTGCCCGTACTGTCGGTGCATGACAGGCACCACGCCGGACCCGGACGACCACCCCTACCCAGCGGCGCACTACGGCCCCGCCGACGTGGAGCGCTGGGCGGCCGAGCCCGACAAACGGCCGGGGCGTACCGCCTTCCAGCGCGACCGGGCCCGTGTCCTGCACTCCTCGGCGCTGCGCAGGCTCGCCGGGAAGACCCAGGTCGTCACGCCCGGAACGGTCTCGCCCGCCTGGGACCCGAGCCCGCGCACCCGGCTCACCCACTCCCTGGAGTGCGCCCAGGTCGGCCGTGAACTCGGTGCCGCGCTGGGCTGCGACCCGGACCTGGTGGAGACCGCCTGCCTCTCGCACGACCTCGGTCACCCGCCGTTCGGTCACAACGGCGAGCAGGCGCTCAACGAAGTGGCCGCCGACTGCGGCGGGTTCGAGGGCAACGCGCAGTCGCTGCGCCTGCTCACCCGTATCGAGCCGAAGCACTTCACCGAGGCGGCCCGCCTCCCGCCCGGCGCCGGGGCGCACGAGGACGAGCCGCCGGGCCTGTTCAGCGTCGGCCTCAACCTCACCCGTGCCGCCCTGGACGCCGCCACCAAGTACCCCTGGCCGCGCGGCGGTCACCCCACCGACGCGGCCTCGCCGAAGTTCGGCGTGTACGAGGACGACCGCCCCGTCTTCGACTGGATCCGTCAGGGCGCCCCGCACCACCGCACCTGCTTCGAAGCGCAGGTCATGGACTGGTCGGACGATGTCGCCTACTCCGTGCACGATGTCGAGGACGGCCTGCACGCCGGGCACATCGACCCCCGGGTCCTGTACGCCGAACCCGAGCGGCGGGACCTGTGCGGGGTGGCGATCGGCCGCTACGTACCCGCCGACACCGACCCCGCCGAACTCGACGCGGCCCTCGACCGGCTGCTCGAACAGGAGTGGTGGCCGCACGGCTATGACGGCACCGCGCTCGCCCAGGGCCGTCTCAAGGACGCCACCAGCCAGCTCATCGGCCGCTTCTGCCTGGCCGCCGAGTCCGCCACCCGGGCCCGCTTCGGCCCCGGCTCCGCCGCCCGGCCGCTCGCCCGCTACGGCGCCGAACTCGTGGTCCCGCGCGAGACCCGGATGGAGTGCGCGGTCCTCAAGGCCGTCGCCGACCGCTATGTGATGCAGCGCGCCGACCAGGAGCGACTCCGCGCCGACCAGCGGATCGTGGTCGCGGAACTGGCCGAGGCCCTCACCGCCCGCGCACCCCACGGCCTGGACCCGCAGTTCCGCGCCCTGTTCGACACCGCCCCCGACGACCGGGCCCGCAAGCGCGTCGTCATCGACCAGATCGCCTCCCTCACCGACGCCAGCGCACGCTCCCTGCACGCACGCCTCACCGAGCGCCCGTGACAACCGACGGCCCGCCCCACATCCGGCACCAGCCCTGACAGCCGTCCGACACCCGCCCCGGCATCCGCGCCTACGCCCGAAGTGGCCGCCCCGTGCGGGTGCGTACCGGTAAGGCAAATGGCCTGATCGGGCCACTCCCTCTTCCCGCCCGGGTCCCGGTGAGTCAGGCTCGGAGATGGCCGTTCGGTGATGAGGAGGCTTCAAGTGGTGGACGCGGATCAGACGTATCTCGTCGTCGGAGGGGGTCTGGCGGGAGCCAAGGCCGCCGAGACCCTGCGGACGGAGGGATTCAAGGGCCGCGTCATCCTGGTCGGCGACGAACGCGACCACCCCTACGAGCGCCCGCCGCTGTCCAAGGGCTATCTGCTCGGCAAGGACGACCGCGACAGCACCTTCGTGCACGACCTGCACTGGTACGCGCAGCACGACATCGAACTGCACCTCGGCCAGACCGTCGTGGCGATCGACCGCGCCGCGCACACCGTCCGCTTCGGCGACGGCACGCTGATCCGCTACGACAAGCTGCTGCTCGCCACCGGTGCCGAGCCGCGCCGCCTCGACATCCCCGGTACCGGTCTGGCGGGCGTGCACCACCTGCGCAGGCTCGCGCACGCGGAGCGGCTGCGCGGCGTGCTCGCCGCCCTCGGCCGGGACAACGGCCATCTGGTGATCGCGGGCGCGGGCTGGATCGGACTCGAAGTGGCCGCCGCCGCCCGCCACTACGGCGCCGAGGTCACCGTCGTCGAACCCGAGCCCACCCCGCTGCACTCGGTGCTCGGCCCCGAACTCGGCCAGGTCTTCGCCGACCTGCACGCCGAGCACGGCGTCCGGTTCCACTTCGGCGCCCGGCTGACCGAGATCGTCGGCAAGGACGGGATGGTGCTCGCCGCCCGGACCGACGACGGCGAGGAGCACCCCGCGCACGACGTCCTCGCCGCGATCGGCGCCGCCCCGCGCGTCTCGCTCGCCGAGGCGGCCGGGCTCGACCTCGCCGACCGCGCGCACGGCGGCGGCATCGCGGTCGACGCCTCGCTGCGCACCTCGGACCCCGACATCCACGCCGCGGGCGACGTCGCCTCGCTCGCGCACCCGCTGTACGGCACCCGGCTGCGGGTGGAGCACTGGGCCAACGCCCTCAACGGCGGACCGGCCGCCGCCCGCGCCATGCTCGGCCAGGAGGTCAGCTACGACCGGGTCCCGTACTTCTTCTCCGACCAGTACGACCTGGGCATGGAGTACTCGGGCTGGGCGCCGCCCGGCAGTTACGACCAGGTGGTGCTGCGCGGTGACGCGGCCCGCCGGGAGTTCATCGCGTTCTGGCTGTCCGAGGGGCGGGTCCTGGCCGGGATGAACGTCAACGTGTGGGACGTCACGGACACCGTCCAGCAGCTCATCCGCTCGCGGCACCAGGTGGACGTCCAGGCCTTGGCCGACCCCGGTACCTCGCTGGAGTCGCTGCTGCCCTGACCTTGGGACCTTGGGGCGTACGGTCCCCTGACGGCCGGAGCTGTCGGCGGGGGACCGTAGAATCCAGGGGTGGCTGGGAGGATCAACGACGAGGACGTGAAGGCGGTCCGGGACGCTGTCCCGATCGACGCCGTGGTGTCCGAGTACCTTCAGCTCCGCAACGCGGGCGGCGGCAACCTCAAGGGGCTGTGCCCCTTCCACGACGAGAAGTCGCCCTCCTTCCAGGTCTCCCCTAGCAAGGGCCTGTTCCACTGCTTCGGCTGCCAGGAGGGCGGCGACGTCCTCACCTTCGTGATGAAGGTGGACCACCTCTCCTTCTCCGAGTCCGTCGAACGCCTCGCCGCCGGCGCCGGGATCACCCTGCGCTACGAGGAGGGCGGCTACAACCCGGGCCACCAGCGCGGCGAGCGCATCCGCCTGGTCGAGGCGCACAAGCTGGCCGCGCAGTTCTACACCGAGCAGCTCGACACCTCCGCGGAGGCCGAGACCGGCCGCCTCTTCCTCGCCGAACGCGGCTTCGACCAGGCCGCCGCCGCCCACTTCGGCGTCGGCTACAGCCCGCAGGGCTTCGAGAACCTGGTCCGTTTCCTGCGCGGCAAGGGGTTCAGCGACAAGGAAATGCTCCTGTCCGGCCTCGCGCAGGAGGGCCGCCGCGGCCCCATGGACCGCTTCCGGGGCCGCCTGATGTGGCCCATCCGCGACATCGGCGGGGACGTCGTGGGCTTCGGCGCACGCAAGCTGTACGAGAGCGACAACGGTCCCAAATACCTCAACACCCCCGATACGGCGATCTATCGGAAATCGCAGGTCCTGTACGGGATCGACCTCGCCAAGAAGGAGATCGCGAAGGCCAGCCGCGCGGTCGTGGTCGAGGGCTACACCGACGTGATGGCCTGCCACCTCGCCGGGGTGCCCACCGCGATCGCCACCTGCGGCACCGCCTTCGGCGGCGACCACATCAAGATCCTGCGCCGCCTGCTGATGGACAACGGCTCGGCCCGGGTCATCTTCACCTTCGACGGCGACGCGGCCGGACAGAAGGCCGCACTGCGCGCCTTCGAGGACGACCAGAAGTTCGCCGCCGAGACCTACATCGCCATCGCGCCCGACGGCATGGACCCCTGCGAACTGCGCCTGGCCAAGGGCGAGGACGCGGTGCGCGACCTGGTCCAGCCGCGTACCCCGCTCTTCGAGTTCGCGTTGCGGCAGATCGTGCGGCGCTACGACCTGGACACCCCCGGGGGCCGCGCCGCCGCCCTCGACGAGGCGGGCCCGGTCGTCGCCCGTATCAAGAACACCGGCGCCCAGCACGAGGTGGCCGTCCAGCTCGCGGGCATGCTCGGCATCCTGGACACCCAGTTCGTGGTCAAGCGGATCGCCCAACTCGCCCGCTGGGCACGGGACAAGGGCGGCCGCCCGCCGAACGGCCCCGCGGCCGGGCGGCCGGGCGGTCCGCAGTACGCCGCGCCCGCGGTCCCCTCGGGGCCCGCGCTCAACCTTCGCAGCCCCGCCCACCGCACCGAACGCGAGCTGCTCAAACTCGCCCTCCAGCGGCCCGAGTTGGTCTCACCCGCGTTCGACGCCTACGGGGCGGACGAGTTCACCGCGCCCCCGTACGCCGCCGTGCGGATCGCCATCGAGGAGGCCGGGGGAGCGGAGGCCGGTACGCAGGACGGCCCGGACTACCTGGCGCGGGTGCGCGAGGCCGCCCCGGACGACACGATCCGCGCCATGGTCACCGAGCTCGCGGTGGAACAGATCCTGCGCAAGACCGTCGACGAGCTCTACGCCGGGATACAGCTCGTCCATGTCCGGCTGCGCGCCGTGGACCGCCGTATCGGCGACATCCAGAGCACCCTCGCCCGGCTCAGCAGCGGCGGTGACCCCGCCCAACTCGCCGCCGTACAGAACGAGTTGTGGGTCATGCAGCAGTACGCCCAGGCGCTCAGGGAACGCGGCGCCGACGCGCTCTGAGGCGCGCCACGCGACGCTCGGCGGCCGGTTTCCCCCACTCCTGGGGCCGAAAACTTCGCACGTATGAGCGCGCTGTCACGGGACGGATTCAAAAAGTCACCGCACGCCCCTCGTGGCGGATATGTGTCGTACCCCACACTGGGGGGCGGTGCCTGAGTCCTCGGAGCGCGGCCGGGCCGGTCCCAAGGGGCCGGTAACACCCGCGAATCCGCTCATCGCGTCCGGAACGACCAGCGGCGAGGCCGCAGGGCGTTCCGAGACCGGCGTGGCCCACCGCCCGCCCCTGCCGCGATTTTCCTGGAGGTCGCCCTCGTGCAGACCCGGATGCTGAGCCAGTCGGAACCCATCGCGCCTGCCGCGCTCGTCGATCCGGAGACCGGGGCGCTGCCCTCGGTACCGGTGCAGCGGCACGCGGTGGGCCACCCCGAGAACCCGCCGGCCCCCGAGACGTCCGTGGAGGAGGAGCAGCCGGAGGCACCCGAACCGGAACCACCCGCACGCTCCCGCACCGAGAGCGCCGGGCCCTCCTCGGACCTGTTCCGCCAGTACCTGCGCGAGATAGGGCGGATACCGCTGCTCACGGCGGCCGAGGAAGTGGAACTCGCCCGCCGGGTCGAGGCGGGCCTGTTCGCCGAGGAGAAACTCCTGGGCGCCAAGGACCTCGACTCCTCGCTCGCGCATGACCTGGACCGCCTCGTCGTGATGGGCCGGATGGCCAAGCGGAGGCTGATCGAGGCGAATCTGCGGCTGGTCGTCTCGGTGGCAAAGCGCTACGTAGGACGCGGCCTGACCATGCTCGACCTGGTCCAGGAGGGCAACCTCGGCCTGATCAGGGCGGTGGAGAAGTTCGACTACGCGCGCGGCTACAAGTTCTCCACGTACGCGACCTGGTGGATCCGCCAGGCGATGTCCCGCGCCCTCGCCGACCAGGCCCGCACCATCCGGGTCCCGGTGCACGTCGTCGAACTCATCAACCGTGTCATCCGCGCCCAGCGCCGCCTGCTCCAGGAGCGTGGCTACGAGCCCACCCCGCAGGAGGTCGGCGACCAGCTCGGCCTCCCGCCCGAGCGGGTGAGCGAGGTGCTGCGCCTCGCCCAGGAACCGGTCTCGCTGCACGCCCCGGTCGGCGAGGAGGACGACGTCGCCCTCGGCGATCTCATCGAGGACGGCGACGCCGCCTCCCCGGTCGAGTCGGCCGCCTTCCTGCTGCTGCGCGAACACCTCGACGCGGTCCTGTCCACCCTCGGCGAACGCGAACGCAAGGTCGTCCAGCTCCGCTACGGACTCGACGACGGAAGACCCCGCACCCTGGAGGAGATCGGCCGTCTCTTCGGGGTGACCCGCGAACGCATCCGCCAGATCGAGTCGAAGACCTTGAGCAGGCTGCGGGACCATGCCTTCGCGGAGCAACTGCGCGGCTATCTGGACTGAGCGCGGTCGGCCGAGGGCACTCGGAGGCGAACCAGCTCTCGTCCGCCTCGCCCTTCTGCTCGTACATGCCGCACTCGACAGCAGCGAAAGCGCTCCCGCACCAACCGCCACTCGAACCCATATACGCCTCATTGGGGCAGTTCGCCGTAGAAGATCCGCAGTACGACAGACCGTCTTCACCGCCGAGCCCGTCGGTGAAGTTGCCATGATCCGGGCCGAGTTGGGAGCTTTTCGATGTGCCGATAAAGTCCCCGCATGTCCCTGCGTGAGCGTCTCCGTCAAGCCCTGCCCGAAGCGATGCGTGCCCGCGACAAGGCCGCGGTGAGTGCCCTGCGGGCGACGCTCGGCGCCCTGGACAACGCGGAGGCGGTGCCCGTGGGTGAGGCCGGGCCTGGAGCCTCGGCGCTGGAGGCGTCGCCGGTCGGGGCCGGTGCCACCGAGGCGGTGCGGCGGGAGTTGAGCGAGCGGGACGTCGTCGGCATCGTGCGCGCCGAGGCGGCCGAACGGCTGGACGCCGCCGCGCAGTTGACCGCGCCCGCACACGCCGATCGCGCGGAGCGGCTGCGCGCCGAGGCCGCGGTTCTGCTCGGCCTCCTCGGCGACGGCGACGGCGACGGCGACGGCGACGGTGACAGCGACGGCGTCAGCGACACCGACGGCGGCGATGGCCGCGACAGGGGCGAGGGCGAGAGCGAAGGCGTTCCGGCGCCTCATCGTGCCTGACCCACAACTTCCCGGCGCCTCGTTGTACCTGGTTACAGCCCTGCCGTGACCGAGTGCAGTCGTGTGCACGCATGCCGTGAACTTCTGTCAAGCCTCTGTACGGGGGTGTTACCTAGGGGTAACTTCGCTGGCGCTTGCTTCTGTGATTGATTTCACGAGCCCAGGGGGAGTTGTGTCCACACCCATGCCCAAAGCCCTGCCCAAGGGGTCCGTGCGCCTGCTGGCGACGGCGGTCGTCGCCTCGCTGACCCTGGCCGCCGCCCCGGCCGCCCTGGCCGCGCCCACCGCGGCGGCACCGGGCTCCGCGCCCTCCGCGGTCGCGGCGAAGGACCCGTTCTACACCTACGACGGCGCCAAGCCGCTGTCCTCGTACGCGCCCGGCGACGTACTGAAGACGCGGACGCTGACCTACCACGTCATCGGCATCCCCACGCCGGTGAAGGCGGTCCAGCTGCTGTACCGGACCACGGACGCCAAGGGCCGCCCGGCCGCCAACGTGACCTCGGTCGTGCGCAGTATCAAGGGCGACAGCAGCAAGGCCCTGTCGTACCAGTCCTTCTACGACTCCCTGGACCCCGAGCACGGGCCCTCCCGCTCGATCGCCGGAGACGTCAGCCTCGGCGGCCTGATCGCCGACGTCGAGTCCCTGCTCCTGACGCCCGCCCTGCTCCAGGGCTACAACCTCGTCATCCCGGACACCGAAGGGCAGGACGCCCACTTCGCGGCCGGACCCGAGTACGGGACCAACACCCTCGACTCGATCCGCGCCGTCACCCGGTCCTCGGCGACCGGCATGAACTCCGACACGCGCTTCGGTCTCGCGGGCTACTCCGGTGGCGCCATCGCCACCAACTGGGCGGCGGCGATGGCCCCCGAGTACGCCCCCGACGTCAACAAGAAGCTGGTCGGCTTCGCCGAGGGCGGTGTGCTCGTCGCCCCGGCGCACAACCTCAAGTACGTGGACGGCAGCAAGGTCTGGGCCGGCATCATCCCGATGGCCGTCATCGGCGTCGCCCGCTCCTACGAGATCGACCTCAAGCCCTACCTGAACGCGTACGGCCTGGAGGTGTACAAGAAGCTGGAGCGCGCCTCGATCATCAACGTCCTCGGTCAGTACCCCGGGCTGACCTGGAAGAAGATGACCAAGCCCGAGTACGCCGACCCCAACTCGATCCCGGAGTTCCTCACCGCGGTCAACAAGGTCAACCTCGGCTCGGCGGGCACCCCGACGATCCCCGGCTACATCGCCCAGGGCAACGCCGGAGTCCTGGAGGGCACCTTCAACAACCCGCCCGGCGTCGGCACCGGCGACGGCGTCATGGTCGCGGGCGACGTCCGTGCGCTGGCCCGCCAGTACTGCGCCACCGGCAACAACGCGATCTCCTACGACCAGCACAATCTGCTGAGCCACTTCGGCGCCACGCTGCCCTGGCTGCCCACCACCCTCAACTGGCTCAACGACCGCTTCGCGGGCAAGCCCGCCCCCTCCGACTGCGGCCGCATCCCGGCGGGCAACTCCCTGGAACCGGAGAAGCCGACGACTCCGGGGGCCTGACGGGCGACCGGCGATCGGCGACCGACACCTGTTCCTGCTCCGCCCCGCTTTCCCGCCCGTGTGACGGGCGGGAGGGGCGGGGCAGGCCGTAAGCCGCCTGGGTCCGGGCGTGGCGTTCAGGCCGCAGGGGCGAGGAACTGGCGGCCGCCGCGCAGTGCGGTGCGCAGGGTGCGCTGGGTCGCGCGGCTGTCGAGGCGTACGTCGAGTGCTCCCGGCAGTGCGCTGTCCGCCCGCAGGCCCGCGGGCAGACGGGAGCTGTCGAGCCCGTCGCGCCGGGCGATGAGGATGCCGAGTTCGTGACGGCTCAAGGCGTCGGTTCCCCCGAGATGACGGATTCCGCTCGCCTCACCCGAGGCAAGTTCCAGGAGAGCCGCGGCCAAGTCGGCCACATGCACCGGGCGCTGCGCGGGGGCCAACCGGGCGAGAGCCCGCCCGCCCAGTTCGGATGATCTTCGTTGAGTAGGGTGAACGTTCGATAGCGGACAACGGCCCTGTGCCGCCCGTGGAACTCCCCGTACGCGCACGGAACTTGCCGCCGTGCTCGTGCACCGCGCCCGGAACTCCGGCGCGGGAAAGTGAAGAGGAACAGATGCAGCCGACCTTCGTACTGGTTCACGGAGCCTTCGCGAACTCCTTCTCGTTCGCGCCGCTCCAGGCCGAACTCGGGCTTCTCGGGCACCGTTCGGTCGCCGTCGACCTGCCGGGGCACGGGTTCGCCGCGACCTACGCGTACGGCTACCAGGCGCCGCAGAACCCCGAGGAGCTGGCCGCGGTGCCCGGCTCCATCAAGGGCGTCACGCTCGCCGACAACGCCGCGCACCTGATCGGGGTTCTGGAGCGGGCCAAGGCGAACGGGCCGGTGATCCTCGTCTCGCACAGCCGGGGCGGCGTCACGGCCACCGCGGCCGCCAACGCCCGGCCGGACCTGATCGACCGCCTCGTCTACGTCTCGGCCTGGTGCCCGGTCGACCTCGACGTCAACGACTACTACGCCGAGCCGGAGATGGCCACGGTCGACGCCGCCTCCCTCGCCCTCGCGCTGGCCGGAAACCCGGCCGAACTCGGCCTGCTGCGCGTCAACTTCCGTACCGCCGACCCGGCCGCCCTCGCCGCGTTCAAGGCGGCCTTCCTGGCCGACGGCACCGACGAGGAGTTCCTGACCTTCCTGAACACCTTCCAGCCCGACGAGAACCTGGACGTCGGCACCTCCGCCGACCGCGCGCAGGCCGCGACCTGGGGCCGCGTCCCCAGGACCTACGTACGCCTGGCCGACGACACCAGCCTGCCGCTCGCCCTCCAGGACCGGCTGATCCGCGAGGGCGACGCACTGACCCCGGACAACCCGTACGACGTCCGCACGCTGGAGGGCAGCCACCTGAAGTGGCTCGTCCACCCGGCACCGGCGGCCCGGGTCCTGGCCGAACTCGCCACGCTCCAGGGGCCGCTCGCGGGTTCGTAATCGATACGCACGTATACATCGATACGTCCGCAGACATCGATACGTGCGCATACGACGGGGCCGCCGCGAACTCCCGTCCGCAGCGGCCCCGTTGACCGGCAGGCCCACAACGGGCCCTCGCCGGACTCGATTTGCTAGTCCACCTCGGCCACCGCCTGCGCGAACTGTGCCGCGTACAGGCGCGCGTAGGCGCCGTCGGCGGCGAGGAGTTCGGTGTGGGTGCCCTGTTCCACGATGTCGCCGTCCTCCATCACCAGGATGGTGTCGGCGTCGCGGATCGTGGAGAGCCGGTGGGCGATCACGAAGGAGGTGCGCCCGTCCGAGAGGCGGGCCATCGCCTTCTGGATCAGCACCTCGGTACGGGTGTCCACGGAGCTGGTGGCCTCGTCCAGGACGAGGATCACCGGATCCGACAGGAACGCCCGTGCGATGGTGAGGAGTTGCTTCTCGCCCGCGCTGACTCCGGTGCCCTCGTCGTCGATGACGGTGTCGTAGCCCTCGGGTAGGGTGCGGATGAAGCGGTCCGCGTGTGCCGCCCGCGCGGCCGCCTCGATCTCCTCGCGGCTCACCTCGCGCTGGGCACCGTAGGCGATGTTCTCGGCGATGGTGCCGCCGAACAGCCAGGTGTCCTGGAGCACCATGCCGATGCCGGAGCGCAGCTCGTCGCGGCTCATCCGGGCGATGTCGGCGCCGTCCAGGGTTATCCGGCCGCCGGTCACCTCGTAGAAGCGCATGAGCAGGTTGACCAGGGTGGTCTTGCCCGCGCCCGTGGGGCCGACGATGGCCACGGTGTGGCCCGGCTCCACGGTCAGCGACAGGTCCTCGATCAGCGGCCTGTCCGGCTCGTAACGGAACCGGACACTCGCGAACTCCACCTTGCCGAGCGGTACTTCGGGGCGCACGGCGGCCTTGCCGGTGGGGTCGGCGCTCTGCTCCTCGGCGTCCAGGAGCTCGAAGACGCGCTCGGCCGAGGCCACCCCGGACTGCACCATGTTGGCCATCGAGGCGACCTGGGTGAGCGGCATCGAGAACTGCCGCGAGTACTGGATGAACGCCTGGACGTCGCCGATCGACAGCGCGCCGGAGGCGACCCGCAGACCGCCGACCACCGCGACGAGCACATAGTTGAGGTTGGAGACGAACAGCATCAGCGGCTGCATCACACCACTGTTGAACTGCGCCCGGAACGAGGCCTCGTAGAGCTCGTCGTTCTGTTCGGTGAAGCGCTTGGCCGACTCGTCCTGGCGGCCGAAGACCTTGACCAGGGTGTGGCCCGAGTACATCTCCTCGACGTGCGCGTTGAGCACACCGGTGGTGCGCCACTGCTGCACGAAGTGCGGCTGGGAACGCTTGCCGACCCTGGTCGCCACCATCAGCGACAGCGGCACCGTCACGAGCGCCACCAGAGCGAGCAGCGGCGAGATCCAGAACATCACCACCAGGACGCCGACGATGGTCAGCAGCGAGTTGATGAGCTGGCCCAGTGTCTGCGACAGCGTCTGGCCGAGGTTGTCCAGGTCGTTGGTGGCCCGGCTGAGCACCTCGCCGCGCTGCCGCTTGTCGAAGTACGACAGCGGCAGCCGGGACAGCTTGGCCTGTACGTCGCCGCGCATCCGGAACACCACGTTGTTGATGGCCCGGTTGGCGAGGCGGGTGGCGACGGCCATCAGCAGTCCGGCGCCGAGGAAGACCAGGAGCGCGAGCAGCAGTACGGCGCCCACGTCACCGAAGTCGACGCCCTCGCCGGGGGTGAAGTCCATCCCGGAGAGCATGTCGGCGACGCCGCCGTCACCGCGCTCGCGGGCCTCGTCGATCGCCTGCTCGCGGGTCAGTCCGGAGTCCATCCCGTCCCCGACGATGCCCGCGAAGACCAGGTCGGTGGCCTCGCCCAGGATCTTCGGGCCGACCACGGACAGCGCGACGCTGAGCACCGTGGCCACCAGCATCGCGATGACCACGAGCCGCTCCGAACGGAACTGCCCGAGCAGCCGCTTGCCGGAGCCCTTGAAGTCCATGGACCGCTGGTCGGGCCCGCCACCGGCCATCATCCGTCCCGCAGGTCCCGCCATCAGGCCGCCTCCGCTTCCGTGAGCTGGGAGAGGACGATCTCCCGGTAGGTCTCGTTGCTCTCCATGAGCTGGTGGTGGCGTCCGGTGCCCACCACACGGCCCTCGTCGAGGACCACGATCCGGTCGGCGTCGCGGATGGTGGACACCCGCTGCGCCACGATCACCACGGTCGCCTCGGCCGTCTCCCGGCTCATCGCCCGGCGCAGCGCCGCGTCGGTGGCGTAGTCGAGGGCGGAGAAGGAGTCGTCGAAGAGGTAGATGCGCGGCCGCTGCACCAGCGTCCGCGCGATCGCGAGCCGCTGCCGCTGACCGCCGGAGACGTTCGTGCCGCCCTGCGCGATCGGTGCGTTGAGGCCGCCCTCCAGCTTCTGCTCCACGAACTCCCGTGCCTGCGCGACCTCCAGGGCCTGCCACAGCTCCTCGTCGGTGGCCTCCGGGTTGCCGTAGCGCAGATTGCTCGCCACGGTTCCGGCGAAGAGATACGGCTTCTGCGGGACGAGGCCGACCGTACGGGCCAGCGTGCGCGGGTCGATCTCGCGTACGTCGACGCCGCTCACCAGGACCTCGCCCTCGGTGGCGTCGAAGAGCCGGGGGACCAGGCCGAGCAGGGTCGACTTGCCGCTGCCGGTCGAGCCGATCACTGCCACCGTCTCACCGGCCCCCGCGAACAGGTCGACGGCCCTCAGCACGGGCTCCTCGGCGCCCGGGTAGCGGAAGCCCCCGCCGCGGATCTCCAGGCCGGCGGCCGCGGGCAGTTCCCGTACGCCGTCGGTGGGCGGCACCACGCTGCTCTCGGTGCCGAGCACCTCCTCGATGCGCTCGGCGCAGACCTCCGCGCGCGGCACCATCATGAACATGAAGGTGGCCATCATCACGGCCATCACGATCTGCATCAGATACGCGAGGAAGGCCGTGAGCGCGCCGATCTCCATCGCGCCCTCGTCGATGCGGTGCGCCCCGAACCAGACCACGGCGATGGAGGAGATGTTCACGACCGTCATCACGAGCGGGAACATCAGTGCCATCAGCCGTCCGGCGCCGAGCGAGACCTCGGTCAGGTCCGAACTGACGCCGTGGAAACGCTGCTTCTCGTAGTCGTCGCGGACGAAGGCGCGGATGACACGGTTGCCGGTGATCTGCTCGCGCAGCACCCGGTTCACCGTGTCGAGCCGCTCCTGCATGCCGCGGTACAGCGGCCGCAGCTTGCGCACGATCAGAAAGACGCCGAGGCCGAGCACCGGCACCACGGCGAGCAGGACGGAGGAGAGCGGTACGTCCAGGCCGAGGGCCATCACGATGCCGCCGACACACATGATCGGCGCGGAGACCATCAGCGTGAACGACATCAGGACCAGCATCTGGACCTGCTGAACGTCGTTGGTGGTCCGGGTGATCAGCGAGGGTGCCCCGAACGCGCCGAGTTCCCGGGCGGAGAAGGACTGCACCCGCGCGAAGACGGCGGCGCGGATGTCCCGCCCGATCGCGGAGGCCGTACGGGCGCCGTACCAGACGGCCCCGATGTTGCAGATCATCTGTACGACCGTGACGGCGATCATCAGCGCGCCGAAGGACAGGATGTAACCCGTGTCCCCCTCGACGACACCGTTGTCGATGATGTCCGCGTTCACGGTGGGCAGGTAGAGGGTGGCGCACGTCTGCAGGAACTGCAGCGCCACGAGCAGGGCGATGGGTTTGCGGTACGGGCCCAGGTGGGCCCGCAGAAGTCGTATGAGCACGCGCGGTCTCTCGGCTCTGGAGGGTGGCTGGCTGGCGGGCGACGGGATGCCGGTGCCCGCGGAGGTCGTGACGGAACGGCGGCCGGTTCGCGGGCGAGGGTCCTCGCTCCGGCCCGCGCCGGGCACCAAGCCCATCCTCCGTCATCGAGGGGGCCTTGCTTCAACCGAATAAGCCAAGAGCGGTTCAAGATGCGGCCATGAACGGGTTGCGGCCATGAACGAGTGAGGAGACGGTGGCTCGTCACGTGTGCGTGTGGGGTGGCGGGCCGCCCGTCCTCAGTAGAAGACCCCCGGACTCAGCCGAAGGTCCCGGACTCAGCCGAAGGCCCCCGGGTGCATCTCGTCCCGTACGGATTCGTACTGCTGGCGCACCGCCTGGCCCACCGGCAGTTCCTCGCCCGGCTCGAAGACCTGGGCGGGGGCGCCCTGCCAGGCGGGTGGCGCGGCCGGGTCCTGGGACCCCCGCGAGACACCGAGCGCCCAGGCGGCCTGCCGGGCGGCGCCGATCGCGGCGTAGTCGCCGGGCTGCGGTACGAGGACCTGGGCGCCGAACAGGGCGGGCGCGAGCGCCTGCACCGCGGGCAGGTCGGCCGCGGCGCCGAGCAGGAACACCCGGCGCACCTGGACCCCGCGCCCGCGCAGCACCCCGAGCGCGTCGGCGAGCCCGCACAACATGCCCTCGAAGGCCGCCCGTGCCAGGTGCTCCGGCTTCATCGACTCACGGCGCAGACCGGTCAACGTGCCTGCGGTGTGCGGCAGATGGGGAGTGCGCTCACCTTCCAGGTACGGCAGCAGCACCAGGCCGTGCGCGCCCGGCGTCGACTTCAGCGCGAGCTGCGACAGCTCCTCCAGACCGATGCCGAGCAGTTCGGCGGTGCCGCGCAGGGTGCGCACCGCGTTGAGCGTGTGCACGACCGGCAGTTGGCCGCCGGTGGCGTCCGCGAGCGAGGTGATCATGCCGCCCGCGTCGGTCAACGGCTCGTCGTGCACGGCCATCACCGAGCCGGAGGCGCCGAGCGAGACGACCGCGTCGCCCTGTCCGACCCCGAGTCCGAGCGCCGCCGCCATGGTCTCGCCGGTGCCCGCGGAGATCAGCAGCCCCTCGGGCGTGGTCCCGGCCGCCTCGCCGGGGCCGATCACCTCGGGCAGCGCGGCCTGGTGACCGAGGGCCAGTTCGACCAGGTCGGGGCGGTAACTGCCGCTCGCCGCGGACCAGTAGCCGGTGGCGGAGGCGCCGCCGCGGTCGGTGGTGCGGCGACCTGGACGGCCGAGCAACTGCCAGACCAGCCAGTCGTGTGCCTGGAGCAGCGTCGCGGTGCGCCGAGCCGCCTCGGGTTCGTTGCGGGCCAGCCAGCGCAGCTTCGTCACCGGATGCGCGGCCTGCGGCACACAGCCGACGGCCTGCGTCCAGGCCTCGCGTCCGCCGAGGGCGTCGACCAGTTCGGCGGCGGCCACCTGGGCGCGCTTGTCGTTGCCGGTGAGCGCCGGGCGCACGGTGGACCCCTGGGCGTCCAGCGGGACCAGCGCGTTCTGCTGCGCCGAGACCCCGATGGCCTGCACCTTCTCGAGGAGCCCGCCGCCCGCCGCCTCGCCCAGGGAGAGCAGCCAGCTCTGCGGGTCCACGTCGGCCGGGCGGCCGCCCTCGCCGCTGTCGAGCGGGTGCGCGGCATGACCCTGCCGCAGTACGGCCCCCGTCTCGGAGTCACAGACGACGATGCGTGTGTAATCGGGCGAACTGTCCAGCCCGGCGACTATCCCCATGCGGGAATTCTGCCGCACTCCACCCCGGGGCTGCGCGCGGAGTACGTCCGGGGGCTCGGGCGGGGGTCCGGCCGCTGAGGCCGGAAGGGTCCGCGGGCGAGCGGACCGGGTACCGCCGGGAGGGAGATCCGCGTCCGGCCGGAGGGAGATCCGCATCCTGCAGGAGGCGATCAGTGGTCCGCGGACCGAGGTTCACGGTCCGCGGACCACTGTCCGCACGTCCGCCTCAGGATGTCCGCCTCAGGTGTTGCTGGTGCCCCAGTCGTCGTGGCCGTTGTGCCGGGTGCGTTCGCGCAGGGAGCGGACGCGGCCCTGTACGGAGGCCGGTACGTGGTCGCCGACCCGCTCGTACGCCGAGTCGAAGGCCTTGTGCGCGGCGGTACGGCCCTGCTGTGCGGCGGTCTCCGCGGCATTGCGGACCGCAGGGTTCTCCGCGATCTCGCGAGCCGACTTCTTCAGCTGCTCGTAGCGCTCGCGTCCGGCCCGGGTCCCGAGCACGTAACCCAGGGCCAGTCCGGCAATGAACGTGAGCCGGTAGCGCATGGCTGCCACCCTTCCTTGCGAGGTCGTCGGTCGCGGGGGATACCGATTGGCAAAGCACCCCCCTGCTTGCGCTAATGTATGTGTCGCAGCGAACGTCCGCCGCCCGGAATTCACGCAGGCAGGTGCGTTCGACGCAACGAGGCAATCCTCCGTAGCTCAATTGGCAGAGCAGCCGGCTGTTAACCGGCAGGTTACTGGTTCGAGTCCAGTCGGGGGAGCCAATCCTCCGTAGCTCAATTGGCAGAGCAGCCGGCTGTTAACCGGCAGGTTACTGGTTCGAGTCCAGTCGGGGGAGCTGCCGGAGAGGACCCCCGAGGGGGTCCTTTTTCGTTGTACGGGTTTCGTCGAGCGCGCGCCTCCCGGCCGCCGCGCCCCTGCGGACGTGGGGCCGCCGCGAGCTGTCGCCCGTGCGAGGTGTTCCGTCGTCGCCGTGTTGACGCGAGAGCGGGCTCGCCTTGAGCGGCCGAGCGGCAGCCCGTACACAGGCCCGTTCGTACGCGCTTGGTGCACGCCCGTGAGCAGCGGGTTTCCCTGGTCGTGGGCGGGGAGCGGGGCCGTGCATCGGTTGCTGTTTCCGGCGGGGAGAGTTCCTATGGAGGCACTGGTTCCCCGCCCGTTGCGTACTCGCGGGGGATGTCCAGGCGCCTCGTCCGGCGCCGCGCCCGGAGAAGAGGTGAGCCGCGGTGAAGGAGCCCGAGGCCCGATCCACCGGTGGCACCGGCCGCACCAGCTGGAAGCGTCTCGCCTTCGTGGCGATCCCGGTCGCTGTGGTGTCCGGCATCCTCCTCGCCGGTATCGGCTCCGGAGTGGTGCCTGCCTCCCTCTCGGTGACCACACAGTCGCTCGCCCTGTCCGGACAGGAGCTGAAGATCTCCGCGGACAGCCTCAAGGGCAAGGGCTTCGCGCAGTACGTGGACGTCGACGAGACCGCACGCGGCGACAAGGCGTCCGGGGTGACCCGGATCGACGACGGCGACATCAAGGACCTGTGCCAGTCGACCGTGGCCGACCTGCCGGGGATCGGCAAGGTGACCACGCTCATCAGGGCGGGACGCGGGGACCGGCCGGTGCATGTGAAGGGACTCGTCATCCGTACCAACTCCCTCGAGGGAGACGCCGAGTTCCGCAACATCGAGATCGGCAAGGACGCCAACACCTCGAAGCGCATGCGCGAGGCCCCCGACGGCTCCTTCGGGCAGGAAGGCGACCGGGTCACCATCCAGAACCTGCGCCAGAACGCGATCGGGGTACGGGCCGACCAGTTCAAGCTCACCGGCCTCCATCTGACCGTCAAGCGCGGCGACCACTCCTGCTACTGACCTTGCGCGCGCCGCCCCTGCCAGGCCCGGGCCCCTGAGGGAGCCCGGGCTTCGCCGTGCGGTGCCGCCGTGCGGTTCCTCCGTACCGGGCTGGACTGAACGGGTCCAATTCCGACCGAGGGGCCGCCCCCATCCCCTGATCCGCCGCTGTGTAGTCGTATGTTCCGTTTGCCTGATGAGTGCTCGCGTAGTAGGGCACGCGGTCGACGTCGGATCGGGACCCGCCGGCCCCGGATCGCCTCCGACCCCCGGCTGTGGCACCGGCAGACCTCACAGAGGGAAGACACAGATGATCAGCGGTCAGGACAGGGCCCCTGCACCGGGCCGTACGAGATGGCTGCGGCTCGCGGTCGTCATGGTGCCGACACTCGCGGTCTCGGGCGGCATCCTCGCCACGATGTCCACCGGCGCCCTCGCCGCCTCCTTCGGCGTCTCCGCCAACTCCTTCACGGTGTCCGGCAAGAGCTTTCAGGTCTCCGCGGACAGTCTCAAGGGCCGGGGCTTCGAGCAGTTCGGCGTCCTGGACCGGGGCAAGGACGCCGTCTACCCGGAGGCGTTGACCGCGATCAGAACCGCCGATCTGAGGAACATCTGCCAGTCCGTGGTGCAGAGCGTGCCGATCATCGGGGACGTCACGCTGCGGCTCACGGCGGGCAGGGGGGCCAGGCCCGTGCACGTCGACCGGCTCGTGGCCAATGTGCACGACCTCAAGGGCGACGCCTCGTTCACCAACATCCAGATCGGCCGCGACGCCTCCACCGTCAACCAGGTCCCGGGCGTCACCGGGCCCTCGGGCGGATTCGCGCAGCAGTCGGACACGGTCCAGATCATGAGGCTCCGCCAGGAGACCCGGTCGATCAGCGCGGCGACGTTCCGGCTGCCCGGCCTCCATCTGACGGTGAAGAGGGGCGACCACTCGTGCTTCTGAGGCGTGGACGGCGGCGGGGCGCGGGCGACGGCGAGGGCCCGGGAGACGAGCAGGGGCCGCGGGACGGGGACGCGAGCGGCGACGGGAACGCGGACGTGATCGGCGACGGAACCGTGAACGGTGACGGAACCGCGAACGGCGACGAGAACGGTCCCGGTGATGGAAACGGTCCCGACGGGGAGGCCTCCGGGGACGGTTCGGGTGAGGGCAACTGGGCGCCGCCACCGCGGACCGGCCGTGGCTTCCGATACTGGCGGCGCACCCGGCCGTTCTGGGCGGGCCTGTGGACCGCGGCCTCGGGTGTGGTGCTGCTGTCCATTCCGATGGCGCCGCTCGGACTGCTCATCCACGAGGGCGTGGCCGGGGTCTCCGGCCTGCTGATGGGCGTGTTCCTGGTGATCCTCGGACTCGCCATGTGGCTGGCGCCCGGCTACCGCGTCTTCGCGGGCATCGCCGCCCTGGTCTTCGCCGTGGCCTCGCTGATCCTCTCGAACCTCGGCGGCTTCCTGATCGGCTTCATGCTCGGCGTACTCGGCGGGGCCATGGCGGTCAGTTGGCTGCCCGACGACCAGCGCCCGCCGCGCGAGACCCGTGACCGGCGCCGGTGGAACGGCCGCGGGGGCTGGACCCTCACGGACACCAAACCCGGGGCGGGGGACGGGGGTTCGTCCGCCGTCGAGCAGGGCGGCGGTTCCTCTGCCGGGGAACAGGGCGGCGGCTCCTCCTCCGGTGGCGACCAGGGTCCGTCGGGCGGCGGCGGTGACAGCGGCGGTGGCAGTGACGGGCCGGGCTCCGGTCCCGGCGAGGGGCCCCGCCCGGGTGGTCCGGCGACGTCCGGAGGATCGGGCGGCACCGGGGAACTCGACTCGACGCTGGAGATGCCGGTGATCACGGCGGACCCACAGCCCGCACAGCGGACCGCCCCCGCCTCCCGCCCGGCCACCTCGCGTACGGGAGAGCCCGCGGTCTCCCGTACGGGCGGCCGCACGAAGGGCAGACGCGCGGCGTCGCGCGCGGCCCTCGGCGGCGGCCGCGCGAAGCGCCCGGCCACGGCGGAGGGGCCACTTCGCAGGACGGAACGCGCCGCACCCGACGCGCACTGAGGTTGCGCGGAAGGGCACGGCACAGTACGGGAGTTCGCCCGGCCGGGCAGCGCAGGACCGGGCCGGTCGGCAGAGCGGAGGAGAGGCGACGGTGGGAAGAGGTCGTGGGCCCGGGGCGGCCGGTGCGGGAGAGAGTCCCGGCCGGCGGACCGCCGGTGCCGGGGGCGACACGCACCGGAGCACCGCCGGGGAGCAGAGTGTCGCGGCGGGGTCGGGTGCCGCTTTGAGGGGTGCCGGGCCGGGGCTGGACGTCGAGCCGCAGGCCGTGCGGCAGGGCTCTGTGCGGGAGGACTCCGTCGGGCAGAACTTCGTGCGGCAGGACTCCGTGCGGCAGAACTCCGGCGGGTCTCGCGGGAACGGTGCGCGGCGTGGTGCGCAGGCCCGGTTCCCGCGTACGCGACTGGGTGCGCTCAGCGTGCTGCCCGCGGGGGCGCTGCTGGCCACCGGCGTGCACGTGCCCACCGCGGCGGCGCCGGGACGAGCCGAGAGTGCGGCCCAACAGGGCCTGCACCAGGGGGCGTTGCCGTTGGCCGACGCGGTCGAGGACCAGGCGCGGTCGGTGTGTTCGCTGCTCGACGGGCTGCGCCGCGCGACCGGGGGCGCGGCCTACGGCAAGGGGCTCGGCGTGAGGCTGGGACAGCCCGGCGACGAGGGCGCGGCGGACGGCCACGAGGACCGCGACGGCAAGGGGAAGGAAGAGAAGGAAAAGGACGAGGGCAAGGGAAAAGGCAAGGGCAAGGGCAAGCCGGGGAAGGGCGAGGGGGAAGACGGGGGAGGGGAGCGGGACCGTGACGGCGCGGACAAGGACGGTGCCCGCCCGCCGAACCCCCGTAACGAGGTGGGCCTCGACCTCGGCCTTTCCGCCAAGAAGGAGGGCAACCGGACCTCCCTGCCGGGGCCGAGGGACCCGGATCACGGGCCGTCGTCCCCGGCGCCCGACGGAGGACCGCCCGACGCAGGATCGCCCGTCGCCGGTTCACACGAGGGCGGGCCGCAGTCCGGCAGCGGCCCCTCGGAACCGCCGCGCAAGAAGGGCCTCCTGCGCAAGGTGACCGGCCTGCTCGGGCTCGGCGGACGCGACGAGAACGCTCCTCGTCGCCCGCGCTCCGGCTACTCGGGCATCGAACACCAGGGCGCCGCACGGGACTTGGTACGGGACTCGATGTCCGGCGGCGGTCCCGGATCAGGTTCGGAAGGCCCGGGTGGCGGCGGCCGGGGTCCGGAGCAACACGGACCAGGGCCGCACCAACAGGGCGAGCCCGGGCAAGGGGAACAAGGACAACGAGGGGAACAAGGACAGCAAGGGGAACAGGGGCCGGGGGAGCACGGACACGGCACCGACGACCGTCCCGGCGCACGGCAGGGGCAGACACCTCCGCCGGACGGAGGCCCGGGCCCCGGCCACGAAGACGGCGCGAACCACGGCCCCAACTCGGACCACCGGTCCGACCGCCTCGACAACACCCGGCCCGACCACGACCCTCGCGACCACAACCCCCGCGACCGCGACCGGGACGCCCGCGACGACAACACCCGCGCCCACGACGACGACCGCAACCCCCACGACCACCGCAACCCCCACGACCCGAACCACCCCGACAACTCACCCCACAAGCCCGGCGACCCCGACGACCCCAACCACCCCCGCAAGCGTCCGCCCTCCCGCCTGGCCCTCCCCCTCCCCCAACTCCCCCTCGACGGCGGCATGCGGACGCTGTCCTCGCTGCTGCCGCTCAACCTGCGGCTGGGGCCGGGCGCCAACAGCGGGGACAGGTCGCCGTGGTGTCTGCCGGACGTGTCGCTGGGGCTCGGCTCCGGTGGGCTCGGTGGGGCGCAGCTGCCCGAGCGGCTCGCGGTGTGGCCGGCGGCGGTGCGTACGCCGTTGCTCGTACTGACGGGTCTGACCTACCGGGGGATCCGGGAGGTGGACACGGCGGCCGGGCCGAAGCGGGTGCTGGCGTTCACGGCGTTCCGGCTGGACATCGCCGATCTTCAGCAGGACGCGGCGCTGCTCGGCGCGAAGTGCCCCGGGCAGCGGGACTTCGAGGAGCCGCGGCCGCCGGACTTCCGTGGTCTGCCCGGGCTGCGGCTGCCGCTGCTCGACATCGGGCTGCCGGGCATCGGCCGGGTACCGCAGGACAGCCCCAACCCGTACCCGGACTGCCTCGGCACGCTGCGTACGGCGGGCGAGGGAACCACCTCCACGGCGACCGGCGAGCCGGTGGTCCTGCTCACGCAGATGCTCAGCGGCAATCTGCTCGGCCTGCTGCCGGTCACCTTCACGCCGGACATGCCCCCGCCGCTGCCGCCCGGCCTGACCCTGCCGATCCCGCTCTTCTTCACCGATGTCATCGCCCACAACCAGCTGTTGCAGGCGGAGGACCTGAACATCCCGAACCTGCACCAGTCCCTGCCGTAGCCACCCGGATCGCCGAGCCCGAGCCCCCTGGCCCCAACTCCCGGGCCCCAACTCCCGCTTGTCCGGGCCCCGCAGGTCCGGACAATACGGACACCTGGGAACGCATTCGTCGACTCGCCCTCCGCTGTGGCGGGATTGTTGCCTGCGGGCGGGAAGAGGCCTGTCCCGAGTCGGATACGCTCCCCGTTGACTTCGGGGTATCGGCAGGGTCTGAACTGCCGTGAACAGGGGACGGTTTCCGGATGAGCAGCGCACCATCTGCCGAGCATTTCCAGCCACTGCAGGAGGACGACCCGGCCGTGGTCGGCGGATACCGACTGGCCGCGGTGCTCGGCGCGGGCGGTATGGGCAAGGTGTATCTCACCTACACGCCGGGCGGCCGCCCGATCGCGCTGAAGGTGATCCGTCCGGAGTTCAGCGAGGACCCCGAGTTCCGCCGTCGCTTCCAGCAGGAGGTGCAGGCGGCGCAGCGGGTGCAGGGTCTGTACACCGCGCCCGTCATCGACTGCGACACCGAGGGCTCCCAGCCCTGGCTGGCCACCGCCTACGTACCCGGGCCGTCCCTCGCGCACGCGGTCGCGGCGCACGGCGCGCTGCCGGTACGCAGTGTGCTGCTGCTGACCGTCGGGGTCGCGGAAGCGCTGAGTGTCATCCACGGGGCGGGCATCGTGCACCGCGACCTCAAGCCCGCGAACGTCCTGCTGGCCTCCGACGGACCGCGCGTCATCGACTTCGGTATCGCCCGCGCCGCCGACGCCACCGCCCTGACCGGCAACGGTGTCACGGTCGGCACCCCCTCCTTCATGGCGCCCGAACAGGCCGCCACCGGCACGGTCACCCCGGCCACCGACATCTTCGCGCTCGGCCAGATCGCGGCCTACGCGGCGATCGGCGCACCCGCCTACGGCGACGGGCCCTCGCACGCGGTCCTGTACCGGATCGTGCACGAGGAGCCCGATCTCAGCAGGCTGCCCGAGGAGTTGAGGCCGCTGGTGACCCGCTGTCTCAGCCGTGACCCCGCCGACCGTCCGGCGCTGAACGAGGTCATCGAGCTGTGCCAGTCGCTCTCGCCGACCCCGCTGCGGCAGGGCGAGGACTGGCTGCCGCGGGCGGTGGCCGGTTCCATCACCGAGCGGCTGCAACTGCCCGCCCCGGCCAAGACGCCGCCGCCGATGCCCGGCGCGGCGCCCACGCCCACCGAGTACTCCCCGCCGCCGACCCAGGGCACCCCGGCGGGTCCGTACGCCCCGACCGGCCCCCAGGCGCCCGCCGCGCCGGGTGGCTTCGGCCCGGCGGCCGCGCCGACCCAGGGCGCCCAGCCCGCGCCCGGTTCGGTCCCGCCGCCCGGCTTCCACACCCCGGCGCCCACTCCGGCTCCCGGCTACCACACCCCGCCCCCGGGCGGCGGCGGTTACCAGCCCACCCCGCTGCCTTCCGGCGGCGGACCGCGGCCCTGGGGAGCGCCCCCGCCGCCGCGCAAGAAGAAGAGCGGACTGATCGCCGTCGCGGCGATCGTCGGTGTCCTGGTCGTACTGGGCGTCATCGGCGCCCTGGTCCCCGACGACGAGAAGGACAAGTCCGAGTCCAACGCCGGTCCCAGCAGCAGCAGTTCGCAGGGTTCGGGGTCGTCGGCGGGTGCCGGCTCCTCGGACGGCGGCACCGGTGACGACTCGGGCGGCAAGCGGCCGGACCCCAAGCCCGTCTCGTACACGGGCGTCGACCTGGTCGATGGCTACTACCTGATGTTCGCCGACAACCCGCGCTCGCCGATCGAGGGTTCGGGCGGCGGAGTGATGTACGACGGCGGCGACTTCTACTACGACGGCGACTCCAGCAGTCTCAGCGAGTCCGAAGTGGGCAGCAACAACGGCAAGTTGGTGCTCCTGAACAACTCGCAGCAGGGTTCCCTGGAGACCTGCCGCGCGGAGACCCGCTACACCGAGGAGATCAGCCTCGACCAGCTCAGCGACGGCTCCCAGATGTGTGTGCTCAGCGATGCCGGACATGTCGCCGTGGTGACCTACCGCGGCAAGTCGGGTGCCAGCGACCCCAGCGACTACGTGAAGCTCGACCTCACGCTGTGGCGCAACGCGGAGGAGCCAAAAGAGACGGAATAGGCGCGCCGCGCGGGCCGGTTCGGCCGCCCCGCACACCGCCCGCCCGACCGTTCCGTTTGGCATTCCGCCCACGGAGCAGGTGACCGCCGTCCGTTCTTCGGACAACCGCCCCGACCGCCGCCGGACGCCCCGGCGGCGGTCGCGTTTCGTGCGGCGGTTCCCGCTTCCGCTTGCGCCTCCGGATCGGTGCGGAACCCGTCATTCCTGCCCCACGGAGATCGGCCACCGTCAATTCCCAGCCAGAAAAGGCGCTTGACCATTGCTTTGGCATGGGTGAGCCTTCCGGTGCGCAACCGCCGTACCTGGCAGGCCAGTTGGTCTGCGAGGCGGAGTGCGGCCGAACCACTGAGCGAAACGGGGATGAACTGATGAGTGCACCGACGCAGACCGGGCCTGCCGAGGGTGGCTTCGACGCCGCGGGCGAGGAAGCGGGGCGCAAGTGGCTGTCCCAGATCATGATCGCGCCCGCGGCCTCACGGGCCGTCCATGCCGCCGTGAAGCTCGGCCTGGTGGACGCGATCGGTGGGGGCGCCCGCACCGTGGCGGACATCGCCGGGGACCTGAACACCGACCCCGAGGCGACGCGGCGGCTGCTGCGGGCGCTCGCCGCGCTCGGCCTGTTCACCGAGAACGAGCCCGACCTGTTCGCGACGACCGTGCAGGGCGCCCTGCTCTCCACCGGCCGCCCGGACTCGATGAGCGAGTTCGTGCGGATGTACAGCGACCCGGTGATGACCCAGGCCTGGGACACCCTGGACGAGAGCGTCCGCAGCGGAAAGCGGTCCTTCGACGCCATGTTCGGCACGGACTTCTTCTCGTACCTGGCGAAGGAGCCGGAGCTGTCCGCCCGCTTCAACGCCACGATGGCCGGGTTCACGTACACGGTGGCGCAGCTCCTGCCGGGCAGCTTCGACTTCGGCAAGTACTCCTGTCTGGTCGACATCGGCGGCGGCGACGGCACCCTGCTGGCCGGTGTACTGAGCCAGCACCCCTCGCTGCGGGGCGTGGTGTACGACTCGGAGCGGGGCCTGGCCCAGACGGCGCAGACCTTCGAGTACGCGGGCATCGCCGACCGTGCCTCCGCGGTGGTGGGCGACTTCTTCAGCTCGGCGCCCGAGGGCGGCGACCTGTACCTGATGAAGAACGTGCTGCACGACTGGACCGACGAACAGTGCGTCCAGATCCTGCGGAACATCCGCTCGGTCATCCCGTCGAACGGACGGCTGCTGCTCGCCGACCCCGTGCTGCCCGCCCTGTCCGGTCCGCAGAGTCCCGCGAACCTCTACCTGACCGACCTGCAGATGCTGCTGCTGCTCGACGGCAAGGAGCGCACCGAGCAGGACCTGACCGAGCTGTTCCGGGCGGCGGGCTTCGCCGACCCGACCTTCACCCCGCTCGGCCAGCCGGAGTTCGCTCTCACGCTCGTCGAGGCGGCACCTGCCGGCTGAGCGGGTCGTCCCGCAAGGCAAGCGCGAACCGACCGGCCCGGGGCGACACTCGCCCCGGGCCGGCCGGCTTCCCGGCTCCACTCCCCGGACCCCCGTCAGCCCGGCTGCTCCTCCGTCTCCATCAGATCCAGGTCCGGCGGCACCAGCGTCGTCGACTCCACCAGCCCCCTGAGCAGGTTGTGCAGCAGGCTGTTGTCCGAGGGACGTCCGGCTTCCTTGTCGTGCAGCAGGGGGTACGGGAAGCCGTCGCTGAGGCGGCGGCGCACCGCCTCGACGCGGTACTCGATCCTGCGCTCGCCCCAATTGCCGTCCGGCCGCAGGTAGCAGAGCTGCTCGGCGGCGCGTTGGTACGTCAGCGGGCGCGGGTCCTTCTCGTACAGCAGATAGCGCTGCCCGAGGACGACCAGGAGCAGGCGTTCGTTCGGGTCCAGCGGCCAGCGCTTGGGCGGCATGGTGTCGGCTTGCCGCCGGGAGACGCGGCCGGGGTGGTCGTGGCCGGTGACGTACAGCTCGACCAGGTGCTCCCGGTGGCCCGAGCCCTTGACGAAGACGGGTGTGTAGCCGGTCGCGAGCGGCACCGGGTCCGTGCTGGCGTGCATCAACTGGCCGCCCGGCAGCCGGACCAGCTGCTGTCCGGTGTTGCGCAGCCACCAACGGCGTTTGCGGTACGTGAGTTCGCCGTGGCGGCGGCTCACCCTCAGGTCGTCCTCGCCGACGCCGAGGTCGACCTGCGGCCGTTCCCCGCGCCCGAACCGCAGCACGGCTCCGGGCTGCGGCGGGACCTCGAGACCGCCCGACACCGTGCGCGCGTGGAGCGTTCCGGGCGCGGCCACGGCCACGCCGCGCGCAAGGCTTTCGGAGCTGAACAAGGCACGCCTCCTCGGGATCGTCCGGCGGTGCCGGGCGGGGCCGCGACAGCCCCGCCACCAGCATGCACCGTAGGTACGGGACCCCTCCCCAACCCGGGCCCGGGGCAAGGCGAGAAGTACCTCCCCGGCCCCAACTCCAATCGTCCTAGCGATTGTTGAGCTCGCCGACGGCGGAGTGCGCGAGCTCGGTGGCCAGTTGCCGCAGCCGTGCCGGGTCGTCCTCGCCGCCCACGGTGAGGTTCACGGTCTCCACCGCACTCTCGCCGTGGTCGTCACGGTAGGAACGGTGGACGACGCGCACCCGGCAGGTCTCCTCGCCCTCGCCCTCGGGTTCGACGACCGCGTCCCGGCCACCGATCCGGGTGGGCGTCCCGTCCTCGGCCGAGGGTGCCGGGCCCCGGTCGAAACGCAGCTCGATCCAGAGCCCGTTGGTGGTGCTCGCCCACTCGCAGTCCCAGTTCCCGTAGCCGATGTCGGGGTCCCTGGCGTCGATGCCGGGCACGATCTCCAGGGCCTGGGCGGTGAGCAGCGTGCAGGCGTCCCGCTGCGCGAGCGAGGCCGCGGTGAGCGGGGGCGAGCGGCGGGGGAGCGGCCCCCGGTCCAGGACCTCGGCCGCGCTGTCGGCGGCGGTGTCGGCGATCGTGCACAGCGACGCCCCGCCCCCGTCGCCCGCGTCGTCCTGCTTCGCCCGCACGACGACGGTCACGTCCTTGTCGGGCGGCAGCAGCGTACGGCCGCACTCGTCGCTCTCGGGTTCGTCCGTCACGATGCCGATGCCGCCCACCGTCCGTGCGGGGGCGGCCAGTTCGGAGTGTCCGCCGAAGTCGAGGTTGACCTCGACGTCGACCGGATCGCCCGTGCCGGTGTCCACCAGGACGTCACAGCGGTCGAAGTTGCCGTAGTCCCGGTCGCGTTCGCTCTCGCCGTACTCGGCGAGCGCCGCGGGCTCGGTCAGCGCGCAGGGGTCGGCACTGCGGTGATCGCCGAACACGGAGCCGCGCGGATGCGTACGCGGCGGGCTCGACGTGGACGCACTCGGCCCGGACTTCGGGTCGTCACCGTCCAAGGCCTCGTTGTCCCCACCGCCGAGCGACGTCAGCCAGAGCGTGCCGACGACCGCGAGGACGACGACCCCCGCCAGCGTCCCGTAGAGCGCGGGCCGCCGCCGGACGGAGCCGGTGGCCGCCGCCCAACGCCCGCCGCCCGCAAGGCCGTTGCTCGTGCCGCCCGCTGCGCCACCGGCCCCACCCGCTGCTGCCGCGCGCCCCGCGCCCGGCGCGGTACGGGTCATGTCCTCCTCGCCGGTGTCGGCCGGGGGCAACGGCCCCTGCGCACCGGCGACTTGCTCCAGCCGGGCGCGTACCTCGTGGGCGGCCGGGCGCTCGTCGGGGTCACGGGCGAGCATCGAGGGCAGGACCTCGGCCAGTATCCCGCAGTCGGCGTCCAGCGCCGTCTCGCCCCGGGCGGCCTGCTGTTCGGCGACGAAGGGGTCAACGCCCCGCCGCGCGCCGGGCCGTGGCGGCAGTCCGGTGACCAGGTAGTACAGCATCGCCCCGAGTGAGAAGACGTCCGAGGCGCGCTGCGGCTGTCCGGCGACCATCTCGGGCGAGGCGAAGTCGGGGGTGTAACTGACCGCGCCGTTCTGGGTGATGGTCTCGCGTCCGCCGACGCGGTACGCGGCCCCGAAGTCGGCCAGCTTGGCCAGACCGTCCGGTGTGACCACGACATTGCCCGGCTTCACGTCGCCGTGCACGATGCCCTCGGCGTGCAGGGCGGCCAGCGCGTCGGCGATCTGGACACCGATCCTGGCCACCCGCTCCGGGTTCAGCGGCGGCCGGTGGTCCAGGCTGCCCCCGGCCACGTATTCCATGACGAGCCACGAGGTCGTCCGTCTGCCGGTGCGGATCTCCTCGACGGTGAACAGCGTCACCACATGCGGATGACTGAACCGGGCCAGCGCCCGGCCCTCGGCGCGCAGCCGGTCGATCCGCTCCTGGCCCGCGTCGGCCGCAAGTACCCGTTTCAGGACGACGGGCCTGCTCAGGTCCTCGTCCTCGGCGAGCCACACCTCGCCCATTCCACCCTGCAGTGGCCCTCGCACCAGGCGATACCGCCCGTTGACCACTGTGCCGATGCGCACCCCGTCTCCCCTCAACCCGTGGCCGCGTACCGTCGACCGGCGTGCGTGCAGCGAACCTATTGCGGGTGGGTCACACCGGGTGACGCCTTCACCGGATGTTCGCGAGGTTTCGCGATACGGGGGTGGGGCGGGGTGGGGTGGGGTGGTTGGTTCGGCTTCCGGGTGCCAGGTGCCAGGTGCCAGGGGCCGGGGGCCGGGGGCCGGGGGCCAGGTTCCGGTTCTCGGGTTCGGTGTCCTGGCTTCCGACTCCCGGGTCCTGGCGCCCGGCTTCGGGCTTTGGCTTCCGGCTCCGCTTTCGCTTGCGCCGACGG
The DNA here is from genome assembly GCF_013364195.1 of Streptomyces sp. NA04227. Lineage (NCBI taxonomy): Bacteria > Bacillati > Actinomycetota > Actinomycetes > Kitasatosporales > Streptomycetaceae > Streptomyces > Streptomyces sp. NA04227. Next base: position 1,889,660 of record NZ_CP054918.1, on the reverse strand, counting down.
TCAGGCGCGAGTGGACTTGCGCCTGAGCACCGTCAGCGGCAGCCGTCGCCGTACGGGCGGCCGGACGGCGGCGGCCTCCAACAGGGCGGTGCGCTCGGCCAGTTTGACCCGGGGGCGGCCCTGGAGTGCGCCCGCCTCGCGTTCGGCCCGGTCGATGGCCTGCCAGTCGTCGAGCCCGAGGCCGGGCGGACGCCGGTCGGCGGCGCGGGGCGCGGGTGCGGTGAGCCGGCCCGCGTCGAAGTCGTCGAGCAGCGCCTCGACGGTCTCCTGCGAGCAGCTCTTGTTGGTGCCGATGAAGCCGCTGGGTCCGCGTTTGATCCAGCCCGCGACGTAGACGCCCGGCGCCACCCGGCCCCGCTCGTGCGGGACGGTGCCGTTCGCCTCGTCGAACGGGAGCCCCGGTACCGGACGGGCCCGGTACCCCACGGCCCGCAGGACAAGACCGGCCTCGATGACCTCCGTCCGTCCGGTGGCCACCGCGCGTACGGTGCCGTCGTCCTCGGCGTGCAGCCGGGTACGGGCCACCTCCAGGCCGCTCACCCGGTCCTCGCCGAGGATCCGGGCCGGAGCGGTCAGGAAGCGCAGGACGATACGGCGCCGGCCCGGAGTCGGTGTCCGTGCGGCCAGTTCGGCGAGCAGCGCGGCCTTGGCCGGGTCGCCCGCGAGCCACGCCCCGTCGGAGCCGTCGACGCCGTCCCCGTCCTCGGTGAAGGCGTCGCCCTCCACGAGGACGTCGACCCCGTCCAGGGCGGCGAGCGCGATGAGTTCGGGCACGGTGAAGGAGGCCTGGCCGGGGCCGCGCCGCCCGAGCACCACCACCTCGCGGATCCGGCTGTCGCGCAGTGCGGCAAGGGCCGTGTCGGCGATGTCGGTACGGGCCAGGGCCTCGGGGTCGGCGGTCAGCACCCGTGCCACGTCCAGGGCCACATTGCCGTTGCCGACCACGACCGCCCGCTCGCGGTCCAGCGGGTACTCGGCGCCCAACTGGTCCGGGTGGGCGTTGTACCAGGCGACGAAGTCGGTGGCGCAGACGCTGCCGGGCAGGTCCTCGCCGTCGATACCGAGCCGCCGGTCACCGGCCGCGCCCACCGCGTAGATCACGGCGTGGTAGTCGCGTACCAGGTCCTCGTGGCGCAGGTCCTTGCCGATCTCCACGCCCAGCCGGTACGTGAACCCCCGCTGGCGCTCGATGGCGCCGAAGAGGGCGGTGACCCCCTTGGTGTCCTGGTGGTCCGGGGCGACCCCCGCGCGCACCAGACCGTAGGGGGTGGGCAGCCGGTCGTGGACGTCGACCGTCACGCCCGGGTGCTTGAGCAGTTCGTCGGCGGCGTAGAGACCGGCCGGGCCCGCGCCCACCACGGCCACCCGCAGTCCGGTCCCCGACAGCTCGCGCTGCGCCGGGACGAGCGCCATCGGCGTGCGGTCCGGGTGCGGATCGTCCGTGTAGTAGGCGGAGTTGAGGTCGAGGAAGGGCTGCTCGGCCTCGGTGAGCCGGGTGTGCGGCTTCAGCGCGTCGACCGGGCAGGCCGTGGCGCAGGCGCCGCAGTCGACACAGGTGCGCGGGTCGACGTAGAGCATCTCGGCCTCGGCGAAGCCGGGCTCGCCCGGTGCGGGGTGGATGCAGTTCACCGGGCAGGCCATGACGCAGGAGGCGTCGGCGCAGCAGGAGCGGGTGACGACGTAGGGCATGAGGTTTCCTGGGTCGTTCAGGCGGCCAGCGAAGCCGGTTCACCGCGGTGGCGGGAGGGGCGTCCGTCGATGCGCAGGGCCTTCCACACCCGGCGCGAGACGGGGTTCATCAGACCGGCGTCCTGGGCGAGCATGCGCACGTCGGCGAAGACGTCGCGGAGCATCTTCTCGCCCGAGGGGCTCTTCCAGAACACCTCGCGCAGCACCTTGTGCGGCACGCCCATCTGCCGGGCGACCTCCTTGCCGGGGATGGTGATGACATCGCCGAGGACCCGCATCACGACGGGGAACACGATCGACAGAAGTGCCCTGCGCGTGCGGCTCAGTTGGGGCGTCCTGCGCTTCAGGAACTCGTGCGCGAAGGAGATGTGGCGGGCCTCCTCGGCGATGTGGATCTGCATGATCCGCCGGAGCATCGGGTGCTGCGGACCGCCCTCGCGCAGCACCGCCTTCTGCAGGTGGTCGATGGGCTCCTCACCGGCGAGCACGCCGGTGAAGAAGACCTCCGGCCACAGCGACCCGGCCAGCGGCAGGAAGCGGCTGAGCACCCGGAAGGAGGGGCGTCCGCCGGGCACGTCGCAGCCCGAGCGGTTGACGAACTCCTGGAACATCTGGGTGTGGTGGGTCTCCTCGGTGCACTCGTGCGTGAGGTACCGGAACTCCGCCTTGCCGTTGGGCAGGCTGAACAGGTAGTCCATCGCACCGCGGATGAGCACGTTCTCGAACTGCATGCCGACCTTGGCGATGTTGGCCATCCGGATCAGGCCGACCTCCGCCTGCCGCTCGACCGGCAGGTTCTGGTACCACGGGTGACCGCCCAGCGGGTCGGCCGTGGGCAGCACCCAGCGCGGGTCCTTGGGGTCGATGTACCAGTCGGGGTGGTTCCAGTCGATGTCGGTGAACGCGTCGAAGTGCGTGTGCACCGACCCCTCGGACAGGGTCCTGAGCACCTCGGCGTAGTCGGCGTCACTGAGGTGGCTCTGCTCTGCCTTGAGCTGTGCTTTCATCGCGGCCCTCGGTTTCGTGTGGTCGGGTGCGGCATCGCCGGGCGCCGGGGCGGACGGCGGCAGAGGGAGCCGCACACCGGCCGGTCCGCCCGGGAGTGGAACGGTGCGGCCGGTGTACGGACGGGAAGTGACGGTGCGTCAGGCGACGCGGGTCGGGACGTCGGCGCGGGTCGGCTCGGTGGCACCGGTCGCCGTGGGCCTGCTCTCGAAGTGCAGCGAGGCGTCGTCGATCGGGGAGCGCCGCAGCGCGCGCCGGTCCCGGTAGTAGTTGTTGAAGATCCGCCACGGGGCACGGGTGCCCTGGCGGGGCATGACGGCGTCGCCGCGCTGGATGTAACCGGAGCTCAGCGAGTCGCCCATCGCGGACTCCTGGGACCGGTCGGCCTCGGTGGCCACCGGCGTCACCCGCGTATAGCCGTTGTCGCGCATGTGGTTGAGCAGTCGGCTCACGTAGTCGGACGCCATGTCCGCCTTGAGCGTCCAGGAGGCGTTGGTGTAGCCGAGGATGATCGCCAGGTTCGGGATGCCGTCGAGCAGTACGCCCTTGTAGATCACGTGGTCGCGGGTGGACACCGGGCGGCCGTCCACCTCCAGCTCGGCACCTCCGGCGATCTGCACCTGGAGGCCGGTGGCGGTGATGACGATGTCCGCCTCGATCTCCTGGCCGGACTTGAGCCTGATGCCCTTCTCGGTGAACGTCTCGATGTGGTCGGTCACCACCGACGCCTCGCCGCTGCGCAGCACCTTGAACAGGTCACCGCTCGGCACCACGCACAGCCGCTGGTCCCACGGCTTGTACGTGGGAGTGAAGTGGCGCATGTCCGTCCTGGACCCCAACTGTGCCCGCACGCCCGCGAGCAGCACCTTGCGCATCAGCCACGGCGCCGAGCGGGACAGTGCGTACAGACCGCGCTGCAGGGCGATGTTGCGGGCCCGCCCGAGCTTGTACACCAGCGGGGCCGGGACGCGCAGCTTGCGCAGTACCACCGACACCGGGTCGTGCGTGGGCAGCGTCATGATGTACGTGGGCGAGCGCTGGAGCATCGTGACGTGCTCGGCCTCCCCGGCCATCGCGGGCACCAGCGTGATCGCGGTGGCACCACTGCCGATGACGACCACACGCTTGCCCCGGTGGTCCAGATCCTTGGGCCAGTGCTGCGGGTGGACGACGGTGCCGCCGAACTTCTCCTCGCCCGCGAACCGCGGACGGTAGCCCTCGTCGTAGTTGTAGTAGCCGGTGGCGTTCACCAGGAAGCGGGCGGTGTGGATCTCCCGCTCGCCGGTGGACTCGTCGTGCGCCTCGACCGTCCACAGCCCGGCCTCGCTCGACCAGCTCGCCTTGAGCGCCTTGCGCCCGAACAGGATGCGGTCGCTGATGCCGTACTCGTCCGCGGTCTCCTGCACGTACTCACGGATGCTCGGCCCGTCCGCCAGGATCTTGGTGCCGTGCCAGGCGCGGAAGCCGTAGCCGAAGGTGAACATGTCCGAGTCCGAGCGGATGCCCGGGTAGCGGAACAGGTCCCAGGTCCCGCCGATCCGGGAGCGCCGCTCCAGAATCGCGTACGAGGTACCCGGGCTGCCCTTGGCCAGGTGGACGGCCGCGCTGATGCCCGACAGTCCCGCGCCGAGAATCATCACGTCGACGTGCCGCTGTTTCATGTCCGTCTCCCTCTGACTGCTTCCTGGCTCTTGTGCACGGGCCTTCGCGGCGCCGCTGTCGCCGGCGAACCTCTCCGGTGAACCGCGCGCGTGGACTTCTGTCGTCCGGGCGGCGTGATCGCGCGGCGGCTCGGTGTCCTGCCCCGCTTCGTTCCCCTCGGTGGCCCCGCGGTGGTGACCCGGCTCGGTGGGGCAACAGTTTTAGTGTTACTTGAGGTAGCACTAAATTTACCTGCGACAGGCTGTTTCAGGTATTGGGGATGGATGTGACCTGGGTCACATAGGGGAGAGGGTGTGCGGCAGTCCGGATCGGCGGGGTCGGACCGGTAGTCCCGGACCGGCGGGGCTGGAGTGGCGAGGCCGCGGAGTGCGACGGGTGGAGGGAGAAGCGGGTGAGGGCGAGCGGGTGGGGCCGGGCGGGCCTCAGTCGCCCAGCAGCTCGGACATCGGCCGGTGCGGGTCGAGCTCGGTGCCCAGAGCGCGCAGGTTGCCGTCGAGTACGGACCAGATCGAGCGGGCGAGGAACTCGGCGAGCTCGGTGGAGCTGGGCTTGTCGCCCTTGTCCGCCAGCCAGTTGTTGACCGTGGCGTCCACGAACCCGACAAGACCGAAGGCGAGCGAGAGCGCGAGGCCGGTGTCCCTGCCGACGGAACGCAGCACGCTCTGGAACAGCTTCCCCGTGCGGTGGGCGATCTCCGCCTTGGTGCCGGCGACGGTCGGTGAGTCCCCGGCCGGGCTCAGTGCGTCGTGGCCGAGGAAGGCGTGCAGTCGGGGATGCTCCTCGATCCACCCGAGGTACGCGTCCACGGAGCGCCGGATCGCCTCGACGACGGTGCCGTCGGGCTCCAGCGTCGGCGCGAGTTCGGCCATGAGCGAGTCGAGGGCGCGCTTACGGATCAGCTCGTCGAGATCGGCGCGGTCACGGAAGTGCCGGTACACCGCGGACCGCGGCACCCCGATCCGCTCGGCGATCCGCCGGATCCCGACCCCGGGCCCCTCCTCCTCGACGGCGGCCACGGCGGCCTCCAGGAACTCGTCCTGACGCCGGGCCCGATGTGCCTCCCACCGCCTCGAACGCCCGTCGACCTCGTCCCGCGGCTTCGCGCCCTCCGTCGGCTTCGAGCCCTCCTTCGTCACCCGGGCAGCATATCGACGGGTGCGTCCGGGGCGGACGTGGGAGGCGGGGGCCCGACGGTCCCCGCGAGGCGGTGGACGACGGCCCGGGGAGGCGGTGCCGAATTTTCCGTAAACGTTGTGAACGGCCGGGGGCCGACCGGGCTTTATTCGGCATATCTTCCTCCCTGGTTCGACGTCCCCCCGGCCGGAACACGACGGCCGGACACTCCCCGGGACACCCCTGCGGTGTCCGGGGGTCACTCCCCTCCCTGCCACCCCCACAGGAGCCGAACGCCCATGCCCAGAGCCGCTCACCACCGAAGACGCCTCACCCTGGTGACCGTCCCGATCGCCGCACTGGCCACCGCCGTGGCCGCGGTCGCCTTGTCGCAGGCTGCTCCGGAGACCTCGACGGCCGCCGCCGCGGCTCCCGCGCGCCTCCCCGCCCCGGCTCCGGGGGCCACGGTCACCGTCGCCGCCGTCGGCGACATCTGCGGCTCGGCGTGCAACCAGACCGACGACGTCGTGACCGCCATGGCTCCCGACGCGGTGATCACCGCGGGCGACAACGCCTACGAGAAGGGCACGCTCGCCGAGTACAACGCCCAGTACGACCCGGCCTGGGGCAAGTTCAACGCGCGGACGTACCCGACCCCGGGCAACCACGAGTACTACACGGCGGGCGCCGCGGGCTACTTCGACTACTACGAGGGCAAGGGCGTCCCGACCGGCGGCCGCGACAAGGGGTACTACAGCTACGACCTCGGCGACTGGCACATGGTGGCCCTGAACTCCAACGCCGGTATGGAGGCGGGCAGCTCTCAGGAGCGGTGGCTGCGGGCCGACCTCGCCGAGAGCGACCGCCCCTGCACCATGGCGTACATGCACCACCCCCGCTTCTCCTCGGGCGACCACGGCGACAACGCCGCAGGCAGCGCCCTCTACAAGGCGCTCACCGACTACAAGGCCGATGTCGCGGTCTTCGGCCACGACCACCACTACGAGCGCTTCGCCCCCGCCATGGCCGACGGGACCAAGGACACCGCGAACGGGCTGCGGTCCTTCGTGATCGGCACCGGCGGCCGGGCCCTGTACTCCTCGCGGACCGACACCGCGGGACCCTCGGAGGTGTACAACAACAACACCTTCGGCGTGGGGCGGTTCGAGCTGTCGCCAAGCGGCTACTCCTTCTCCTTCAAGCCCGTCGCGGGCCGCACCTTCACGGACTCCGTCACCGGCACGTGCCACGCCAAGTCCGGCCCCGCCGGAACCGCGCCGGTCCTCTCCGGCTCCGCCTACGAGCTCCGTCTGCCCAGCGGCCACGCGATCGACAACCCGAACTCCTCGACCACGGCGGGGACTTCACTCGTCGCCTGGCGCGCGAACGGCGCCCGCAACCAGCGCTGGACCGTCACCCGCAACAGCGACGGCACGTACCAGCTCAAGAACGCCGCCTCCGGAATGTGCGCCGACAACGCGAACTCCTCCACCACCGCCGGTACGAAGATCGTCCAGTGGACGTGCACCGGCGGCGACAACCAGCGGTGGTCCATCCTGCGCAGCGCGAGCGGCAGCGGCTATCACCTGGTCAACAAGGCGGGCGGGCTCGCCCTCGCCGCCTCGGCGGCCAGTAGCGGTGCGGCGCTGACCCAACAGCCGCGTACCGACAGCCCGTTGCAGACCTGGCGGTTCGTCAAGCTTCCCTGACGCCCGGTCCGCGGGGGCGAGTTCCTCGCGGATCCGCTACGGATCCCGCCCTCGCGGGCCGCGGCGTTCTTCCTTGATCCACCGGTCTCCCGTCCACCGGAATCCATCGGAAATCCACCGGAATCCATCGGAAGCCAGTCCATGTACCTGTCCCACACCCGTGCCACGGACCGGCACGCCCCGCGAACCGGTCCGCGGCGCACGGGTCCCGGCCGCGGGAGACCCGGCCGGGGCCGATCGGCCGTGGCCCCGACCGTCCTCGCCCTCGGAACGGTCAGCCTCGTCACCGACGCCTCGGCCGAAATGGTCACCGCTGTACTGCCGATGTACCTGGTCTACGGACTCGGCGTCGGATTCCTCCAACTCGGCGCCCTGGACGGCCTCTACACGGGCGCGACCGCCCTGTTCCGGCTCGGCGGCGGGTACCTCGCGGACCGACTCGACCGGCCGAAGGCCGTCGCCACCGCCGGATACGCGCTCTCCGCCCTGACCCGCCTCGGCCTGCCCGCCATGGGCACCTCCGCCGCGGGAATGGGCCTCATGGTGGCCGCCGACCGCACCGGCAAGGGCCTGCGCACCGCACCACGGGACGCCCTCATCACCGCGGCCGCCACCGAACAGGACCTCGGCCGGGCCTTCGGCGTACACCGCACCATGGACACCTGCGGAGCGCTGCTCGGCCCCCTGCTCGCCTTTGGCGTCCTCGCCGCCGTCCCCGGCGGGTACGACACCGCCTTCCTGGTCAGCTTCTGCCTCGCGGCCGCCGGTGTCGTGATCATGGTGTGCTTCGTGGACGGACGGCTCCCGGCCGCGGCCGGCGAGCGCCTGCGCGGCCTGCGCGACGTCCCGGCCGCGCTCCGGCAGCCCGAGGTCCGCCGCTGTGTGTGGACCACCGCCGTCCTCGGCGCGTTCACGGTCGGCGACATGACCCTCTTCGTAGCCCTCCAACAACGCCTGGACGCACCGGTCGCCGCCCTGCCGCTGCTGCCGCTCATCACCGCCTTCGTCTTCATGGCCGCCGCGACCCCCACCGGCCGCCTGGCCGACCGCATCGGCCGCCGCCAGGTCTTCGTCCGCGGGCACGTACTGCTCGCCTGCGCCTACCTCTTCGTCCTCGCCGCCCCCTGCGACGGCTGGCCGGCCGTGGCCGTGGTCCTCGCCCTGCACGGCCTGTTCTACGCCGCGACCGACGGCGTACTGATGGCCTATGTGGCACCGCACCTCCCTGAGCAGGCCCGCACCACGGGACTCGCCGCCGTACAGAGCGTGCAGGCGCTCTGCCGCGCCCTGGGTGCCATCGCGTTCGGAGCCCTCGCCGCGTGGCAGGGGCTGCCGCTCGCGTTCGCGGTCTTCGCCGTCGGGCTGGGGGCGGCGCTCGCCTGGCTGACCCTCCGTCCGGTACCCGAGCAGGACAGTGCGCGATGAACTCCCGCCGGAATCAAGGAAGTTGCCAATGAACTCCCGCCATCTGACCGGCGCGGTACTCGTCGGCGCCCTGGTCCTCACCGCCGGAGGGATGGTCGCCTGGCAGAGTGCGGGCACCGAGCGCGGCAGCGGCACGCTCGACCTCGCCAGAACGGGCACGGTGGTCACGGTGACCAACGGGACCCAGCGCGTCGAGCAGTCCACCAGGGACGGCAAGCACCTCGCCGACGGTCCGGCGTGCACCCGGGCGGCGGCGGCCGCCGGGACCCTGGCCTGTCTGTACGGGCTGCCCGGCCCGTTCTCCTCCGAGGTCCGCGTCTACCGCACCGGCCGGGCGAAACCCACGCTCACCCTGCCGGTCTGGGGCGAGCCCAGCCGCACCCGGGTCTCCCCGTCCGGCAACCTGGTCGCCTGGACCGTGTTCCGCTCCGGCGACTCCTACCTGCAACAGGGCCGCTTCTCCACCACCGCGGGCTTCTACGACCTGCGCGACGGTACCCACGTGGGCTCCCTGGAGGACTTCGCCGTGACGGTCGAGGGCCATCGGTACCGGGCGGAGGACCGGAACTTCTGGGGCATCACCTTCGCCGCGGACGACCGCACCTTCTACGTGACCATGGCCAGCAAGGGCAGCACCCGGCTCATGCGTGGCGATCTGCGCAAGCGCTCACTGGTCTCCGTACGCGAGAAGGTCGAATGCCCGTCCCTGTCCCCCGACGGAACCCGGATCGCCTACAAGAAGCGCGTCCACGGCGACCGCTGGCGCCTCCACGTACTCGATCTGCGCACGCACCACGACACCCCACTCGCCGAGCGCGCCCACCTCGACGACCAGCCCGCCTGGCTGGACAACGCCACGATCGCCTACGCCCGCCGCGACGGCGACGGCTCCACCGTGTTCACGGTTCCGGCGGACGGTTCGGGGGCGCCTGGTCGGTTGGTACGGGGGAGTTCGCCTTCGGTGACGACGGACCGGGATGCGTCGTAGTCCTCGGCGTCGGGTCGTCGTGTGCCCGTGCGGGGCAGCCCCCGGGGCGGCGCGTGTCCATCCGGTCGCCGAGAGTGGTGGTCCGGTGTTGCCACGGGCTCGCCCCTTGATGGTCTGCACGGAGCCATGGAACGCTGGAGAATGGGATAAAAGCGGCAAACCTTCAATGATGAAGGAGGTGGGTGGCAGTGATCGAATGCAAGAGCGTGAACCACCCCGACGAACACCGTGACTTCCCGCACGGTCATCTGGACGTCCTCGAGATGCAGGGCATGACCTTCGGCAAGGCCCTCTTCGAACCGGGCTGGCGCTGGTCGCAGGACGTCAAGCCGCTCGCCGGCACGGATTCCTGTATGGCCGAGCACAAGGGATACGTGGAGAGCGGGCACCTGCACGTACGCATGGACGACGGCCAGGAGGTCGACTTCGGCCCCGGCGACGCCATGGTCGTCACCCCCGGCCACGACGCCTGGGTCACCGGCAGTGAAGCGTGCGTGGTCTACGACTTCGCCGGTGCGGCCAACTACGCGAAGGGCGGCTGAGCGCGTAAACACCCACGTACGCGGGGTCCTTGGGCGGGCTCCGTGTGCGGGGCCGTACGCGTACGACATCTGGCAGGCGGTACGGGCAGTTGAGCCGTACCCGTGCGTAGCGGCACCTGTACGGGGGCTGTGGGTGGGGGCGTTCGGCGGCGTTCGCTAGCGGACCGCTGCCAGCGTCAACAACCCACAGCCGTACGCCTTCGCCGGGCCGATGCCGTTCAGCAAGTGGTGGGTCAGGGCTTCGGCGTCGGTGACCGTGAGGCGGCCCTCGAAGGTGACGCTGTGGAAGGTGACCTTTGGACCCCGGCCGTTCTTCGCGAAGTTGTGCCGTTGGCGTGCGGTGATGCGTACCTCTCGCGGCACGGCGTCGGGGTCGGGGTCGGGCGGGACCTCCAGACCGGCTGCCGGGAGGTCGGTGCGGGAGGCGGGCACTTCGAAGCCCCAGCGTTCGGTTCGCTGGAGGAACCAGTGGAGCTGGGCCGCGGCCGTGCGATGTGCCAGCCGGAAACCTCGTCGGCGATCGGGGGCGGGTTCCGCGGCAATGCGCTTGCGCTGTACGGAAGTTGGGGAAGTGGGCGAGGAGCTGTTCTGCACCGGGTTGGCGGTGAGACGGAAGCGGAACTCGCGGCCCGGCGCGAGGAGGGCGAGCAGGGGCGCGTAGTCACGTACCAGTGAGTGCTCTCCGTCCGCGTCCGGCCAGCCTGCCCGCTCGACGATGTGTGACCAGTCGGGCCGGGCACGGGTGAGGACGAGCAGATGCGGGCGGCGCGGGTCGTCGGAGTCGAGCCTCCACAGCGGCCGCTCGTCGCTCGCCGAACCGGCGAGGCCCCCCATGACCGCCCCATGGACCGCGCGAGGGCTCTCCAGGTAGCGACGGCTCTCCGCGCGCAGCGGGTTGATGCGGATACGGGACAGGTACGGCATGTGCTCACCGGCCCAGAAGGTCGAAGGGGTCGTGCACGTTCTCGTCCGCGTCGTTCTCCGTGGCGGCGTCGAACTCGGCGAAGCCGGTGGGGATCCGCAGCCACTCGTGGCGCACCCGACGGCTCAGGAAGGCGCGTTCGTGCAGGTCGAAGGAGAGCGGCACGTCCCGCAGGACGTCGTCGCCCTCGGCGTCCTCGAACGTCGCCGCGCACGGCAGTGTCCCGGTGCGGAAGGGGCCGTCGAGGCCGCGTCGTCGCCCGAGCTTGTGGGCGTAGCTCTGCTTGGCGCGCTCCGAGGCCTGCCAGACGAGTCCGCGCAGCACACCCTCCAGGTCCCCCTCCTCGATGCCGAGAAGCAGGGGCTGTGCGGGCGGGCACGAGCGGCGGCCCAGGGCGAGCGGGTAGTGGGGCGCCCGGACCGCTTCGTCGAGTCGCTCCAACAGGTCGCGCGGGCCTTCCAACGCGGCCACGAACAGGGCGTCCTGGAGGTAGTAGCGCGAGGTGACGTGGGTGACCTTGGCGGGTGACGTCGGCCGCTGCACGCCCTTGGCCGTGACTCCCGCCTGGGGCAGTGGCCTGCCCCGGAAGTCACTGGCGACGTGGTAGTCCCGCAGCAGGGTGCCCGGAACATCGGTGCGCACCCCCATCCGCAGGGCGAGCAGCTCGTCCAGCGGTGCTTCCCGGGGCAGGCCCAGGGCAGCGGCGAGGAGACCGAGCACACCGGACTTGGTGGGTTCGGACTTGGTTTCCCGTACGTTGAACGCCCCCTGCGCGCCCCAGGATTGCAGGGGTCCGGCCAGCCGCAGGACCAGGACGGCCCGGTCGCCGGGCCCGGTGCGGGCGGGGGTGTGCGCTGCCGCCGAAGTCATCGGGCGGCCTCGTCGATCGCGGCGGACAGCTGCTCGGTCACACCGTCGACCAGCTCGGGGAAGGCCAGCGCCGGTCCGAAGGCCGCTTCCAGCCGCTGCGCCGTCTCCCCGTGGAAGGCGTGACTGACTCCGCTGAAGAGGGGGGTGTCGCCCCACCGTTCGACGGCGGTGCGGTACTCCTCGGCCAGGCGCCGGGCGGACTCGGCGGAGATGCCGGAGGAGGGGGCGACGGGTTCTTCGTAGGCGGTGACGAGGTTGACCGGCTGGTCGGACCGCAGGACCACCGACACCAGGCTGGGCAGGGTCTGGTGGGCGAAGGAGTTGCGGTATCCGCTGGGGACGGAGCGGGCGAACGAGGTGAGGAACGTGCCGATTCCGTCGACGGCGGCCGCGTCGTCGCCGAGGTTCTCCCGCAGTTGGTGCAGGCCCACCGTGGCGTACCGGTAGAGGGTCGCGGAGTTGAAGCCGATGGTGCCGATCATTCCGGCTCCGGTCTCCTGCTGCTCCTCGGCATGGTCGTCGACGGCGGTGAAGTAGTCGAACTCCAGGGTCACGGAGTGGGTGGACAGGGCGTGGGCGACCTGGACCGCCGCGTCCACGCGCAGCGCGGCGAGGTCGGCCACCATCCGGCCGAAGAGCGCCACGTCCAGCGAATGACCGGTGCTGAACTGCTGGGCCACGGGCAGCTGTTCGATCTCGGCCTGGAGCTCTTTGTCGCCCAGCGCGACGAGTTGGGCGGCGCGCTCGCTCACCAGCTGTGCGACATTGGCGAGTTGACGGCGCCCGTAGAAGAGCAGATAGGCGGTGTCGCCCTTCTTGCGGCCCGCCTTGATCTTCAGCGGTGCCAGCAGTGCGTCCGCGAGCCTGCCCGCCGGTTCCTCGTCCAGTGCGGTGCGTTCCCGCAGGACCGCGGTCAGGGCGCTGGCGACCCGGCGGGTGCGCGTCGCGAGGTCGTGCGCGGGCATCTGCTCGGTGAAGTGCATACGGGTGGCGCGCTTCCACGCCTGCGAGGAGACGCGGGACCGGCGGCTCCCGCCGTAGTAGGCCTCTTTCGGGTTGCCCTGGTCGTCGCGGTTGAGATTGGCCGGGGGCACGGTCTGCAGGATGTGTACGTCGACGTAGAGGCGAGGCGGAAGGGTCATGGCGAAGGGCTCCGGTCGGGTCAGGCGTCGGCGGTGGTCAATTCCCTGACGGCGCTTGGGTGTTGTCGGGTGCGGAGGGGGCCGTCGGCGCGGTGCCGCGAGCGTCGTTGTCCGGGCCGCCTTGGTCGCCTCGGCCGCCCTGGTTGCCTTGGCCGTCCTGGCCGCCACGGGCGTAGTAGGCGAGGCCCCACCTCCGCCGCACCCACTGCCGTCGCTCCGCGTACGGCCACTGGCGCAGGTCGCGCACGAGCTGGTCGTAGTCCAACGGAACGCCCTGTCCGCGTAGTTGGGTGACCAGGCCGCGCAGCCGGTAGAGCAGGGCGTCGACGGAGGTGGTGGTCGCCGCCGCCTCGACCCTGCGGTCGAGGGCGCTGTCGAGGAACTTCTCGCTGTCGCGCAGTCTGCGCAGCGCCGCACCGAGGTTCATGTCCCTGCGGTGCATGGGGCGCCTCTGGCCTTGCTGGTGCAGGCCGTAGAGGGTCAACGCCCCGTGTTCGGCGATGAGTTCGGACGTGAGCTCGCCGTCCGTCTCCGTGGCGTAGTACGGCCACAGGGCCATCACCGAGCCCGCCGGGTGACCGAGCCCCGACCGCAGGGCGGCCAGTTCCTCACCGGGAGGTCCGTTGCTCTCCACCGGCCGGATCCAGGTGCCGTCGGCGCGGAGGTAGCGGTGCCAGTAGAAGGCCTTGCGGGGCTTGGCCTGCTCCGGTTCGGTGGGCTGGGAATGGGTCACGGTGGTCACTGCTCCGTGGTCGGCGAGTCGTCGGATGCGGGCAGAAGGGCCGCGCGGTGTGCGGTACGGCGGAACAGGATCCGGCGAAGGGCTGCCCTGAAGATCGCCTCGGCGCCGCTCTCGCGCGCGATGCGGGCCCGGCCGTCCTTGCCCGTGACCTCCCGGCCGGTGAACGCGGATGCCGTGACGGTCGTCGAGAGCAGGTCGTCGGCGATCCTCCAGGTCTCCCGGTGGGCCCGCTCCTCCCAGGCGAGCAGTCCCGCCTCGGTACGGTCGAAGTCGTCCTCCCCGACCTCCCGCAGACCGACGAGGAGCCGTCGTACCAGCGGGTCGAGGGCGTGCAGCAGCGTCTCGCCCGGGTACTGCCAGGTGCCGGGTTTCGGGGGAGCCACGCCGAGCGCGCGACGCAGCTCGGCGGAGAGGGAGTTGACCGCCCGGGCCAGCTCTTCGGCCTGCTCGACGACACCGAGGACGGCGCCGCGCACGTCGCTGTCGGGGCGCAGCGCGGCGAGCGGCAGCGGGATCTCGTCGTGGTAGGCGTCCTCGATGTTGCCGAGCTTCTTCCCGTAGCGGATGCCGGTCAGTTCCACCTGGGCGCCGTAACCGCCCGGCAGCCGGTCGCCGACGTCGACGAGCTGGCTCAGCAGGATGCTGGTGTGAAAGCCGTCGGCCTGCGCCGTCGCGTGCTCGTCCGTGGTCGACCTGCGTACGGCGAGCAGGGCGTCGAGCCCCCGCCATGCCGCCCGCCCGCTGGCGTGGCGTACGGGGCGGAAGTGCGTCTGCGGGCCCTGCCGGTCGTCGCCGCGTGCGGAGCGCCGGGTCCGGGTCTGCCCACTGTCGACGTGCCAGGCGGTGTGGGGCTCGTGGTCCATGTCGAGCATCAGCCGGTCGCCGGCCGCCACCAGGGCGCGGGACACGCACAGTTCACCGTCCGAGGTGCGTCCGGGCACCAGGCGGACCCGGCGCGCCTGCCATGTCCAGACATCGAGCAGGCCCCGGGCGGCACGGGTGGTCCAACTCGGCGTCGCGCAGGAGAGGGTCTCCGCCACGTCCCCGTCCCGGGCGCGGCGCCGCCACTGGGGCAGATCGTCCTTGAGCGGCGTTCTGCCGTACGGGATGTTGAGCAGCAGGGTCTCGTACACCGTCGTCCCCAGCGGCATGGTGACGCCGAGGTGGCCGAGCGGCCCGACGGGGTTGCCGGTCGTCTTGCCGTCCTTCGTGCGCGGATCGCCGGACGCCCCCGTCTTGATCGCGCCGGTGTCCCAGCAGTGCACGTGCAGCAGCCAGCGGGCCGCCTGGGCCGGAGTCAGTTCGAGCAGGTCGCCCTCGGTACGGGAGGAGAACAGCGGCACGTTGTTGCCGAGCGCCGCGGTGGCGACCAGTACGGCGGCGCTCTTGGTCGCGTCGCCGGCGGTGGTGAGGCCCGCGACCTGGGCGAAGGGGTCGTCGGGCGAGAAGAGGTCGAAGAGGTGGTGGTGCGCGTCGAGGTAGGCGGCCAGTCGTGCGCGCTGCTCGTCGTCGAAGCGTCCGGCGGTGAACATGCGCGCCCAGGCGGCGGCGTCCTCGGGGAAGCCCAGGGCGTCCACGACCAGGGGAAGGAGCAACTGCCGGTAGATCGCGGGCCGTTGGGTGGGAGGGTCGGCGAGGAGTTCACGGTGGAGATGGGCGTCGAGCACCAGCTCGCGGGCGGAAATCTCGCGGGGGTGAGCGAAGGTGCGGTTGCCGGACGGTGGAGCGTCGGGGCTCCCGGACACCGTCAGCCACGGCTCATCCAGCAGATTCCACAATGCGCATCCCCCGGACACGAACGGTTCCCTCACGACGTCGGACCCGGGACGCCGGATCAAATCCAGCCTTCCACAAGGGGATTGACACGGTGAGTGATTGAGTCATTTCCCCGACAACGCCCGGCGCCGGTGTGTCCGGTTGGCCTTCGGCGGCGGGCCGCCGGTATGGGGGCGCCCGAGCACGCCTCGCGAACCGGAGCGCCCGCCCTACGCCCCGTCCTCCTCGACCAGGCCCAACTCGGCGTCGTACCGCAGACGACGCCCCGCCAACTCGACGCGGCACTCGGCGTCGAGCACCAGGGCCTGTCGGAAGGAAAGCCTCGGCTCCTTCTCCCACGCGGGCAGTGGGTGCAGGACGGCCGGATACAGCGGTGCGTAGTCGGCCGGGAGTTCAAGAGTGTGGGTGAGGAGATCGTCGATCACCGCGGCGGGTACCGTCTCGCCCTCGTCCCCGAGGGGAACACCCGACAGCGTCCGGTACGCGCCGCCCTCCCGGATCACCACGACCGCTTCGGCCGGGGGGAGTTCGCCGCGTACCAAGGCCGACATGCCCCGTCCGCCCGGGATCGCGGGAGCCGCCACATGGTGCAGCCCGGCCAGGGTGCCGCCCTCCCCGCTGCCGCGCCGGGACAGGAGCAGAAGCCGCGCTGCGTCGGCGCGCTCCCGCCGTACCTCGTGCCACTTCCGCCGGGCGGATTCCGCGGCCTCGCGCCATACGGCGGGAAGGTCCAGCCGCTCGTCGTACGCGGCGGCCACCAGCTCCGGAATCCGCCGGGGCAGCGTCCAGGGTTCGCCGGTGGAGTGCGCGGCGGCAAGGATCAGGTGGGCGGCGGCCAGGAGCGGGTAACGCCCGTACCGCTGCTCGCAGTCGGGCAGAAATCGCGGTACGTCGCCCGTGCCGCTCCCCGGCGTATCGCCGACGTCCATACCGGTGACCAGGACGCGCGGGGTACGCAGTCGAGCGGGGCGTTCCCGGTACGGATCGCGGTGCAGCCGGCCCGCCCGCTGCAGCAGCAGGTCGATGGGCGCGGGATCCGTGATCAGCAGGTCGACGTCCACGTCGAACGACTCCTCCGCGACCCGTGAGGCGACCACCACCAGTCGGTGCGGCCGTGCGGCGCCGTCGTGCGGGGACAGGGCGCGCAGACAGAACTCCGTGCGCTGGGTGCGGTCGCGCGCCGTCAGTTGCTCGTGCAGCAGGACGACCTCGTCGGGGCCGAACAGGTCCCGCACCGACGGGTAAAGGCGCCGGGCCCGCAGGCTCGTGTCGCGGATGACCAGCGCGCAGCCGCCGTCCGCGAGTTCTTCCGCGAGGCGTGCCAGGAGCGCGGACTCGGCCGGTTCCGGGTGCGGAGCGGACACGTCCTCGGCGAGTACCTCGACGGTGTGGGGGCGGTCCGGCCGGAAGCTCCCACAGGTCCGTACCAGCGGTGCGGCGGGAGCCGACTCGCCCTCGGCCGGGGCGCACACCGCTGTGACACGGGCACAGCCCTCCGGATCCGGCAGCGCTTCACCCTCGTAATCCTCGCGGCCACTCGCCCCCGCGAGGTAGGCGTCCGCCACCTGTTGGCGCTGATCCGCCGTCAGCGTCGCGGACAGCAGCACCACCGGCACCCGGGCCTGTCCGAGCCAGCGCAGTGCCTCCTGAAGGAACTGGGAGCCATGGACGTCCACCGCGTGCACCTCGTCCAGGACGACCACCTTGCCCAGGAGCCCGGCGAGCCGCATCGGTGCCCAGTAGCTGCGCGCCGCCGCGTAGAGCAGCTCGTCGTACGAACCGACGACGAACGGGCACATCAGCCCACGCCCCCGGTCGAAGAAGAAGTCCGCCGGGCCCTGCCCGCCCGTACTTTCCCGCGGACCGGGGTCCGGTCCCTCGGCGCAGTCGCCGAGGGCCGCCGCCCGCTCCTGAGCCGTCGCGTGGTGCAGGGCCGTCCACTCGGGAGCGAGGTTGTGCCACAGATGCAGCAGGGCGACCTGGGTGCCGAGGCCCTCTTGCGTGGCCTCCGCCCAGGCCTTGACCTCACGGAACATGGGAGTGGCGATCGACCAGCGCGGCATGCCCACGAACACTCCGCCGAAGCCGAAGCGGGCCGCCAGGACCTCCGCGACCAACAGCCCCGCCCGGGTCTTGCCCTCACCCATCGGCGCCTCGATGATCACCATCCCCGGAGCCCTCATCGCACGGGCCGTCTCGACGGCCAGGCGCTGTACGGGCCGGGGCGGCTGGCCGTGGCGACGCTCGAACAACTCGTCGTCGGGCACGGGAAGTTCCTCCCAGCCACGGCGCATCCCCAGCTCCGCCCAGGCCTTGCCCGCGCGCTCACGAGCGGTGTCGAGACTCACCTCGGCGGGGTCGTTGATGCCCTTGAAGTGCTTTGCACCGCTGGCGATCTGATCGGCCATCATGACGAGTCCGCACAGGTGCAACTGGAGTGCGCGGGACGGGACTTCGGCAGGCACCAGCTCGGCCACCGGCGCCAGGCCGAGCAGTTCGCCCACGCGTCGTAGGAGGATTCGCCGGACCTCGGGCCACCCCTGACGTCCCTCCGCCTGACCACGGGCGGGCGGCGGCGGCTTCAGCGCGCCGGCCGACGGGAAGAGCCCATGATGTCCGGCGATCAGCGGCCAGACCCACTCCACGTGCTCATCCGGCCAGCCCTGCTCGGCGAGCAGCCGTCGCACGAGGTGCCCGCCCGCACGCTCGTGCCGCCATCCGTAGCGCTCGACGGTCGGGGCGTGCCAGCCGAGCCCGGCCGCCCGCACACCCCTCGCGGCCTCGGGGTACTTGCCCTGCCACGCGGGTGTGGCCTTGCCCAGGTCGTGCAAGGCCCCGAGCCACATCAGCAGGTGCCGCCCCCGGCCGCTGCCTCCAGCCGTCCGGTCCAGCGCGCGGCGGGTGGCGGGTGAGAGGTAGTCCGACCACAGGCGCTCGGCGACCGCGGCGGTGTCGAGCAGATGGGAAAGCAGCAGATTCTCGGTTCCGCCCGCGTACTTGGCGGTCTTGCCGAGCAGCGCCCACACCTGCCGCTCACCACTCTGCTCGTACCCGTGCCCCGCCGCGCTCGTCAACAACTTCCCCTTCTCCACGCGGTGTTGGACCCACCGCAGGTAATCCCGTCGCCGGGATCCGCCTCCCGCGACCTGTGCCATCCTGCCGCCATGACGGAGGACGCACTGCCGGTACGGGCACTGGCCGCCGCATTCGACGACGACTTGCTCACGGATTACGTGCCCGACGCCCTCGGCGCCGCCGACGTCCGCCGCCGACTGGCTCTCGGCCGTCCGCTCGACGACGGGCCGCTCGACGTCGGACTGCTGCGGATTCCGCTCACGCGGCGCACCGAAACGGTGCCGGTCGCCTCCAGCCTCACCCGTGCGCGCATGGTCCTGCTCACCGAACAGGCCCTGGCCGCCCACACTCCGCGCCCCGAGGTGTTCAGCTACCGCTCACCGGACTGGCAGTACCGCCCCGCCTACCGAGCACGGCAGCACCGGCTACGGGAACTGGCCGCCCGGCGGGATCTGCCGCTGGTACTCGTACTCGACGTCCACCGATTCGGTCGATCCCTGCCCCTGGCAGCCTTGACCGGCGCGCCATGGATCACCGCAGGGCTGGCCGAAGCGCTCACTTCGCTGCACGCCGCCACGGACCGTTGCCTGCTGCTCGGCCACCGCTGGTCCAACCGCCTCGCCACGGCGGCACTCGCCCCGGTCGACGAGACGGTGGCCGCCCTCGCACCGGACCGCTGGACACGCTGGGGCGACGACCTGCACATCTTCGTACGGGATGCGGAGGAGGCCGACGACATCCGCGCCGCCGTCGTCGCGGCGCTCACCCGGCTCGGGCTGCGTCTGTCGCCGGACAAGAGCACCCTGGCCCCGCCGACCGCCGTTCTCGCCGGTCCCGCCCGCGTCGTCGAGGGCAGTCCCCAGGAGGTGTGGCGCACCGGCCTGGCGAGCGGGGACGTCACCGCGCTCCGGTACGCGCTGCCCCGCACACCGCCCGACGACACGGTCAGTGCGACGGTTGTCGGGGCGGCCCTCGGCCGGCCGGTCCTGCTTCCCCGGGTCGTCCACTACCTCGACCGCGCCGTGGGCACGCCCGGCGGACAGGCGGCGGCACAGGAACTGCTGCGCTCCACCGAGCCGGACGCCTTCACGGCCGCGCGGCTGCTGGCGCTGGCCGGTCGCCATCCGCTGCTCGCACGCGCGGCCTCGCAGGAGTTGCTCGCGGTGGCCGACGGCTCCGGGTTCACGCCGCTGCGCGAACTCGCCTTCCGGGTCGACGCGTTGCGCGGGAACCCGCACCGGCTCCCGCCCACGTCACGGATGCGGGACTGGCTGATTACGGACTCCCGTGACCGGTCTCAACTCCCGCCGGTGACTACGCTGTTGTGACCTCGGGACAGGGGAGCGGCAGATGGACACAGGGGAGTGGCGGACAGGCGCATCGAGTACGGCCGACCCCCGCACCGAAGACGCCTGGAACGCCTGGAACGCCTGGAACTCCCGCCCCCTCGCGGACCGTCACCACCTCACGGCTCTCGCGATCACCCTGCACAGCCTCCGTCAGGCGCTCGGCCCCGACAACTGGTACCTCAAGGGCTCGGCGGCGCTGACCGCGTGGATCGGCCCTTCGGCCCGGCTGCCGAACGATCTCGACCTCGCCCTGGGAGCGGAAGCCGGCCGGGAACTCCTCGCGTCGGCAGCGCTGCCGTCCGGCCCGCGCGGAGAGTCGCTGACGGTGACGCGCCACGAGCCGGTGGTCTTCAGTTCCGGCTCGGCGCCCACGGTGTACCGGGCGCTGGTGAGCATCACCGGGCCCGAGAAGCTCCCGCCGGTACTCCTCGGCCTGCTCCTCACCCCGGAAGCCCTGGCGCGGAGCAGCGCGCGCACCGTACCGCTCGACTTCCCCGGACCGACGGGAGCGGTCACCGTGCCGTCGGTCAGCGGCTACCGGTTCCTGACGGAGAAACTGCTGCGCTACACCCGGCGACGCAGCGGCGGCCGTGTCAACACACACTGGTGGGACCTGAGCGACATGCTCCTGGCCGTGGCTCATCCCGCCTTCCCCGCACTCGAGTTGACGGCGATGCGCCAGGACCTCGTAGCGGACATGACCGACCGCGGCCTCGTTCCACCGGCCCGCCTCCCCGCACCGCCCGCCGAGTGGCTGGACTTCTGGGACACGGCGACCTTCGTGGACCGGCTGCCGTTCGGGCGGCTGCCCGAGGCCGCGGACCGCCTGTCGCGCTTTTGGGAACGGGTCCTGCGAAGTCCGGAACCGGCGGCCCGGGATGACGTCAACTCCGTTGGCTCGGTGTGGAGTTCACAGGCCTGGGCCTGGACCCCCGCCTGAGTCTGCTCACAGGCGCGCGAAGGCCGCACGGGCCGAGGGCGGCAGATGCTCCCCCCACCAGTCGCGCCATCGCCGGGCGTGCACGAGATGGTGCGAGGCGTGCCCCGCGCCGGAGCGGGCGAGACCGCCGAGAAACTCCATCGCGTACGTGGCGGCCTCCGTGTCCAGAGGCGTCCCGAACTCGTGCACCGCGGCCTGCGGGCACGCGGTTCCCTTCAGCGTCTTGGTCACGTGCAGGCTGAAGTGGGCCCGCTCGCGCGCTGCCGCGAGGTCGATGCCGGCCAGCCGTGCCACTCCCGCGCCGCTGTGCATACGCCCCTCGGTACGACCATTGGCGGCGATCACCGCCGTACGCAGGGCCGCGGCGTCCGGTACCAGTCCGCTCAGTCCGTCGCCCAGGGTCGCGTGCAGGCGACCGCCCGGCCGCACGGTCTCGCTCAAGGTGCGCAAGTGCTCCAGCAGATCGGCCTCCCTCCCCAGCCGGAGCCGGTACGCCTCCCTCAGTACCGCTGCCGTGTCCGCGCGGCCCGCCAGCCACGACTCCGCCAGCGAAAGCACCTCATGGGCGTTGCCCTCGGTGAGGCGCGCGCCGTCCGTGCGGCGCAGGGTGCCCCACTCGATGTCGTGCACGTCGGTGACCGCGTAGCAGTCGCCGGCCGCGCGCCCCGCGACGGTCTCGCTCCAGCCGTCGGCGGACGGAACACCGGGCAGCCGCGGATCCTCGCCGGGCCCGGCCCCCGGTACGCCGTCGGCGCCGCCCAGTGGTCGTACCAGCACCCCGGCCAGCAGCGACGCGGCCCCGGCAGCAGTGCCCAGCACGCGCGGGACCCCGCCCACCACCGGCCCGGCGCGCGTCTCCTGGATCTCCGCCCGGTCGCGCCTGAGCCGGGCGGCCAACGACACCTCGTAGCAGGCGAACAGCAGCGCCCGGCGACGCCGTTCGACGCTCCCGTCGAGCGGCACCCGGTCCCAGGCCCACCCGTGCCGCACCCCTTCGGCGAACCGGAGCCGGGGAGGGCCTGCCGCGTCGCGCGAGACGAGGACCAGATCCTTTCCGTAGTACGACGCGGACCACCGGCTCCCATCCGTACCGTCCGCGACAAGGGCCAGGCTCTCCCGTACGCGTCGTAGCCCCGCGTCGTGGTCCCCGCGCTCTTCCACACTGGCCCGCAGCGCACTGGTCACCACCACGAGGGTGACCGTGCGCCAGCCTTCCTCGGCTGTCCGGCCGAGGACGTCTCCGGCGTCCGCGCAGTCTGCGGGGAAACCGGGTGCGTGGCGGGGCGGCCGGGCGAAGGCGGCGGTCACCGCCACCTCCTGCGGCGTCGGAAGAGGTCCACGAACAGACGGCGCAGACCGGGGAAGGTGCCGGTGAGGAGCGCCGTGGTCAGGCAGGTGATGCCCAACGTCCGGTACAGGGCCGCCTCCCCGGACTGCGGCAGCCCCTGCCAGATCGCCAGCCCCGTACCCAGCGGAACGCCGATCGCGGCCAGCAGCCCCAGGATCGCGTTCGTCGTCTCGGTCTCCGCCGCCTGCACCTGCCTGGCCAGCTCGCCGAGGTCGCTGACCAGGCTCTGCAAGGCCTCCGGCAGACCACAGTCCCGCTGGAAGTTCTGCACGATCGCCGTGGACACGGCCTGCCGTCCGAAGTCCGCGGCCCAGTAGCTGCGACGGAAGACGAGGAGGTCGCGCTCCAACTGGCCCACCTTGCGCCGTCGAGGTTCGCTCTCGCCCATCCGGGCCACTTCCCGGCCGAACGCGTCGAGGACGATCCGCTGCAGGCACGCCAGTGCCAAGGCATCGCTGTACAGCGTCGCCAGATGGAAGCTGGTGGCGTCGTAGTACTGGTAGTGCGCGGGCTGTGCCGGGTTGGGATCGGGCGAGGTCCCCGCCAGTGACACCCCTCGGGAACCGGCCACCCCGCGAACGGCGGTCGGCAGGCGCAGCCGCAGCTCCCGTAGTTCCTCCTCGGCCTCGATCGGCGGCGCGTACTCCGTCGCGTACAGCATCTTCCACAGCCATTGATCCGATGCGCCGAGCTCCAAATCGGCGTGCAGGATGGGCAGTTCGTGCCGCGGCGTGACGAGTACGCCGTGCACCATCTCGCGTTCGGTCTCGGCGAGGCGACAGCCGCTCGGCAGCTGGGCCGACACCCAGTCGCGCTGCTCACCTTGCCGATGGTGCGCGTCGATGTTCGCGCTGAACTGCAGTGCCTTGGGCAGCTCCGAGGGCCCGGCGGCCGGAAGTATGCCGTGCAGGAGAGCCACCGCGTTCGCCGACGCGGGTGTCTCCATGTCCGCCAGCGCGGTGCTCATCGACGTACTGAGACTGATGAGTTCGAGGGCACGGAGCCGGAAACCGGCCGGGGACACCACCTCCGCGGGGCACTCCTTGTGCCACCGGAGGTCGGGCGCCCACAGCAGCGGAACGAGCTGTGGATTGGTGTACGACGTGCGCCGGGCGGTGTTCGACACCACCTCGTTGGGGCGGCCCACACGCCAGCGCCGTTCAAGGGGCCCGGCAACGAACGCCTCGCCCGGGGCCCGATCCATCCGTACGGCCACCACCAGGACCACATCCCGACGGTGCAGCGAGCCCGCATCGTCCGGGCCGACAGCGACACCACCGGCGGGCGGGCCACTCACCCCAGCACCTTCAAGGCGTCGAGCAGATGCCGCCGCCGCTCCTCCGCGTCGAGCGGCCGCCACCGCTGCGCCTCGCGCGGTCTGGCCCCGTCGTCCAGGAGCACGCGCGAGTACGACCGCCGTGGCAGCCCCCGGGCCACGAAGGTCATGGCACCGGCCAAGGCGTGCGCCCGGTGGAAGGTGCACTCCGCCATGCCGTAGCGCCGCCCGGCGGAAAGGACATGCGTGCTGTGGCCGCCGACGACAGCCCTCTCACGGTGGGACACATCGAAGCGGTGCCTGCCACCGCGGAGGTGGTAGCGCGCGACGGGAAGCGACGCGGCCAGCTGCTCGGTCCCGCCCCAGTCCCCGTCCCAGTCCCCGTCCCGGTCACCGGCCCCCTCCCCGCGCCCTGCGGAAGTCGAGCCCACGGTCACGTCCGTCAAGGTGTGCGACAGCTCACCGCGCAGGACGACGGAGGCGAACGGCCATCGATGGTCATGGACGTCGCCGTCCACACTGTCCGCCCGCCACACATGCAGGAAGAGCCTGGTGGCCCCGTCCTCGGTCCGGGCAAGAGGCAGTTTGACGAAGCCGTTGGGGTGCACGAACGCCTGCGCCTCGCCGGGCGGACGCAGACCGTCGGTGAAGCGCTGCTCCAGAGCCGCGAGCAGCACCGGCCCGACCAACGCGTCGCAGGCGGACAACAGACCGGGAGCCACCCCCGAGACGAGCTGCCGTCCAGCACCCGCACGTGCCGGTGCCTCCGCCATCGAGCCCCCTGTCGCTCCCGCCCACTGCCCCTTGGCACAGGGGATCCAGGGTAGCTCGGGGGCTCGGGCGGGCTGCCGGAAAACTGGTGAGAAGCAGGGGTAGTTGGGAGGGCGCAGACGCTGCGGAGCGCGGACCGGGGGTTGATCGCCGTCCCGGCTCGGCCAGGGAGGCCCCGCGCGATCCGGGGCGGAATGAGGGGCCGCCGCGTAACCCGCGGCGCCCCCCCTTCGTTACGCCCTAGCCGGTCAGAACGTGTCTGCCCGCGTAGCGCCTGAGTGGGGCGGGTGGGACTCGAACCCACGGCCGACGGATTATGAGTCCGCTGCTCTAACCGGCTGAGCTACCGCCCCGTTACGGCGAGTCGCGCACATTTGTGCGCGCCGTCTGCCGCAGCATAGCCGCTCATACGATCTCCCGCGTCGTGTGGGCGGCTTCGCCTCAGGCATGGGGACGCGGTGCGGGCCCGGACGGTTCCCGCAGGCGAGCGCCCTGTGTTGGTCCGGGTTGTTGTTCGCATCGGTACCGCCGGACGGGTGGGAGCGGGCAGCCACTTGATCTTGAGGTCCGGACAACCACGCTGCCGCGGGCTCACAGCGGCGACTGCCAGGTGACCGTGGTCCCGCTCTCCTCGCGCTCGACCGTGGTCTCGGCGTCCCCCGTTCCCCCTGCTCCCTCCGACTCCTCCACCCTCCCGTCGTCGAACACCCGCAGCCGGATCCCCGGGCGTCCGTCCGGGAGAGGCAGCGCCGCCACCGAGACTTCGATACGGGTGACGCCCTCGCGGCGGGAGGCGGTGGCCAGACAGCGGCGGAGGGTGCCGAGGAGGCGGCCGGTGACCAGGTCGCCGACGACGTGGTCGACGGGGCCCGAGAAGCGTACGGAGGGCTGGAAGCCGAGGACGGTGGCGGCGCCCGCGGTTTCGAGGAGGACGCGGCCGCGGAAGGTGGTGGGGGCGTCCGCCGGGGGCTGTTGGAGGGTGAAGATCGTGGTGCGGACCTCCTGGATGGTCGAGCCCAGTTCGTCCACCGCGCGGCCGAGCCCGGCCCGTACCGGATCCTCGGTGGCCCGGCGCTGGGTCGACTCCAGCATCATGCTGGTCGCGAACAGACGCTGGACGACCAGGTCGTGGAGGTCGCGGGCGATGCGGTCGCGGTCCTCGAAGACGGCCAGGCGTTCGCGGCTGCGCTGCATGTCGCCGAGTACCAGGGCCAGCGCCGCCTGGGAGGCGAACTGCACCGCGAGCAGGCGTTCCACGTGGGTGTACGGGCGGCCGCCGCGCCGTCGGGGCAGGGCGAGGGTGCCGATCAGGCGGCCGTCGGCCTCCAGGGGCAGCAGCATGCTCGGCCCGAAGCGGGCCCGTACGCGGGTGCTCAGCTCGCGGCGGGAGGAGGCGGAGCCGTCGATGAACACCGGTTCCCCGCCCAGGAGTTGCTCCAGGATCTCGCTGCCGGGCTCGATGGTGGCACCGACGAGGCTGTCCGGGTCGTGGTCGGTCGCCGCGGTCACCACCTCCATGCCGCCCTCTGCGGTGGGCTGCAGGATGACGCCCGCGTCGGCGTCGGCTAGGCGGCGGGCCTGTTCGGCGACGATGCTCAGGGCGTCGGTCGTGCCCTCGCCGGTGAGCAGCGCGGTGGTGACCGCCGCGGTGCCGGTGATCCAGCGTTCGCGCTGGCGGGCGGTCTCGTAGAGCTGGGCGTTGCCGATGGCCACTCCGGCGTGCGCCGCGATCAGGCGCAGGACCTGTGACTCCTGCTCGGTGAAGGGCTCCTGGGGGTTCTCGCCGACGTAGAGGAGCGCGTAGACCATTTCGTCCACGCGTACCGGCATGCCCAGCCATACGTCGGGCCCCGGCAGGGACGGTTCGGTGAAGCGGAACGGCTGGGCGGCCGTGCCGAAGACGGAGAGCAGGCCGTCGTGGCCGTGCGGCAGGCTTCGCGCCAGGGTGCGTTCCTCCGTGCCGAGGCCCGAGGTCCACAGGTCGGGCGGGCGGCCGTAGAGGAGATCGAGTACGGCGAGGACGCCGCAGCGGGCCCGGGCCAGCGTGGTGGCCTGGTCGACCACGCGTTGCAGGGTCGCCGCCAGTTCGATGTCGCCGCCGATGGACAGGACGGCTTCCAGGAGGGCGGGGAGGCGGGGGACCTGCGGATCGGCGTCCGGCGGTATCGGCTCCCGCCCTGAGTGCGGGCTCACGTGGGCGCGGCGGTTCAGGCGAGCGGGTCGAGCACCATGGGGCGGATCTCGCCTTCCAGCATCGCGCCGATGCCGCGCACCGCGCACATGTCGGGGCGCTCCTCGATACGTACCGGCATACCGGTGTAGTCGCGTACCAGGTCGTCGAAGCCGGGGAGCTGGGCGCTGCCGCCGACCATCACGATGCCGGTGTCGGCCAGGTCGGCCACCAGGTCCGGTGGGCAGTCGCGGAGCACCTTGCCGATGCCGTCGAGTACGGCCGTGAGCGGGGTGTGGATGGCGCTGCGCACCGCCGCGTTGTCGACCAGGACCGAGCGGGCCACGCCGGTGGCCACGTCCCGGCCGTGGATCTCCGTGGACAGCGGGCTGTCCGGTGCGAGCGAACCTCCGGCCAGTGCCAGTTGCAGCGGCCGTACCGACTGGCTCGGCGTCACCAGTTCGTGCTCCTGCCGCAGATGCTGCACGATCGCCTGGTCGATCGCCTCCCCGCCGACCGGCACCCGCTCCGCCCGTACGATCTCGCCCAGCGAGAGGACCGCGACCTGGGTGGTGGCCGCCCCGCAGGCCATGATCATGGTGGCCTCGGGCCGTTCCACCGGGAGCCCGCAGCCGACCGCCGCCGCCACCAGGGTGTCGACCAGCTCCACCCGGCGGGCGCCGAGCCCGACCATCGTCTCCACGGCGGCGCGCTGCGCCAGCGGATCCGCCTCGTGCGGGGTGCAGACGGCGGCCCGCAGGCGCAGATTGCGCCGCAGATTGCGGCGGAGCTTTTCGCCGATGAGGTGGCGGAGCATGCGCTGCGCCATCTCGATGTCCACCACGGTGCCGCCCGAGACCGGCCGTACCACCTTGATGTACGCGGGTGTCCGTCCCGTCATCCGCTCCGCGAAGTCGCCCACGGCGATCAGCGCACCGGTGCGGGTGTTGACGGCCGCCGCGCTCGGCTCGTCGACGACCACGCCCGCCCCCTTCACGTACACCCGTGTCCTGGCCGCTCCGAGGTCGACGGCGAGATGGCAGCGTCGCAGCGCTTCCAGACTGGCGGTCATGGCTGATCCTCCCGAGGG
Source organism: Streptomyces sp. NA04227 (assembly GCF_013364195.1). Taxonomy (NCBI): domain Bacteria; kingdom Bacillati; phylum Actinomycetota; class Actinomycetes; order Kitasatosporales; family Streptomycetaceae; genus Streptomyces; species Streptomyces sp. NA04227. The sequence continues at coordinate 1,862,056 of NZ_CP054918.1, read as the reverse complement.
CGGCCGAACGGGGCCGCCGGTCTGCGGCCCTTATCAAATAGTCCGGCGAATCGGGCATATTCGCGCGTTGTGGTGGTCCGGTAGGGGGCCCTACGGTTGAAGTGCGTTCGGGGGTGCGGGAGTTGTCGGAGGGGTGGTGCGGGGGCTGCGTGTCGTACGGGGTGGGGTGGGGCGGGGTCGCCCGGCTGGGCGTCCGGGGCGGCGGCCGGTAGCACCCGAGGCCTGGGGGGAGTGGGGCGTGGGGCAGCCGGGGCCGCTGCTCGGTCGCGGTGCCTGGCGCGGCGGTCGTACGGCCCGTCTCTCTCCCCGGGGATTCGCTCGGTGCCGTCGGTGCCGTACCCGTACGTCTCCCTCCGCTGCATGCGGGCGTCCGAGGAGGCAGGCGGGCGACTGTTAGCGATCTTCGAGCCCACCGCCGAGGGTGCGCGGCGGGTTCGCCTGGGGCGGATTCGTATGAGAAGGCGCGAACGCGGCGGCGCCGCCTCCCTGGGACGGGGAAGGCGGCGCCGCTTGCGACGTCGAGGGACGTCGCCGGACCCGTGGGTCCGATCCGGTGGTCCGGCTCAGACGAGCCAGCCGACGACGTGGATCAGACCGGCGAGGATGTCCGTGAGGAGGTTCATCTCGTGCTTCTCCTTGATGGTGATGCTGTGGGTGGGACCAACTCCCGTGCTCCGTATGGGACATGAGCCGGGAACGCGATCACGGTCTGCAGCCCGCCGCTCGCGCACCGTAAGCATCGTCCGTCGCACGCGCCCCACGCAATTTCTCGCGCGAGGATCACCTGTTCAAGGGAACACCTGCTTGCCTGTTCGTATGCTCGGCGGGCCCGGGGCGGGCCCGGGCCGTCAACGGACAGCGCCGCCGTACGCGTACGTACAAGCACGTACGCGTACGTACAAGCACGTACGCGTACGGCGGCGCCGGTCCGGCAGGCTCAACTCCCGCCCAGGGAACGCTTCATGACCTTGCCCATGTCGTTGCGCGGCAGCCCGTCGAGCAGACGCAGCACGCGCGGGCGCTTGTGCGGGGACAGTCGCGAGGCGACGTGGGTGGCGAGGTCCTCCAGCGTGGGCGGCGCGGTGGGATCGGCGGGCACCACCCAGGCGACGATCCGTTCGCCGAGGTCGGCGTCGGGTTCGCCGGTGACCGCGGCTTCCTTGACGGCGCCGTGCTCCAGGAGGGCGTTCTCGATCTCGCCCGCGCCGATCTTGTAACCGCCGCTCTTGATCAGGTCGGTGGCCTTGCGGCCCACGATGCGCAGATAGCCGTCGTGCTCCCGGACCGCCATGTCCCCGGTGCGGAACCAGCTGCCCTCCGCGAAGGCCGCGGCGGTCGCCTCCGGGCGGTTCAGATACGCGGTGAACAGGTTCGGGCCGCGGACCTGGATCTCGCCCACCGCCTCCGGGTCGTCCTCGGCGACCGGGGCGCCGCCCTCGTCCACCAGCCGCAGTTCGACGCCGGACAGCGGCAGCCCCACGGTGCCGGGGCCCGGCCGCCCGTCCACCCGGACACTGGTCGTGATCAGTGACTCCGTCATCCCGTACCGCTCGATCACCCGGCAGCCGGTGGCCGCGCCGATCCGCTCGTGGTCGTGCACCGGCAGCGCGGCGGAGCCGGAGACCAGCAGCCGGGCCCGGCGCAGGCCCTCGACCAGCTCCGGCTCCGTGTCCAGGGACTCGGCGATGCGGTGGTACATGGTCGGGACGCCGAAGAGAACGGTGCCGCCCTTGGTCAGCTCGCGCGCCACGCCCTCGGTGGTGAACCTGCCCAGGTGGCGCACCGTGCCGCCGCGACGCAGCGGGCCGAGGATGCCGAGGATCAGGCCGTGGACGTGGAACAGCGGCAGGGCGTGCACCAGGACGTCCCGCTCGGTCCACTGCCAGGCGTCCGCGAGCGCGTCGAGGGTGGCGGCGACGGCGCGCCGCGAGAGCACGGCGCCCTTCGGCGGGCCGGTGGTGCCCGAGGTGTAGACGATCAGCGCGGGCTCGTCCTCGGCGGGCTCCGGTCCACTGCGCTCCTGCGGCGGCGCGGCGCCCACCTCGACGTCGATCCGCGTCAACGAGCCCAGCGCGGGAGGGAGTTCGTCCCCGGGAGCGGCGAGCACGAGCGAGGGCGCGCAGTCCGAGACGATGTGTCCGAGCTCGGTCGCGCCCGACTTCGGGTTCAGCGGCACCGCGGGCACCCCCGCGCGCAGCGCGGCCACCACGGCCACCGCGGTCTCCAGGGTGGAAGTCGCCCAGACCACCACCCGCCCCGCCCCCTCCAGCCGGGCGGCGAGCGCCTCGGCGGCGTCGAAGAGCCCGCCGTAACTCAGGGCGCGCTCGCCGAATTCGAGGGCAACCAGGTCCGAGCCCCGCTGCAGGGCGGGGAACAGAGGGGACATGCGTCGTACTCCTTGTCATCGGCGCTGTCCGGCGCCGCTCGCACAGGTGCTGAGGTCGTGGACTTCAGGTACGTCAGATGTACGTCAGGCCGTTGTACCACCGTGTACCGGCCACCGGTCCGGCCGCCCGCCCTCTGAGGGGTAGGGGCGGCCGGGTCCGGGGCCGTGCGCGAGTCGTACGTCACGTTTGGGCCGGGCCCGGCGCCGGGTTCACTCCTCGTGCACGTCGGCCACCGCGCAGCCGATGTTGTCCGGGCCGCCCGCCTCCCGCGCCAGACGCACCAGTTCGGCGGCGGCCTCGTCCGGGCTCGCGGCACCGGCGAGCACCGTACGGATCTCCTCGGCGGGCACCACCGTGTACAGCCCGTCGGAGCACAGCAGGTAGCGGTCGCCGGGGCGGGCCTCGTGCAGGCGCAGATCGGGGGAGTGGTGCGGGCCGCCGCCGGTCAGCGCCCGGCTCAGCAGGGACCGCTGCGGATGGGAGGCCGCCTCCTGCGCGGTCAGGCGCCCCTCGTCGAGCAGAGTCTGGACCGGTGTGTGGTCCTGGGTGATCCGGCTCAGCGCGCCGTCCCGCAGCAGCAGGGCGCGCGAGTCGCCGATGTGCACCAGGCCGAGCTGCGAGCCCGTCCACAGCATGGCCGTCAACGTGGTGCCCACCGACTCGTCGCCGCCCGCGACGCCCCGCACCGCCTCGGCCGCCCGTACGGTCGCGTCCTCCAGAAGGTTCAGTACGTCGCCGGGCGTGATCGGCACCTCGTCGAGACCGCGCAGTGTCTCGACGGCCGCACTGCTCGCCTCGGCGCCCGCCGTCCCGAAGCCGTCGGCGACGGCGAGTATCCGCGAACCGGCGTACGCGGCATCCTGGTTGACCGGCCGCGCCAGTCCCGCGTCGGTCGCGGCGGCGTAGCGCAGCGAGAGCGGGCCGCGCGGTGTCCCGGTGTCGTGCGTGTGCTCTGTGTGGTCTGTGTCGTCTGTGTGGTCTGGGTGTTCCGTGGTCATGGTGGTGTCCCCGATCCCTTCGGTACCGGGCCCCTCGGGGCCTCGGCGCGCCAACTGGTCGACGAGGAAGGCGGCCAGGTCACGTCGGGCCGCGGTCTCGGTCTCGACCCGCGCCCAGTAGGCGCGGACCTCCTCGGCCGCGGCCCGGCCGTCCAGGGCGGTGACCTCACGGATGCGCGCGAGCGGCATCCCGAGCCGCCGCAGCCACACCACCAGGCGCGCCTTGGGCAGTTGGTCCGGTGTGTAGCGGCGGTAGCCGGTCAGCGGATCGACCTCGGCCGGACGCAGCAGATCCAGCTCGTCGTACAGCCGCAGCGCCTTCGCCGACAGCCGGGACGCCTTCGCGAACGCGCCGATGGTCAGCAGCGGCGGGGAACAGGTGCCCTCGCGCTCCGGTTGCCGGTTCGCCCCGGCCGCCCGTTCTTCGCCGCTGCCGTCTGCCGCCGTGCCGTGTGCCGCCGTGCCGTCTGCCGTCATGCCGTCCACCGTTCGTGTCGCCCGTTCTCGCCCGGCCTCGCCCTACGGAGTGAGTGGTGCCGTCCGTCCGGAGCCGTCTCCCTCGTACCGGGCAGGCGGACCGCCCGGTGTGTGCGTTCTCGATGCTGTGGTCTGCCCGAAGGGGAAGGTCAAGCGTGGGCCGTACGCGGGCCGTGGCTCACCGCGCGACCCGGAACCGTTGCAGCAGCCCCCAGGTGAACTCGGCGACGCACGGCCTGCGTACGCCGCTTGCGTCGGGCGCCTCGAAGGCCAGGCCCCAGCGGGTCGGGGCGGTGCCCTCCAGGGGGCGGGCGGGGGCGAAGGCGCGGGCGATCTCGTCCACCGTGTGGGCCCACGGCCGCAGTTCGGCGAGGGAGGAGGGCGGTGGGACCTCGGTGCCGGGGGCGCGAATCAGCCAGGCGTTCCAGGGGGTGCCGTTCGGGGAGAGCAACAGCTCGAAGCGCAGGTCCGGCCAGAGCGGGACCGGCCACAACAGCGCCCGGCACTCCAACTCGCCTGCTTTCCTGGTGAGTTCGTACTCGGGCGGGCCAAGTGCCCTGCGGTACGCGTACGTCGGGCCCAGCGGAACCGCGGCCCGGGAGCCCGGCGCGCGCAGCACGGCCTGCCAGCGGCGGTTGGCCTCGCGCATGTCGGTGGCCGTCGCGCCGAGGTCGCGCCGTGCCTCCTCGACCAGGTCGGGATTGTGGTCGGCCATGCGCCGCAGCAGGACCAGCTGGAAGTCCAGCGCGGTGAAGGGCGGGGGAGCGGTCTGTCCGGCGGGCATGTGTCCCATCCTGGCCGAGAGGTCCGGATCATGCATGGCCGAGATTCCGCGCACCGCCACGCCGGACCAAACCCTTCCGCACACAACATTCACAGCGTGACCTTCCTGGGCCCGCGCGAGCGCCTTAGTTTCCTGCCTCATGGACTACTGCCAACCCTGCCGTCGGCATCTCAACGGCGCGCTGGTCTGCCCCGGGTGCGCCACCCCCGCCGACGCGTGCCGGGAGTACGCGGACGCCGTCACCTCGGGCGAACCGGCCCCGGACGGCGACGAGTTGGCCGGGGTGGCCGGGCCCGGCCGCCGGGCCCGTCGCGGCCGCTCCCGTGCCGCGACCCGGCCGCACCGGCGCAAGCGGCGCCGGGCCCTGCTCGTGGTGGGCGGAGTCGTCCTGGCGGCAGGGGCGTTGAGCCTGGCCGAACTCGGCATCGAAGGTCCCTTCACCGAGCCGAAGGCCGCGTCGAGCCCCGACCGGGAGACCGGCGAGGGCGACCCGGAATCGCCGTCCGCCTCCTCGGCCGGTGAGTCCGTCGAGGCCGGTGCCCCCGGGAGTTCCGGCACTGCGGGAGATCCCACGGACACCCCCGGGGCGGCCGACTCCGACTCGCCGTCGTCCACCCGGGAGCCAAGCGCCACCGAGAGCACGAGCCCCGACGGCGAGACCTCGGCGGGCGAGACGCAGAGCCCCTCCGAACCGGGCACCACGGCCCCGCCGCCCTCGGAGACCGGCCCCGGCACCACCGAGCCGCCCCCGCCCGCCACCGAGGAACCGCCCCCGACCGCCGAGCCGTCCGAGACGTGCACGCGGTGGCTGTGGTTCTGTACGTGACCAGGGGCAGGGGATCCCCTTCCGGGCCTACTGAGTCAGCATCCGCCGGAGCAGATCGCGCAGCGTGTGCTGTTCGTCGGCGGAGAGGCTCGCGAGCGGGGCGCGGGCGAAGTCGAGGGAGTCGCGCAGGCCGCGTGCCATCCGCAGGCCCTCGTCGGTCGGCGCCGCCAGTTTGACCCGGCGGTCGGCGGGGTCGGGGCGCCGTTCGACCAGGCCGCGCGCCTCCAGGCGGTCCACCATGCCCGTGATGTTGGACGGCTCGCACCGCAGCTTCTCGGCGATACGGCGCATCGGGAGCGGCTCGAGGGACAGCAGCCCGAGCAGGCGTGCCTGGGCGCCGGTCAGCGTGTGCCGGGCCGCCGCCTGCTCGTACTCGTCGTGATAGCGGGCCACGACCTCGCCGATCAGTTGCACGACCTCGACGGTGAGCGGATCGGGACGGGTGTTGCTAGGGGCCATGGCGACCACTGTACCCATTTACTTGACATCCTCAAATATTCAGGTGCATGTTTGTTTCACATAGTGAAGCTTTAGGAAGGTGCGCCGCATGTCCGACTCCCAGTTCCCCGCCACCGGCCGAGCCTGGCATCTGGTCCGCCGCCCCGCGGGCTGGCCCGTACCGGAGGACTTCGCGCTGCGCGAGGTGCCGCTCGCCGCACCCGCCGAGGGCTCGGTCCTGGTGCGCAACCGCTACTTCTCTGTCGATCCCTACATGCGCGGCCGTATGAACGACGTGAAGTCCTACGTCGCTCCCTACGAGCTGGACCGCCCGATGGACGGCGGCGCGGTCGGCGAGGTCGTGGCCTCGGCCGCCGAGGGCTTCGAGGTCGGCGACACCGTGCTGCACCCGCTGGGCTGGCGCGACTACGCGGCGGTGCCCGCGCGCCACGTCACCAAGGTCGACACCTCGCTCGCTCCGCTCTCCGCCTACCTCGGCGTTCTCGGCATGACCGGCCTCACCGCCTACGCGGGCCTCCTGGAGGTCGCCTCCTTCCGGTCCGGCGACACGGTGTTCGTCTCCGGCGCGGCCGGCGCCGTCGGCAGCCAGGTCGGCCAGATCGCCCGGCTCAAGGGCGCGAAGCGGGTCATCGGCTCCGCGGGCTCGGCCGAGAAGGTGCGGCTGCTCACCGAGGAGTACGGCTTCGACGCCGCCTTCAACTACAAGGACGGCCCGGTCTACGACCAGTTGAAGAAGGCCGCCCCCGAGGGCATCGACGTGTACTTCGACAACGTCGGCGGCGAGCACCTGGAAGCCGCGATCTCCGCCTTCAACGTGCACGGCCGCGCCGCCATCTGCGGCATGATCTCCGTCTACAACGCCACCGAGCCGGACCCGGCGCCGCGCAACCTCACCCAGGTCATCGGCAAGCGGCTGCGCCTGCAGGGCCTGCTCGTCACCGACCACCAGGACCTCCAGCCGCAGTTCGTCCAGGAGGTCTCAGCCTGGATCCGCTCCGGCGAGCTCGTCTTCAAGGAGAGCACCTACGAGGGTGTCGAGAAGGGCCTGGACGCCTTCCTCGGCATGCTCCGCGGCGAGAACTCGGGCAAGACCCTCGTCGCTCTCCCCGCCTGAGCCTTCGACGCCCGAGCCTTCGGCCGGAACCGCGAGCGGGTGTTGGGGCTGGTGTGGGGCCGGCCCCAACACCCCAACACCCGTCCGCAGTACGAGAGTTGACCGCGCCGACGACCCCTGCGTAAGCCGCTCGGTCGGGGCCCCCGCCCGCGTCCGGGCCGCGCTCCACCCGCGCCAACACCGCAGGTAAAGTGCGCGCCATGCGTGACTTCAGGGTGGGATTCGGCCATCTGGTCAAGGGACAGCGGTGGGTTGCCCGGCACGGCAGGAGCTACGGACTCGGCCTGCTGCCGGGCCTGGTCACCCTGGTCCTGTACCTCGCGGCGCTGACCTCGCTCGCGCTGTGGGGCACCGACCTGACCGAGTGGGCGACGCCGTTCGCCGACGACTGGTCCTCGCCCTGGCGCGGCCTGTTCCGCGGCTTCCTCACGGCCGTCCTGTTCGCCCTCGCGCTGATGCTGTCGGTGCTCACCTTCACCGCCGTCACCCTGCTCGTCGGCCAGCCCTTCTACGAGAAGCTCTCCGAGCGCGTCGACCGCTCCGAGTCCCCGGACGGCACCGCCCCCGAGTCCAACCTGCCGCTCCTTCGCGAACTGTGGATCTCCGCCCGGGACAGCCTGCGCATCCTGCTGCGCGCGGGCCTGTGGGGCGTACTGCTCTTCGCCTGCGGCTTCGTGCCGGTCGTCGGCCAGACCGCGGTGCCGGTGGCGGGCGTCCTGGTCACCGGTTTCTTCCTCACCGAGGAACTCACCTCGATCGCCCTCCAGCGCCGCGGCGTCGAACTCCGGGAGCGGCTGGCCCTGTTGCGCTCCCACAAGCGCCTGATCTGGGGCTTCGGCGCCCCGCTCGCGGTCTGCTTCATGGTGCCGTTCGTCGCCGTCTTCCTGATGCCGGGCGCGGTCGCGGGGGCCACTCTTCTGGTGCGCACCCTTCGGGGCGAGGACCAGAACGACGCAGAGAACGAGTCCTGGGACAGGTACGGCCCGCCTGCCGACGGGCCGTACCAAGGGCCGAACCAAGGCCAGTACCAAGGAAGTTGACCGGACCAGCTGGAACCGACCGTCCCCTTCAGCCGCGCCCGTACCTGAGCTGTGCGGTCGCCGAGCAGTCCGTGTCGGTCACGCAGCGGACCCAGTACGCCGAGAAGTCCTCGGGAAAGCGGTGGGTGACCGTGCTCCCGGCGGCCACGGCGAACGTCCGGTAGACGCACCACCGTCCGTCACCAGTGATGTCGACCTGGACCGTCATGCCGACCGTTTCGGCGTGGTCGTGCGACAGGCGCAGGACCTTGTCCTCGTAGCCGGTCATCAGGTACGGGTCGGAGTGCTCGCCCTTCCTGACCGAGGTACGCGCCCAGGGCCCTCCTTCGCCCCGGGGCAGGCCGAGTTGCCACAGGTCGTCCACGGCGCCCGCCCACAGTGCGGTGCGGCCGTCGTCGGAGCGGACGATGTGCTCTCCGGCCGGGGCGTCGTCCCTGACGCCGGTGAGGACGATAAGGCCGCGGTAGGAGCAGTAGTCCTTGATGCGCAGTTCGTGGCTGGCGACGGGGCGCATCCTGGCGAAGCCGCCCGCGTTCTCGGCGGGCAGCTCGTAGAGGGTGCCGTGGCAGTTGAACAGGTCCCGCTCGGTGCAGACCTCGCGGTCCAGCCGCTCGGGGCCGAGCGGACCGTCCTGGTCGAAGGCGGGGTTGCCCTTGGGCAGGCGCCAACGGCGTTCGCTGTCGTCGATCACGAGTACCGAGGCGGCGTCCACCTCGTACATGCCGGTGGGCACGGCGACCTTCTCGCGGTGGTACCGCTCCGACTCCGGGTCCTCGACCCGTGACAGCGCGAGTTCGCCGTCGAGTTCGTAGTAACCCACCGATTCCTGGCCGCTGCCCGCCGGGCGGTCGGAGACGAACGCGAGGGTGCGCAGGTTCCCGCCGCGTGCCCGGACGATGCCGCCGGTCACCGTGTCCTCGCCGATGCGCGCGAGGCCGTCGAAGATACGCGCGGGGCGGCTCGTGCGCCGGTCGGGCTCGGACAGGGCGAAGGCGGCGGTCGCATCCGGACAGTCGCGGTCGACGCGCAGCCGCGCCCACTGCACGGGCAGACCGGCGGGGAAAGCGGTCCACCGGTAGCCGCCCGCAGGAACCTCGATCCGCCGGAACCGGTCCCAGGTGCCCGTACCGTTCCGGTCGATCTCCACGGTGAAGGTCACGGCGTGCTCGGCGGAGTGCGTCAGATGCAGGCTCCGGCGCGCGAACCCGGCGAGCAGGAACGGGTCCGAGACCTCGCCCGCGGCGAGGTGGTCGCGGTCCCAGACCGCGCCGCGGCCCAGTGGCGTCCCGAGCGCGTCGAGCCGGTCCGGGTCGGCGAACCAGAGGTTGGACTGCGACTGACCGGGCCCGACGATGTTGCCCTTGTGGCGGCGCTTGTTGAGGAACTCCAGTCGCGCGGTGTCGTCGCAGCCGAAGACGATTCGGTCGCCCCAGCGGGTGAAGTCCCCGACGACGCGCAGATACGTCGAACGCTGCGCGAGCCCGGCGGTGCGGCCGGGACGGAAGGCGGCGGGGAAGCGCCACATCGCGCCGTGCATGGTCATCAGCAGGTCGGTTTCCCCGATGTCGCGGATGCGCGGCCACTCGGTGTTCCAGCCGTGGGCGCCGTCGTAACAGTGGCTCGCCTTGGGGAGGCGGTAGGTGTGCCACTCTCCGTCGTACAGGACGTTCAGCAGGACCGAGCGGTAGTCCCAGCCGACGCTCCACAGCGGATCGCTCGCACTGTCGTTGCCGCCGAAGATCCCGGCCGGACCGCTGACTTCGGTGAACTGGTTGCGGCGTACGAGGGACCAGTCGCCCTCGCCGCGCCATTCGGCGAGGGCGCCGGAGACGGTCTTGGGGTCGGTCTCGGCCTCGGGGGCCTGGTCGCCGTTGTTGGAGTACACCAGCACCGAGCCGCCCGAGTAGAGGCCCTTGCCGTGGTAGCCGGGCAGCTCGGAGGAGATCTCGGCCGGGTGGTCCGGACTGGTGAGGCCGCCGTTTCCGTCCTTGATCTCCCCGTACACCTCAAGGGAGTTGAGGTCGACCGAGTACAGCCCCTCCTCCATGGTGGCGACGTACACCCGGTTCGCCGGGTCCGTCAGATGACGGGCCGTGCCGGTGAGCCTGCCCGGCATCTCCTCGCGCGGGATGACCCGGACCCGTCCTTCGCCGTCGATGACGTACGGCCCGATGACGAGTTGCCGTGTCTCCCTGTGGATCATGCGGTTGGCGTTGGTACCGCCGACGCTCTCGGGCCGGACGATCTGGTCGAGGTCCGGGGTGATCTCGTAGAGCTTGTCGCTGGATCCGCGCACCAGGTGCGGACCGTAGGTGATCGCCCACAGCCGCCCGGCCCAGGCCACGACCGCTCCCGTGCCGCATTCCCCCTCGTCGTTGAACATCGCCAGGGAGGGGAAGACGCCCGAGACGCTCCTCGGGCGCGCCGTGCCCCGGGCCGAAGTGCCGGGCAGCGCAACGGAGTTCGGTATCGCTGCCAGCGATCCGCTCACCGCGAGCGTGACGAATGCCGCGGAGCGCCCCAGAAAGCTTCTTCGGGAGGGAGGACCGGCGTGCTGCATGCTGCGTCTCCTTTCGACGTGCGGCCCGTGTCGTGGGACACGGACCGTGCAGCACGTCACGGTCCTCGGGCGCGGCGCATGCGGCCATGGACTCGACGCGGCCCGGGCTTGGACTTTCGCAACAGATGTCGTCGGAACTCTCGACAGCGGCACTGAAGACCTGTTGAGTGATTTATGGTCACCCAGAATGGGTATACGATATATCTTTTGGCGGTCCCGCACTCATGCCTTCCGCCCGCCCCCGGACCGGAACAACCAGTCCGCCCGAGGCTCGACCACGTACCGGAAAAGCCTGCGCACCACCGGTGTGCACAGCACCGTCATCACCGCCGAGGCCAGCAGGACCACCACCACGACGCTCGCCGGTTCGCGCAGCCACTGCGGCTCGTACCAGTCGAACTCGCGGGAGGACTTCACCAGGAAGATGTGCAGCAGATAGGCGTACAGGGTGCCCGCGCCGAGGGCGGTGAACCAGGTGCGGTGGCGCGGGACCAGGGCCAGGAAGCAGGCGCTCAGTACCACCGCGGCCGTCGACATCGCGAGGAACATCACCACGCCCGCCCAGGTCGGCACCCCGAACTCGGCCGCGGACTTGGTCCGCCCGAACCAGCCGGGATCCATCCGCGGCACCGCCCAGTACGCGCACAGCAGCGCGGCCGCGAACACCGGCAGCGCCGCGAGCCGTACCGGGCGCCGGGTCAGCAGCCCGAAGTGCTCGGGTTCCAGGCGCAGTCCGAGGACGAAGAACGGCAGGTACTGGAGCATCCGCATCAGCGAGAAGTCCTCGCCCATGGACGGGGTGACGCTCGCCGCGGCCGCTATGCCCAGCGAGACGGTGAGCGGACAGCGCAGGTTCCGCCACAGCGGCGTGGTCAGCCGCCACAGGAACAGCGCCACCAGGAACCACAGCGCGAACCCCGGCCGGTTGAAGGCGAATTCGCGGTCCGGGTCCTCGGCCGCCCACCGCATGAACAGCGTGTAGCAGAACTGGACCGTCACATACGGCACCGCGATCCCCGTGACCAGCCGCGCCACCTGCCGCGGCGTGCCGGTGTAGCCGCGGGACAGGTGCCCGGAGACGAGGATGAACGCGGGCATGTGGAAGGCGTAGATGACGAAGTAGAGCGCCTGGGTGAGGCGGCTGTCGTAGGTCAGCGGTTCGAGGAAGTGGCCGACGCCGACGCACAGGATGGTCAGGTACTTGGCGTTGTCCAGGAACGGGTCACGGCCCGCGTCCGGCCGCTTCTCCTCGGTCCGCGCCTCGCCGGTCCGCGCCGCTGTGGACTGCGGCGCCTCGGACTGTGACGGCGCGGGCTGTGATGCCTCGGGCTGTGGCGACTCGGGCCGGTCGCGGGTTCCGGGACCGGCCGCGGGTGACGCCCGTGCCGGGGCGGAGTTCTCGCGGGCGGACGGCATGGTGACACGATCGGGTCCTGCGTGGGGCATCTACGGCACCGTAGTGGCTGAACCTGTGAGACCGAAGACCCCGGAACGACCCGTGCCGTATCGCACATCCGACGCCGCCCTGGTCAGGCGCGTACCCCGAGCGCGTAGACCGTCTCCGAGAGATAGACCTCGTCGGGGCTGAGCACCGCGGAGGGGAAGTCCGGCCGGTTGGGGGAGTCGGGGAAGTGCTGGGTCTCCAGGGCGACGCCGTCGCAGGGGCCGTACGGATCGCCGCCGAAGTGGTCGGCCGTGTAGACGTGCACCCCGGGCTCGGTGGTGGACACCGTCAGTGTCCGGCCCGAACCGGCGTCGTACAGCTCACCGAACTCCTCGGGCACCGGCGTGACCCCCTTGTCCAGCACGAAGTTGTGGTCGATTCCCGAGCCGACCGGGCGGTGCGCGCGGAAGTCGAAGCGGGTGCCCGCCACCTCGGCCGGTTCCCCGGTGGGGATACGGTCCTCGCCCGGCATCGTCAACCGCGAGGCGACGAGCCGCAGTTCGTGCTCCCGGGCGTCCCGCCGCACCCCGTCCGGGCCTACGCCGCCGAGGTTGAAGTACGAGTGATTGGTCAGGTTCACCACGGTCGGCGCGTCGCTCACCGCCTCGTAGGCGATGTGCAGGGCGCCGTTCTCGTCCAGCGAGTACGTCGCGGAGACCTCGAGGCGGCCGGGGAAGCCCTCCTCGCCGTGCGGGCTGACGCGGGACAGCCGCAGCGCGCCGTCGACCTCCTCGGCCTCCCACATCCGCTTGTCGAAACCGCGCTCGCCGCCGTGCAGGCTGTTCTCGCCGTCGTTGTGGGCCAGGTGGTACGTCCGCTCACCGAGCTCGAACCGGCCGCCCGCGATCCGGTTCGCGTACCGCCCGACCAGCGCACCGAAGTAGAACCCCGGCGCGTCCAGGTAGCCCTTCAGGGAGGGGAAGCCGAGGACCACCTCGGCCGTGTCGCCCTGCCGGTCGGGGGCCTCGGCCGACTGCACGATTCCGCCGTACGTCAGGACGCGTACCCGCACGCCCGCCGATTCCAGGGTCCAGCGGTGGACGGTCGTACCGTCGTCGAGGGTGCCGAATTCTTCGCTGCGCATGGGGTGAGCCTAAGCGTGGGCGCCGGGCACCACACCGTGCGCCCCGGCCCGGTCGGCCCGTGTCGCCGCACCGGCCGACTGCCCGTCAGGGGGCGGGCGGGGCGGCGCTGTCGGCGGGAGTCTTCGCGGTGACCGCGCGGTAGGCGATCTCGGCGAGCCTCGACTGGCCGTTCTTGCTGGGGTGGAACCAGTCCCAGGGGCTCAACTGGCCGGTGCCGAAGCGGTAGTCGAAGACGGCGTTGTCGTCGAAACGGCACCGCTGGTCGGCCGCGCAGACCTCGCGCAGCACCGTGTTGTACTCCACCACCCGGTTCAGGACGCTGTCACGCCGCTGCGTGGCGCGGGCGTCGACGGCGTCCGCGTCGGCCAGCATCGAGGGGCAGATGCCGAGCTTCCAGATCTGCTTGCCGAGCGGGTTCGCGCGCCCCTCGGACCACAGCCGTTTCAGGTCCGGCACGCTGGACACGTACACCTGGGTCCGCGGCGACGCGCGGCGCAGCGTCCGCATCGCCGTCTCGAACTGGCTGCGGAAATCGCTCACCGGGGTCATCGCGGCGGCGGTGTCACGGCAGGCGTCGTTGGCCCCGGCGAGGACCGTGACAAGGCCGGGCCGGTGGGCGGCGGCCCGGCGCATCTGGCCGTTCAGATCGGCCATTCGGGCGCCCGAACGGGCGTGGTTCCAGCTGCGTTCGGCGGCCCCGGTCCGGCCGAGCAGACGCACCGCGAGACTGCGTACGCCCTTGTCGCTTCCGGTGGACCAGGAGACCTCGGGACAGTCGCTGAGCACACTGCACGCGTCGAAGCCGCGGGTGATGGAGTCGCCGACCGCGGCCACCGAAGCCGGTGAGGGGTCCCAGACCGGTGCCCGGCGGGTGGGTTGGTCCGGGCGGGTGGTCGAGTGGCCGGAGTCCGGCGCGTCGTCGCCGATCAGTCCGCAGCCCGTCACGCTCACGGCGGCGAGCAGGGCGGTGGTGCCAACAGCGGTGTGCCCACGGCTCATTCGCATGCGCATCCCAAATCCGTCCGTACCCTCCGTGCCCTCCGTACCGCCCGTCGTCCAGCCTGACGTCTGGGCGGCACCAGGAGTTCCTGCCCCGCGTACGGTCTTTCTCACCAGCACTTCACACAAACCGCGCGCTGTGCACATCCTGCCGGGTGAATGCTGGTGTCCGCGGGTAACGGGACCGGCCGTACGTGACCTCGCCGATGCCGCCACACGGTAGCCTCGGCGCAAGGCCGCGGGCCTGGCTCGCACCCCGTCCTGGCTGACCGTTCGTCACCATGGCGGTGAAGAGGCCACCCGGAACGGTGACGCCACATCGTGCCGGTTCCGCTAAGTTACATGACGGAAAGTATGTCCCTTTTGGGGAATATCGCTCGGCACGGTCGCGGGGCCGCTCGGGAGGGCGCACCTCGTACCGACTGGAGGTACCGGTGACGACACGTGGAGTTCTGTACGTGCACTCCGCACCGCGCGCGCTGTGCCCGCACGTCGAATGGGCCCTGGCCGGTGTGCTCGGTACGCGGGTGAACCTCGACTGGATCCGTCAGCCGGCGGCGCCCGGCACCTGGCGAGCCGAGTTCTCCTGGCGCGGCGAGGCCGCCACCGCCTCCCGGCTCGCCTCCGCGCTGCGCGGCTGGGACCTGCTCCGCTTCGAGGTCACCGCCGAACCCGCGGACGGCCACGAGGGCGAGCGCTACAGCTCCACCCCCGAGCTCGGCATCTTCCGCGCCGTCACCGGACCGCACGGCGACATCCTGGTGCCCGAGGACCGCTTGCGCGCCGCGCTCACCCGCGCCCGCCGCGGCGAGAGCGACCTGGAGTCCGAACTCACCCAGCTCCTCGGCAAGCCCTGGGACGACGAACTCGAACCCTTCCGCTACGCGGGCGAGGGCGCCCCCGTCCGCTGGCTCCACCAAGTCGTCTGACCTCGCACACGCGCACTGCTTCTCCGCGCGAACATCGCGCACACCGGGAAAACCGCCAACAGCAATGGCCCGCCCGGAGAACTCTCCGAGCGGGCCATCCACGTACGAACTTCTCTGTACGAGCCGCTCCGTACGTACTTCTCCGTGCAGACCCTCGCCGTCCCTACGAGCCCTGCCAATCTCCTGCGGTCCCAGCCCAACTGCCTGCGCCACACGCCCACTTGAGGCCGGACGGAAGGCGAACGATTCTTCAAACGAGAACCACCGCAACCATCAATTGAGCAACCACGACGCTCAGCAACCAGCTCCGCGAGAGCGGCGCCGGTTTAGGCGCAAAGGACAGCCGGTTTAGGCGTAGGTTCTGAACGCCAGCACCACGTTGTGGCCGCCGAAGCCGAACGAGTTGTTGAGGGCGGTGATGCTGCCCTCCGGCAGGGCGCGGGCCTTGTCGCGAACGATGTCGGCGTCCGCCTCGGGGTCGAGGTTGTCGAGGTTGATGGTGGGCGGGGCGACGCGGTTCTTCAGCGCGAGGACCGTGGCCACGCTCTCCACGCCACCGGCGCCGCCGAGCAGATGGCCCGTCATCGACTTGGTGGCCGAGACCGCCATGTGGTCGACGTCGGTGCCGAAGACCCGGCGCAGCGCCTTGATCTCGGCGACGTCGCCCAGCGGCGTCGAGGTCGCGTGCGCGTTGACGTGCGCGATCTCGGAGGCCTTGAGGTCGGAGGAGTCGAGGAGGTTCTGCAGCGCGTGGGCGATGCCGTTGCCCTCGGGCTCGGGCTGCGTGATGTGGTGGCTGTCCGCCGAGATGCCCTGGCCGACGGCCTCCGCGTAGATCGCGGCGCCGCGCGCCTTGGCGTGCTCCTCGGACTCCAGGACGACGACGCCCGCGCCCTCACCCATGACGAAGCCGTTGCGGGCCACGTCGTAGGGGCGGGAGGCGCCCTCGGGGTCCTCGTTGTTCTTGGACATCGCCATCATGTTGCCGAAGGCGACCATGGGCAGCGCGCAGACCGCGGCCTCGGTGCCGCCCGCGAGGACGACGTCGGCGCGGCCGCTGCGGATCATCTCCATCGCGTAGCCGATGGCTTCGGCGCCGGAGGCACACGCGGACACCGGAGTGTGCACGCCCGCCCGGGCGTTGACCTCCAGGCCGATGTTGGCGGCCGGGGAGTTCGGCATCAGCATCGGCACGGTGTGCGGGGAGACGCGGCGGCCGCCCTTTTCCTTCAGTACGTCGTACTGGGCGAGGAGGGTCGTCACACCGCCGATGCCGGAGGCGATGACCGCTCCCAGACGCGTCGGGTCGACGTTCGCCTCCTCGTCACCGGCGCGGCCGGAGAACCCGGCGTCCTTCCATGCCTCCTGAGCGGCGACCAGAGCGAACTGCGCGGACCGGTCCAGCTTTCGGGCCTGGGGCCGGGGCAGTATGTCGGCCGGGTCGACCGCCGCCTCGGCGGCGATACGGACCGGCAGGTCGGCCGCCCACTCGTGGGCCATGAGCCGGACCCCGCTGCGTCCGGCGAGAAGGGCCTCCCAGGTGGAAACCGCGTCGCCACCCAGCGGTGTAGTTGCGCCGATACCGGTGATGACCACGGTGCGATTGGTCGAGCTCACAGGAATTCACTTTCTCCAAGGTGAGGAGGGACGGAAGCGGCGCCACCGCCGGGTGGCGGAGCGCCGGGCCAGGCCCGGCGAGCTTTCAGCTCTTCTGGTTCTTGAGGATGTAGTCGGTCGCGTCGCCGACGGTCTTGAGGTTCTTGACGTCGTCGTCCGGGATCTTCACGTCGAAACGCTCTTCGGCGGCGACGACGACCTCGACCATCGACAGCGAGTCGACGTCCAGGTCATCGGTGAAGGACTTGTCCAGCTGGACGTCCTCGACCGGGATGCCGGCGATCTCGTTGACGATCTCCGCGAGACCGGCGACGATCTCTTCCTGAGTGGCGGCCATTGTGGCACTCCTTCGGTGTGTGTTCACAAGGTGTGGCGACTTGCACGGTGGGACATGCGGAAGATGATCCGTACGCCGTCTACGGGAGAGTAACTACCGTGGCAGCGTAGACGAGACCCGCCCCGAAGCCGATGACGAGAGCGGTGTCACCGCTCTTCGCCTCGCCGGTCGCCAAGAGCCGCTCCATCGCGAGCGGAATCGAGGCGGCCGACGTGTTGCCGGTGTGTTCCACGTCGCGGGCGACCGTGACGTGCTCCGGCAGTTTCAGGGTCTTCACCATCGAGTCGATGATCCGCATATTGGCCTGGTGCGGGATGAAGACGTCCAGGTCGGCCGCGGTGATCCCGGCCTGGTCGAGGGCCTGTTGAGCGACCTTCGCCATTTCGAAGACGGCCCAGCGGAAGACCGCCTGGCCCTCCTGGGTGAGGGCGGGGAACTTGACCTCGCCCTGTTCGTTGAGGGGCAGCTTGGCCACGTCGCCGACGCGGTAGTCGGACCACTGCACGGTCTGCTTGATGGTCTCCGACTTGTCGCCCTCCGAACCCCACACGGTGGGGCCGATGGCGGGCTCGGTGGCCGGGCCGACGACGACCGCGCCCGCGCCGTCACCGAACAGGAAGGCGGTGCTGCGGTCGTCCAGGTCGGTCAGGTCGGACAGCCGCTCGACGCCGATCACGAGCACGTACTCGGCCGAACCCTCGACGATCATGCCCTTGGCCAGCGTGAGGCCGTAGCCGAAGCCCGCGCAGCCCGCGGAGATGTCGAAGGCGGCGGCCTTGTCGGTGCCGATCCGGTCGGCGATCTCGGTCGCCACGGCCGGGGTCTGGGCGAAGTGCGAGACGGTGGAGACGACGACCGCGCCGATCCGCTCGGCGGAGACTCCGGCGGCGGCGAGCGCCTTGCCGGACGCCTCGACGGACATCGCCGCGACGGTCTCCTCGTCGCTGGCCCAGTGCCGCGTCGCGATGCCCGAGCGGGAACGGATCCACTCGTCGGAGGAGTCGATCCTCTCCAGGATGACGTCGTTGGGGACGACGCGGACCGGGCGGTAGCCGCCGACGCCCAGGATGCGTGCGTAAGGGGCGCCCTTGGCGGCGCGGATCTTGGCCATGCTCTCGGGGCTCCTTGTCACGCCTCGGCCGGTCCGGCGGAGGCTGCCGCTTCGGCGATGAGCTCGCGAGCGGCGTCCAGGTCGTTCGGGGTCTTGAGCGCGAGCGTGCGCACGCCGGGCAGGGCGCGCTTGGCGATACCGGTGAGCGTGCCGCCGGGGCACACCTCGATCAGCGTGGTGACGCCCCGCTCCTGGAACGTCTCCAGGCACAGGTCCCAGCGCACCGGGTTGGCGATCTGGCCGACCAGCCGCTCGACGACCTCCGCGCCGGTGGCCACGGTCTGCCCGTCCCGGTTCGAGACATAGGTGAACTTCGGGTCGTTCACGGTGAGTTCGCGGGTGGCCTGCTCCAGCTTCTCGACCGCCGGGGCCATGTGCTGGGTGTGGAAGGCGCCCGCGACCTTGAGCGCCACGACGCGGCGTACGCCCTCGGGCTTGTTCTCCACCAGCTCCGCGATCTGCGCGGTGGTACCGGCGGCGACCAGCTGTCCGGCGCCGTTGACGTTGGCGGCGGTCAGGCCGAGCTTCTCCAGGTGCGGCAGGACCACGTCCGG
Organism: Streptomyces sp. NA04227; assembly: GCF_013364195.1. Taxonomy (NCBI): domain Bacteria; kingdom Bacillati; phylum Actinomycetota; class Actinomycetes; order Kitasatosporales; family Streptomycetaceae; genus Streptomyces; species Streptomyces sp. NA04227. The sequence goes on along the minus strand of NZ_CP054918.1, from coordinate 1,843,335 downwards.
CTCGCCGCCGAGGAGCGCGGCCATGCCGGTCTCGGTGACGGCGGCGGCCTCGGCCATCGCCAGGCCACGGGCCCGTACGAACTTCAGGGCGGCGATGTCGTCGAAGACGCCGGCGTACGCGGCGGCGGTGATCTCGCCCACGCTGTGTCCGGCGACGGCGCCCGGCGTCAGCTCGCCGAGCGCGGCGGCGGACAGCAGTCCGGCGGCGACCAGAAGTGGCTGGGCGACGGCCGTGTCACGGATGGCGTCGGCGTCGGCCTCGGTTCCGTAGTGGGCGAGGTCGAGACCGATGGCGTCCGACCAGGCCGCGATGCGGTCGGCGGCGCCGGGCAGTTCGAGCCAGGGGGTCAGAAAGCCGGGGGCCTGGGCGCCCTGGCCGGGAGCGACGAGTACGAGCACTCTCACACTCTCTCTTGAGGACGGCCTCGCCCGCCCGTGGGGACAGGGACGAAGAACCGTAGGGGTAATTGTGGAGCTTCAACAAAAACCTAGGGTTGGGTGTCCCTGTCGGCCAGACGCCCGAGGATGAGGGCGATGCGCAGCGTGAAGGCCGAGCGTACATCCGAGGGTGACCATCCGGTGACGTCAGTCACACGTCGGAGCCGGTAGCGCACGGTGTTGGGGTGGACGAAGAGCATCCGGGCGGCCCCTTCGAGGCTGCTTGCCTGCTCCAGATAGACGCTCAGCGTTTCCAGGAGCGCCGAGCCCGCTTCTTCCAGTGGTCTGTAGATCTCCTCCACCAGTTGCTCTCGCGCGGAGGGATCGGCGGCGATCGCGCGCTCCGGGAGCAGATCGTCCGCGAGTACCGGCCGGGGCGCGTCCTGCCAGGCCGAGCAGGCCTTGAGCCCGGCGGCGGCGGCCTGCGCGGAGCGGGTCGCGGCCAGCAGGTCGGGCACGATCGGCCCGACCACCACCGGACCCGCCGCGTACGGGCCGATCAGCGCCTTGGCCACCTGCAGCGGATTGTTGCTGCCGCCCGCGATGACGACGAGCCGGTCGCCGAGCACCCCGGTCAGGACCTGCAGCTTGGCGTGCCGGGCGGCCCGCCGGATGGCCTCCACCGTCAGCTCGCTGTCGCCGTCCGGCGCGGTGCCGAGGACCACGCACACATGCTCGGGAGAGTTCCAGCCGAGGGCGGCGGCGCGGGAGACGGCGCCCTCGTCGGCCTCGCCGGACAGCACGGCGTTGACGACCAGCGATTCGAGGCGGGCGTCCCACGCGCCGCGGGCCTCGGCGGCCTGCGCGTACACCTGGGCGGTGGCGAAGGCGATTTCGCGGGCGTACACGAGCAGCGCCTCGCGCAGTACGGACTCGTCGCCGGGCGCCGCGACCTGCTCGATCGCGGACTCCATGACCTCGATCGTGGTGCGCACCATCTCGACGGTCTGCCGCAGGGTGATGGCGCGGGTCAGCTCGCGCGGTGCGGTGCCGAAGACGTCGGTGGAGATGGCCTGCGGGGCGTCGGGCCGCCGGAACCACTCGGTGAAGGCCGCGATACCGGCCTGCGCGACGAGCCCGATCCAGGACCGGTTCTCCGGTGGCATGGCGCGATACCACGGCAGCGTCTCGTCCATCCGCGCGATGGCCTGCGCGGCGAGCGACCCTGAGGACTTCTCGAGCCGCTTCAGCGTTCCGGCGTGCGGATGGCCCCCCTTGGGTGAACCGGTGGAGCCGTGAGAGCCGGGAGAGCCATGAGAGAGGGAACTGTCATCGGGTTCGGGCACGGGGACAAGACTGCCTCATCGGGGCAAGCTTCTGCGGCGGCGGGGTGAGGGCTTGCCGTTACCGTGGTCGGTGTGATTGACGTACGGCGCGCCGGTGAGCGCTATCGCGGCGGCAGCCCGGACGAGGGCATCACCACCCTGCACGCCTTCAGCTTCGGGCCGTACTACGACCCCGACAACCTGCGCTTCGGCGCGGTGATCGCCTGCAACGAGGAGCGTCTGGAGCCCGGCGCCGGGTTCGAGGAACACCCGCACAGCCACACCGAGATCGTCACCTGGGTCGTCGAGGGCGAGCTGACCCACCGTGACTCGGCGGGCCACGAGTCGCTGGTGCGGCCCGGTGACGTTCAGCACCTCGGCGCGGGCGACGGGGTGCGGCACGTGGAGCGCAACGACGGCACCGAGCCCCTGGTCTTCGTCCAGATGTGGCTGGCTCCGCTCCGGCCGGGCGGCGAGCCCGGCTACCGGATCGTGCGCGGCATAGCCGACTCCACTCCGTACGCGCTGCCCGCCGCCGGCGCCATGCTGCACACCCGCCGCCTGACCGCGGGCGCGCGGAGCGCCGTACCGGACGCGGATTTCGTCTATCTGCACGTCGTACGCGGCCGGGTCCGGCTCGGGGGTGAGGAGCCCGTGGAGTTGGGGCCCGGCGACGCGGCTCGGATCACGGGTGCGCGGGGGGTGGAGGTCGCGGCCGCGGAGGCCGCGGAGGTGTTGCTGTGGGAGATGGCTGCACAGCGCGCATCGTCTGCATCGTCTGGACCGACTGGATCGCCTGCATCATCTTGATCAATCTTCATCGTGTGGGTGGACCGGGTTGACCAAGTTGATCGCAGGTGGCCCGAGTTGATTGAGTTGATCGGATTGACTGGAGAGGGTTGAGTTGACCGGTGTTGACCGAGTCGACTCGGTTTGCTCAACTGTTGACTCCCTTTACCTATCTGGATAGTTGAGGGCTAAAAGTCTGGCTGGTTCAGAACTGCCACCCTCTGTCCATTCGTCCTACCTTGAGTACCGGCCCATACGTACGCACTCCAACTCCCCGTGAGAACACGGGAGTTCAGGGCTCGGGGGAGGTTGCGTGGACACTCCGGTGCGGTCGTCCGAGGGATTCTCGCGGAGCGAGGCCACCCGTCTGCTGTGCGCGGGTGCCTACCTGGACGCGGAGTTCCGCCGCCGGGTCGTGGAGGAACTGTCCGAGCACGAGGAGCGTCCGGTGGCTCCCTCGCTCGGGGTGGATGTCGTACCCGTGCTCGCGCACGCCTTGCGCGCCCGCGCCCAGGAGGTCGGGACGGCGCTGCTGACGCTGGCGATCTGGGTGCTGTTCGTCACCGTCGAGATCACCCAGGGCACCAGCCGCCTGATGGGCTTTCCGGCGTTCGCCGTGTACGCGGCCGTCGCCCTGGCCCTGTACGCGGGCCGGGGCGCCGCGGGCCTGAGCACCGCCGTCTACACCCTGGACACGGCCACGTTGAGAGAGGCGGTGCGCGGGCGGCGCAAGGTGCTCTCCTACGGTCCGCGGTTTCTGGCCCTCGGCTACTGGTTCCTGGTGTTCTACGCCCTCGTCGCGGGCCTGAACGTATGGCCCGCGGTGATCTTCCCGCTGCTGCTCGTGCTTCCCGTCTGGATCCACCGGGCGCGGGTGGCCGCCGTGCTGCGCGAGGAACTGAGCCGAAGCGCCTTCGCCCGGCTGGCGCGCGCCGTTCCGCGAGGCGCCGAACGGCTGCGCCGCATCCAGGCGAACATCGACCGCGAACAGCACGCGCCGCTCACCATCTACGACCCGCTCCGCCCGTTCATCGGCGCCGGAAAGCCGTACGAACCCTGGTCGTTGGCGCTGGAACTCAAGCGGAGCGGTGGCGGGACGGACGCCGGCCGGCTGACCGCGCGTGCGGTCATCGACCTGATCCGGCCGCGCATCGAGGCGCTGCGCGACGCGGCGGCGCGGACCAGCAGGGACCGGCTGTGCGAGCTGGAGATCGACGAGTTCGTGTATCTGCCGGTCGGCCCGCCGCGCTTCCGGGTCGGCTACGACGAGGGGACGGTCGCCGCGCATCTGCGCGAGGCCGTCGACGAGGGCGGCGAGGCGCGACGGCACTTCCTGCGCATCCGGATCGGCGCCTGGGACGAGAACCTGGTGGTCTCGGTCCTGGTGCGGGTGCACACCCAGGGCGGAATGCTGGTCCTGGAAGTGGTCCCGCACGTACTCACCCCAATGCGGCCGGAGTTCAGGGCCGTCGACGTGATCGTCAACCGGGGCGCCGAGAACGTGGCACGCGAGGGCGTACGCGCCCTGCTCACCGCACCGACCGCGACCATCGCCGCCGCGGTCTCCGCGCTGGGCACCCTGGTCTCCGTGTTCCGCGTGTGGCTCGGCGAACCGCAGCGCGCCCTGCCGGACGGCCCGGCCGCCTCGGTACGGGAGCTGGGCAGCGTACGGGAGATCTCGCTGTTCCAGGAGATGGACGTCAGCCGGTATGTGAAGACCGTCCAGGACCGCATCGCGAGCGGGGTGCACTCGGCGCTCAGTGCCGCCGGGTACGAGACCGGTGAGTTCGAGCAGCAGATCGTCAATGTCAGCGGCGGCGGAGTGTTCATCGGGTCGATGAGCGGCGGCGCCGTCGCGACGGGGGAGCGGGCCACGGCCCGCAGTTCGAGCACGGTACTGGAGAAGGGGGGAGGTGCCGGATCGTGAGGTACGAGGACGAGGCAGCGGCGGACGGGGCCGCGAACAGGGCCGAGGACGGGGCCGCGAACGGGAACACGGGTGGGTCCGGTGTGGTGCGCATCGGGTCGATGAGCGGTGGGGCGGTGGCCGCGGGGTACGGGGCGCGGGCCGTCGACATGTCGGGACACGGGCCGGCGCCCGCCACCTCGGCACAGGCCGAACTCCTCGACGCCGTAAGGACGTTGCGTGAGCAGCTCGCACTGCTCGTGCCCAGTGAGGAGACGGCCGGGGTGGCCGGTGAGCTGGCCCGGGTGGAGGAGGAGATCGCCGGGACCGGCCGGGCCGACGCGGGGCGGCTGAGCAGGCTGCGCGAACTGCTCGGGACCGGTGCGGGCGCGGTGAGCGGGCTCGCCGCGGCGGTGGCGGTGACCCAGGCCATCGCCCAGGTGCTGGCCTGAACAGGGGACCTGCCGGGGGAGGTTGGGATGAGCTACTGGGACGCGGAGGGCCAGCAGTGGGTGGACCGGCCGCCACCGGGGCATGCGCCGGGATCGGTGCGGGGGAACGGCGGCGCACCGGGCCCGCCGCCCGACCCCCGGCTCGCCCCTGGCCCCAACGTGCAACGCCGGATGGTTCTTTCGGTCGTCGTGGTTGCCGCCCTCGCACTCGTCGGCGTCGGAATCTGGCTGCTGGTACGTGCCGCCGACGGGGAGGACGAGACGACCAAGCCGCCGTGGACGGTCGAAACCCCCGGCACCGTGGGTGGCCCGAACAGTGTGGGCCCGGACCCGGGTTACAGCGACGGCGGCGTGAACGGGGGCGCGGACGGGGGCTCGTCGGGAGGGAATTCCGACGAGCCCACCGAACCGGAGCCCGAGCCCGAGGAGCCCGAAGTCCCGGCCGGTTACCGGTTGGTGGACGACGAGGCCGGTTACCGTCTCGCCGTTCCCGAGGGCTGGTACCGCACCACCCGGGACACCAGCGTCTACTACGCGCCCGAGGACCCGACCACCACGCGTACCTCTTTCCTCCAGATCTTCGAGCTGGAGGGGCCCGAGCCCACGCCCTACGACTCGGCGGTCGAGGCCGAGCGCCTCGTCTCGGACCTGCCGGACTACACGCGCCTCATCCTGGAGGGCGAGGGCGGTGCGTATCCCTACGCGGACCTGCAATACACGTACAACAACGACGAGTTCGGCCCCCGGCATGTCGCCGACCATCGTTTCGCGACGCCCGACGGGACGATGTACGCCGTCGTCGCGGCCGGGCCGGTGGACGAGAGCGGGGACCAGATCGAGGCCCTGCGAACCGCCCTGGGGTTCTTCTGTCCGCAGGGGGCGGGCTGCTACGCGTCCGGCTCCGGCTGAACGGTCAACCAGGCGGCCAGTCAGGCGGCCAGCCATGCGGTCAACCAGGCAGCCACCCGAGCGAGTTCGGGCAGGGCCCGGTTCGTGACGGCCGGTAGTGGTGCGGGCGCGGCCGCTCGGAGCGAGGCCGCTCAGAGTGAGGCCGCTCAGCGCGCCGCCGTGAAGCCGTAGCGGACGCCGGTGAGTTTCTCGGAGACGTCCCACAGGCGGCTGCCGGTGCCGGGGTCCGCGGCGGCGGGGGAGAGTTCCACCCGGGTGGGGGCCCCGCGCAGTTCGGCCGTGCCGTCCGGACCGATGAACTCGCCGCCCCGCGCGTCCGGTTCGGTCGCCGCGTACAGCTGTGGCAGTGCGCCCTGCTCCGGGCGCTGGGCGAACAGCGGGGCGCCGATGTGCCCGAACAGCACCCGCCACAATCCGACCGGGGCGCTGAACTGGAGGTTGGTGGCGGTGTACCCGGGGTGGGCGAGCAGGCTGTGCACCGGGCTGCCGGAGGCGATCAGTCGTCGGTGGAGTTCGTGCCCGAAGACCGCGTTGGCCAGTTTCGACTGGTTGTAGAAGGCCATCGACGAGTAACGGCGTGCGCCGTGCAGGTCGTCGAAGCGAAGGCGGGCCTTGCGGTGGTTGACCGAACTCACCGTGACCACACGGGGGCTCCGGCCCGCCTCCAGCAGGTCCAGGAGCAGTCCGGTGAGCGCGAAGTGGCCGAGGTGGTTGCAGGCGAACTGGAGCTCGTGGCCCTGCGCGCTGAGGGTTCGGGGCGGTGCCATCACTCCGGCGTTGTTGATCAGTACGTCCAGGCGCGGGTGGTCGTCGTGCAGGCGGTCGGCGAAGGCGCGGACCGAGACGAGGTCGGCGAGGTCGAGGCGGCGTACTTCGAGGTGGGCGCCGGGCTGCTCGGCGGTGATCTCGGCCGCCGCGCGCTGCCCCTTGGACTCGTCCCGTACGGCGAGGATCACCCGCGCGCCCCGGTGTGCGAGGGCCCGGGTCGTCGCCAGGCCGAGGCCACTGTTGGCGCCGGTGACGACGAACAGCCGCCCGGTCTGGTCGGGGATCCGCTCGGAGGTCCAGGGGCGCCGCTGCTGCTTCCGTTGCTTCCGCGTCATGCGGCACATGCTGTCCCTGATGTCACCGAGTGTCAAGAAGGGATTTGAGTGCCATGCTGCCATCGGGTGCCATAGTGCGCCTGGGTGTCGTGGGAGGCATGACGTACCATCGCCGGGTGAGCTCCCGCCCTCGCCCCGAAGTGAGCCTGGCCCAGCGCAAGCGGCAACTCGTCTCGGACGAACTGACCGAGGCGGCACTGCAGTTGCTGGCTGCCAAGGGCTATGACGCGGTCACCGTCGACGAGATCGCCCTCAGCGCGGGCGTCTCCAAGCGGACCTTCTTCCGCTACTTCGCGTCCAAGGAGGACGTGGTCGTCCAGTTCCTGGCCGACATGGGCGGTGACATCCGTGCCGAACTGGCCGACCGCCCGGCCGCCGAGCGCCCCTCAGAGGCACTGCGGCACGCGGTTCGGGTCCCTCTCGCCGCCTGTAGCGGCCACGCGGAGCGGGCACTGCCGGTGGTGCAGTTGATCCTGCGCACCCCGGCCCTGCTCGCACGCTTCCTGGAGCGCCAAGCCCAGTGGCGCGAGGACCTCGCGGCGGAGCTCGCGGCACGTCTGGACCGCGACGCCGAGAGCGACCTGTACCCGCAACTGGCCGCGGGCGCGGCACTCACGGCCTTTCACACGGTGCTGCGCCGCTGGAGCACCAGCGACGGCGCCGAGGATCCCGCCGACCTGATCGACCGCGCTTTCGCGATGCTCGCCCCGGCTCTGGATCAGGTGGACCAGGTCTAGACCTGGCGGACGTTGTTGACAGGTGGGTCTCTCAGATCTGGGAGATCTGCATGATGGACGAACGCGGCCTGTCGAGGCGGGTGCGGCACCGGTCGGCGGTGCTGCGTCAGAGCTCGGCGAGCACCGCGTCCGTGAACGGCGTCCAGGCCTCGATCGCCCAGGGCCCGAAGGCGCGGTCGGTCAGCGCCACGCAGGCGGCGCCCGCGTCGGGGTCGACCCACAGGAAGGTCCCGGCCTGACCGAAGTGGCCGAAAGTGCGCGGTGAGGACGAACGGCCCGTCCAGTGCGGGGACTTGGAGCCCCGGATCTCGAAGCCGAGCCCCCAGTCGTTGGGGCTCTGGTGCCCGTAGCCCGGCAGCACTCCCTTGGTGCCCGGGTACTGCACGGTCATGGCCTCGGCGACGGTACGGGCGTCGAGCAGGGTGGGCGCCTGGAGTTCGGCGGCGAAGCGCACCAGGTCGGACAGGGTGGAGGTGCCGTCCTTCGCGGGTGAGCCGTCCAGACGCGTACCGGTCATGCCGAGCGGTTCGAGCACGGCCTGGCGCAGGTACTCCGCGAACGGGATGTCGGCGGCCTTGGCGAGATGGTCGCCGAGCACCTCGAAGCCCGCGTTGGAGTAGATACGGCGCTCGCCCGGGGCGGCCTGAATCCGGTGCTCGTCGAAGGCGAGCCCGCTGGTGTGGGCGAGCAGGTGCCGCACCGTCGCGCCCTCGGGCCCTGCGGACTCGTCCAGGTCGAGCGCGCCCTCCTCGTGCGCGACGAGTACGGCGTACGCGGCCAGCGGTTTGGTCACCGAGGCCAGCGCGAACCTGTGGTCGGCCGGTCCGCGGCTGCCCGCCACGGTGCCGTCCGCGCGGACCACCGCCGCGGCGGCGGTCGAAACGGGCCAGTTCTCGGTCAACGCCAGGCTCTGCATACCGGCGAGCCTATCGGCCGCCCGCACGGGCGCCGGAGGGGGCGGCGGCAGCCGTATCGCCGCGGCCGTGGCCCCGCCCCAAAAACCACCCTTGCCTGGAGTGCACTCCAAGGTTCTAGCGTTGAGGCATGACGGTGACCGAGACCATGGCCGCGGCCGGTGAACGGGCGGACCTCTGCTCCCCCCGACCGCCGGTCCATCCGCGGCCCGACGGGCAGGACCACTACACGATCAGCGAGGTCGTCGCGCTCACCGGGCTGACGGCGCACACCCTGCGGTGGTACGAGCGCATCGGTCTGATGCCGCACGTGGACCGTTCCCACACGGGCCAGCGCCGCTACCGCAACCGCGATCTCGACTGGCTGGACCTCGTCGGCAAGCTGCGGCTGACCGGGATGCCGGTCTCCGACATGGTCCGGTACGCCGAACTCGTGCGCGCCGGTGAGGGCACCTTCGCCGAGCGCCGCGACCTGCTGGAGACCACCCGCAGGGACGTCCTGGCCCGGATCGCCGAACTCCAGGACACCCTCGCGGTACTCGACCACAAGATCAGCATCTACGCCGACACCGGCCGTATGCCGGAGAGAGTCACGGGCACATGACGCGCATCGCGACCGCACAACTGGGCACCGACGGACCCGAGGTGGGCATACAGGGTCTTGGCTGCATGGGCATGAGCTGGGCCTACGGCCCCACCGACGCCGACGAGGCGCGCGCCACCCTGGAACGCGCCCTCGAACTCGGCGTCACCCTCTACGACACCGCCGACGTCTACGGCGCGGGCGAGAACGAGAAGTTCCTCGCGCCCTTCGTCGCCGCCCACCGGGACGAGATCGTCCTGGCCACCAAGTACGCCCTGCACATCGACCCGCAGAACATGGAGCGGCGGAGCATCCGCAACGACCCCGCCTACATCCGCTCCAGCATCGAGGCGAGCCTGCGCCGCCTGGGCACCGAGACGGTCGACCTCTACTACATGCACCGGCGCGACGTGAGCGTCCCGCTGGAGGAGTCGGTCGGCGCCATGGCCGAGCTCGTCCGCGAGGGCAAGGTCAAGCACCTGGGCCTGAGCGAGGTGACCGCCGCCGAACTGCGCGCCGCGCACGCCGTGCACCCGATCGCGGCCGTGCAGTCGGAGTGGTCGCTGTTCAGCCGGGACATCGAGGAGTCGGTGGTGGCGGAGGCGGCCCGGCTCGGGGTCGCCCTGGTGCCGTACTCGCCGCTCGGGCGCGGATTCCTCGCGGGCCTGTTCGCCGACGCGCGCACCGATCTGAGCGACGACGACTTCCGGCGTACGCTGCCCCGCTTCAGTGGCGAGAACGCGGCCGCCAACGCCGCCCTGCTCACGCCGCTGCACGAGGTGGCCCGCGCACACGAGGCGAGCCCCGCGCAGATCGCGCTGGCCTGGGTACAGCAGCAGGCGAGCAGGCGGGGCCTGACGGTCGTACCGATCCCGGGCACCCGTAAGCGCAGCCGCATCGAGGAGAACACGGCGGCCACCCGGATCGAGCTGACGGAAGGGGAGTTCGCGGCCCTGGAGCCGATCGCGGGACAGGTCGCGGGCCAGCGGTACGCGGACATGGCCTTCACTTCGGCCGGACGGGAGTAACGGGTACAGGAGGAACGGAGGCGGGAGTTACGGACACGGGCGTAACGGATACGGGCGTACGGCGGCCAACGCGGACGCCCCGTCCGTCCCGCCGTCCGCCCGGCCGTCTGCCCTGCCGCCTGCCGCCTGCCGCGTCGTCCGTCCTGCGCACGGAGCTGTGAGCGCCCGCCCCGCCGGGGGCCGGTGCTCACAGCTCCGCGAGCAGCTCGGCCTTCTTCGTGCTGAACTCGGTGTCCGTCACCAGCCCGGCCTGGTGGAGTTCGCCGAGGTGACGGATGCGTTCGGCGATGTCGGCCGGGTCGCGGCGGGCACCTGCCGGTACCGGTGCGGCGACTTCGCGGGGCTTCTGGGCGCCGCCGGAGGAACGTATCGCCGCGAGGACGGCAGCGGCGAACGGCAGGGACTCGTGGACCGGTCCGTAGCCGAGGCCGAAGACCACGGCGGCCGGGTCCTGGTCGGGCTGGGAGGGCTGCTCCTCCTCGCCGCGGCGGCGCAGTCGCAGATGTCCCTCGAAGACCTCGGGGGAGCGCCACTCCACCCCGCACAGCTCGCTGACCTCGTAGTTCTGGTCGCCCGCTTTCCACTTGGCGGAGGAGGCGCCGGTCCAGAACCAGCGGAAGGACACCGCGCCGCCGTCGAACACGGCCCGGCCGTCGTAGGCCTTGAACTGCCGGGGCGGCTCGGGCGGGGCCACCAGATGGCGTTCGGCGTCCTGCCCGGCGTCCTCGTCCAGGAGGGCGCGCAACTCGTCGGCGTAGTACTCGGCGAGCGTCTCCTGTTGCGCGGGCAGCACCAGGCGGTAGGGGTCGCAGCCCTCTTTGAGCTGCCCGGCCGCCACATCCATCAGCGGGTCCGCGCCAGGTCTGGGCACGGCGTGCAGCACGACGGACCCGCGTCGCCCGGGAGTCAGTGTCACCGCCGCTATCGCCTCCAGGGGGATTCGGCGTTCGCCGAGCACCTGGAAGAGTTTCGGCGTGCGGATCCCCCGTTCGAAGCGGATGAGCACGGAGTCCGATTCGAACTCCCAGGCGGCATGAAGTCCAGCCAGTACGTCACCCATGCGGGTCATCGTATGCGGGAGGCCCCTTCACGTCGCCTCTTGCGCGACCGCACTTCTTGCAGGTACTACGCGCGTTCGTGCCGCTAGGCGTCCGTGAGACCGTCCCGGCACGCAGGATCCTGCTGTGCGCACGTCACTGTGCGGAAGGAGCCCGTCCCGATGGCCGCGAAGTTGCCGAGACTGTCGGTCCCGGGCGTGAAGTACCCGGTGTGCCCCTGCGCCAGTTCGGCCGAGACGCGCCGTGCGCCGAACGAGCCGGACACCGGGTCGGCGCCGTGGCCCAGGCCGCCGAGCTTGAGGAAGGGGACCTCCCGAATCCAGTCGTCGTTGTCCCGGGTGGCCCAGACGCGGGCGCCGGTGTCCAGGCCGGAGACGCTGGAGACCCGCATTCCGGGGCTGCCCGAGACCGCGATGTCGGTGACCCGTGAGGGCAGCTCGTCGGCGCCGACGCCGCACAGCACGCTTCCGTAGCTGTGGCAGAACAGCGCGACCGGTGCCCGGCCCGGCAGCGCGCGCAGCAGTGCGTTCAGGCGCTCCGCGCCGTCCTCCGCCTTGCCCGCGGTCACCGCGTCCACGCCGATGCCGGACGGGGAGGTGTAGTCGGCCCAGGCGATCACCGCGGTACGGGTGTCCGGGCGCGTCTGGCGTTCGGCACGGTGCAGGGCCTGCGCCATGCCGACGGGGGCGCTGTAACGGCGCTGGGTGCGCTGGAAGGTGAGCAGGTCCGTGTCGACGCCGGGCACCACCACCGAGACCCGCTGTGCCCGTTCGAGGTTGCCGAAGACCTCGGCCACCCGCCCGGGACCGAGCGGGTCGAAGGCGAGGATGCGGCGGTGCGGTTCGAGCAGGTTCTCGAAGCGGTGCATGCGCCGGCCCGCCTGGTGCTGGCCGACCGACGAGAGCCGCGGGTCGTGCGTGCGGCGGAGCTCGGCCTTGCGGGCCTTCTCCAGCGCGATCCGGTTGGCCCGGTAGCGCAGCTCGACCGGGGCACCGTTCATGTTGCCCACGGCCAGTGCGTACCGGCGCAGCAGCCGCCGCTCCTGGCGCTTGTCGAGGGACTCGAAGAAGTCGCGCAGGCGCTGTGGCGAGGACTCGTGAGAGGGAAGGGGTCTCGCCCCGATACGGCCGCGTTCCCAGGCGTCGAAGGACGCTTCGACGGGAGAGGACGCCGCTCCGTGACCACGCACGGTGGTCCAGCCGGTCGTCGTCAGCAGAACGAAGACGACGGCCAGGGCGAGCAGGGCACGAGTGGCGCTGAGCTGCGTGGGGGTATCGGTGGGAGTCACTGCGGGACACCCTAGGAGAACCCGAGTCGAAGCCAGGAACCCAGTGGTGCGGGTCACGTTTCGGGGCCCCTATTTGCCGCATAGCGGACGTGGGTCAAATGGCTCGTCACTGTGCGCGACCGCTGCTCCGAGGGTGTACGCGAGCCCTTGCCGGGGCCGCGCGTGAGCCTTGCCGGGGTCGTCCGTGAGCCCTTGTCGGGGCCGTGATCGAGCCCTCGCGCGCACCGCCGCCGCGCCCGGCGTGTCAGCCGCTGCGCCAGTCGTGGGCCAGCGCGGACTCGAACTCGTCGAGATACGCGGCCGTCAGTTCGCGCAGCGACGCAGGGCTCATGTCGTCGTTCGCGCCCCACAGCCGCCCCGTCATCCGCATCACCCCGCTGAACGCGGCCACCACCAGGCGTGGCCGCGGATCGCGGTCCACGTCCAGGCCCTCCCGTTCGGCGATCAGGCGGGCGAGCACCTCCTCCAGGTCGACGGACCGGCGCATGTGGGTGGCCAGGAGGGAGGGTGTGGACTGGATCAACTGGTAGGTGCGCATGTGCAGTTCGACCGGCACCTGGGCCTCGATCGCCTCGCCGAGGGGGTCCCAGGAGTCAAGGACCGCCCGGCGCATCGCCTCCAACGGGCTCTCGCCGGGCGGCCGTTCGGCGAGCGAGGTCACAAACCGCGACTCGACCAGGTCCATCAGCGCGAACGCCGCCGCCTCCTTGCTGCTGAAGTGACGGAAGAAGGTGCGCTGGGACACCGCCACCGCCTCGGAGATCTCGTCCACCGTCGTCTCCTCGTACCCCTGTGTCGTGAACAGTTCGAGGGCCGCGTGCAGCAGGGCTTCGCGCGTGCGCTGTTTCCTGCGCTGGCGCGCGCCGAGGACGGTGGCGGTCGACTCCGTGGTCATCTCCTGCTGTGTTCCCTTCAACTCGCCCGCCCCGCAAGGGCGGTGCTGGCCCATGCCCGGCCGATGGCCCGGGCGGATGTCGGTTGTGTCTCGGTCAGTCAAGCGGGTTTGCTTGATGTCAGTCGCTGACATTAACCTCGCGGCATGACGAGCCAGACCACCGTCGACCCCAAGGAACCGGCTGACGACGCGCCGACAACCCCACCGGAGACCACCACCGGACGCCTGCGCGGCCACCCCTGGCTGACCCTCCTCACGGTGGGCCTCGGCGTGACGATGGTCGCCCTGGACGGCACCGTGGTCGCCATCGCCAACCCGGCCATCGCCAAGGACCTCGACGCCTCCTTCGCGGACGTGCAGTGGATCACCAACGCCTACTTCCTCGCGCTCGCCGTCGCCCTGATCACCGCGGGCAAACTCGGTGACCGCTTCGGCCACCGCCAGACCTTCCTCGTCGGCGCCGTCGGCTTCGCGCTCGCCTCCGGCGCCATCGGCCTGTCCGACGGCATCGCCTCCGTCATCACCTTCCGCGTACTCCAGGGCCTGTTCGGCGCCCTGCTCATGCCCGCCGCCCTCGGCATCCTGCGCGCGACCTTCCCCGCCGAGAAACTCAACATGGCGATCGGCATCTGGAGCATGGTCATCGGCTCCTCCACCGCGGGCGGCCCGATAGTCGGCGGACTGCTCGTCGAACACGTCAGCTGGCAGTCCGTCTTCTTCATCAACCTGCCCGTGGGCGCCGTGTCCCTGGTGATGGGCCTGGCCATCATCCGCGACCACCGCGCCGAAAAGGCCCCGCGCTCCTTCGACATCCCCGGCATCCTGCTGCTCTCGGGCGCCATGTTCTGCCTCGTCTGGGCCCTCATCAAGGCACCGGAATGGGGCTGGGGCGCAGGCGGCACCTGGTCCTTCATCGGCGCCTCCGTCCTGTGCTTCGCGGTCTTCGCGTACTGGGAGACCAAGGTCGCCGAACCCCTCGTACCGCTCGGCCTGTTCCGCTCCCTGGCACTGTCCGCCGGTGTCGTCCTGATGGTCCTGATGGCCATCGCCTTCCTCGGCGGACTGTTCTTCGTCACCTTCTACCTGCAGAACGTGCACGGCATGAGCCCGGTCGACAGCGGCCTGCACCTGCTCCCGCTCACCGGCATGCTGATCGTCGGCTCCCCGCTGGCCGGAACCCTGATCACCCGGCTCGGCCCGCGCATCCCGCTCTCCGGCGGCATGGCCTTCACCGCGCTCGCCATGTACGGCATGTCCCGCCTCGACGCCGGCACCGGCAGCCTCACCATGTCCGTCTGGTTCGCCCTGCTCGGCCTCGGACTCGCCCCCGTCCTCGTGGGCGCCACCGAAGTCATCGTGGGCAACGCGCCCCTGGAACTCTCCGGCGTCGCGGGCGGCCTCCAGCAGTCCGCCATGCAGATCGGCGGCAGCCTCGGCACGGCCGTACTGGGCGCCGTCATGGCTTCCAAGGTCGACAGCGACTTCACCGGCAACATGGCCGAGGCGAAGCTCGAGCCCCTGCCCGCCGAGGACTTGGACAAGGCGAAGGAAGCGGTGCAGCAGGGCGCGGCCCCGGTGCCGCCGGGCACGCCCGGACCCCTCGCCGAGAAGATCACCACCGTCGCCCACGACACCTTCGTCTCCGGCATGAGCATGGCCTGCCTGGTGGCCGCCGGAGTCTCCGTCGCCGCCGTCCTCGTGGCACTCCTGACCAAGCGCGGCGAGCATGCCGAGGCGGGTGCGGGCGGCGGGCACATCTGAGGGCGGGGTACGGGGCGGGTCCCAACCGGGCGGTTCCTACGGGGCGGACCCCAACCGGCGCTTCCTGCGCGGCGGATCCCAACTGGCGCCCCCTACGGGACGGTTGTCCACGCCGCCGCGGAGCTCGGTGCCCAGGACCGGAGCTTCTCGGGGTTGCGCACCGCCCACAGATGGCGGATCCGGTCGCGGGCGACGTCGAAGGCGTACACCGTCACCACGGCACCGCCCTCGCGGCCGACCAGTCCCGGCCGCCCGTTGACGGTGCACTCGACGAGCGTGGTCCCGGACGGCCGCCGGGGGAGCCGGACCAGGTGCCGCGCGATCGTCTCACCGCCCCGCAGCGGTCGGCGCAGCGTGCTCACCAGGCCACCGCCGTCGCCGACCGCGGTGGCCTGCGGGTCGAGAAGGCCGACCAGGGCGTTGATGTCGCTGGCCTCCCACGCCCGCTTGAGGTCCCGCACGACAGCGGCGTCCCGCGCCGTCGGAGCCGACAGTGCCCGCGAGGCACGGACCCGGCGGCGGGCCGAGGACGCCAACTGGCGGCAGGCGGCCGGGGTACGGCCCACGATCCGGGCCACCTCAGCGAACGGATACCGGAACACGTCGTGCAGGACGAACGCGACGCGCTGCGCCGGAGACATCGAATCCAGCACCACCAGAAGGGCCATCCCCACCGACTCGTCCAGGGTGACCCGGTCGACCGGGTCAAAGGCGATCGTGTCCGACCGCCCACCGTTCCACTCGGCCGGATCGGGCAGCGGTTCGGGCAGCCACTCGCCCACGTACTGCTCCCGCCGCACCCGCGCGGAGCCGAGCTGGCTGAGACAGACACGGATGGCGACCGTCGTCAGCCAGGCCCCCGGAGAGTCGATGGCCCGCTGCTGCCCGCCGGACAGCGCGTACCAGCGGGCGTAGGCCTCCTGAACGGCGTCCTCGGCATCGGCCATCGAACCGAGCAACCGGTAGGCGACATTGATCAGTTGACGCCGCTCACCGATGACCGGGGCCACTTCGGGTACGGGCTGCGCCGCTCTGGCACCGACCTGCCTCGCTCCGGCTGAACCCTGGGCCGCTTCGGCTCCGACCGGCGCTGTTCTGGCTCCGACCGGGGCTGTTCTGGCTCCGACCGGGATTGCTTCGGTTCTGACCGGGATCGCTTCGGCCGTGGATCGCGTGGACATGGTCCCGTGGGCTCCCTCCGCCGCTCCTGTCCTCACCAGTCCGACGGGACAGCGCGGTCATCTGTGACGAGCGGGGCGGGATCGCGCCTCACAAATCGCCGCGCTGCGCGGTCGGACCGGTGCAACCACGCCCGGAACGCGGGGAGTTCCCCGGCCGGGCACCACCCTGAGCGTGAAGGAGCGAGTCCGCCATGACCACCCATGACTCCGCCACAACCGCCCACGATTCCGCCGCGGCCATCCCCG
The DNA here is from genome assembly GCF_013364195.1 of Streptomyces sp. NA04227. NCBI lineage: Bacteria > Bacillati > Actinomycetota > Actinomycetes > Kitasatosporales > Streptomycetaceae > Streptomyces > Streptomyces sp. NA04227. The sequence continues at coordinate 1,826,782 of NZ_CP054918.1, read as the reverse complement.
AGAGCACGATCGCGGAGAGCGTCGTCCCCGGCGCTGGAACCGCCGGCGATGCCTTCCCGGACGGTGACACCGGGCCCCGGCAGGAGGGGTTCCAGTCGCGTCTGCCCGATCTCACCACGCTGTACCCCGACTTGGCGGTCCTCTCCGGGTCCGTGCACAAGGCCGTCCGCAACGGCCCGGTGCCGCAGAGCACGGTCACCTTGATGCTGCTGCGCGCCGCGCAGATCGTCGGCAGCACGTACCACTGCATCCGGATAACCGACGGTCTGCGCAAGGCGGGTGAGGAGGAGCGGCGCATCACCGCCATCGCGACCTGGCAGGACGCTCCCTACTTCAGCGGCGCCGAACGCATCGCGCTGGAACTCGCGGAGGCCGTCCTCACCCCGAACCCGTTCGGGGAGCGCGTCTCCGACGACCTGTTCGCCCGGGCGTCCCGCCACTACAACGACGAGGAGATCTGGCACCTCACCATCGCGCTGGGCCACCTCGGCATGTTCATCCCGGTCGCCCTCATCGCCAAGCCGATCCCCGGCAGGCCGCCGGGCAAGAACTACAGCAAGTGAGGCGGGGGAGCTTGCGGGCCGCTTGTCCGGTACTTGTACGGCGCTGACGCGAGTCGGCCCGCGAGGGTCCGATTCGGCGCGGATTCGTCCCGAATCAGGTCATGAGGACGGTCAGATCCGGTGACAGGTACGCGGGAACCGAACCGGCGGACCCCGCTCAACTCCTGGCGCAACGCGTCAACTTCGTGCACGGAAAATGCCCCGCCGGGTCGTCGGCGGGGCATTTCCCCTATCAGGGTGATCATGGCCGCGACCCCTTCCGCAGCGCTCGAAGGCCAGGTCAGAGTGCTCCCATGAGAGCGGCGGCACGGCTCCGGAAGGTTGCCGTGCCGTACGCGGACCGACCGCACCACGCACCCCCGAGCCGGCTCGGGCCCGAGTCCCTTCACCCGGACCCGAGGCCACGCACATCCGAGCCGCCTCGCGTGCGAACCGGTCACAAGCGATCCGCTCACGACGATCCATCCACGACCGATTCACCGACGACCGATTCATCCACGACCGAACCAACCACGGTCGGTCTACCGACCGATCCATTCACCAACGGGGAAACACCATGACGCGCACCACCAAGTGCAGGAACCTGACCCTCACCGTGACCGCCGCGGCGCTGTCCTGCGCGGCACTCACACCGGCGCACTCGGCGTCGGCCCACCACCCCGCGCGCACCACCGCGGCCAAGGCGCTCGCCGCCTGCGCCGCAGGGGAGTTGTGCCTGTGGGACCGGCCGGACTTCCGCGGCAAGCCGCACATCCGCGATCTCTCCAACACCGACATCGACAGCTGCGTCGTGCTGCCGGCCAAGGGCGGAGCCCAGTCCTTCGTCAACCGCACGGGGCGGCCGGTCACCACGTACCAGTCCAACGAGTGTGCCGAGACAGGGGAGTTCGACACCTACCCCGGTAAGGGCAAGGGCAGCTACACACCCGAATCGGCGTACCGGGTACGGGCGTTCAAGATCTGGGAGAGGTGAGACAGCGCCGCTCCCGGTGGCCGCTGCGGGGCTGGCGTTACGGGCTCTGACCCGTCTCGGGTGCCGTACCGACCGGGGCGGAGGAGCCCGCGGTGGCCGTGAGGGCGGCGGGCTGCGGTACCACCTGCGGGTGGGCGACGGCGTCCGGGGCCGTCGCCGACTCCCCGGAGAGCGCGGCGACTTGGGCGCGCAGGGCCTGTACCTGCGCGGTCAGCTCCTTGATGGCGGCGGTCTGGCGTTCCTCGGCGGCGTTGTCGCGTTCGAAGCGGGAGATGAACCAGGCCGCGATGTTGGCGGTGACGACACCGAGCAGGGCGATCCCGGACAGCATGAGCCCGACCGCGATCAGACGGCCCAGGCCGGTGGTGGGCGCGTGATCCCCGTAGCCGACCGTGGTCATCGTGGTGAACGACCACCACAGGGCGTCGCCGAGGGTGTGGATATTGCCGTCCGGGGCATTCCGTTCGACCGAGAGGACAGCCAGCGAACCGAACATCAGCAGACCGACGACGGCGCCGCCGACATAGGTCGTCAGCCGCACCTGTGAAGCCATCCGGGCGCGGCGGCCGACGAGCAGGAGTGTGGAGACCACCCGCAGCAGCCGGAACGGCTGGATCATCGGCAGGATGACGGCGATCAGGTCGAGCCAGTGCGTACGGACGAAGTGCCCACGCTGCTCGGCGAGTACGACACGTACGAGGTAGTCGACGGCGAACGCGCCCCAGACGATCCACTCGACCAGGGCGCAGCCGAAGGCGAGCGCGTCACCGTGGTCGGGCGCCGCGATCGGCACCGCGTACGCGACGGCGAAGGCGACCGCGAGGACCAGAAGCGGCCGTTGGGTGTGCTGCTCCCAGCGGACGCGGGCGGGTTGTTCCTTCACAGGGGAATCGTAGGAGAGGGGAGGCGGGGTGGGGTGGGGGAGGGGGGAGGGGCCCCAGAAAGGGGGAAGCCCTCAAGCCTCAAGCGCCGCCCCTCACCCCTCCACCTCTACCACCACCAATACGCTTCACGGGAGTTGGGGCAGGCGGGGCAGCCGGGGCAAGAGGGGCACGCGGATCTGCGATGCGTTCGCCACACCTACCTCCGCACCCCCACCCCTGGCCCAACCCCCACCTACGCATCTCCCCCCGCAGCCCCCGGATCCGCCGCCGCCACATCCAGCAGCTGGTACCGGTCGATCGCCTGCTTGAGCAGCGAGCGGTCGACCTTGCCCTCGCGGGCGAGTTCGGTGAGTACCGCGACGACGATCGACTGGGCGTCGATGTGGAAGAACCGCCGCGCCGCGCCCCGGGTGTCGGCGAAGCCGAAGCCGTCCGCGCCGAGCGACTGGTAGGTGCCGGGCACCCAGCGCGCGATCTGGTCCGGCACCGAACGCATCCAGTCCGAGACGGCGACGAACGGCCCTTCGCTGCCCGCGAGTTTGGCCGTGACGTACGGCGTGCGCTGGTCCTCCTCGGGGTGCAGCAGGTTGTACCGCTCCACCTCGACGGCCTCGCGCCGCAGTTCGTTCCAGGAGGTCGCGGACCAGACGTCGGCCCGTACGTTCCAGTCGCGGGCGAGGAGTTCCTGCGCTTCCAGTGCCCACGGCACCGCGACACCGGAGGCGAGGATCTGCGCCGGCACCGTCCCCTGCTGGCCCGGGTTCAGCCGGTGGATTCCCTTGAGGATGCCCTCGACGTCGACGTTCTCGGGTTCGGCGGGGTGCTGGATGGGCTCGTTGTAGACGGTCAAGTAGTAGAAGACGCCCGGGTCCTCGCCGGGGTGCGGCTCGCCGTACATCCTGCGCAGTCCGTCCTGGACGATGTGCGCGATCTCGTAGCCGTACGCGGGGTCGTAGGCCACGCACGCCGGGTTGGTGGAGGCCAGGAGCTGCGAGTGCCCGTCGGCGTGCTGAAGTCCCTCACCGGTCAAGGTCGTTCGCCCGGCGGTCGCGCCGAGGACGAAACCGCGCGCCATCTGGTCGGCCATCTGCCAGAACTGGTCGCCGGTGCGCTGGAATCCGAACATCGAGTAGAAGACGTACACCGGGATCAGCGGTTCGCCATGGGTGGCGTACGCCGAGCCCGCGGCGATCAGCGAGGCGGTGCAGCCGGCCTCGGAGATGCCGTCGTGCAGCATCTGCCCGGTCGGCGACTCCTTGTAGGCGAGCAGGAGTTCACGGTCCACCGACTCGTACTGCTGGCCGAGCGGGTTGTAGATTTTCGCGGTCGGGAAGAACGAGTCCATGCCGAAGGTGCGGTACTCGTCGGGGGCGATCAGTACGAAACGCTTGCCGATCTCCTTGTCCCGCATCAGGTCCTTGAGCAGCCGGACGAAGGCCATGGTGGTGGCGATCGACTGCTGACCGGAACCCTTCTTCACACCTGCGTACGTCTTGTCCTCGGGCAGCGCGAGCGGCCGCGCGCGTACGACACGGGTGGGCGCGTACCCGCCGAGCGCCCTGCGCCGGTCGTGCATGTACTGGATCTCTTCCGAGTCCCGGCCCGGGTGGTAGTACGGCGGCAGCCCGTCTTCTAGGTCCTTGTCGGGGATGGGCAGATGCAGCCGGTCCCGGAAGCCCTTCAGGTCGGCGACCGTCAGCTTCTTCATCTGGTGGGTGGCGTTGCGGCCCTCGAAGTTGGGTCCGAGGGTCCAGCCCTTGACGGTCTGCGCCAGGATCACGGTCGGCTGGCCCTTGTGCGCCTTGGCCGCCGAGAAGGCCGCGTAGATCTTGCGGTGGTCGTGGCCGCCGCGTCCCAGGTGCAGGATCTGGTCGTCGGTCATGTTCTCGACCATCGCGCGCAGCCGCTGGTCGTCGCCGAAGAAGTGCTCGCGGATGTACGCGCCGGTCTCGGTGGCGTACGTCTGGAACTGCCCGTCGGGCGTGGTGTTCAGCCTGTTGACCAGGAGGCCGTCGCGGTCCTGGGCGAGCAGCGGGTCCCAGGTGCGGTCCCAGACCAGCTTGATGACGTTCCAGCCCGCGCCCCGGAACTGCGACTCCAGCTCCTGGATGATCTTTCCGTTGCCGCGTACGGGTCCGTCGAGACGCTGGAGGTTGCAGTTCACCACGAAGGTCAGGTTGTCCAGGCCCTCGCGGGCGGCGATGGACAGCTGGCCGAGCGACTCGGGTTCGTCCATCTCGCCGTCGCCGAGGAAGGCCCAGACGTGCGACCTGGAGGTGTCCGCGATGTCGCGGGCCGCCATGTAGCGGTTCATCCGGGCCTGGAAGATCGCGCCGAGCGGGCCGAGGCCCATGGAGACGGTCGGGAACTCCCAGAAGTCGGGCATCGAGCGCGGGTGCGGGTAGCTCGACAGGGCGTCGGGCTGCCTGGACTTCTCCTGCCGGAAGCCGTCGAGCCGTGCCTCGCTGAGCCGGTCCAGGAGGAAGGCGCGGGCGTAGATGCCGGGCGAGGCGTGGCCCTGGAAGAAGATCTGGTCGCCGCCGTCGCCCTCGTCCTTGCCCCGGAAGAAGTGGTTGAAGCCGACGTCGTAGAGCGAGGCCGAGGAGGCGAAGGTGGCGATGTGGCCGCCGACCCCGATGCCGGGGCGCTGCGCCCGGGAGACCATGACGGCCGCGTTCCACCGGGTGGCGTTGAGGATCTTGCGCTCGATGTCCTCGTTGCCGGGGAAGAAGGGCTCGTCCTTGGTGGCGATGGTGTTGACGTAGTCCGTGCTGCGCATCTCGGGCACGGCCACGCGCCGCTCACGTGCCCGCTCGATCAGCCGCAGCATGAGGTATCTGGCGCGCTCCCGGCCCCGCTCGTCGACCGCGGCGTCGAGGGAGTCGAGCCACTCCTGGGTCTCTTCGGGATCGAAGTCCGGGACCTGGCTGGGAAGGCCGCCAATGATGATCGGATTGCGATCTGATCCGGAAGCCACGCTGTTCCTTCACTGTCTGGGAGCGCCCCCGAAGGCATGTCCGGGAGCGCTGGTGGGAGCACTGCTGGTGCCGGTTTGCTGATTGCGCCGCTCCCATCGTGGACCCCGGCGGGGCCCACGTCATCTCTACTCAGGGGTAACCGTGGGCTTTGTGCCGGTGGGCGGCCGAGAGACGGGGAGCGGCCGAAGAAATAGGGGTTCTGTTCGCATTTTCCCGCGTGTTGCCCGGCGCCGCGGCGAGGTTTCCCGGGCCCGGCCCGGGTGGGACCTGGGCGGGTGAGGAAAGCCGCGAAAACGATTATTCCGAGGGTGGGCGCGGCAGCGGTTACCGTGTACTCATGCCATGAGTTGCGGTGACACGGCCTGGAACGTCACCGTTTCGGCGGTCTGCACGGCCGGGTACTTGCGCGATCCGTCCCGCACGTGTGGACTACGGCCATTGCCTCGCGTACGCGAGGCCCGAACAACTTCCGAAACATGATCAGGAGGCAACCCGTGAGCGCGACCGCGGACCACGCGGAGGAGCGGACTAGCCTGGCCGCGAGGCTGGGTTTCCAGCCCGGACAGGTGGTCCAGGAGATCGGCTTCGACGAGGACGTCGACTCGGAGCTCCGCGAGGCGATCCAGGAGACCATTGGCAGCGAGCTCGTCGACGAGGACTACGACGACGTCGCCGACGCGGTGGTCCTCTGGTTCCGTGACGACGACGGCGACCTGACGGACGCGCTGGTCGACGCCACGACGCTCATCGACGAGGGCGCACCGCTCGTCCTGCTGACGCCGAAGACCGGGCGAGACGGGTATGTCGAGCCGAGCGACATCAACGATGCCGCGCGGACCGCGGGCCTGTCCCCGTCCAAGAGCGTCAGTGTGGGCAAGGACTGGTCCGGCAGCCGTCTGGCCACCCCCAAGGCGGCCGCCAAGAAGCGCTAGCCGCAGGCCGAGAGCACCGCATCGGGCTCCGCGACCGGGAGGACATCTCCGGGTCGTGGAGCCCGATGCCGTTTCCGGGGTTCCGGAAGGGGAGGCCTCCCGTGCGGCGGCGCTGGCTGTCCCGTATGCCGTATGCCGTACGACGGTGATGCCCCTCCCCGCGACGGGGGAGGCGGGCCGGGCCGGGGCCTGAGTCGCCCTCGCCGCCGACGGACTGCGTAGGGTGGGTCACCCGAACAGCCTCCTACGGCCCCTGGAAGGGATGGCGTGACCATGGCGATCGAGGTCGGCACCAAGGCCCCGGATTTCGAGCTCAGGAACCAGCACGGCGAGACCGTGCGGCTCGCGGACTTCCGTGGCGAGAAGAACGTGGTGCTGCTCTTCTACCCGTTCGCGTTCACCGGTGTCTGCACGGGCGAGCTGTGCGCCCTGCGCGACGAACTGCCCAAGTTCGTCAACGACGACGTGCAGTTGCTCGCCGTCTCCAACGACGCCCCGTTCAGCCTGCGCGTCTTCGCCGAGCAGGAGGGTCTCGAGTACCCGCTGCTCTCCGACTTCTGGCCGCACGGCGAGATCTCCCGCGCCTACGGCGTCTTCGACGAGGAGAAGGGCTGCGCGGTGCGCGGCACCTTCATCATCGACAAGGAGGGCGTCGTGCGCTGGACCGTCGTCAACGGCCTGCCCGACGCGCGTGACCTGAACGAGTACCTGAAGGCACTCGACACCCTGTGATTCTCCCGCCGTAAGGCGGGTCGTGACGGGGAACCCGTCACTAGGATCCAGTCGTTGTTCAAGAAGCCAATGCACGATGGGGGCAACGCCCCTGCACACCAAGGGAGGACTCGTGGGAGTCAGCCTCAGCAAGGGCGGCAACGTCTCGCTGACCAAGGAGGCGCCGGGCCTGACCGACATCACGGTCGGTCTCGGCTGGGACGTCCGCACCACGACCGGTACGGACTTCGACCTCGACGCCAGTGCCATCCTGACGAACTCGGAGGGGAAGGTCACGGGCGACCAGAACTTCGTTTTCTTCAACAACCTGAAGAGCCCCGACGGCTCCGTGGAGCACACCGGTGACAACACCACCGGTGAGGGCGAGGGCGACGACGAGCAGATCAAGGTCAACCTGGCCGGTGTCCCCGCGGACGTGGAGAAGATCGTCTTCCCGGTCTCCATCTACGACGCGGAGAACCGCCAGCAGTCCTTCGGTCAGGTGCGCAACGCGTTCATCCGCGTGGTGAACCAGGCCGGCGGCGCCGAGATCGCCCGGTACGACCTCTCGGAGGACGCCTCCACCGAGACCGCCATGATCTTCGGTGAGCTCTACCGGCACGGTGCGGAGTGGAAGTTCCGCGCCATCGGCCAGGGTTACGCCTCGGGCCTGCGTGGCATCGCGCAGGACTTCGGCGTCAACGTCTGACCCAGAGCCGTACGCACGACCGACGTCCGGCGCCGCACGTGCTCCTGCGGCGCCGGACGTGCTTGTCCAAGGCAGCAGCCCGTCATGACCAAGGCGGCATGCGACCGTTCAGGGCGGCCTCGCAACAGTCCGGGGCAGTGCCGCGACGGGAATTGACCACCACGCGGGGAGGACCACGAACCATGGGCGTCACGCTCGCCAAGGGAGGCAATGTCTCCCTCTCCAAAGTCGCACCGAATCTCACCCAGGTGATGGTCGGACTCGGCTGGGACGCGCGCTCGACCACCGGAGCGCCCTTCGACCTGGACGCCAGCGCACTGCTGTGCCAGTCGGGCCGGGTGCTCGGCGACGAGTGGTTCGTCTTCTACAACAACCTGACCAGCCCGGACGGTTCGGTCGAACACACCGGCGACAACCTGACCGGCGAGGGTGACGGCGACGACGAGTCGCTGCTCGTCGACCTGTCCGGGGTCCCGGCCCACTGCGACAAGATCATCTTTCCGGTCTCGATCCACGACGCGGACAACCGGGGCCAGGCCTTCGGTCAGGTCAGCAACGCCTTCATCCGGGTCGTGAACCAGGCCGACGGTCAGGAGCTGGCACGCTACGACCTGTCCGAGGACGCCTCCACCGAGACGGCGATGATCTTCGGCGAGCTCTACCGCTACGGCGGTGAGTGGAAGTTCCGTGCCGTCGGCCAGGGGTACGCGTCGGGCCTTCGGGGCATCGCTCTAGACTTCGGGGTCAACGTTTCGTAAAGCCGAGTACGGCGAGGGGGAAGATCCCCCCTCGGATCGGTCCGGGGTTCTCCCCGAACACAGGATTGGGTAGCCAGTGATTCTGAAAACCTTCGGCTGGTCGTTCGCGGTCACCGCGCTCGGTCTGGTCGCGGCGGTGCTCTACGACGGGTGGACCGCCTTCGGGCTCGTCGCGATCCTGAGCGTCCTCGAGATCTCGCTGTCCTTCGACAACGCCGTCGTGAACGCCGGAGTCCTGAAGAAGATGAATGCCTTCTGGCAGAAAATCTTCCTCACGATCGGCATTCTCATCGCCGTCTTCGGTATGCGGCTGGTCTTCCCCGTCGTCATCGTCGCGATCAGCGCCCAGATCGGCCCGATCGATGCCGTCGACCTGGCGCTCAACGACAAGGACCACTACCAGGAGCTGGTCACCGACGCCCACCCGGCGATCGCGGCCTTCGGTGGCATGTTCCTGCTGATGATCTTCCTCGACTTCGTCTTCGAGGACCGTGACATCAAGTGGCTCGGCTGGATCGAGCGGCCGCTGGCCAAGCTCGGCAAGGTCGACATGCTGTCGGTCTGCATCGCCCTGATCGTCCTGCTCGTCAGCGCGATGACCTTCGCGACCAACGCCCACCAGCACGGCGGCACGCACGTCGACAAGGCGGAGACGGTCCTGCTGTCCGGCGTCGCCGGTCTGATCACCTACCTCATCGTCGGCGGTCTGTCCGGCTTCTTCGAGAACCGTCTCGAGGAGGCGGAGGAGCGCGAGCACGAGGCCGAGGAAGAGGCCAAGCGCGAGGGCAAGAACATCTCGGTCCTCAAGCTGAGCGGCAAGGCCGCGTTCTTCATGTTCCTGTACCTGGAAGTCCTGGACGCCTCCTTCTCGTTCGACGGTGTCATCGGCGCCTTCGCCGTCACCAACGACATCGTGCTGATGGCCCTCGGCCTCGGTATCGGCGCCATGTACGTCCGGTCGCTCACCGTCTACCTGGTCCGCCAGGGCACCCTGGACGAGTACGTCTACCTGGAGCACGGCGCCCACTACGCGATCGGCGCGCTCGCGGTCATCCTGCTCGTGACCATCCAGTACGAGATCCACGAGTTGATCACCGGCTCGATCGGCGTCCTCCTGATCGCCTGGTCGTTCTGGTCCTCGGTGCGCCGCAACAAGGCCATCGCCGCCGAGGGCGGCGGCGACTCCGACGACCGGGCCGAGGTCTCGGTCTGACCCGGGCGGTCTCGGCCTGATCCGAGCGCCGCGGGTGTGATCCGGCCCGCGGTGAGGGAAGAGATGTGTGCGGGGCGGTCGTGAGGACATGGTTCCTCGGGCCGCCCCGCAGCCGTGCCCGCCGGGCCGCCGCGCGGGCACAATCGAAGGACACGACGGGCAAGCCGACTTGACGACGGACAAGCCGACTTCACGACAGCCGAGCCGGCTTGCCGACAGCAGTCACCGATGACGGGGAGAGTGGGGGCCACATGTCCTTCTGGGACGGTCTGTGGCGCGGGCGCGCCAACCAGTTCGAGTCGGGCAGCGCGTCGAGCAACGCGATCGAACTGACCAAGCGGCACCCCTCGGTGTCGCTGACCAAACAGGGCGCGGCCACCGGCAATCTGCGGATCAACCTGTCCTGGCAGATGCGTACGTCCGACTTCGGCAGGCGCTCCCGCAGCGGGCGCAGCCTGTTACGCAACCCGCTGTCGCTGTTCAAGCCCGAGGTGGTGCAGGGGCACACCCAGGGCGTGGTCAACGTCGACCTGGACCTCGGGTGCCTGTACGAACTCGTCGACGGCGAGCGGGGCGTCGTACAGCCGCTCGGCAACTTCTTCGGCGACCTCAACGCCCCGCCGTACGTGAAGCTGAGCGGCGACGACCGTTTCGGGTCCGGGTCCGGCGAGACCGTCTACGTCAACCTGGACCACCGCGAGTCCATCAAGCGGCTGCTGGTCTTCGTCTACATCTACGACCAGACGCCCGCGTTCGACCGTACGCACGCCAAGGTGACGCTCTATCCGGGCAACGGCCCCCGTATCGAGATCAGCCTCGACGAGCACGCGCCGCAGGCCCGTTCCTGCGCCGTCGTCCTCATCGAGAACGTCAAGGGCGAGTTGATGGTCCGCCGCGAGGTGAAGTTCGTCTACGGCTTCCAGTCCGAACTCGACCGCCTGTACGGCTGGGGCCTGCAGTGGGGCCGCGGTTACAAGCAGAGCAAGTCCGGGCGATAGGCCCTGACCAGAGCACCGGCCGGGCCGCTCGCGCGCACCGTGTCAGCGGCCGATGAACTGCGGCCCCTGCGGCGGCAGCGTGAACGTCGGGTCGGCGCCCACCGGTTGCGGATAGCCGTAGCCCGCGGGCGCGCCCAGCGGCGGCCCGGGCCTGGTGGGTGCCGAGGGCGGATAGCCGTAGGCGGGCCCCGGTGGGGGTGCCTGCGGGGCCGGAGGGTGGGCGTAGCCGGAGGCGGGCGCCGCCGTGGGGGCGGCGGGCTCGGGCGCCGGGTTCTCCTGCTGCGCCGAGGGCTCGGACTCGTCGACGGAGATGCCGAAGTCGGTGGCCAGACCGACCAGACCGTTGGAGTACCCCTCGCCGAGCGCGCGGAATTTCCAGCCCGGCCCGCGCCGGTAGATCTCGCCGCAGATCAGCGCCGTCTCCGCGCCGGTCTCCGGGGTGATGTCGAAGTACGCGAGCGGCTCGCCGTCCACGGTCGCGTCGTGTACCTGGATACGCAGGGAGCGGACCCGGTCGAAGGTCACATCGTCCGCGGAGGCGACCAGGAGGATCCTGTCCACCTCGCTGCCCATCTGGGCGAGGTCCGCCTGCACGGTGTCGGTGACGCTGTCGCCCGCGCGCTTCTTGCCCAGCCGCCAGACCCGGTCGGAGGGGTGGCGCGGCTGGTTGTAGAAGACGAAGTCCTCGTCCGAGCGCACGCGCCCGTCCGCGCCGAGCAGCAGCGCCGAGACGTCGACGTCCGGCGCGCCCTGCCCGGGGGCCCAGCGCAGCACGGCGCGCACCGCCGTGGCATCGAGCGGGACGTTCGCCCCTTTCAGCATCGCGTGCGTCATACGGTCATCCTGCCTGCTGGGCGTCCCGACGGACAACGTGGGGTTCCGGCCGCGCCCTTTGTGCGTGCCCGCGACACGGCCGAGTTACCGGAACTTCATGCCCAGTGGGAACCCCCGACATGGATCCCTACGTACTATTACCGGCCACATCTCATCCCATCCTCTCGGCGACCCAGGGAGTCCCATGCGTCATTTCGGGCACATTGCCCCCGAGGTTCGCCGACGCCTGTTCCACCGCGAACCCTGCACCTTCTCCGCCCAGTCCCCGGCCGGGCTGCTCGCCGTGGCGCTGGGCGCCACGCTGTACAGCCCCGCGACCAGACCTCGGCTCGCCGAGGACGTCGTGAAGCAGGCGGACCGTGGCGTGATGTCGATGGTGCTGTGCCTGGAGGACTCCATCGGTGACGCCGATGTGCCCGACGCCGAGGAGAACCTCGTGCGCCAGTTCGCCGCCCTGGCGGAGCTGCCCCGGGCCTCGGACGACCCGCCGCTGCTCTTCGTCCGCGTCCGCACTCCCGAGCAGATACCCGACCTGACCCGGCGCCTGGGCCCGGCCGCGCGCCTGCTGTCCGGATTCGTACTGCCGAAGTTCACCGAGGAACGCGGCGTGCCCTTCCTGGAGGCCGTCGCCGAGGCCGAGTCGCTCGCCGAGACCGCCGACGGCCACCGCTTCTACGCGATGCCGGTCCTCGAATCGCCCGAGCTGATGCACCTGGAGACCCGGCGCGAGACGCTCACCGGCATCGCCCGCACCGTGGACAAGTACCGCGACCGCGTGCTTGCCCTGCGCCTGGGCGTCACCGACTTCTGCTCCACCTACGGCCTGCGCCGCACCCCCGACATGACGGCGTACGACGTCCAGATCGTCGCCTCCGTCATCGCCGACGTGGTGAACCAGCTCGCCCGCGCGGACGGCACCGGCTTCACCGTCAGCGGCCCGGTGTGGGAGTACTTCCGGGTCCAGCAGCGCATGTTCAAGCCACAGCTGCGCCGCAGCCCCTTCCTCGGTCAGGCCGAGGAACTGCGCACCGCCCTCATCGAGCACGACATCGACGGCCTGCTGCGCGAGATCGAACTCGACCGCGCCAACGGCCTGTTGGGCAAGACCTGCATCCACCCCTCGCATGTGCTGCCGGTGCACGCGCTGTCGGTGGTCAGTCACGAGGAGTACAGCGATGCCCGGGACATTCTGCGGCCGGAACTCGACGGTGGCGTGCTGCGCTCGGCGTACACGAACAAGATGAACGAGGTGAAGCCGCACCGCGCCTGGGCCGAACGCACCCTGGAGCGGGCCGAGGTGTTCGGGGTCGCGGCCGAGGACGTCGGCTTCGTCGAACTGCTCACCGCGGGCAACCGGGCCGAAGGCGGACACCTGTGAACGACAACGCTATGAACGACAACCGTATGAACGACAATGCTCTGGAGGCCGAGATCGACGTCGAGAGCGCTGGGGACGTGGAGGTCGCTTCGGGCGCGGAAGTCGCTTCGGACAACGACGTCATCTGGACCGGTACCTGGGTGGCCGAGCGGCTCGGCATCGAGCTCCGCCACGGGGACGGGGGCGACGGACCCGCGGCCGACGGACCTGCGGCCGACGGGACCGCCACCCCGCCCGGCACGCTGAAGGATCTGCTCGGCCTCGCCCTGCGCCGCAACCCCAAGCGCGCACACCTGCTGGTGTCCGGCGTGCTCGGCAAGCACGTGCCCCAACTCCCGTCCCTCGTACGGCAGTCGGGCCTGGACCTGGGGCAGCGGGTGCGTGCGCTGCTCGGCCCCGAGCAGTGCGCCCGCGCCGTGGTCCTCGGCTATGCGGAGACGGCCACGGGCCTCGGCCACTGCGTCGCCGACGGACTGGCCACCGCCCCGTATCTGCACTCGACGCGGCGGCCGGTGCCCGGAGTCGAGCGGGCGGGCGGCTTCGAGGAGTCCCACTCGCACGCGACCTCCCATCTGCTGCTGCCCGAGGACCCGAAGCTGCTCGCCGCGGACGGTCCGCTGGTCCTCGTCGACGACGAGTTCTCCACCGGCAACACCGTCCTCAACACCATCCGCGCCCTGCACGCCCGTTACCCCCGCGAGCACTACGTCGTCGTCGCCCTGGTCGACATGCGCGGCCCCGAGGACCGGCTCCGTCTCGCGGAGTTCGCGCGCGAGGTCGGGGCCCGGGTCGACCTGGTGGCCCTGGCCCACGGCACCGTCAGCCTGCCCGACGGCGTACTCGCCAAGGGGCAGGCCCTGGTGGCGGAGTACGAGCGCGCGGGCAGCGGGACGACCGCGGCGACGAGCGGCGCCGCGACGCCCGGCACCGGCAGCGGTACCGGCACTGGCAGCGAACCCGCCGTAGCCCCCGTCGCGCGCGTGGAACTCGGCTGGCCGACCGGAGTCCCCGACGGCGGACGCCACGGCTTCACCCCCGACCACCGTGCCGCCCTGGAAGCGGCACTGCCCGCGATGGCTGCCCGCCTCGCCGAAGCGGTGTCCGCGCCCGCCCCGGAAACGGGACGAACGATCCCCGGCCCCCGCCCCCGCGTACTCGTCCTCGGCTTCGAGGAGTTGATGTACGCGCCGCTGCGGCTCGGCGAGGCTCTTCAGGAGCAACTGCCCGACGCCGAGGTGCGGTTCTCCACCACCACCAGGTCGCCCGTCCTCGCGATCGACGACCCGGGCTACGCCATCCGCAGCCGTCTCGCCTTCCCCGCGCACGACGATCCGGACGACGGCCCCGGCGAGCGCTACGCGTACAACGTCGCGGGCGCGGGCTTCGACGTGGTCGTCGCCGTGGTCGACTCCGTCGCCGACACCCCCGCCCTGCACGCCCCGGACGGTCTGCTGCACGCACTCGCCGCGCACACCGGCCGCGTCGTGCTCGCCGTCGTGCCCGCGCACCGGGCCGCCCCGGCGCCCGCCCTCGCGAAGCGGCGTACCCCAGAACAACGAACCTCCGAAAGGCCCGCCTTGCTGCCCGAACCCCTCCGGGGCCCCGCCTTCTCCTCCTACGCTCCGGACGACGTGGGCTGGCTGCTGCAGGACCTGTCGCACACCGAACTGGAGGCGCCCACCGAGGAGCGGGAGGAGGCGATCCAGCGCGGCGGCGCCCACTACGCCGAGTCGCTGCCCGTCGAGTACCAGCCGAGCCCCGCCTACCAGCAGCTCTTCCGGGCCGCGCTGGACACCTCGGCGGCCCGTATCGCCGAGGCGGTCGGCGTGGTCACCGAGACGGTGCTCGCGGAGCTCCCCCGCACGCGGCTCCCCTCGCGCGAGGCGACCGCCACGCCGCGCCCGGTGCTGGTCTCGCTGGCCAGGGCCGGAACCCCGGTCGGCGTCCTGATGCGCCGCTACGCCGAGCAGCGCCACGGCCTCTCGCTGCCGCACTACGCCGTCTCCATCGTCCGCGGCCGCGGCATCGACGCCAACGCCCTGCGCTGGCTCGCCGCCCACCACGACCCCGCCGACGTCGTCTTCGTCGACGGCTGGACCGGCAAGGGCGCGATCACCCGCGAACTCGCCGCGGCCCTGGAGGAGTTCGAGCGCACCGAGGGCATCACCGGCTTCAACCCCGAGATCGCCGTACTCGCCGACCCGGGCTCCTGCGTGCGCACCTACGGCACCCGCGAGGACTACCTGATCCCCTCCGCCTGCCTCAACTCGACCGTCTCCGGCCTGATTTCGCGTACCGTCCTGCGCGCCGACCTGGTCGGGCCGGGCGACTTCCACGGCGCCAAGTTCTACGCGGAGCTGGCGGACGCCGACGTCTCCCACGACTTCGTCGACGCGGTGGCCGCCCACTTCACCGAGGTCGCCGACTCCGTCGACGCCCGGGTGAAGGAGCTCCTCGCGGCCGACCGCAGCCCGAGCTGGGAGGGCTGGCGAGCCGTCGAGCGGATCAGCGAGGAGTACGGCATCCACGACGTGAACCTGGTCAAGCCCGGGGTCGGCGAGACGACCCGGGTACTGCTGCGCCGCGTGCCGTGGAAGATCCTCGCCAGGACCGGCGCGGGCGCCGACCTCGACCACGTACGCCTCCTCGCCGAGCAGCGCGGCGTGCCCGTGGAGGAAGTCGACCACCTGCCCTACACCTGCGTGGGCCTGATCCACCCGCGCTTCACGCGCGGCGCGACGGGCGTGGACGGAAAGGCGGTTGCGGCCAAGTGAACGAGCCCATGAGCAAGCCGATGACCGAGCCGGCGACCGAGCCGATGACCGAGCCGATGGCCCGGTCGACATCCCCCGACGGGCCCGTCGTCGTGGCCAGCGACCTCGACCGGACGCTGATCTACTCCGCGGCCGCACTTCAGCTCACCATGCCGGACGCCCGGGCGCCGCGGCTGCTGTGTGTCGAGGTGTACGAGAGCAAGCCGCTGTCCTACCTCACCGAGACCTCGGCCGGGCTGCTGGGCGAACTCGCCTCCTCGACGGTGTTCGTGCCGACCACCACCCGCACCGGCGAGCAGTACCAGCGTATTCAACTGCCCGGCCCCGCCCCGGAGTTCGCGATCTGCGCCAACGGCGGCCACATCCTGGTGAACGGCGTTACCGACCCCGACTGGCAGGCCCATGTGGCCCGCCGCCTGGCCGACGAGTGCGCCGGACTCGACGAGATCCGCGCACACCTGCGGGCCACCGCGGGCTCCGAGTGGCTGCTCAAGGAACGTGTCGCCGAGGACCTGTTCGCCTATCTCGTGGTGGAGCGCGCGCTGCTGCCCGAGGGCTGGGTCAAGGAACTCGGCGAGTGGGCCGAGGACCGCGGCTGGACGGTGTCCCTCCAGGGACGCAAGATCTACGTGGTGCCCGGGCCGCTGACCAAGAGCGCCGCGATGCGCGAGGTCGCCCGCCGCACCCGGGCCCGGCTCACCCTCGCCGCGGGCGACTCGCTGCTGGACGCCGACCTCCTGCTCGCGGCCGACCTGGCCTGGCGCCCCGGACACGGCGAACTGGCCGACGAGGGCTGGACGGCCCCGAACCTCACCGTCCTTCCCGAGACCGGGGTGGCCGCGGGCGAGCGGATCCTGCGCCACTTCCTGACCGCCGCCGGCCCCGGCCGGGACCGATGACCCGTACGCCCACGGCGACGGCGGCGGCGCACAGCGCCAGTACGAGGACGAGCTTGGAGTAGGCCGAGACCACGTCGGTCACCTGCGACCACCGCTCGCCCAGGGCGTAACCGGCAAGCACGAACGTGGTGTTCCAGATCGCGCTGCCCAGCGTGGTGAGGCCGAGGAACTGCAGCAGCGGCATCCGCGCCAGACCCGCGGGCACCGAGATCAGGCTCCGGAAAAGCGGAATCATCCGCCCGAGCAGGACCGCCTTGGCCCCGTGCCGGGCGAACCACGCCTCGGCGCGCTCGACATCGCGCACCTTGACCAGCGGCAGCCGGTCCGCGAGGCGCAGCAACCGCTCACGGCCCAGGCCCGCGCCCAGCCCGTACAGCGCGAGGGCGCCGATCACCGAGCCCGCGGTCGTCCACACCAGGGCGGCGTACAGGTTCATCCGGCCGGTGCTCGCCGCGAATCCGGCCAGCGGCAGGATCACCTCGCTGGGCAGTGGCGGGAACAGGTTCTCCAGGGCGATGGCCAGGCCCGCGCCGGGCGCGCCGAACTCGTCGATGAGGGTGTCGAGCCACTGGGGCCCGGTGCTTTCGCTCATGCCGCCGACGCTAGAAATCCGGGCGCGGGCGCACACTGCGGTGCGCCGCACGGTTCACATGCGGAGCGCCGCATCGGGATGCTGCGGTTTTCCGCAGTGTGGTGCCCGGTGCGTGCGGGCTACGGTGACCGGAGGGGCGTCGGGCGGTACGACGCGGGCGGTGCGACGTGGGCCCTGCGGCCGGCCGGACCTTCGGAAAGCGCCCCACGACGATCACTGCGGAGCAAGAGTGCGACTGATGCTGGCGGAGGACTCCACACTGCTGCGGGTGGGCCTGGAACGGCTCCTCGTCGACGAGGGGCACGAGGTCCTGGCGGCCGTGGACAACGCCGAGCGGCTGCTGGAAGCCGTCGCCGCCGAGCAGCCCGACGTGGTCGTGGCCGATGTCCGGATGCCACCGACGCACACCGACGAGGGCCTGCGGGCCGCACTGGAGATCCGCGCCCGGTGGCCGGAGGTGGGCGTGCTCGTCCTCTCGCAGTACGTCGAACGGCGTTACGCGCGCGAGCTGTTCACCGTCGAGTCCCAGGGCGTCGGCTACCTGCTCAAGGACCGGGTGGTCGAGGTCGACGAGTTCCTCGACGCCCTGGAACGGGTCGCCGCGGGCCGGTCCGCCTTCGACGAGGAAGTGGTCCGCCAACTGGTCGGCCACAGCAAGCACGCCGACTTCCTGTCCCGGCTCACCGCCCGCGAGAGCGCCGTACTCGCCGAGATGGCACAGGGCCACGGCAACGAGGCCATCGCCGGGCGCCTGCACATCTCCCGCAGCGGCGTCGAGAAACACATCAACGCGATCTTCGACAAGCTGGAACTGAACCGGAGTTCGGGCCACTCACGCCGGGTTCTGGCGGTGCTGCGCTACCTCGGGAGCTGAGGGCGGGCGGCACTGCTCAGCCGCAGCAGCCACCACCGCAACAGCCGCCGCCCCCGGACGGGCCCGGCGCGGGCGCGCGGGAGGGAGCGGCCGCCGAGCCGCCGACCGCCACCGTCGACAGCAGCTTCACGGTGTCGTCGTGCCCGACGGGGCACTGGGCCGGTGCCGAGGACTCGGCCATCGGCCGGGACAGTTCGAACGTGTCGCCGCAGGAACGGCAGCGGTACTCATAGCGAGGCATGGGCCCAGGTTAGCGGGCCTTCGGCGGCTGCTCCCCGCCCCGCAGGGGCTGGGCGGCTCCGCCCGCGCGCAGTGCCCGGAGCCGGTCCTCGCGCTCGGCCTGCTCGGGGTTGCGGGCCCGCCAGTACGGATTGTCGTGCGGGAGCTTGCTGCCGACCCGGCCGTACATGCCGAAGAACATCAGCAGCACGCCGACGACAAAGCTGAACAGGACGTTCTCGATCTCGAAGGCGAGGAAGTTGTAGTCCGTCTCCAGCAGGGCCATGTTCACGAACCCGCTCAGGATGAACGCGATGCCCAGCACCATGTTCAGGGTGGAGGCGATGTTCCCGCCGATCACCATCCCGACGAACAGCAGCAGCCCCACGCACACCGACAGCACGCTCAGCGCACCGTTGGTGTTCATCCCGGCGACGGTGTCGCCGTGCGTGTCGAAGAACCCGACCTTGTCGATGAGGCCGAGGATCCCGAAGGCCAGCAGCGCGAGCCCCATCAGCCCGGCGCCCACCCGGTAGAACTGGTTCAGACGGTGGTCGACCGGCAGATGATCGTCGAACCGGATGCGTCGCCTGGCCTTGAGATGGAGATCGTGCGGTGCGGTTGCCATCCCAGCCTCCTTCACACCTCGCGAGCGCCTGTCCGTGGCACGTATGCCGTCGGGGGGTGCCAACGCCCCTGGTGCGTGCGTTGCGTATGTCCGTGGCAACGCGGCCCGTCCTGCCACTCCGGGTGCCGGGTTCCCCCGGCGTCTCCCGGCCGCAACACGGCGGCCGCGCGTGCGGGTCTCCTCACCCAGCATCCGCCAGGCACGGGGGGATTTCCAGTGCTCAGGGGGAGGGGCGGGCGTGGAGCGGGTCAGGCGCCCGCGCCGCGCTCCTCGCGGATCTCGCCGACCACCCGGGACGCCGCCTTGCGAATGTCCTCGGTCTCGGTGAGGAAGTGCCAGTAGTCGGGGTGACGTCCCTCGAGACCGGCGACGGCACGGTCGAGCCGGGCCACCGCGTCGTCGAGAGGGCGGGCGTGCCGCGGGTCGGGGGTGTTGCGGCCGGCCATGGCCAGGCGCTGCGCGTCCCGGATCGCGAACCGGGTGCGCTCGACCTCCCGCCCGGGATCCTTCGCGACGGCGTTGAGCCGGGTCAGCCTCTCGCCCGCGGCCGAGATGTCCTCGTCGGTCGAGTTGAGCAGGGCGCGCGCCGTGGACAGGAAGGAGGCCGCGTCGGGCCAGCGCTGCTCGTCCCGGGCGGACTGCGCCTCCTTCAGCTTGAGTTCGGCCCGCTGGACGTTGTCGTGGGCGCGCTCGGAGACCGGCTGGAGGTCCTGCCAGCACGCGGCGGCGAACCGGCGGCGCAGCTCGCTCAGTACGGGCTCGACCTGTCCGGAACGCGTGGTCAGCGCCTGCGCGCGGGTGCGCAGGGAGACCAGACGGCGGTCGATCTCGGCGGCCCGTTCCGGCAGCCGCTGGGCCTCGCTGCGCACCGCCTCGGCCTCGCGTGCCACATGCTCGGCGCGACTGAGCGTCTCCGGGACACCGTGCCGCCCGGCGCCCTCGTTGAGCCGCGTCAGTTCCGGGCCGAGGGCGGCGAGACGGGCCGCGAGGTCGTCGGCCCGCAGGCCGCTGCCACGCACCGTGTCGAGTGCGTTGCTCGCGGCGAGCAGGCCCTGCCTGGCCTGTTCGACGGCGGGGGCGAGCCGGGCGAGCTGCGTCTCGGCCTTGCCGAGCAGCGGACCGAGCCCCTGCCCGAAGCGCTCCAGATCCTGCCGCACCCGGTCGAGGCCGTCCTTCGCCTTGCTCAGCGCCGTACGGGCCTGCGCGGCGGTGCTCCCGTCCAGGTCGTCACGGTCGAGGTCGTAGCTGTCGACGGCCTGGATGTACTCATGGCTGCACTCGTCGATCCGGTGACCGAGCGCGGCGAAGTCCTCGGCGGCACGACGCGCGGCCGGGGAGTCGTCGACCGCCATGATCGTCTCTATCGACAGCCGCAGGTCGCGCTGCGCGGTGTCGAGTTCGTAGAAGGCGGTGGCGGCGGCGTCCTTGGCGGCCTGAGCCTGGGCTCGCTGCCCCTCCGACCGCCCACCGAACCAGCGCCTGCTCCCGCCCCCCACGGCGGCAGCCGGGAGCAGAGCCGCCACCAGGACGGGCAGCGCCGCGAGACCGACCAGCTCACGCAGTTGACGCCGCACCGCGCCACGGGCGGACGGCCGCGAGGATCGCGAGAGGTCAGCAGGGTCCGAGTGCGGCCGCCGTGCGGGCCGGCCCGAGTGGCCCGGGACAACGGGGGAGCGCAGGGCGCGCGGCCTGTCTGGTGTGTACGGCTCTCCGGGTCTCGCCGTCACTTCCCTCTCCTGTGCTGCTCGTCGCCCTGTCGAGTCATTCTCCCACCCGGTAAGGACGAACACACGGGACGAAAAGTTCGCTCCGGGCGCGGTGATCTTGCTGCGGGGGTTCTGACGCCGTCGACCCAGCGCCGATCCAACGCCGAGACATCGCCAAGCCACCGTCGAGACACCGTCGAATCGCCCCCGACCGAGCACGGCATCCGGCCGGTACAGAGGACCGGTCCGAGGGCTCCGGGGCGGCACGAGTTTGCGAGGTGGCGCCCAGGTCAGGGTAGGCTGTCGGCCACCCGGGCGCGTAGCTCAGCGGTAGAGCGCCGCCCTTACAAGGCGGATGTCGGCGGTTCGAAACCGTCCGCGCCCACTCGGTGAACAGGGTGAGAGCCCCGATTTTCGCGCGTGATGCGAGGGTCGGGGCTTTTCCGTTCCTCGGTGGGTGTGGTGGGCCTTGCCGCACGGCCGGTCCCGAGTCCGGGTTGCCCGACGGCGTTGCCCGCCTGCGGTCGCACTATCCCAGAGGTCACCATGAGCATCTGGTCCAGCGTCGACGGCCCCGACATCCAGGCGCTCAACGGCGCCCCGGACGTTGCCAATTTCCACGCCGAAGGCGAACCGACGATCACCATCGATGTCGCCACCACGCGATTCCACGACCACATCAGGCTCGCGCTGTACGACGGCTGCCCCAACGTCGATGCACTCCTGTCACCTGCCGCGGCACGCGCCCTACGAGACTCGCTCACCAAGGCACTTGGCGACTGAGAGGTGCCGCCGAGGTGCCTCGAAGCGCCACCCGTGCCGGTCCACTGTGCATCACGGAATGAACCGCCTTCCGGGTCCGGCCGAGTGTCCCTGGCCGGACCCTCAGCCGAACGCGCCGCAATCGCAGTCGTCGGCGTACTTCTCCCGGTTCTCGAACGTCGCGACGAGCGCGATGTCCCTCAACGTGACCGAATCCCAGTCCGCTTGCTCGGTGAAGCGAGCCAGTGTGTCGGTGAGGATCTCGGCGGACCGTCGGTCCAGGAGGTCGTCCGGCAGCCGATGCGTGAGCACTCCGGCGGCGGCCACGGCATTTCGCAACCACGCCTGACCTTCGAGCGGACAGTCCGACTCGTGATCGATCACTGCAACTCCTCTGCCGACACTCGCTGTTGGTCGCATCGTACGGAAAGTGACCGTGGTGCCCGTCCTTCTTGGGGATGGTTCCGGCCGAACGGCCTCTCGAATATCGGGCGGGGTGAGGGGAGTTGGCCAGGTTCAGTCTTGAGTGGCCGCTCGTGGAAGGCAGTTGGCGCCCGGCTGTCTCCGTACGGGCGCACATCTGATCACCACCCCGTACCATGATCCATGTCCCCCCACATGTTGCCCTTGCCGTCCGGCCAGGGTGTTTCCCATGTCCGGAGAGACCGCATGCCTTACGGAACCCCTGAAGAGACCAGCCGCCGTACCTACCGGGCACGCGCGATCAGTGTGGAGTCGGTCGGTGAGTACAAGCTCATGATCACGTGCGATGCCGAGACCGACAACATGGCGGCGCCCGAAGTCGCCGCGCTCTTCCAGAAGTTCGTGGATCACCTCAGCACTTCGCCCGACTTCACCGTGACCGCGACACGTACCAAGGAGTTCGTCGAGCAGGTCACGCCGACTGCCTGACGTGGTCGGGTCGCTTGCGCGGTCCAGGGTGTGAGTCGCATGTGAGTCGCCTGCACGGTCCAGAGCGTGATCTGGGGCGTGCGGAGCGAGTCGGCGGGAAGTTCACGGCCTCCTCTCTCCCGGCTGTGGGAGGCGAGGGGGCCGGTCGTTTTCTGTGCCTGTGCCTGTGCCTGTGCCTGTGCCTGTGCCTGTGCCTGTGCCTGCGCTTGTGCCCGCGCCTCTTCCGTTTCCGGTCCGGTTTCGACCGGACCGGCGCGGGGTGCCGCCGGTCGAGCGGTGGGTCAGTCTCCCCGGGTCGCGCCCTCGCGGAGGGGGACGGGGGCGGCCGGCGCGTGTTTGAGCGCGCTGCGGGCGTCGACGGCGTCGGGGCCCTGGACGTCGGTCCAGTAGTGGTGGCAGGTGACGAAGACGGCGAGTTCGCGTTCGCGCTTGCGCAGGAGTTCCACCTGGGCCTGTTCGTCGGGGCTCCAGCCGGGGGAAGCGGGGCGTTCCACCTTGCGCCAGCCCTGGGTCTCGCTGAATCCGTCGAGGGGCTCCACCGACCAGGGGAGTCGTTTCAGCAGGCTCAGCAGCTCAGCCCGCACTCGGTGCAGCTCCTCCTGGCCCGCGAGGAGATCGCTCGGGAAGTCGTAGGTCGCAGCCACGCGCTAATGATACGTCTGTTCGATTTCGGGATGCGAGTCGAACTGGGCCCTGTCACTCGAACGTGGGTGTGCGGGTGCGGAGCGTCCGGGCAGGTCAACTGCCTTGTCCCGTAAGGGTTGTGGGTCACCTGCGCGGATGGTGTGGGTGGCCTTCCGTCGAGGGCGGCCGAACCTCCGCCGGTCGTCCACATGACCCGCTGCGCATGCGTGGACGCGGTGGCGGCGGGCGGTTATCCACAGGCCGTCCGGTTGTCGGAGGTCTGCGCAACACTGGGGGCATGTGCCGAAGCATCAAGACGCTGCGCCCGCCCGTCCTCCCGGAAGAGGCGACCGAGGAGGAGATCAGAGCCGCTGCCTTGCAGTACGTACGGAAGGTGTCCGGTTTCCGCGCACCGGCCGCCCACAACCGTGAGGTGTTCGACCAGGCCGTCGACGCCATCGCGGAGGCCACGGGCGCGCTGCTCGCGGGCCTGGAGGTGCGGGGGCAGGGCGCGGCTCGTCAGGCGGCTGCCGGGTGAGCGGTTGAGCAGATGAAGAGGGGGAGGGGCGGGGAGGGGGCGGGGGGGAGGGCCCCCGGGGATCCGTACCGGTAACGGTAGGCCCCGTTCCGCCGGCGCGCGTGCCCTAGCGCGAGCTCCCGGAATCGCGGACGCCACGCGATCCGCCACCCGACGCGCTGCCCGATCCACCGCCCGACCCGCCACCCGAGCCACGGGTCGACGGCGCTGTCCTGTCGGCAGCGGCTTCCACCCGCCGCGCCCGGCGGTCATGTCCCCGTGAGCGCCGTGACCGCGACTGACGCGGTACCCGGACGATGGACCTGAGGGGCGAAGTGCCGCCCTGTCGCCGAAATCGCGGGGTGGCGGCCTCGTCATCCGGGCTCGTCCCCGTGCCGCGCGTCGCCGCGGCGTCCGCGCCCACGACGTCCGCCTCCGTGCCGCGGGTGTCCGCGCCGGGCGCGCCCCTCTCGCTCACGTTCCCGTCGTCAGAGTCCGCGTCCCCGCCGTTCATACCCCTGTTGCTCCCGCCCGTGCCCGCCTCGGACTGAATGCCCGCCTCGGACCGCGCGCCCGCCTCCGCAAGGCGTGCGGTCGGGCCGACGCCCGCCAGGCTCGGCCTGCGCATCACGTACGCGGCCCCCGCTCCGGAGGCGAACAGGGCGAACAGGGAGACTCCGGTGGCCAGCCACGTCGCGCCGAGCCACTGCCCGCCGAAGTAGCCGAGTCCCACGCTGTACGCGGCCCAGGCGACGCCCGCGACCGCGGACCAGGGGAGGAAATCGCGTATCCGGCGGTTGGCCGCCCCGGCGCCGAGGGAGACCAGGGAGCGTCCCGCGGGGGCGAACCTGGCCAGGACGACCAAGGCGCCTCCGCCGCGGGCGAGGGCCGCGCCCAGGCTCTGGTGCGCCTTGGCCAGGCGACGGGAACGGGCGATGGCGTTTTCGAGCCGGGTGCCGCCGCGCGCGGCCAACTGGTGGGCGACCAGGTCGCCGAGCACCGAGGCGGTCGCCGCGGACAGCAGCAGGGCCAGGATGTCGGGGACGTCGTGCGGGACCTTGCCGCTCGCCGTCGCCGTCGTACCGGCCGCCGCGGTGGCGGCCGTGATCACCAGGACGCCGCTCGGCAGCACGGGCAGGAAGACGTCGAGGAGTACGGAGACGGCGACAGCCGCGTAGATCCACGGGCTGCCGACGAGCGTGCCCACCATCTCCAGCACCGAGACTCCCCGTTCGGCAAAAATGCCGCATTGCCTCGGTGAGGTGGCAGGGGCGGCCAGATCGCCCTACAGATTACGCCGCGTCGTGTGCCGATCTTCCGCCGATGGGTCGGTTGTTCGCTACGTCACGTTCACTCACCTGCGACGAAGGGCCCGGCGACGGCGGGAAGTCCCTTCGCCCGGCGTGGCGGGACGGGGCGGGCCCGCGCCCTTGCGCGGAGCGCGGCGGAGCCCCCGAGCGGGCACAACTGCCCGGCGAATCAAGGGGATTCGGCAACTCGGGGGCTCGGAACGTCCGTTGTGGACGAGCGGCGCGGGGTCAGGCGGTGACCGAATCCTTCGCGGCGGACCGGCCCGTGGAGCCGTCGGCCGGGGTGCTGCTGTTCGAGGTGTCGCCGCCGGAGCGGCGGGCGGCGATCAGGCGGTCCAGGCCGAAGGCGCCGGAGCCGGTGAAGACGAGGAGCAGCAGGGACCAGCAGAACATCGCGGAGGACTCGCCGCCGTTCTGCAGCGGCCACAGCGCCTCGGGCTGGTGCACCTTGAAGTACGCGTAGGCCATCGAACCCGAGGCCACGAAGGCGGCGGCGCGGGTGCCGAGTCCGAGCAGGATCAGGCCGCCGCAGACGAGCTGGATCACGGCCGCGTACCAGCCCGGCCAGGTGCCCGCGTCGATGGTCCCGCCGCCCATCGCGCCACCGAGGACCCCGAACAGCGAGGCCGCCCCGTGGCAGGCGAACAGCAGGCCGACGACGGCCCGGAACGCGCCTATCGCGTACGGCTGGGCCTTGTTGAGGGACTGGGACATGGTGGTGCTCCTTCAATGGGGACGGGGTGGGGTGAAACGGGAGGGAACGGGGGGCGATCCCGTGGCGTGCGGAGAGGGCGGGCATGCCGTCGGGGGTGTGCGCGGTGTGGTGCGCGCGGAGTACCGCAAACGTGTGCACTTGTGGGCAGCGCGAGCGACGCTTCCGTGCACGGGGGAGAGGGAGGGGGGAGGGGGGAGGTCGGGATTGCCGACGAGCGGGATCGAGTGGGGGCTCGGGGATTGGGTTCGGGGATTGGGTTCGAGGGTTAGGTTAGCCTAATTTTTACTTGCAAGTTCAACCTACTTGCCTCGGTGATTGATGGCAAGCGTGGAGCGGCCGGGTAAGTGAGCTGGTCGCGCGGGGGTTGCGCGGCGCGTGCCGCTGTCGGGCCTGGCCCGCGACGAGGGATACGCAATGGATTGCATGACTGTTCAGCCGTCCGGCCTGTGATCCGGATCATGTGCTGAGCGGAGAGCCGCGTCCCCCGGGCGAGAGTGACGGAGGGGCCCTCACTCACTCACGTGAGCCACGCCCCGGAGGAGAAGTGACGGCGGGCCCCTGACCCCCTCACGTAAGCCGTGTCTTCTCCACCGTCACCAGCCGGGTGTGCGGGGTGTCGCCCTTCCCGCCCCTGCGGCCGGTCGTACGGGCCGTCTCCAGGGTGAGTTCGGCCGAGCGTCCGTGCAGGGCGAGGGTCATGAGGTGGTTGCCGAACCACGGGCCGCCGGTGCGGCGCCAGTTGACGGTCGCGGGAGCGGTGCGGCCGTGCCGTCGCAGCAGACGGCCGAGTACCCGGCCGACCGCGCTCCAGCCGAAACGGAAACCGGCCTTCATATAGGCGGGGACGGAGTTGTGTACGGGGGAGCACGTCAACTGCAGGACGCGGGCGGCGGGTTGACGGTCCGGCCAGGAGGGTTCGGCGACGTAGGCGTGGTGTACGTCGCCGGAGAGCACGCACACCGTCGCGGGTGCCGCCGGGCCGTCGGCCGCCTCGCGCAGGAGCTCGCTCAGTTCGGTGAAGGACTCCGGGAAGGCGGCCCAGTGCTCCAGGTCCGCGGCCTGCCGGACCTTCTCGCCGAACCCGGCCCAGCGCCCGTCCGGCCCGCCGCGCGCGCCGCGGCACAGCGCCGCGTTCCAGATCTCGGCGTCGTGGACGAGGTGCGGCAACAGCCAGGGCAGCGAGGTGGCGACCAGCAGATGGTCGTAGCCACCGGCCCCGACCGCCTCCACCCCCAGGCCGTGCGGCTCGTCCGTCCCGTCCAGGATCTGCTCGCGCAGCCACTGTGCCTCGGCGGGCCCGAGCATCGCGCGCTGGTCCTCCTGGAGGATCCGGGCCGCGCGGGTGTCGATCATGATCAGGCGTACCCGGCCGAAGTCGCGGCGGAAGCTCCAGCGCAGGCCCTCGGCGGGACTTTCCCGTACCGCGTCCCGGTGCGGTGCGACGCGGGCGTCCGCGCGGGCCGCGAAGGAGCGCAGGGCGGCGGTGCCGTCAGGGGTCGCGCAGACCGCCGCGTAGACCGGGTCGTTCTTCAGCTGGGCGGGGCCGAGATTGCCCAGGTGCTGGTAGACCCAGTACGTCATGAAGCCGCTGAGGACGCGTTCGGACCACCAGGGCTGGGCGCGGATGTGCGCGAGCCAGGCGGCGCTGGTGTTCCAGTCGTCGATGACGTCGTGGTCGTCGAAGATCATCAGGCTCGGGACCGTGGAGAGCAGCCAGCGCACCTCGGGGTCGAGCCAGGACTCGTAGTAGAGCTGCGTGTACTCCTCGAAGTCCGCGACCTGGGTGCCGGGCGCGACGCCGAGGTCGCGGCGGGCGGCGAGCCATGCCTGGGTGGGTTCGGAGGTCTCGTCCGCGTACACCTGGTCGCCCAGCAGGAGCAGTACGTCGGGGCGGTCGCCCGCCGGATCGGCCGCGATACGCGCGGCCAGCGTGTCGAGGGCGTCGGGGCCGACCCGGTCGTGCCCCTCCGCGGGCGGAGCCGCCCACCGGCACGAACCGAACGCGACCCGCAGCCCGCCACGCACCTGGGTCTCGCCGCCGCTCCCGGTGCGCCCCACAATCCCGTTGCCGTTGCCGTTGCCGTTGCCGTTGCCGCTCCGGATTCCGCTCTCGCCGCCGTCGCCCGGCTCGGGAAGAGTGCGGATGGTGCTCGCGGGAAAGCGGTCGTCGGTCAGCGGCCAGACGGGGTGGCCGTCCAGGAGGACCTCGTACGGGGTGTCGGTGCCCGCACGCAGTCCCGTGACCGTGACCAGTGCGTAGTGGTGGCCCGCGACCGAGAAGGTGTCGCTCGTCCCGCCCGCCCCGTCGGCGCAGCGCACTTCCGCGGCACAGGGGCGGCTCGACTCGACCCAGACGGTCGCGCTCGACTCGTCGACGTACCTCAGCACCGGCCCCAGGCGCAGATCCGCCACGGCGATCACCTTCCTCCGACGGCCCGTACCGTACGGAACGTCGCAGACGCCCGAGCCGTTCCACCACCGCGACCGCATACCGCGCGTGCCGACCCGTGCGCGCCGGCATGCGCATGCCGACCCGCGCTTTGCTCCTGCCCGGCCGAGCGGCCCGCCACACGGGTTGCCCACCCCGGGCCCCGCTCACGCGACAGCCCCCGCTCACTCGACAGCCCCCGCACACGCGACGGGCCCGGCATGCGCGACGGGGCACCGCCGCCGAAAGCGACGATGCCCCGCACGCGCCTACCTTCCGCCGCACACAACAAGCGGCGGAAGCGTGCCGGAGAGCGGACTCGGCATGTGCCGGAGAGCGGACTCAGCACGTGCCGAAGAGCGGACTCAGCAGTTGCTGAGCTGGGACTCCAGGGCGCTCTTCTCGGCCTCGTCGACGGTCAGCTTGTAGTGGTGCTTCACCTGGACCCACATCCGCACGTAGGTGCAGTGGTACGAGGTGGTCGGCGGCATCCACTTCGCCGGGTCCTTGTCGCCCTTCGCCTGGTTGACGTTGTCCGTGACCGCGATGAGCTGCGGCTGGCTCATGTCGTTGGCGAAGCCCTCGCGCTGGTCGTTGGTCCAGCCATTGGCGCCCGAACGCCACGACTCGGCCAGCGGCACGAGGTGGTCGATGTCCACGTCGCCGGCGGCCGTCCAGGTCTCGCCGTCGTACTCGGAGAACCAGCTGCCGGAGGTGGCCTTGCAGCTGGAGTCGGTCTCGACGTCCTTGCCGTCGCGCTTCAGGACGGCCTCGCGGGTGTCGCAGGAACCGTCCTGGCCGCTCCAGTGCGGGTACTTGTCGCGGCTGTAGCCGTCCAGCGAACCCTCGGCGGCCACGGTCAGCTCGGCCAGGTAGGCGCGGGCGGTGGCGGCGTCGACGGGGGCCGGGGGCGAGGCCTGGGCGCTCGGGACGGCCACCATGGCGAGGGCGGCGGCGGAGGCGGTGAGCGCGCCGAGGACACCGAGGCGGCGCTTGGTCAGGATTCCACGCGCGTAGAGCACGGGCATTGTGAACTCCCTTGAAGTGGGGGGTTTTGGCCGGTTGGGCCCGGTCATGCTGTCGGCGCGGGGTTTCGTGGAGGTGTGCGCCAGGTGACAGGGTCGCGTCAACGGGGCGCAGGCTCAAGGGTTACGGCAATACGTCATCTGTTCGCCGAGTGGCCCGAGTTGAGGAGAGGCGGGCGGAGCCCCGGTGTCCGGGCGGGTCGGCGGGTGAGGGGGCGCACACTTGCCCGGCGTACGCCGGGGACCAAAAGACCCTGGCGGGGCGCCGGGGGCGGTCACGTACGATGGACGGCGCAGAAGGGGAGTAGCTCTTCGCCGGACCGTCGACATACTGCTCAGCTCGTCTGAGCCGGCGCCCGGAGCGGACCACGGTGACCGTGGCCCGCCAGCGAGACCTTCGGCAAGCAGTGCCATGCCGCGCTCCGGCGCGGACCGACCATGTGTGCTGCCCTGCCGAGGTGTCGTCGCACGCAGCAGCTCTCGGCCGGGCAGCGCCCGACCGATATGAGGAACCGTGATCACCTTCAGCGTCCTTGCGCTCACCTTTGGCGTTGTCTTCCTGGCCGAACTCCCGGACAAGACCGCCCTCGCCGGGCTCGTACTCGGCACCCGCTACCGCGCTTCGTACGTCTTCGCCGGGGTGGCCGCCGCCTTCGTCGTGCATGTGAGCCTCGCGGTCGCGGCGGGCAGCGTCCTGACCCTGCTGCCGCAGCGCCTCGTGCACGCGCTGACCGGTGCGCTCTTCCTCGCCGGGGCGGCCATGCTCATGCTCAAGGGAGGCGAGGACGAGGAGAAGGTCCGCGAGCCCGGTGACCAGAGCTTCTGGAAGGTCTCCGGTGCGGGGTTCATGCTGATTCTGGTGGCCGAGTTCGGCGACCTCACCCAGATCATGACCGCCAACCTCGCCGCCCGCTACGACAGCCCGCTCTCGGTCGGCATCGGCGCCGTACTGGCCCTCTGGTCCGTGGCCGCGATCGGCATCCTGGGCGGAAAGGCCCTGATGAAGCGGGTTCCGCTGCGTCTGGTGACCCGTATCGCGGCGCTGCTGATGCTCGGCCTCGGCATCTGGAGCCTGTACGAGGCCGTCGCGGCGTGAGTCGCCTGCCGCGCTCGCGCGCTCGGGAGAGCCGCCCGCTGCTCGCGCGCTCTCGGGTCGGCCTCGCGTCGTCCGGTCGTCCCGGTCGTCCCGGTCGTCCCGGTCATCCGCTCGGCCCGCCGCTCGTCCGGTTGTGGCCGGACGTGGTTTTGGTGCGGGACCCCCGGGCTCGGGGCGGTCGGCAGCGTTTGTATCTTGGTTGAACAAAGACATGGTGCCGCCGAGCACGCTCGAACAGCCTCACTCGCCCTCGGCAACACCGCTGCTCTCTCCTGTACGGCCCGATTTCCTCCGACACCCTTGGAGTCCCGCTCATGACGGCCACCACCGTCCTTCCGGTCCGCGCCTTCCTGCTCGACATGGACGGCACTCTTGTGAACTCCGACGCGGTCGTCGAGCGCGTGTGGCGGCGCTGGGCGGCCGAGCACGGGATCGACGGCGACGAGGCGTTGAAGGTGGTGCACGGGCGGCAGGGGCATGCCTCGATGGCGTTGCTGCTCCCCGAGCGTTCCGCGGCGGAGAACCAGGCGGACAACGTGCGGATGCTGGCCGCCGAGGTCGCGGACATGGAGGGCGTGGTGCCGGTCCCGGGCGCCGCCCAGTTCCTCGCCGCGCTTACGGGGGCGCCGCACGCGCTGGTCACTTCCGCGAACGTCCCGCTCGCCACCGCCCGGATGAACGCGGCAGGGCTTTCGATGCCGTCGGTGCGGGTCACCGCCGAGTCCGTGGGCGCCAGCAAACCCGCGCCCGAGGGCTTCCTCAAGGGCGCCGCGGAACTGGGTGTCGCCCCCGGCGACTGTCTGGTCTTTGAAGACTCCGGCGCCGGGATCGCGGCGGGCAAGGCGGCCGGGATGCGCGTGGTCGGTGTGGGCCCGCGCGCGGCGGAGTACGGGCCGGACGTGGTGGTGGAGGACCTCACCGCCGTACGCGTAGAAGCGGGCGCGGACGGGGAGTATCGCCTGGTGGTGAGCCCTGCGGGTGCCTGAACCAGGCGCTTGAACGGGGCACTTGCACTTCGCGTGCCTGAACTGACCTGCTGAGCCGCGCATTTGCACCGTGCGTCTGAACTGACCTGCTGAGCCGGGCACTTGAACCGCGCACGTGAACTGCACGCCTGAACAACCGCTTGAACCGGTCGCCTGAGCAAGGCATTTGAACCGGATCTACCCGGCCCTACGGCCTCACCCCCGAGTGCTCGCCTCCAGGCTCTTCCTGGTGGCCGCCCCGTACACGCCCTTCGGATCCCCTTGTACGCCGCGCGTGAACTGGTAGCCGCGTACGGCGTTTTCGACATGGACGTCGTACTCGCCGTCCGCGTGGCCCGCGTACACGAAGGCCTGCTGGAGCCGTCTTTGGAGTTCCGCCACCTCGGGGCCGCTGGAGCCCCTGCGCAGTTCAGGGTTCGACGGGGCCTTGGGCCGGTTCAGGTCGCGGCCCACCGTCGGCTCGGGGCGCGGCGCGGGCGCGGCGGGCGCGGCCGTGCTGCGGGAGGGGCCGGGGCTCTTCGGTGACGGGGCGGGGCTCGACGTGGAGGCGCTGGGACTCGGCGGCGGTCCGAGCGTCACCGCCGCACTCGGCGAGGTCTCGGGCAGCGCCTCGTCCTGCGAGCCGCCGTCGAGCAGGGCGGAGGTCAGCAGGGCGATCGCGGCGACTCCGGCGACACCGCCGAGGACCGCGAGCGCGACGAACCGCCGGTCCCGGCCCGGCCGTCGACCCGCCCGCGCCGCGAGCGCGGGCACCCGCAGGGCGATCGTGTCCGTCACGGCGGACGCCTCCGATGCCGCGGGATCGGCCAGCGGCGGCAGCGGCTGGGCGACGACGCCCGGCCGCGTGCCCGGTTCCTCGGAGTCCGGCAGCGAGACGTACGGCCGTACCCGGAGCGGGGTGAAGTCGGAGGCCGCGGCGGCTTCGGCGGCCCGCGCCTTGCTCAACTCCTCGGCCCGGGCGGCCCGGTGTTCCTCGGCCCGTGCCTCCCGGTGCTCTTCGGCACGCGCCTGCCGCTGTCCCTCGGCCGGCGCTTCCCGCTCTTCGTGTGGTCCCTGCCGTCCCTGCCGTCCCGGCTGTTCCTCGGCCGGCGCTTCCCGTTCTCCGTGTGGCTCCTGCCGTCCCGGCTGCCCCTCGGCCGGCGCTTCGCGCTCTTCCTGCGGTCCCTGCGGTCCCCGCTGTCCACTCACCGTGGGCCCCTCCCTGGAAACACCGGTGATTATGCCTTCGCTCTCCGTGGCCGTCCCACCGGCTCCCCGTTACGCCGAAGCGGCCGACGGATGACGAGACGGTCCGTACCGGAGGGGCGTACCGGACCCGCCGCACTCCCCCTCTCCTCCCGCCTGCCCAAACCAGGCACTGTCCGGCGCTGACCAGGCACTGACCAGGCGTTCCCGCCCCAACAGGCCGTCCCGCCCGGTACCCGCGAGGATGGAAGGGCACCGGAGGGCCGTGCGGCGGCCCTCCACGACCGAGTACCCCGGGGTGTGGCATGACGGAGCGAACCCAGGGCGCGAGCGGGTCGACGCCGCTCGTGCCGGACGATCCGCGCTCGGACTCGCACGACGACCCGCACGACGATCCGCACACGGACTCCTATGTGGTGGATCCGCACACGGGCCGGGAGCACGTCAGGGGCGGCGTTCTGGTGTCCATCGGCGCGCTGCTGCTCGGCACGCTGCTCGCCGCGCTCGACCAGACCATCGTGGCCACCGCGCTGCCCACCATCGTCGGTGAGCTCGGCGGCATCAATCACCTGTCCTGGGTGGTCACCGCATACCTGCTCGCCTCCACCGCCGTCACCCCGCTGTGGGGCAAACTCGGCGACCAGTTCGGGCGCAAGCGGCTGTTCCAGCTCGCGATCCTGGTCTTCCTGCTGGGCTCCGTGCTCTGCGGCGCCGCCCAGAACCTGGGCCAGCTGATCGCCTTCCGGGCGCTCCAGGGCGCGGGCGGCGGCGGGCTGATCGTGCTGTCGATGGCACTGGTCGGGGATCTGGTCTCGCCACGTGAACGGGGCAGGTACCAGGGGCTGTTCGGGGCCGTGTTCGGTGCGATGAGTGTGCTCGGGCCACTGCTCGGCGGGCTGTTCACGCAACACCTGAACTGGCGCTGGGTCTTCTACATCAACCTGCCGCTCGGCGCCCTCGCCCTGGTGGTCATCTCGGCCGTGCTGCACGTTCCGGTCCACCGCACCAAGCACAGGATCGACTACCTGGGTACCGTCCTCGTCGCGGGCGCCGCCTCCTGCCTGATCCTGATCGCCTCGCTCGGCGGCCACACCTGGGACTGGGTGTCGCCGCAGATCCTCGTCCTCGGCGTACTGGCCGCGGTGCTGATCGCGGGGCTCGTCGTGGTGGAGCGGCGGGCGGCCGAACCCGTGCTCCCGCTCAAGCTGTTCAGGATCCGCAACTTCCGGCTGTGCGCGGTCATCGGCTTCGTCGTCGGCTTCGCGATGTTCGGCGCGATGACCTTCCTGCCGACCTTCCTCCAGATCGTCCGGGGCGTCTCGCCGACCATGGCCGGGGTGCACATGCTGCCGATGGTGATCGGCACGCTGATCGCGAGCATCGGCTCCGGGCAGTTCGTCAGCCGCACCGGGCACTGGCGCTTCTTCCCCATCGCGGGCGGCGGGATCACCGCGCTCGGACTGCTGCTGCTCGGCCGTCTCGACGAGTCCAGCACCGACGCCGCGCTCGGTGCCTCGCTCTTCGTGTTCGGCTTCGGGCTCGGCCTGGTGATGCAGGTCATCGTGCTCATCGCCCAGAACGCCGTCACGTACGAGGACCTGGGCGTGGCCACGTCCGGAGTCACCTTCTTCCGCTCGATCGGTGCCTCGTTCGGGGTGGCGATATTCGGCACGGTCTTCGCGAACCTGCTCGTCGACAAGCTGGACTCGGCGCTCAGCGGACGGGCGCTGCCCCCGGGCGTGAACCCCGAGTCGCTCCAGGACGATCCGCGCGCCGTGCAGGGGCTGCCCGAGCCGGTGCGCGAGCCCGTGCTGCACGCCTACTCCTCGGCGATCACCGATGTCTTCCTCTACGGCGCCCCGCTCGCCCTGCTCGCCTTCATCCTCGCGTTCTACCTGCGGCACGACCGGCTGCGCGGCTCGGTCACCGCACCCGACGCCACCGAAACCCTCGTCTGCAACCCGGTGGAGCGCTCCTCGCACGACGAGGTGGTACGCGCCCTGTCCGTACTAGGCAACCGCGAGGGGCGTCACGAGGTGTACGTACGGATCACCCGGCGCGCGGGCCTGGACCTCGAACCCGCCACCAGCTGGCTCCTTTTGCGCATCCTGCGCTACGGCTCGGCCGAGCCGAGTCTGCTCGCCGACCGCACCGGAGTGCCGCTGCGGCTCATCACCCAGGCCGCCCGCCAGGTCGAGGAGCGCGGTCTCGCGGTACGCGAGGGGCTGCCGCTCACCTTCACCCCGGCCGGGTACGAGGCGGCGCTCAAGCTGTCCCGGGCGCGCGAGGAGTCGCTGGCCGAAATGCTCGGCGACTGGTGGCACGACAAACGGCCGCGCGACCTGCGGGACCTCGTCGCCGAACTCAACGCCGAACTGTGCGGCTGCGACGCCGAACGCCCGCATCAGGGGGCGCCGCCACCGGTACGGGTGAGGGCGGCAACGGGCTCCTCAGCCTCCGTCCCCTGACCCTCAACCGGCGTGCGCCTACGCCCCGTTCACTTCTGCGGCTGCGTCCCCGAACCCTTGGCGCCCCCGGTCAGTGCCGGGGTCGTCAACTCCTTGCGGAACCAATGCTCGGCGTACATCTGGTCGTTGTGCGGCTCGGTCTCCACGTAGCCGTGCCGGGCGTACAGGGCGCGCGCCTCGACGAGATCGTCGCGGGTGTCCAGGATGATCCGGTGGGCGCCGAGCTCGCGGGCCGCCTCCTCGATGGCGGCAAGGAGTACCGCACCGCCGCCCAGGCCGCGCCGGGACTCGTGGACGAAGACCCGCTTCAGCTCGGCCGTTTCGGCGTTCAGGAGGCGGACCCCGGCGGTTCCCGCGGGCTCACCGTCGCAGCGGGCGACCAGCAACCGGCCGCTCGGCGGGGCGAGTTCGGCGCCCGATTCCGAGGCGATGCCGGCCGTGAGTTCCGCGGGCGGGGTGCGCCGGTTCTCGTGATGAAGGAACCAGCGGTCGCTGACCTCGGTGTAGTAGGCGCGCCACAGCTCCTTCGCCACGGGTGAGTCGAAGGGCTCCGGGGTCACGGTCCAGGTGTTCATGCCCGCATTGTGCGGCGCGGGGGAGGGCGGTCCGCAACCGGAATTCGCCGGCGTCAACTCGCCCTGCGCCGCGCCCGTTCCGCGAGCACCCGGTCCAGGTCGAAGCGGTTGATGCCCAGCGGCGGACCGGGCGGCGGCATCATCAGATTGCGCAGGATCTTGGCGTTGATGTCCTCGATGATCTTGCGGGCCACACGCTCCGAAGGCGCCGCGTACGCCGCCTCCAGGGCCTCTTCGGCCTCCTTGCGCAGGGCCAGGGTGGGCGGCAGATGGGACAGGCCCTCACGGGCCATCTTCTGCTTGATCCACCACATCTCGTCGTACGTGGTGTCGGGGCCCTCGGCCAGGGGCTTGCCCGCGCCGGGCAGTTGGGCGAAGTCGCCCCGCTCCTGCGCCTCGCGGATCTGCTTGTCGATCCAGGACTCGAAACTCACGCCCGCGGGCTTGCGCTCGGTCATGCCTCCAGTGTCCCAGAACGCACCGGCAAACGAACGGGTCGTGTGTCCCCGGTCACGCGCATCGTTCGGGCGCTCGCGCGCGTCCTACTATGCGGCGGCGACACGGGTGCCGACCGTCCGAGGGCGGCGGGGGAATCGGTCCCGTTCACGACTCACGACGAAGTCGAGGTGCGTTGCAGGTGCTTGAGCTCACGATGGCCACGGTGGCGGACGACCAGGGGGCCGGGGCCGGTGCCACCGCCGGAATGCAGATGGCGGAGGCACCGAGCAGCCCGGGCGCGGTGCTGCGGGTCGGGCGGGACCGGGCCCAGTGCCGCCTGGTCACCCCGGACGACTGGCTGTTCGTCTCCCGGGTGCACCTGGAGTTCGTCTGCGGCCCGTCCGGCGCGTGGACCGTGCACTGGCTGCGCGGCTCGCACGCCGAACCCTCCTCGCGGGTACGGCTGCTGACCGGCGGCACCGCACACGACCTCGACTACGGCAGCGTCACCCCGCTCCCGCACGGCGGCTCCGGCGAACTGATCGTCGAGGACCGCAGCGCACCCCGCACCGTGAACGTCGGCTTCTACCACGAACCCTGAGCGGGGCACGGGCTCTGAGCCGGACCCTCGCGAACCGGCCCGGACCCTCGCGAACCGGCCCGGACCCTCGCGAACCGGCCCGGACCCTCGCGAACCGGCCCGGGCCCGGGCCGGACGCGAGTTTCCGCGCCCGGCCGGGCTCTCGACCGGGCCCCTGACTACGACACCACCCGGGCCAGCAGGAACCCGTCGTACCCCTTGACCCCCACGGTCTGCACCACGGTGCCGTCCAGCCGCGGGTTGTCGGCGACCGCGCGCACCGCGGCCCTGGTGCCGACGATCGCCGGTTCCTCGCTGTCGTGCTCGGTGACCCGGCCGCCCCGCACCACGTTGTCCACCACGATCACGCTGCCCGGCCTGCTGAGCTTCAGGGCCCACTCGACGTAGTGGGCGTTGTTCACCTTGTCCGCGTCGATGAAGGTCAGGTCGAAGGGCTCGGGGTTCTCGGCGGCCAGGACGGGCAGCGAGTCCAGGGCCGCGCCGACCCGGATCTCGGCGATCCGGTCCAGTCCGGCACGGGCCAGGTTCTCCCCGGCCACCTCGGCGTGCCGCGCGTCGTACTCCAGGCTCACCAGACGCCCGTCCTCGGGCAGCGCCCTGGCCAGCCAGATGGTGCTGTACCCGCCGAGGGTGCCGATCTCCAGGATCCGCCGCGCGCCCTGCAGCCGGGCGAGCAGATGCAGGAACTTGCCCTGGTTGCCCGCCACCGCGATCGGCGGCAGGCCCGCCTTCTCGCTGGACTCCTGGGCGGCCCGCAGTGCCTCGTCGTCGGGGGCGAGGGCGGAGGTGACGTACTCGTCGACTGCTGTCCACACGGTCTGCTCGTGCATCGCGTACCACCGGTTTCTCGTTAGCCGTACTAAGGAACTCGTCCGAAAGATAACCCTCTGGCATCGCGCGTGTGCGGCCTGTGGAAAAGTGGGGCGCGGCCCGCTGCCCGGTGCGTTCGTCATACGCGTGACGGCGGGCGGTCCGCGGAGCCAACTCGTTGCGACGTGAGCGAAAGTGATCCGCCACGCCTCATCATCTTCCGGCCAAAAGGGAGGCTGCTGTCAGGTGAAGCCCCGGTTGCCCGCGTCTCCCGGGACGGGGAATGTGGTTTGTGGGGTGGGGTCGTGCCCGTCCGGGCGCGGCACCGGCCAGGTTCGGGGCGG
Source organism: Streptomyces sp. NA04227 (assembly GCF_013364195.1). Classification (NCBI taxonomy): domain Bacteria; kingdom Bacillati; phylum Actinomycetota; class Actinomycetes; order Kitasatosporales; family Streptomycetaceae; genus Streptomyces; species Streptomyces sp. NA04227. The sequence continues at coordinate 1,789,363 of NZ_CP054918.1, read as the reverse complement.
GAGCGACTAGGGCGTGGCAGATGTTCGGCAGGGTGAGGTGAGCGGGAGCTTCGGGGCCGACGCCGCGGACACCGCGAGGACGCGCTTCGCGCTCGTGCGGGCCGGTCTGTGGCTGATGGCCGCCGTACTCGCGGTGCGCCAAGTCGCGGCGGTGCTGCGGCAGCCACCCGACGAACGTTTGATCGACCTCGAGGCGTGGGTGGGCCCGGAGGGCGTCCTGCACGTCGGGGGTTCGCTCTACGACTCCGACCAGTTCACCGGCACCCCCTTCGCCGGACTCGTGCTCAGACCCCTGCCGCACGCCGCCGAGCAGGCCCTCGGCTGGGGCTGGACCTTCGGCACCCTGCTGTTCGTCGTGGTGGTCGCGCTGCTCGCCGCACGCGCGCTGCCGCAGCCGGTGTCCCGGCGCACCGCTCTGCTGGCCCCGCCGGTCGCGATCAGCCTGCTCATGCTGTCCCTGCCGGTGCGCAACACCCTCTACCTCGGGCAGACCAGCGTCATCCCGGTACTGCTCGTCATGCTCGGCTGTTTCGCGGTACGCGGGCAGCGCGCGGGCGGCGTCCTGATCGGTGTCGCGGTCGCCCTGCAGCCCACCCTGCTCCTGTTCGCCGCACTGCTGTGGTTCACCGACCGGCGCCGGGCCGCGGCCGCCGCGGGCGGCAGTTTCCTCGCCTGCACCCTGCTCGCCTGGGCCGCGCTGCCCGACGACTCCGGCACCTACTGGTTCCACCACCTCGCCGGGGCGGGTCTCGGCGGCGACCCGGCCGGTCTGAGCAACCAGTCCCTGCACGGCGCGCTGCTGCGCCTTGGCCTGAGCGGCCCGCTGGAGCAGGTCCTCTTCCTGCTGCTCGCCGCCGTGATCGCGGTGGTCGCGGTGCGCCGCGCGGTGCGCTACGCCCGTGACGGACAGTTGCTGCTGGCCGTCGCGATGACCGGCTGTGCCGCCGTCGCCGTCTCGCCCACCGCCTGGCAGCACCAGCTCCTGTGGCTGATGCTCGCCGTCGCGGGCCGCCTGGGCCGCCGCGACTCGGCGCGCCCGATGTGGCCGGTGGCCGTGGTCCTGGTGATGACACTGCCGTCCTCGGTGCTCATCCCGGACGACGCGATCATGCGGCCGCTGCGCGAGAACCTGGTGCTGATCGCGGTGGTCCTCACCGCCTGCGTGATCCCGTTCTTCTCGCGCAAGTCGGTGTTCTACGCCACGCCGATCCCCACCGACGCGGTGCCCCCCGGCCCCACCCGGTTCCCCTGGATCCCGCTGCTTCCGGTGTGGCGCAAGGTGCTCACGCGCCCGAACCTGCTCCTCGAACTCGCCCTGATCCGGGTCGGCTACACCGCGTACTCGGAGATCCGTACCATCGCGGCGGGCAGCCGGGCGGCGGCCGAGGAACACGGCGAACAGATTTACGCCCTGGAACGGTTCCTGCACATCGACATCGAGCACTGGGTCAACCACTCGGTGGTCAAGGTCCCCTGGCTCCAGGAATTCTTCGACTTCTACTACACGTCGTTCCACTTCTTCGTTCCGCTGACAATCCTGGCCGTCCTCTACGTACGGCGGCCGGTCGACTACCGCTGGGCGCGCTCCGCGCTTGGCTTCGCCACCCTGCTCGCGCTGCTCGGCTTCTGGCTCTACCCGCTCGCGCCGCCGCGCCTGATGCCCGAGCTCGGCTTCATCGACACGGTGCACGGCGCCCAGGACTTCGGCCAGCCCGACTACGGCGCGCTGACGGCGGTCACCAACCAGTACGCGGCCATGCCCTCACTGCACTTCGGCTGGTCGCTGTGGTGCGGAGTGGTGATCGTGGCGCTGGCGCCGAAGTGGTGGATGAAGGCGCTCGGCACCCTGCACCCGCTCTTCACGGTCTCCGCGATCGTGGCGACCGCCAACCACTGGATCATGGACGCGGTCGGCGGCGCCGTCGCCGTGGCCACCGGCTTCGCCCTCGTCTACTTCCTGTCCGGCCCGCGCCCGCGCACCACCCCGGCCGAGAAGACCGCCGCGGCGGCCAGGGCGCACACGGCGCTCGGCACGGCGCTCGACACAGCGGGCGGTACGAAGACCGGGGCGCGCGGCACCAAGACCGGGGCGGGCGAGCCCACTTCCGCGCCGGAGCGCGAGCCGGAGCGAGCCAACGCCGAACCGGACCGCGATCACACCGGGACCGGGACCGACGGCACGAAAACCAAGCCCGACGACTCCGAGCCCGAGCACGCCCCGCAGTCCGCCTGAAAGCCCGTACGTCACCGGTCGGTTGACCGGCCCGTCGACCCGATCGGATGACATGCCGTGCGCCCGCTCGCTCCGACCGGTTGACGTCTCCCGGTGTTTCCCGGTGTTTCCCGGCGCTTCCTGACGTCCCCTCAGTCCGCGTACCGGTTCCCCTGAAGCTCCAGCGCCCGCAGCACCGCCTCCGTCGCGAACCGGTGGCCCGGATCGGAGAGCCGGTCGCCGAAGTGGGAGTCGATGTTGCGCAGCCGGTAGCGCACGGTCTGCGGATGCACCCCGAGGATGCCGCTGACCTGGTCGGCGGTGCCGCGGGTGGTGAGCCAGACCCGCAGGGTCTCCACCAGGCGGTCGCGGCGGGAGGCGGGCAGCCCCTGGAGGGGGGCGAGTTCGAGTGCGGCGAGATGGCCGAGCAGCGCGGGATCGGACAGCAGCCACAGGGTGAGCAGTTCGTCCCGGGCGAGGACCAGCGGGGCCTCCGAGACCATCTTGGTCTCGACGAGTTCGGCGGTACGGCGGGCCCAGCGCAGCGAGTCGGCGGCGTCCGCGAGCGGCACCGTGAGTCCGACGGCCGCCCGCGTCGTGCCGAGAGCGGCGGTCAGGGATCTTCGTCGGTCCTCGTCGAAGGGGCCGGGGATCAGCAGGTGCGGTTGGGGATAAGTCAGGTCGGACAGGACATCGATGTCGAGATCGGCCTGCGCCAGCGTGAGCGGAGCGCGCAGAGCCACCAGTGTGACCTGCTCGGGCAGGCGCCAGCCGCTCTGCTCGGCGAGTTCGCTCAGGGCGCTGTGCGGCACCGGGCGCCCGGCCAGGATCAGGTGGAGCAGCCGTCGGCGCCGCGATTCGTCACGGTTGCCCGAACGGTTCTGCGCCTCCAAGTAGCCCTCGCGGGACAGGGTTTCGAGCTCGTCGACATAGCTGAGGATCGCGTCCGCGAAGGAGAGGATCAGCGCGGGGGAGAGGTTGTAGCGCCGCCCGAGCTTCTGCGCCCGGCGCAGCGCGAGGCGCGCGCCGAGCCGGTACGCCCCCTGGAGCGACTCCAGACTGCGCCCCTCGTACGCCTCGAACCGGCCGAAGGCGCGGCACAGTTCGTCGCGTAAGGAGGAGGCCGCGCTCGGCGAGGCGACCCGGGCGACGAACACCGACAGGCTCTGCTCGACGCCGACCTTGATGGAGTCCCCGTAGGGCCCGTCGAGCAGTGCGGCGTACTCGGGATAGGCGCGGGTGAGCTCCAGCCTGATCTCCTTGATCAGGGAGGGGAGTTCGGGCTGCAGGACGACGGCGAACTCGGTGGGCAGGGGCCGCAGGGCCTCCCCGCTGACGGGCGGGTCGATGGGGCGTGCCATGGCGTGGGGTCTCCCTCTCTCCGCAGTCCTCCGGTCAGGGACACATGTGGGGGGACAGTGCCCGCCCGGTGGACGAGCGGGCGCCGGATGGAGCGTCAACCTCTTGGCGTGGAACGGGCTGTGGGGCTGAGGTGTGGGGTTGTTGAACATAGACGACGGTCACGGACAAGGACAGACGTGCGACCGCGAGAGTTGTAGCGGGCATGGACCTTGTCACCTCTCGGCTGTAGGGTCCCCGCTGCCGTCGCCCGGTGGGTCGCTTACTCACGGGGCGACAAGAAATTCCTGCCGCCTTCTCATTCAGGGACAAGAAAGAGAGCGCGGCCGATGGCCTTTCGTGATTCTTTCGCCGGTCTCTTGCCTGCCGGTGTTACTCGCTCGTAGCGTCAACGGCGCAAGGTGCACGGTCGGTTGATCAATGGGACGGATCGATCGATTACGTGAAAGTGCGCCGCGCAGAATCCGGGGCCGCTTTCCTGCCCCGGATTCCCGCTGCGGCCCGTTTCTTTCGGAAAGGACGCGAATTCATGCACACACTTGCGCGCAAAATCGCCGTCGTGGCCGCCGCGGGCGGCGCCGCGCTCGGCCTCTTCGCCACCTCCGCCTCGGCGGGTGCCCAGGCGACCTGGACGGTGAGCCCGGGCGGTGCGATCACCGCCCACGCCCAGGTGCCGACGCTGACGGTGCCGGCCGCGACCCTCACCTGTGACAGCGCCGACGCCACCGGCTCGGTGAAGAGCGGTTCGGGCCTGGACGGTGCCGGTATCGGTCAGATCAACTCGCTGACCTTCGACAACTGCGGCCTGGCCGGGATCTCTTTCGAGGTCACCACCTCGAACACCCCCTGGGCGCTGAATGTCACCGGCGTCAACGCCGCCAACCCCGACTGGGTCGACGGCACGATCTCCGGCATCACCGCCCACATCGAGGGCACCGGATGCTCGGCCGACTTCAGCGGCACGGTGACCGGCCGCTACCAGAACGACACCGGCGAACTCGTCGTGGACGGCGGCGGCGACCTCACGGCCTCCAACGCCAACTGCCTCGGCCTGATCAACGACGGTGACGTGGCCTCCTTCGAAGCCGCGTTCGCCGTCTCGCCGAACCAGACCATCACCCTCGACTGACCGCGCGGTCTCTCTCACGCGAGAGGCCCTGGTTCCGTCCGGCAGCAGGGCGGCCCGGTGGGGGCGAACCTCCCGCCGGGCCGCCGTAACCCTCTTCGGCTCGGGGAGTGCACGTGCTACGAAGGCCACGGCGGCGTACGGCGTTGCTCGCCTGCTCGGCGACGGTGCTCGGCACCGGTCTGCTCGCGGGTCCGGGCGCGGCCGTCGACGACGAGCGGACCGCCCGCGGCACCCTGGCGTACCAATGCCGGGCAGGGGACGGCGAGTTCGGCCTCGACGCCCTCGTGGAGGCGAGCCTGCCCACGACGGTGCCCGCGGGCCGGGCCATTCGCCCCGAGTCCGTACGGGTGCGCACCACACTGGACCGCGCGGACGTCGCGGCCCTGTTCCCCGAGGGCGCGCCCGCCCTGTCCAGCGAAGCCGCCCTCGACGTACGTCTCACCCACCAGGGCGAGGCGGCCCGGGCCCACTGGCAGAGGCTGGCGGCCCCGGCCACAACTCTGCCCGCCGAAGGCGCGGTCGAGTTCGCCCACACCGGCCCCGTGCCCTCGGTCACCGTCGGCTCCGCGGGCGAAGTGCGCTTCGAGGCCGGAGCGTTGACCCTGGCCATGACCACGGCCGACCCCACGCGGGAGACCCCCGCCGCACCGGTCGACGTGCGCTGCGAACCGGCCGCCGGGCAGGACCTCGTACTCGGCGCCGTACAGGTCGTCGGTTCCTCGGGGCCGGAGCAACCCGGGGACGGGACAACCCCGGGGCCGCAGAACCCCGAAGACCCCGCGAACCCCGGCGCCGGCGACGGCATCGACATCGCCCCCGTACAGCCCGCCGCCGCGGCCGAGTCCTGCCCCACGGAGATCCCGACCGGCGAGATCGACTACAGCGAGGCACTGCCACCGCCGGACTACGCGCCCCCGCCGCAGCCCGGCCGGAGCCCCTCGCACGGCTGCACCTACGCCCTCGGCTACGCCTCGGTCCGCAAGCTGAACGGAGCCATGATCATCAACGATCCGCAGAGGAAACCCGCGGTCGTCAATGTGATGGTGGCGCTGCAGACGCAGTCCGTGGTCCGGCCGGACAACTACTCGCGGATCGACTCGCTCGCCTCGTTCGACCTGCCGGACGCCGAATCGACCTTCCTCACCTTCGGATTCCAGCCGGTCACGGCACGGGTCTCGTTCGAGAACGGCCCGCTCAGCATCTCCACCGGCAGCTACCGCCCGGCCGGTCAGCCCAAGACGGACTTCGCGGTCATCGCCTTCTGGCAGTCCCTGCGCCTGCACGACGTCGAGGTCAACGGCACCCCGTTGGACGTGGGCCCGAGCTGCCGTACGAAGAAGCCGTTCAAGGTCGTGGTGCGCGGCAAGAGCCCGGACTACGTCAATGTGCTCACCGGGGGACGACTCCGCGGCGACGTGGACATTCCCGAGTTCAGCGGCTGCGGCACCGGTGGCGAGGACCTCGACCCCCTGTTCACCGCGGCCATCTCCGGACCGGGCAACCACGTCGAGCTCGTACAGGAGAAGACGTGCACCGCCACCACCCCCGTCTGGTGCCCGCCCGCGATTCCCCCGCTGCCCGCCACGGGGCCCTCGACGGCGCGCGCACCCGGACGGTGAGCGACGTGCCCGTACTCAACGGGCGACAGCAATCCAGATGACGCCTTGTCAGCAGATGACAAGAACTGTGCCAACTTGCGTATGTGGTCGCAAAGTTGCCGTTCGACCGCTTGTACCGCCCGGTAAGCGGGTCATACGGTTCCCGCCATCCGTGGCGCTCCCGCCCCGGCGGACCCGCATCACCCCCTTCCGTACGCGCACCGCAGGCACGTTCTCGGAGAACGACGAGTACCGCACGAGTACCGCACGAGCACGGCTGGATATCGCCGGGAGGTGTGATGGGAATCGAAGTGGTCGTCGAGGGGCTCACCAAATCCTTCGGCACGCAGAAGATCTGGCAGGACGTCTCACTGACGCTCCCGGCGGGTGAAGTCAGCGTCATGCTGGGGCCGTCGGGAACCGGAAAGACCGTCTTTCTGAAATCGCTCATCGGGCTGCTGAAACCCGACCGTGGACGGGTTCTCATCAATGGCGTCGACATGGCGGGCGGAAAGGAACGGGACATCTTCGAGACCCGGAAACTTTTCGGGCTGATGTTCCAGGACGGCGCCCTGTTCGGTTCCATGACGCTCTTCGACAATGTCGCCTTTCCGCTGCGCGAGCACACACGCAAGAAGGAGTCCGAGATCCGCCGGATCGTCCTGGAGCGGATGGAGACCGTCGGACTCGCGGGCGCCGAGGGCAAGTTGCCCGGCGAGATCTCCGGCGGTATGCGCAAACGGGCCGGGCTCGCCCGCGCGCTGGTGCTCGATCCGCAGATCATCCTGATCGACGAGCCGGACTCCGGACTCGACCCGGTCCGCACCGCGCTGCTCTCCCAGCTCCTGATCGACCTCAACGCGGAGATCGACGCGACGATGCTGATCGTCACCCACAACCTCGACATCGCGGCGACCGTCCCGGACAACATGGGCATGCTCTATCTGCGCAGGCTCGTCACCTTCGGGCCCCGCGAGGTCCTGCTCACCAGCGAGGAACCGGTGGTCGCGCAGTTCCTCAACGGTCGCCGCCAGGGCCCCATCGGGATGACCGAGGAGAAGGACTCCGACGCGCTCGCCCGGGAGGCCGCGAACGGCTCCGCCGCCCTGCCGCTGCCGCCCATCGCCCCGCAGTTGGAACCCTCGCCCGGTCTGCCGCGGCGCCAGGCCGCCGAACGCCGCCGACAGCGCGTCCTGGCCATGCTGGACTCGCTGCCGCCCGCCGCCCGCGCCGCCATCGAGAAGACCTACGCGGACGGCGCCGCCCCCGCGACCGTCGGCGCCACCGCACCGACCCGCACCCTGCCGCCGCTGCCCACCCGCAGGACCGGCCGATGAGCGCGCCCGCCGTGCCCGGACCGGCGAACGCGCCGGACGGCCCGGAGCCCCGAGCGGCCACGACACCGGATGCGGCCATGACACCGGAGACGGACCGGACTCCCGAAGCGTCCGAAACATCGAGGACGCCCACGCCGCGACCCCCCTCACCCCTGCTCGCCCCGCTGCGCCAGGTCGGCGGCCTGTTCTCCCTGGCCGCCGAGGTGTGCCGGGCGTTCTTCAAACGGCCTTTCCAGTTCCGTGAGTTCGTCGAGCAGTTCTGGTTCGTGGCCAGTGTCACCATCCTGCCCGCGGCCCTGGTCTCGATCCCCTTCGGTGCCGTGATCGCGCTCCAAGTGGGCTCTCTCACCCAGCAGTTGGGCGCCCAGTCGTTCACCGGCGGGGCCAGCGTCCTGGCCGTCATCCAGCAGGCGAGCCCACTGATCGTGGCCCTGCTCATCGCGGGCGCGGGCGGCTCGGCGATCTGTGCCGACCTGGGCTCGCGCACCATCCGCGAGGAACTCGACGCCATGAAGGTCATGGGTATCTCGCCGGTGCAGCGGCTGGTGGTGCCCCGGGTGCTCGCGACCATGCTGGTCGCCGTCCTGCTCAACGGACTCGTGTCGGTGGTCGGCACCCTCGGCGGCTACTTCTTCAACGTGATCATGCAGGACGGCACCCCGGGCGCGTATCTCTCCAGCTTCTCCGCGCTCGCCCAGCTGCCCGACCTGTACATCAGCGAACTCAAGGCGCTGATCTTCGGGTTCATCGCCGGGATCGTCGCCGCCTACCGGGGCCTGAACCCGCGCGGCGGCCCCAAGGGGGTGGGCGACGCGGTGAACCAGTCCGTCGTCATCACCTTCCTCCTCCTGTTCTTCGTCAACACCGTGATGACCGGGATCTACCTCCAGATCGTCCCGCCGAAGGGAGGCTGAGCGATGGCCTCCTCGCCCGCCGACCCCCGACCCGCAGGCGTCCGACGGCTACGGCTGCCCCATGCGGCCTCGCCGCTGGCCTGGCTGGACCGCTGCGGCGACCAGTTCCTGTTCTACCTGCGCGCCCTGCTGTGGGTGCCGCGCACCCTGCGCCGCTACCTCAAGGAGGTCCAACGCCTGCTCGCCGAGGTCGCGTTCGGCAGCGGCGGCCTCAGCGTCATCGGCGGCACCATCGGCGTGATGGTCGCGATGACCCTGTTCACCGGCACCGTCGTCGGGCTCCAGGGCTACGCGGCGCTCAACCAGATCGGCACCGCCGCCTTCACCGGCTTCGTCTCCGCGTACTTCAACACCCGCGAGATCGCCCCGCTGGTCGCCGGACTCGCGCTGTCGGCCACCGTCGGCGCCGGGTTCACCGCCCAACTCGGCGCGATGCGCATCAACGAGGAGGTCGACGCCCTGGAGGGGATGGGCATCCGCAGCATGCCCTACCTGGTGACCACCCGGATCATCGCGGGCACCGTCGCCATCATCCCGCTCTACGCGATGGGCCTGCTCAGCTCGTATCTCGCCTCGCGGTGGGTGACGGTCTTCTTCAACGGCCAGTCGCGCGGCACCTACGACCACTACTTCCAGCTCTTCCTGTCGCCCTCGGACGTCCTGCTGTCCTTCCTCAAGGTGCTGATCTTCAGCGTTCTGGTGATCGTCGCCCACTGCTACTACGGCTTCACCGCGACCGGCGGGCCCGCCGGGGTGGGCGTGGCCGTGGGGCGTTCGGTGCGCAACGCCATCGTGCTGATCAGCGTCACCGACTTCTTCCTCTCGCTCGCCATCTGGGGCGCGACGACAACCGTGAAGGTGGCCGGATGAACGCGCACACCGTGCGGCGGCGCACCGCCGGAGTCGCCTTCCTGCTCGTGCCCGCCCTGCTGATCCGGCTGGCGATCTCCGTCTACGACAAGGACTTCACCGACAGCGACGAGGTGACCGTCCAGACCGGCAGCGTCGGCAACGAGATGCACCGGGGCGCCGAGGTGAAGCTGCGCGGCGTGGTGGTCGGCGAGGTGCGCGGGATCGAGGCGGACGGCGACGGCGCCCGGCTCACCCTCGCCCTCGACCCCGGCACCCGCGAGCACATTCCCGCCGACGTCGCTGCGCAGATGCTGCCCACCACCCTGTTCGGCGAACGGTACGTGGCCCTCGTACCCCCGGCGCGGCCCTCCGCCCGTGCCCTGCCCGCCGGAGCCGTCATCCCGCAGGACCGCTCCCGCAACGCCGTCGAACTCCAGGAAGTCCTCGACAATGTCCTGCCGATGCTGACCGCGGTGCAGCCGCACAAACTCTCGGCCACCCTGTCCGCGGTCTCCCGCGCCTTGGAGGGGCGCGGCGAGAAACTCGGCGCGACCCTGTCCCGGCTCGACTCCCACCTGAAGAAGTTCAACCCCCAACTGCCCGCCCTCAACCGGGACTTGAAGCACCTCGTCGAGGTCTCCGCGGTCTACGCGGACGCCGCGCCGGACATCGTCCGCGCCCTGGACGACTTCACCACCACCAGCGGCACCCTCGCCGAACAGGAGGACCGGCTCGCCGCCACCTACGGCGACACCACCCGGGCCGCCGAGGACCTCACCGGCTTCCTGCGGCAGAACAAGGACAACCTGATCCGGCTCACCGCCACCGGCAGGCCCACCCTTGAACTCCTCGCCGAGTACGCGCCGTCCTTCCCGTGCACCCTGCGCACCCTTGCCCGGTTCGTACCCGCGATGGACAAGGCGCTGGGCAAGGGCACCGATGAGCCCGGGCTGCACGTGAGCGTCAACACCGTTCCCTCGCGCGGCAGTTACGTGCCCGGCAAGGACACCCCCGCCTACACCGCGGGCGGCGGCCCGCGCTGCTACCCCGTGCCCTACCTCGGCACCCCGGTCCGCGCCGCCGCCGCCGGCGACCCGGCCGCGCAGAACCTCGGCCCCGCCAACTCGCCCGCCGAGAACGACCTCGTCAACGAACTCCTCGCGCCCTCGGCCGGCACCGCCCCCGAGAACCTGCCCGACTGGAGCAGCCTGCTCGTCGGCCCCGCCTTCCGCGGCACGGAGGTGAGACTCAAGTGAAGCGCCGCTCCCTTGCCGGAACTCTGGTCAAATCACTGGTGTTCGTCCTGGTCACCTCGCTGACCACCGCCGTGCTCGCCCTCAGCATCGCCAACAAGGGTGTCGGCGACTCGGTGACCTACCGGGCCAGGTTCACCGACACCACCGGCCTGATCGAGGGCGACAGCGTCCGTATCGCCGGGGTGAAGGTCGGTCAGGTCGAGGACATCCGGGTGGTCGACCGGCGGCTGGCCCAGGTGACGTTCAGCGTCCGCGAGGACCGGCCCCTGCCCGCCTCCGTCACCGCCTCGGTCAAGTACCTCAACATGGTCGGCCAGCGGTACGTCTCGCTCGGCCGGGGCAGCGGAGAGGTCGGCGGCACTCTCGCGCCCGGGGGCACCATCCCGGTGGCCAGGACCAGCCCCGCACTCGACCTGACCCTTCTGTTCAACGGCTTCAAGCCGCTGTTCCAGGGCCTGTCGCCGAAGGACACCAACGAACTCGCGGGCTCGCTGGTGCAGGTGCTCCAGGGCGAGGGCAAAACCGTCGACAGCCTGCTCACCCACATCGGCTCGCTCACCACCACGGTGGCCGCCAAGGACAAGGTGATCGGCCAGGTCGTCGGCAACCTCAACACCGTCCTGGACACCGTCAACACCCGTGAGGACGGCTTCGAGGACCTGGTCGACACCCTGAAAGACCTGGTGAGCGGCTTCGCCGGGGACCGAAAACCGCTCGGCCGCGCCGTCAGCGCCATGGACGACCTCACGACCACCACCGCGGGGCTGCTCAGGGACGGCAGGGCACCGCTGAAGGAGGACATCGTGGAACTCGGGCGGCTCTCCCGCACTCTCGACACGGGCGGCTCGCAGCTCACCGACTTCCTCCGCCGCACCCCCGGCAAGATGGCCACGCTCAGCAGGATCGCCTCCTACGGCTCCTGGCTGAACCTGTATCTCTGCGAGGCCACCGTGCACGGGGTGCGGACCTCCGACGGGTCGAAGCCGCCCACCGGAATCCCCGTCACCGAAGCGAGGTGCCGGTCGTGAAGTGGCCCCGCACACCCCGCACTTGGGGACACCCCGCGCGCCGGACCGGCCGCCGTGACCCGCTGTTCAAGCCCATGCGGGAGAGGAACCAGGTGAGTGTCGCCGTCGTCGGACTGCTCCTGCTCGCGCTGCTCGGCCTGGCCGCGTTCAACGTCGAGCGGCTCCCGCTCGTGGGCAACGGCACCACGTACACCGCTTCCTTCAGCGAGGCCGCCGGTCTCGCCGAGGGCGACGAGGTACGGATCGCCGGGGTGAAGGTCGGCAAGGTCACCGGGGTCGCCCTGGACGGGGACCGGGTCAAGGTGAGCTTCACGGTCGAGGACGCCTGGGTCGGCGACGCCTCCACCGCGGCCATCGGCATCAAGACCCTGCTCGGCGACAAGTACGTGGCCCTCGAGCCGCTCGGCACCGCCCCGCAGGACCCCGGCCGCCGTATCCCGCTCAGCCGCACCACCTCCCCGTACGACGTCACCGAGGCGTTCGGGGATCTCAGCGGCACCCTCGACGAGATCGACACCCGGCAGCTCGCGAAGAGCTTCGAGACCATCTCGGAAACCTTCAAGGATTCGCCGCCCGAGGTGCGCAAGGCCGTCTCGGGCCTGTCCGCGCTGTCCCGGACGGTCTCCGAACGCGACGGCGAACTGGCCACCCTCCTCAAGGCGAGCAACCGGCTCACCAAGACCCTGGAGGGCAAGAAGTCCAGCTTCGAGACGCTCATCGACGACGGCGGCGACCTGCTCGGCGAACTCAAGGCGCGCCGTGCGGCGATCAAGGGCCTGCTGACCGGCACCCGAAGTCTCGGCACCCAGCTCAGCGGCCTGGTCGACGACAACAACAAGGAACTCGCGCCGACCCTCAAGGCGCTCGGCCGCGTCACCGACGTGCTGGTGAAGAACCGCGACGGCCTGGAGAAGACCCTGGCCGCCGTCGGCCCCTACTACCGGCTGGTCGGCAACACCCTCGGCAACGGCCGCTGGTTCGACAGCTATCTGTGCGGAGTCGTACCGCGCGGCTATCTGCCCGAGGGCTCCCAGCCCGCCAAGGGCTGCATGCCGCCCGAGCAGCAGGCGGCGAAAGGGGGAGAGACCCGATGAAGGACACCGGTCAGCGGCGTATCGGCAGACGGCAGGTCCTCGTGGGCAGTCTCGTCCTGATACTGCTCGCCGCCGTGGGTCTGGCCGGTCTCGGTGTCCTCGACGACGACAAGGGCACCCGGATCACCGCCTACTTCGACCGCACCGTCGGCCTCTACGCGGGCTCGGACCTGCGCATCCTCGGCGTACGGGCCGGGTCGGTCACCTCCGTGCACCCCGAGGGACGGCAGGTACGCGTCGAACTCACCCTGGACGAAGGGATACGGGTACCGGCGAACGCGCGCGCCGTCGTGGTCGCCCCGAGCGTGGTCGCCGACCGCTACGTCCAGCTCACCCCCGCCTACACCTCGGGCCCGCGCCTGAAGCCGGGCGCGAAGCTGCCCGCCGCCCGCAACGCCACCCCGGTCGAGGTCGACCAACTCTACGACTCCGTCACCGAGTTGAGCCGGATGCTCGGGCCGGACGGTGCCAACGCGGACGGTGCGCTGTCCTCGCTGCTGGACACCGGCGCGAAGAACCTCGACGGCAACGGCAAGGCGATCGGGGAGTCCATCGGCGAGTTCGGCAAGGCTGCCAAGACGCTGGACGGCAGCAGCAAGGACCTGTTCGCCACGCTCACCCAGCTCCAGAGCCTGACCACCATGCTGAAGAACAAGGACGGCAAGGTGCGCGACGCCCAGGAGTCCCTCGGCGATGTCACCCGCTTCCTCGGCGACAACAAGAACGACCTCTCCGGCGCCCTCAAGGAACTCGGCAAGGCGCTCACCAAGGTGAAGACCTTCATCAAGGACAACCGGGGCCAACTCAAGGAGAACGTCGACAAGTTGGTGCCCGTCACCCAGGCCCTGGTCGACCAGCGCCGCTCGCTCGCCGAGGCCCTGGACACCGCGCCGCTGGCCGCGGGCAACCTCCTGAACGCCTACAACCCGGCCACCCGCACCCTCGACGGCCGCGCCGACCTCAACGAGCTGAGCATGGGCGGCCCGCTGCTGCCCTTCCCGGCCGTCGGCGACACGACGCCGACGGGAGGGACCCGATGACAGGCGAAGGGGCACGCTCAAGAACGCGGGCTCGGATACGTGCCGCCCGCCGCCCACTGGCCGGGGCGCTCGCCCTCGGTCTGCTCATCTCCCTTGCCGTGGGCGGCTGTTCGGCCGCCCCGGACGATCTCGGCCTGCCCGCCATCGAGGACCTCCCGCTGCCCGGCGGCGCCGACCTCGGCGACCATCCCTACGAGGTCACCGCCCAGATCGCGGACGTACTGAGCCTGGTCCCGCAGTCCTCGGTGAAGGTCAATGACGTCGACGTGGGACGCGTCACCGACATCGAACTCGCCGACGGCGCCTGGACGGCACGCGTCACCATGCGGATCAACGGCGATGTCCGGCTGCCCGCCGAGACCAGCGCCCGGGTCGAACAGTCCAGCCTCCTCGGCGAGAAATACATCCAGCTCATCGCCCCCGCACGAAAGCGGGAGCCCCAACAGCACGCGAAACAGGCCGCGTTGGGCGACGGGGCGGTGATCCCGCTCTCCCGCACCGACCGCAACACCGAGGTCGAGGAGGTCTTCGGCGCCCTGTCGCTGCTTCTGAACGGCGGCGGCGTCAACCAGCTGAAGACGATCACCACCGAACTCAACAAGGCCCTCGGCGGCCGCGAGCCGGAGGTCCGCTCCATGCTGCGGCGCGTCGACACCCTCGTCACCGACCTGGACGGCAACCGCGACGCGCTCACCGACGCGCTCGACGGGGTCAACCGGCTCTCCACCCGCCTGGCCACCCGCAAACAGGCCGTCGGCAAGGTGATCACGGACCTCTCCCCGGGCCTCAAGACCCTGGAGAAACAACGCGGTTCGCTGATGACGATGCTGCGGTCGCTGGACACCCTCTCCAGCGTCGCCACCGACACCGTCAACAAGTCCAAGGACGACATGGTCGCCGACCTGAAGGCGATCGCCCCGGTCCTGCGCAAGCTGGCCGACTCCGGCGAAGACCTGCCCAACTCGCTTCAGGTACTGCTGACTTACCCGTTCACCGACGAGGTGCTGCGCGGCGTCAAGGGCGACTACCTCAACGTCTACCTGGACATGACCGCGGCACCGGGCACCACCGTGATCCCGCCCGTACTCGGCCCCTCGCCGAGCCCGTCGGCAGCCGCCCGAGGTAACGGCGGCGGCCAGTCCGCCACGCGGCCCGGCACCACCCCGCTGCCCCTGCCCTCGGTCACCGGCCCCTCGCCCGGCCCGTCCACGACCGCGCCGGGCACCCGGGAGGCATCGGGCACCTCTTCGGACTCCGCGCCGCCCACGAGCGAGTCCGCAGCGACGGGAGGCGGTCACTGATGCTGACCCTCGGCACCCATCTGAAGAACCTGGCCTTCCTCGTCGTCGGCACACTCGTCCTCGCCTTCGTCGGCATCAAGTACGCCGACCTCGGGCGCTACGCGGGCGTCGCCGACTACTACACGGTCACGGTCCAACTCCCGCGTACCGGCGGCCTGTTCACCCACTCGGACGTGACCTACCGGGGCGTCTCGGTGGGCCGGGTCGGCCCCATCTCGCTCACCGGCGACGGCGTCGAGGCGGAACTGCGTATCAAGAACTCCGCACCGCGCATCCCCTCCGACGCCCGCGCGGTGGTGGCCAGCCTGTCGGCGGTCGGCGAACAGTACGTCGACCTCAGACCCGAGCGCCGCGGCGGGCCCTACCTCGCCCAGGGCTCCCGTATCGACCGGTCCGCCACCCAGGTGCCCGCCCCCGTCACCGACCTGCTGAGCAGCGTCAACGACCTCACCAAGTCCGTACCGCTGGAGTCGCTGCGCACCGTCGTCGACGAGTTCGGCAAGGCCTTCGAGGGGCGCGGCGACGACCTCCAGGTACTCCTGGACAACGGCAGCGAGTTCATCGTGGCCGCCGACCGCAACCTCCCGGCCACCACCAAACTGATCACCGACGGCGAGACGGTACTGCGCACCCAGGCCGAAGAGGCCCGCGCCATACGGGACTTCGCCACCGGCGCCCGCGACCTCAACGCCGCACTCAAGGGCTCCGACACCGATCTGCGGCGGCTCATTCAGGCGGCGCCCGAGGCTGCCACCCAGGTCAGCGGGCTACTGCGGGACGTCGACCCGAGCCTGAGCGTGGTCCTCGCCAATCTGCTCACCACCTCCGAGGTCGCCGTCACCCGCCAGCGCGGCACCGAGGAGTTCCTGGTGAAGGTGCCCGCCGTGGTGGCCGCCGGAGCCACCGCCATCGACGGCAGGAAGGCCAACTTCGGGATGGCCGTCACCTTCTTCAAACCGCTGCCCTGCACCGACGGCTACGGCGCCACCCGCTACCGCAACGGACTCGACCTCGGCACCGCCCCACCGCTCAACTCCGGTGCCTCCTGCACCTCTTCGGCCGCGAGCGGCATCAACGTCCGCGGCTCCGCCCACGCACCCGGCGGCGGCCCCGTGCCCGAACCGGCTCGGCCCGGCTCCCTGCCGTCCGGCAACGGCGCCAAGGCCCCCGCCGGTCAGGCCAGCGCCGGACTGCCCGGCGCACTGGGCCTCCCCGCCAGCATCGGCGGCCCGGCCGACCTGGCCGGACTCCTCGGCCTCGGCCCGTCCCCGAAGGAGGACCGCCGATGACCCCGCCCGCCCCGCGCCGCTCCCCGCGCGGCCCACTCGCCCTGCTGACCGCCGCCGCCCTCGGCCTCGCCCTGCTCCTGTGCGGGTACGGGACCTGGTCGTACGCCGATGCCCGCGGCGACGACTCGCTCGACCACGCCGAACAGCGCGACGCCGCCCTGGCCGAGGGCCGCGCCGCCCTCACCACGCTCACCTCGCTCGACGCCCGGACGAGCAAGTCCACCGAGGCCGGTCTACGGGCCTGGCGGTCGGCGTCCACCGGCGCACTGCGCGACGAACTCGCCCGCGCCCGCCCCGAGTCGGGCACCCGCACCCGAGGCACCGTGACCGACGCCGCGGTCACCGCACTGGACACCCGCGCGGGCACCGCCAAGCTGCTCGCCACCGTCCGGGTGGACGTGACCAGGGCCTCCGGCACGGCCCCCGGCAGCGACCGCAAACGCCTGGAGGCCGTACTGACCCGCACCGGCGACGGCTGGCGGATCAAGGCCCTCGGCGCGGTACCCGTCAGCGGCCCGGAGGAGAGCTGAGCATGGACGCGACGGCGCAGACAAAGACAGAGGCACAGGCAGAGGGAGAAGCGGAAGCGGAAGCAGCGACAGAGGCAGAGGCAAAGACAGAAGAAGAAGTCGAGGCAGGGGCCGAGGCAGGGGCGCAGACGGAGGCGCCGGAAGCCGAGCCCCAACGTCCGCGCCCCACAAGGTGGTTGAACGCCGCCGTGGCGGCCATCGTGGCTCTCACGCTCACCGGTGCCGGACTGCTCATCGCCGCCCACCAGGTACGGGACACCCCCGCCGCCGCGAACCACGCGCTCACCGACACCACCGCGACCGAACAGGTCACCGGCGAGATCAGTACCGCACTGGCGAAGATCTTCTCGTACACGCCGGAGGGCACCGAGGCCACCCGGCGCTCGGCGGCCGAGGTGCTCGGCGGCCGGGCGGCGGCCCAATACGAGGAACTCTTCGGGCAGTTGAGGGAGCGGGTGGCCGCACAACGGCTCACGCTCAGCACCCAGGTGGTACGGGCGGGCGTCGAGCGACTCGACGGTGACAGCGCCCACCTCCTCTTCTTCCTCGACCAGACGGCACGACGCGGCGACAAGGCCCCGACGCGGGTGCCCGCCCAACTGTCCGTGACAGCACACAAGGAGGAGGGCCAGTGGCGCATCGTCGAGCTCAAGGCGCGTTAGGCCCTGTCGCCGGATTCCCGAAACTCCCGCCCGCCCGGCGGAAAGGAGCGCGCCTGTGAAACGGCTGACGGTACAGCCCCTGCTCGCCGCCGCACTCGTACTCGCCCTTCTCGCGGGCGTGAGCGCGGCCTGGGCCGGCTGGTCCTGGTACGACGCGGCGCACGACGACTCGGCGTCCTACGCCGCCGAACGCGACGCCGCGCTGGCCGCCGGTGAGCAGGCCGTCCAGAACCTGAACACGCTCGACCACCGCAGCCTGGCGCGCGGGCTCGACCTGTGGGAGCAGTCGACCACCGGCGAACTGCACCAGCAACTCGTCGACGGACGCGGGCAGTTCGAGTCCCAGGTCAAGCAGGCCCGTACGGTCACCACGGCCGAGGTGCTCTCCGGCGCCGTGACCGAGTTGGACGAGCGAGCGGGCCGGGCCAGGGTCCTCGTCGCGGTACGGGTCACCGTCCGCGCACCCGAGGCCGAGCCCGCCGACAAGGACAGCCGCATGGTCGGCGAACTCACCCGCAGCGCGGGCCGGTGGAAGCTCAGCGCACTGGGCCAGGCCCCCATCGGCGACACCGCGTCCGGCTGACGGCGACCCGAGAGGACCAGGACCCAAGCCATGTCGACCACGCGCCATCACCTCAACCGCCAGCGCAGACTGAGCGCGGTCCGCACCGGCCGCGACCGCGCCGCGACGGGAGCCGGACAGCCCACAGAGGCAGCCGCCTCCCCCTCCGCACCCGCACGCGCTTCCGCTTCCCTGATGAAGCCCGCCGCCGAGACGCCCGATGCTGCCGCCCCATCCAAATGCCCCTGCAGACCCCCCGAGTTGGCACCCACCGCCCCTGCTCTCACGGCGGTGGGTGCCACGCGGCACCGTCTGCTGATCGGTGTGCTGTGCGCGCTCACCCTCCTCCTCGGCTCCTTCGCGGGCTTCGGCTTCAGCCGCGCGGCGAGCCTCGACGAGGACCCCGTACGGCAGAACACCGCCCTCACCGACCTCGCGCGCACCAGCGAACTCAAGGGCCAGACGGACCGCGCCGTCGGAGCCCTCTTCTCGTACGACTACGCCAATCCCGGCAAGGCCGAGAAGGCGGCCTCAACTCTGCTGACCGGCAAGGCCGTTGACCGCCACGCGGAACTGCTCGCGGACGTGAAGGCCCAGGCGCAGGAACGAAAACTCGTCCTCACCACCACCGTGACCGACAGCGCCGTGGAACGCCTCGACGGCGACCGGGCCCGAGTCCTCGTCTACGCGGACCAGAGCAGCGTGAGCACCGCCGGTACGCAGCAGAAGCCCGCCGCGAAGAGCGGCGAGAAGGACGCGAGCGGCGAGAAGGACGGGAAGGCGGGGGAGGCCGGGAAGGGCGAGAAGGCCGGGAAGGGCGAGAAGGACGGGAAAGGCGGGGAAACCGGCGAACCGGCGTACGCAGGCGCTGTGTTCGCGGTGGACCTCGTGCACCGGGACGGCCACTGGCTGGTCTCCGGCATCGACACCTTCACTCGCTGACGCGGGACAACCGACGGAGTGGGACCGGCCAAGGGAAGCCGGAAACAAGCAGGGGAGATGCGGACGATGACACGCGCGGTACAAAGCGGCGGGCGGTCCGGGCGGTCCGGGCGGTCCGGGCGGCTGGCCCGGCTGCGGCACTCGGCACGCGGTACCGCCGTGGCCGTGGCCGCCGTCGCCCTGCTCACCGCCTCCCAGGCCCCGGGACTCGTACCGGAGAAGGCGGACCGGGCGAGGTCGGCGGGCGGAACGGAGGGTGCCGGGTCCGTGCCCGCGCCCGAAGGCGTTCCCGTGCAGGGCGACGACTCGTACCACACCGAACTGCCGCCGCTCACCGTGGACGAGGGCATCGGCCTGCCGCCCCAAGTGGGCGAGATCCAGGCGCAGTCGGGCATCCCGCGTACCGTGCTCGCCGCCTACCGCGCGGCCGAGGCGGCGGTGCGCCGTTCCGATCCGGGCTGCCGTCTGCCCTGGTATCTGCTCGCCGCGATCGGCAAGGTCGAGTCCGGTCAGGCGAGGGGCGGGGCCGTGACGGCGGACGGCACGACGCGCGGCCGGATCGTCGGTCCCGCGCTCAACGGCGAGGGCTTCGCGCTGATCCGTGACTCGGACAACGGCGTGCACGACGGCGACGCCGTGTACGACAGGGCGGTCGGGCCGATGCAGTTCCTGCCCACGACCTGGGCCCGCTGGGGCGCCGACGGCAACGGCGACGGCCGTAGCGACCCGAACAATGTCTTCGACGCCGCGCTGGCGGCCGGTCGCTATCTGTGCGCCGGTGACCAGGACTTGAGCGTGCGCACGGACCTCGACCGCGCCGTCCTCAGCTACAACCACTCGACGGACTACCTCCAACTGGTCCTGTACTGGATGGAGTTCTACCGCAGTGGGGTGCACTCGGTACCCGACGGCAAGGGCGTGATCCCGGCCAGCCCCGGCGCGGGCGGCAGGACTCCGGCGACCCGTCCGGTGGGCGGCGGCATCATCGTCGGCCCGCAACCGGGCGGCCCCGGCGACCCGTCCGGGCCCTCCCGCCCCACCGATCCCTCCGACCCGGCCACGCCCTCCGACCCGGACCGCCCGGACCGGCCCGACCCCTCCTCTGGCACCGATCCGGACCCGGACCCGACGGACACCGGCGGCCCCTCACCCGACCCGACGGGCTCCGCCACCCCCGGCCCCTCGGGCGAACCGACCCCCTCCGACCCGGGCGAGCCCTCCGGCTGCCCCACGGACAGCGCCTCGCCGACGCCCACCGACTCGCCGTCGCCGTCCCCCGACCCGAGCCCCGGCGACGACCCCTGCGAGTCCCCGAGCCCCAGTCCCAGCACGAGTACCTGAACCTCGTGCCCGGGCGGGTGGACCCGGGCCCCCGACGCCGGAGGCCGGGGGCCCGGGTCCTGTCATCCGGCCGCTCCCGCCCGACGGGTCACCTACGCCTCACGCCAACTCCCTTACAGCAGCGACCCGTTGAGCAGCGGACAAGGAGCGTGGGTCGCCGCAGGTGGCATGTCAGGATGTGGGCATGTCGGGTCAGGTCTGGGTGTCGGTGATGTCGCTGGGCGGTGTCGCACTGGGTGGTGTGCTGTCCTACCTGGTGCAGCACGCCACCCAGCGGTCGGCCGAGCGTGTGGAGACGCGGCGGCAGGAGATCTCCCTCGCGGAGAGCAGGCGCGCCGAACGCCTCGCCCTGCTGGAACGGTTCGTGGCGGTGGGCGCCGAGGCCGAGCGCTGCGCCTTCTCGCGCCCCGACTCCTGGGACGACAACGACGAGTGGGCGGTGCGTACCACCGACGTGATGAACCGGCTGTGGGTCGCCGAGCGGCTGATCCGGCTCCAGTTCCCGCTCCCGGTGCACGACGCGGCGCGCGCGTACTTCCTCGACCTCAACAAGACGGTGTGGCACGGCCTGCCGGAGGGCGAGAGCGTACGGGACTACCTGGAGGACAACCGGCTGGCCTTCCTCGACGCGGCCCGGGATGCCCTGCACTGAGCAGGGGCAGGCGCCCGTCGCCCGCCGCCGTACCGCTGAGGCCGCTCCGTACCGCTGAGGCCGTTCCGCCCGGACCGGGCATGCCGCACCGGCCCCCGGACCGGGAGCGAGGCGTGGGATGGGAAGCCCCCGGGCCGGGGACCGGCCCTGACCACGGGAACGCGTCCGTGGCCTTGTCCGCATGCTGGAGGCGCCACCGCGGTTCGTCAACGTGCGCCGCACGAGTGGGTGACGCGCGTCAACCGGCGCTGACCTGACGCTTTTCCCCGGCCCCGTCGCCCGGTCTTTCGGGCGCCCCGCCTCTCACTCGGCCGGTCGGCCGAAGCGCACCGGCGCCTCGAAGGCGGCCCGCCGGGTCGCGCGGCGCAGGGCGCGCAGCACCGTGCCGCCCAGCGTGCAGGTCAGGACCACCGTCAGGGTCGCCCGGCCGAGGTCCCAGCCGAGCGAGGTCGCCAGGCAGTAGGCGAGGAACCGGGTCAGGTTCTGGTGCAGCGGCAGGTCCGGATCGAAGGCGAGCGACGAGCTGAGGGCGTTCATGAAGGGCCACCCCGCAAGGTTCATGAGCGTCCCGTACGCGAGGGAGGCCAGCCCGCCGTAGGCGGCGAGTACGGCCAACTCGGCGCGGCCGCACAGCCGTTCGGGACCCGGCAGCAGTCCGGCGCCCATGGTGAACCAGCCCATGGAGAGCATCTGGAACGGCATCCACGGGCCGACCCCGCCGGTGAGCAGCGCCGAGGCGAACATCGTCACCGAGCCGAGCGCGAAGCCGAACCCGGGACCGAGGACCCGGCCGCTGAGCACCATCAGAAAGAACATCGGCTCCAGACCGGCGGTACCCGCACCCAGCGGGCGCAGCGCCGCCCCGGTCGCGGCGAGCACCCCCAGCATCGCCACCGCCTTCGGGCCGAGCCCCGACTCGGCGAGCGTGGCCGAGACCACGCCGACCAGCAGCACGAGCAGTCCCGAGAACAGCCACGGGGCGTCCTGGGCATGGGCGTTGACCTGCGATCCGGTCCCGGCGAGCAGCGGCCAGCCGAAGGCGGCCACCCCGACCGCGCTCACCAAGGCGAGCGCGAGTACGGAACGGGGCCCGAGGCGCACCGCGTGCACCCGCTTCGTCTTTGTGTCCATGGCGTTCGTCTCCATGGCGTTCGTGTTCACGGCGTTGGTGTTCACGGCGTT
Organism: Streptomyces sp. NA04227; assembly: GCF_013364195.1. NCBI lineage: Bacteria > Bacillati > Actinomycetota > Actinomycetes > Kitasatosporales > Streptomycetaceae > Streptomyces > Streptomyces sp. NA04227. The sequence continues at coordinate 1,767,083 of NZ_CP054918.1, read as the reverse complement.
TGTGTCCACGGAGTTTGTGTTCACGGCGCCGCTCCCGTGCCGCCGTCGCCGCTCCCCGGTGGCTCCTGTGTGGCGGCCAGTGCCCGTTCGACCTGGGCGAGGGTGAGCCATTCCTGCGGGGCGAGGATCTTGGTGAGCTGGGGCGCGAAGGAGGGGGAGGAGACCACCAGGGCGGCGGTCGGCCCGTCGGCCACGATCTCGCCCTCCGCCAGGATCACCACCCGGTGGGCGACCTCGGCGGCCAGCTCGACGTCGTGGGTGGCGAGCACCAACGCATGGCCCCGCGCGGTGAGTTCGCGCAGTATCCCGACGAGCCGGGCCTTCGCCGCGTAGTCGAGCCCGCGGGTCGGTTCGTCGAGCAGCAGCAGCGGAGGCCGGGCGGTGAGGATCACGGCGAGCGCGAGCGCGAGCCGCTGGCCCTCGGACAGATCGCGCGGATGCGTCGCCCCGGCGACCGACGGCAGCAGCCGCCGCACCAGCTCCCGGCAGGTCCCCGCCTCGGCACCGGCGTCCTCGTCCGCCGCCGCGCACTCCGCGTCCACGGTCTCCGCGTACAGCAGATCGCGCGGTTCCTGCGGTACGAGGCCTACGTGCCGCAGGAGTTGGCGCGGCGACGTGCGGTGCGGGACCCGGCCCCGCACCCGGACCTCGCCGGTCGACGGGGCGACCAACCCGGCGAGGGCGGCAAGGAGGGTCGACTTCCCGGCACCGTTGCGGCCCATGAGGGCCACGGTCTCGCCCGGGTTCACCGTCAGGTCGGCCGCCCGCAGCGCTTCCACACGGCCGCGCCGCACTCCGAGGGAGCGGACCACCGCGTACGGTCCGGCCTCCTCGCCGGTTGCTACCGCTTCCGCGCGGCGGCGCAACAGCCGTGTGGGCAGGCGGAGTTGGAAGGGGGACGACTTGGTACTGGTCGGGGGCGTGCCTTCGACGGCGAGCGTCGTGGTGGGGCTCGTAGGTGCCGTGGTTGTGGCCGTTGCGGTGCCCAACGCGCCCTTGGCGTCCGTCGGTACGGGTGCGGTGGCGGCGGTGCTCTCCGTCGACGGGGTGCACCCCGCCAGCCGTGCCCGCAGGTCATGGGCCCGGCGTCGTGCGTCCCGTACGGTCAGCGGCAGCGGGGACCAGCCCGCGAGGCGGCCGAGGCCGACCACGGGCGGGAACACCGGGGAAACGGCCATGAGTTGGGCGGGATCGCCGAGTACGGGAGGCTCGCCGCGCCCGGCGAGGAGCAGCCCCCGGTCCGCGTACTGCACGACCCGTTCCAGCCGGTGCTCGGCCATCAGGACCGTGGTGCCGAGGTCGTGCACCAGCCGCTGGAGGACCGCGAGCACCTCCTCGGCCGCGGCGGGGTCGAGCGCCGAGGTCGGTTCGTCCAGGACCAGGACACGGGGGTGCGGCGTGAGCACCGAGCCGATGGCCACCCGCTGCTGCTGGCCGCCGGAGAGCGAGGCGATCGGCCGGTCCCGCAACGGGGCGAGACCGAGCAGATCCAGCGTCTCCTCCACTCTGCGGCGCATCACGGCGGGGGCGAGGCCGAGCGACTCCATGCCGTAGGCCAGCTCGTCCTCGACCGTGTCGGTGACGAAGTGGGACAGCGGGTCCTGGCCCACGGTGCCCACCACATCGGAGAGTTCACGGGGTTTGTGGGTACGGGTGTCCCGTCCCGCCACCGTGACGCGGCCGCGCAGCGTGCCGCCCGTGAAGTGCGGAACCAGCCCGCTCACCGCACCAAGGAGAGTCGACTTGCCGACCCCCGACGGCCCCACGAGCAGCACCAGTTCACCCTCGGGCACCGTGAAGTCGGCGCCCACCAGGGCGGGTTCGGCCGCGTCGTCGTAGGTGACCGAGACCTCTTCGAAACGGATCACCTGAACTCCTTGAGTGGGGAAGGTACTTCGGATGAGGCCCGAGTCTTTGATGTCCGGGCCTCTGATGTCCGAGCCTCTGGCCTCCGGGCCTCGCCGACCGTCGGCCGCTCCGCCTCCGGCGGCACCGGTGCCACGAAGGCGGGGAGCAGGCCGAGCAGGATCCCGGCGGCGGGCCACAGCGGGAGTTCGGGGGCGACCAGCGGGATCACGCCGGGGCGCAGCGCCTCCGCGTAGGTGGACTCGGCGAGGATCAGGGTCGCGGCGACGGCCGCCCCGCTGCCCGCGACCAGCCAGGCGCGGGCGCCGAACGCGTCGGGCCGGTAGCGGGTGCGTACCGTACGGCGGCCGCCGAGTCGAAGACCGGCCAGGAGGGCGGCGGTTCCCGCGCCGAGCGCGGGCAGTCCGTACCCGGCGCCGCCGTCCGCGAGCATCCCGTAGGTCCCGGCGCAGACGGCGATCAGGCCGCCCAGGGTCAGGGCAGAGGTCGCTCGGCGCACGCCGGGCGGCACCGGGGCGGTGCGTCCGAAGCCGCGGGCGTCCATCGAGGCGGCGAGCGCCACCGAACGCTCCAGTGCGCCTTCCAGTACCGGCAGGCCGACCTGGAGGAGCGCGCGCGGTCCCCGGTCCGGGCGGCCGCGCAGTCGTCGTGCCCCCTGCAACCGTCTTACGTCCGCGATGAGTTGGGGTGCGAAGGTCATCGCCACCACCACCGCCACACCTGCCTCGTAGAGCGCGCCGGGCAGGGATTTCAGCAGCCGGGAGGGGCTCGCGAGGGCGTTCGCCGCGCCGACGCAGATGAGCAGGGAGGCGAGCTTGAGCCCGTCGTACACGGCGAAGACCAGGCCCTCGGCGGTGACCCGGCCGCCGATCCGGATGCCCTGTGCCCAGTGCGGCAGCGGCACTTCGGGCAGCGTCACCAGGATGTGCGATCCCGGGATCGGCGATCCCAGGACCACCGCGAACACCAGCCGGATACCCAGTACCGCGAGGCCGAGCCGGACGAAGGCCCCGTAGGAGCGCGCCCAGGGCGCCGAGGTCCTGCGCGCGGCCACCACGTATCCGGCGACCGCGACGAGCAGCCCGAGCAGCAGCGGATTGGTGGTGCGCGAGGCCGCGGCGGCGAGCCCGAGCGCCCAGAGCCACCACGCCACCGGATGCAGCGCGTTCGCCCGCACGGCGACCGGCGCGAGTCGAGGGGCGCTCCAACTACGCGCTGAGCGGAGGGAGTTCGGGCGGATCTCGGTAGGGCGAACGTCGGCGGCCGCGTCCGGGTCGGCGGTCCCGCGCCTGTCCGCAGCCCTCCGCGTGTCCGCGACTCCACTCACGTCGGAGACCCCGCGTGCGCGCGGAACTCCGCCCGTACCCGGAACTCCGCCCGTACCCGGAACTCCGCCCGTACCCGGAACTCCGCCCGTGCCCGGAACTCCGCCCGTACCAGGAACTCCGCCCGTGCCCGGAACTACGCCCGCGTCGGCGACCTCGCGCCCGTCGGGCCCCGAAGGGGATGGGGTGTTGTCGTGCATGACCGGATGTCCCTCAGCCGCGGCGGCGCTTCGCCCGCAGACCCGCGGCCAGGGCGACGATCACCACCACGGCGCCACCGCCGAGCACACCGAGCGAGGGCCCGTCGTCGCCGTCGGCGGACGCGTCACCGGCGCTCCCGTTGTCGCCCTTCCCGCCCTTGCCGTTCTCGTCCTGCCCGTCCTCCGCGTCCGAACCGTCGCCCTTCGCCGAACCGTCGCCCGAGACCTGCTCGCCGCAGCCCGACTCGGGGTAGCCCGCGATGGCGCACAACAGCGCCTTGCTGTCGTAACGCAGGGGTTTGGCGACCGAGGCGAGGGCTTCGGCGGCGGTGGCGTCCTCGGCGACGCGGGCGCAGGCCGTACGCGGTGCGGGCGGCCTCTCGCCGTCCGGGGCGTCGGCGGCCGTACCGAAGTCGAGGACCAGGGCGACCCGCTTGCGGCCGTCCTTCGCGGGGGTGTCCGCACAGATGGCCGCGAACTCGGCGGTGCCGCGCGGCTTCGCGGAGTCCTGGGAGTCCTCGCTCACCGAGAACCGGAAGCCCTGCACCGCACCGTCCGAGGGACGGATGAGCGAGGGGCCCTGATTCGCGTACACCCAGGCCGCGTCGGCGCCGTCCGTGCGTTCCCAGAACGACCAGTAGCGGTATCCGGCGGCCTCGGCGGGGCCCGCGGCGGCCAGCGGTACGAGCAGTGCGGCGAGGAACGCCGTGAACGCGAGGACCAGTTGGCGCGCCCGTATGCACCCCTCCCGGGTCTGCGTACGAAGCCCCGTGCCGCCGCCGCTCACTTCCGCGGCTTCTTGTTGCGGCCGCTGAACAGGAAGCCGACGCCGATACCGGCGACGAGTCCGGCGCCGACGATCCACCAGACCTCGCTGCCGCCCTCGTCGTCGGAGTCGTCCTTCTTCTTGGCGTCGTCCTTCTTGTCCGCGTCGGAGCCGCCCGCCCCCTGCGACTGCGGCGCCGGGCCCTGGGAGTTGAGCTCGGCCACCAGGTCGGTGGTGCCGAAGGCGCGCGGGTCGGAGCCGGTGGCGCGGGCGGCGAGGACGAGCTGGGCGAAGGCGGCGGGGCCGCTCTGCTCGGCCCAGTCGGCGGAGTTCTTCTCCAGCCAGGCCAGGGCCTTCTCGGCGGCGGCCTCGTCTCCGGCGGCGGACAGGGCGACCACGGTGTCGGCGGTGTTGCCGAAGTCGGGCTTGTCCTCGGCGCCCGGCATGGCGGACATCAGATGGGTGCCGCCGTTCAGCGCGCCCCGAAGGTACTTCGCGGCCGCGACGGCGGACTGCTCGGGCGTGGCCTTGCCCGGCTCGACGCAGGTGTCCTCGGCGGCGGCCTTGCCCTCGGTCGCGGCCAGGGTCGTGCCGAGGCTGCCGAGGACCGCGGCGGCCGAGGCGTCCGGGTTGGCCGTCAGCTTCGGCTTCCCGGCCGTGCCCTTGTCGCCCTTGCCGGGCTTGTCGGGCTGGAAGGCGAAGGCGCCGCCGTCCTTGCCCGCACAGGGCAGGGTCAGCGAATCGAGCGCGTCGAAGGGGGACTTGCCGCCCTTCTTGACCGAACCCGCGCTGTGGCCGGCGGCGTTGAGCGCGCCGATGACGAGAGAGGTGGAGTTGGTGTCGCTGGCGCCCTTGGGCAGGTAGCCCCAGCCGCCGTCCGGGTTCTGTACGGAGCGCAGCCAGTCGACGGCCTTGTCCGTGACCTTCTTGTGCCCGCCGAGCGCGGCGAGCGCCTGTACGGCGGCGGCGGTGCTGTTGGTGTCGACGGGCGTCTTCGCGTCGCAGGCGGTGGAGGGCTCGGCGCGGAACGGCGCGAACGCCCCGTCCGCGCACTGCTGCCCGGTGAGCCAGTCCACAGCCTTCTCGGCGGGCCGTACGCCCACGGAGTCCTGAGCGAGCAGCGCGAGCGACTGCCGCCAGACGCCGTCGAAGGACGGGTCGGCCTTGCCGTACAGGCCGGAGGGCAACGCCACGGACGGCGTCGGCGAGGGGCTCTCGGCGAAGGCGGCCGGTGCTCCGGCCACACCTGTCACGACGACGGCGGCGAGCACCGTCACGCTGCGGCGAAGATTCATGGTCGGCGGCTGCCTCTCCTGCGGGGAGCCGGGCAGCACGGCACGGGGCGCACCGGGCGGCTGCGGCTCCGTGTACCTCGACGGTGCCTGTCACCGGGGACCCGATGACACGAGCCGGTCCTGTTCCGCACCGGGCAATCCGGCTCACCGGCGCCGTTGCGGGCGACGGTTCACGGTTGCGGGCCAGCGCCGGATTCCCACCGGCTTCCCCCGGGCGGACATGAGGACGACGGGCTCACTGTACCGGGGGGTCCGGCCCGGTCCGCCGGTGCTTCCGCGCCATGTGCGCCCCTGATGCCACCGTGCGCCCCACCAGCACGCCGGGGCGCGCGAGTTCACTCCCGCCCCGCGCCTACGTGGATTTCCGGCCGTGTCACCGGACCTCGTCGGCGCCTTCGTCACCGGCGCCGTCCGCCGCCTCCGCGGACTCCGTATGCCCCGCGAGCAGCCCGCACGCCGTGGTGATATCCGTCTCCACCTGGGCGAGCGAGGAGCGTCCGGCGAGCCAGGTGATCATCGTGGAGTGCCAGGTGTGGCCGATCACCCGTACGGCCGAGAGCTGGCGGGGAGTCGGGCTGTCCAGGCCCGCCGCGTCCAGGATCAGTGCCGCCGTCAGCCGGGAGACCTCCTCCGCCTCGGCGCTCACCGAACTGTCCGCGAAGGTCAGCGCGCGGACCATGGCGTCGGCAAGCCTCGGCTCCCCCTGGAGCGCGCGGAAGGCGCGCATCAGGGTCCGGGTGACCCGCTCCGAGGGCTCCGCGGCGCGCGGCGGGCGTTTGCGCAGCGTGGTGTGGAGCTGGCCGAGCTGGTCCTGCATGGTCGCGACAAGCAGATGGATCTTGGACGGGAAGTACCGGTACAGGGTGCCGAGTGCGACCCCCGAGGACTCCGCGACCTCCCGCATCTGCACCCCGTCGAAGCCGCCCTGCGCGGCCAGCTCGGCGCAGGCGCGCAGCATGCGACGGCGGCGCTCCGCCTGCCGTTCGGTCAGGGCCTCCGCGGGCTGCGTCGGGCGCTCCGTCCGGGCACGCGTGGAGCGTTCCGGCCGGGCGGGCCGCTCCGGGCGTGGGGGCCGTGCCTGTGTGCTCATGCGTCTCGTTCCGTGCGTCTCGGCCGGGCGTGTGGGCGCCCGGCGGCAAGTCTGCGACCCCGGTGCGCCCGGTACGGCAGTGCCCCGGGTGGTGGCGCGAATCACCTGGTCCGCCGGGCCACGTCGTGGCTACCAGCCGGTAAATTCGGTGCCCTGCCGCTGCCTGGAGCCTCGGGTCTGAAACTTGTTCTAGGTTAGCGCCGCGCGTAGTCTCGCGTGAAAGAGCCGTGAGAAGGGGGCCAGGAGTGACCGCTGAGGCCAGGAAGGAAGGCCCTCGCGCGGGCTCCGCCGCCGACGGTGACCGTCCGTTGCGTATCGCCCTCCTCACCTACAAGGGCAACCCGTTCTGCGGCGGCCAGGGCGTCTACGTACGCCACCTCTCCCGCGAGCTCGCCCGCCTCGGCCACGACGTCGAGGTCATCGGCGCCCAGCCCTACCCGGTGCTCGACGAGGTCGCCGCCGGGACCGAAGCCCCCGCGAGCCCCCGTCTCACCGAACTGCCGAGCCTGGACCTCTACCGCGCCTCGGACCCCTTCCGGCGTCCCGCGCGCGAGGAGTACCGCGACTGGATCGACGCCGTCGAGGTCGGCACCATGCTCACCGGCGGCTTCCCCGAGCCGCTGACCTTCTCCCTGCGGGCGGGCCGTCATCTGCGCGCCAGGGCAGGGGAGTTCGACGTCGTCCACGACAACCAGACGCTCGGTTACGGACTCCTCGGCGACCTCGGCGCCCCGCTGGTCACCACCATCCACCACCCGATCACGGTGGACCGGCAGCTGGAGCTGGACGCCGCGCCGACCTGGCACCGCAAGCTCTCGGTGCGCCGCTGGTACGCCTTCACCCGGATGCAAAAACGCGTCGCCCGGCGGCTGCCGTCGGTGCTCACCGTCTCCGGCAGCTCCCGCCAGGAGATCGTGGACCACCTCGGCGTGAGCCCCTCGCGCGTGCACGTCGTCCACATCGGCGCCGACACCGGGCTGTTCAGCCCGGACGCCTCGGTGCCCGAGGTGCCCGGCCGTATCGTCACCACCTCCAGCGCCGACGTCCCGCTCAAGGGCCTGGTGCACCTGGTCGAGGCGCTCGCCAAGCTGCGTACCGAGATTCCCGAGGCCCATCTGGTCGTCGTCGGCAAGCGCGCCGAGGACGGTCCGGTGGCGCAGATGATCGAGCGCTACGGCCTCGCGGGCGCCGTGGAGTTCGTCAAGGGGATCTCCGACCAGGAACTCGTCGACCTGGTGCGCTCCGCCCAAGTCGCCTGTGTGCCTTCCCTGTACGAGGGTTTCTCGCTGCCCGCCGCCGAGGCGATGGCCACCGGAACCCCGCTGGTCGCCACCACCGGCGGCGCCATCCCGGAGGTCGCGGGCCCCGACGGCGAGACCTGTCTCGCGGTGCCGCCCGCCGACGCGGGCGCGCTGTCCGCCGCCCTCGGCAGGCTGCTCACCGACGAGGACCTGCGCCGCAGGCTCGGCGCAGCCGGTCGCGAGCGCGTGCTCACCAGGTTCACCTGGGCCGCCGCCGCCAAGGGTACCGTCGAGCGCTACCGCGAGGCCATCGGAGGCTCCGGCGCCTCCCGGCCCGCCGTCACCGCCGCCTCCGGCGAGTCGACGGCACAGGCAATACCCGTACCGGAACGCGAAAGCAGGACCACGTGCTGACCGTCGACTTCTCCCGCTTCCCGCTCGCCGCGGGCGACCGCGTGCTCGACCTCGGCTGCGGGGCGGGGCGGCACGCCTTCGAGTGCTACCGGCGCGGTGCTCGCGTCGTCGCCCTCGACCGCAACGCCGAGGAGATCCGCGAGGTCGCCAAGTGGTTCGCCGCGATGGAGGAGGCCGGTGAGGCCCCGGCCGGAGCCACCGCCACCGCGATGGAGGGCGACGCGCTCGCACTGCCCTTCCCCGACGACTCCTTCGACGTCGTGATCATCTCCGAGGTCATGGAGCACATCCCGGACGACAAGGGCGTACTCGCCGAGATGGTACGGGTGTTGCGCCCCGGCGGCCGCATCGCGGTCACCGTTCCGCGCTACGGCCCGGAGAAGGTCTGCTGGGCGCTGAGCGACGCGTACCACGAGGTCGAGGGCGGCCACATCCGCATCTACAAGGCGGACGAACTCCTGGAGAGGATGCGCGAGGCCGGGCTCAAGCCGTACGGCACCCACCACGCGCACGCCCTGCACTCCCCGTACTGGTGGCTCAAGTGCGCCTTCGGAGTCGGCCGCGACGGTGACGACGCAGCCCTGCCGGTGCGCGCGTACCACAAGCTCCTGGTGTGGGACATCATGAAGCGCCCCCTTGCCACCCGGGTCGCCGAGCAGCTCCTGAACCCGGTCGTCGGCAAGAGCTTCGTCGCCTACGCCACCAAGCCCCACCTCCCGAAGGCCGAGGCGTGACAAGCCCCGAACAGACCCAACACCTCGTCCTCGACGGCGTATTGACCGCCGATCAGGCTGCCCGCACGGTCCGCGGACTGCTGTCCGTGCAGCGCGAGGACGGTGCCATTCCGTGGTTCCGGGGACATCACCTGGACCCCTGGGACCACACCGAGGCCGCGATGGCGCTCGACGCCTGCGGCGAGCACGAGGCGGCACGGCGTGCCTACGAGTGGCTGGCACGGCACCAGAACTCCGACGGTTCCTGGTACGCGGCCTACGCCGACGGCGACTTCGAGGACGTCACCGACCGGGGCAAGGAGTCCAACTTCACCGCCTACATCGCGGTCGGCGTCTGGCACCACTACCTCAGCACCGGCGACGACACCTTCCTGGACCGCATGTGGCCGGTGGTGGTCGCCGCGACGGAGTTCGTCCTCGGCCTCCAGCAGCCCGGCGGCCAGATCGGCTGGAAGCGCGAGGCCGACGGCACCCCCGTCACCGACGCGCTGCTCACCGGCTGCTCCTCGGTCCACCACGCGCTGCGCTGCGCACTGGCCATCGCCGAACAGCGTGAAGAGCCGCAGCCCGACTGGGAGTTGGCGCTCGGCGCGCTCGGGCACGCGATCCGTTCGCACCCCGAGCGTTTCCTCGACAAGGACCGCTACTCGATGGACTGGTACTACCCGGTCCTCGGCGGCGCGCTGACCGGCGAGGCGGCCAAGGCCCGGCTCGAAGAGGGCTGGGACCGCTTCGTGGTGCCCGGTCTCGGCGTACGCTGCGTGGTGCCCAACCCGTGGGTCACCGGCGGCGAGTCCGCCGAACTCGCCCTGGCGCTCTGGGCAGTTGGCGAATCGGACCGCGCCCTCGCGATACTCCAGTCCATCCAGCACCTGAGGGACGCGGAAAGCGGTCTGTACTGGACCGGCTTCGTCTTCGAGGACGAGGCGATCTGGCCCCGCGAACTCACCACCTGGACCGCCGGTTCGGTGCTGCTCGCCGTCGCCGCCCTCGGCGGTGAACCCGCCACCTGCGCCGTCTTCTCCGGAGAGAGCCTGCCGAGCGGTCTGGCACAGGGCTGCTGCACCTGAGATCTGCCGCTTCCGGACCCCGAAACACTGCCCGAATCCGGCACAAGCGGCGCCACGCACCCGATTGCGGACCAACTCGACGCCTGCCCCACCGAGTTGGTCCGCACTGTGCGTTCAGCGTCAAGGATTCTGTGCACTGTGTGCCAAAGACAGGGGTGGCCCACTCGGGGAGTATGGAGTCCAGAGGTTGCCGCAGGGAGCGGGCCCTCGGCGGTACTTGAGGCACCGCCACGGGGGAGAGGCTCGTTCCCTGCGCGACCTCCATGCGTTTTCCGGCCCACCTCGCGCATCTCGCGCATACGGAGGTGGGCCGCGGTGCGTCCGGCCCGCGCACGCCCCTCGCTTCAGCACATTGAACACGCCGTACCCCTACGGCATTTGCACATGTGGGCTTCCGCGTATGACCGCCTGGAGGCTTCCGCGCATGACCGAGGGCCTCTCACTCCCGTTCCTGGAGTGAGAGGCCCTCGGGTGTTGCTCAGATGACCGACGGCGGTTCGTGACCGCCGCGAGGGTCAGCCGCGCTGGATGCCGGAGGTGTCCTGGAGGACACCGCGACGGCCGTCCTGGGTCTGGGCGATGAGCTGCGCACCGCGCTGCTCGACGGCCAGGTACCAGGTGCCGGGCGCCAGTTCGGCGATCGGGGTCGGCGAACCGTCCTCACCGAAGAGGGGACGGGCCACCGGGACGGCGAACCAGAACGGCGAGAAGTCGCCACCCTGGCTCGGGGCGGCCGGGGCGGGAGCCGCGGGCTGCGGCTGACCGGCCTGGGCGCCGTACGGCTGCTGCGGCTGACCGCCGAGCGGGGCCTGCTGCGCGCCACCCGGGCCCGGGTAGCCGTAACCGCCCTGCGGCTGGGCGCCGTAGGGCTGCGGGGCGGCCGGGGCGGCACCCATGAGCGGGGCGCTGAGGGCCGGGACCAGGGCGGTCGCGACCGCTGCGGCGGCGAGGATCAGTGCGGCGATCAGGCCGAGGATGAGACCGGTACCGGCTTCGATCTCGCTGGAGCTTCCGCCGCCCATCTTGTCGAAGATGAAGCCGAAGGACTGGTCGGTGTCGAAGATCGCGCCCAGCGCGCTCCATGCGGAGGCGACGGCGAACGCGACGCCGATCTGACCGAGTTCCAGGCCCGCGATCTTGCGCTGCGCGGGCAGGCCGCGGCCGACGACGATCAGCGCGGCCGCGAAGATGCCGAGCAGGTAGACGCTGAGCAGCAGGTTGCCGTTGGACCAAGCGGTGGGCGCGTCATCGCCGGCGTCGTCCAGGGTGTCGAGGAACGAGGCGATGAACAGCAACACCGCTGCTCCGATCACCACGCCGTCGCCTCGAGTGAGGGATCGGATGTTCACTTCAGGGTCCTTCGTCAGGTGGTCTTGTCGGTGGAGGCGTCGCTGTCCACCGCAGTGCCCCGTCGCCATTTTGGCCGAACGTCGCGGTGTGAAGCGCGGGGATGGCCCCCCATCGTAAGAGTGACCATATCGTCAGTCCGGCCCGGATGTTTACCGGGGCCATACGGTGGGCTGTGCTACCTGCGAAGAAAGCTCTGGATGCCCTCGGAGATCCCTTGCGCGGCTTTCTGTCGCCAGTCACTGCTTGTGACCAGAGCCGCATCATTTGCGTCACGCATATTCGCGCACTCGACGAACACCTTGGGCACGGTTGACAGATTGAGTCCGCCGAGGTCACCGCGGGTGTCCAAGCCGGTGCCGTCGCCGATGTAGTTGGAGGGTGCGCTGCCGGTCGAGCGCAGCAGGTTGCCCGCGATGCGCTCGCCCAACTCCTTGGAGGGGCCGACGATCGCGCGGGTGTCGGCGGCGCCCGCGTGCACCCGGGCGGGCAGGATCACATGGAATCCCCGGTTGCCCGCCGCGGAGCCGTCGGCGTGGATCGAGACCGCGGCGTCCGCGCGCGCCTTGTTGCCGAATCGTGCCCGCTCGTCGACGCAGGGACCCCAGGCGCGGTCGCCGTCATGGGTCAATTCGACGGTGGCGCCCTGCTTTTCGAGCAGAGTGCGCAGCCGGTGCGCGACATCGAGGGTGAATTTCGCCTCGGAGTAACCGGAGTTGGTGGACGTGCCGGTGGTGTCGCATTCCTTGCTGCCGGTGCCGATATTCACCTGTCGATTGATTTCCGAGGTGTGGGCGCTGTTGCCCGTATTGTGCCCCGGATCGATCACGACGACCTTGCCCTTGAGCGGTCCCGAACCGCCGCCCCCCGGCTTGTCCTTGTCGTCACCCTTGCCGTCACCCTTGTCGTCGTTCTTCCCGCCGTCGTCGCCGTCGCCCGGCTCGCCCTTGTCGGTACTCGCGGGGGACGGCATCGCGGAGGGGCCCGTACTCGTGGGCGCGGGCTTGGCGTTCTCCGAGGGGGGCGAGGAGGGGGCGGCCCGGTCGGCGTTGCCGTCGTCGGAGTCGGCCGTGGCCTGCCACACCAGCCAGCCGGCCAGCGCCGCGGGTACCAGGGCGGCCACGCCGACGGTCAGTGCGCGGCGATTGCGGCGCGGCGGGCGGGGATCGCTGTCCGGAGTCACGTACGACACAGGACCCGACCCTAGGGCATGGCGGTGTACACCCGGGGGTGGAGCGGCGGGGTGGAGCGGTGCTCCGGTGGCCGCCGGGGCGGCGCCCCGGCGGATGCGGCCGGGCGGTCAGCGGGGTGCGGGGGCCACGCGGCGCAGTACGCGCATAGAGTCGGTCACCGAGATCTCGGTGAACTCGCCCGATTCCAGGGCACGCTGGTGGATCCGGTACGGGGCCTGGCCGCCGTCGGCCGGATCGGGGAAGACATCGTGGATGACCAGGATTCCGCCCTCGGCGACCTTGGGCGCCCAGCCCTCGTAGTCGCCGCTCGCGTGCTCGTCGGTGTGGCCGCCGTCGATGAAGACGAAGCCGAGCCGCCCCTGCCAGACGCGGGCCACCTGCGGGGAGCGTCCCACCACGGCGAGGATGTGCTCCTCAAGACCCGCCCGGAACAGCGTGCGCCGGAACTCGGGCAGCGTGTCCATCCTGCCGACGGCCTCGTCCACCAGGCTCGTGTCGTGGTACTCCCAGCCCGGCTGCTGCTCCTCGCTGCCCCGGTGGTGGTCCACGGTGACCGCGCTCACACCGAAGTCGCGGGCGACGGCGGCGAGCAGGATCGTGGAACGGCCGCAGTACGTGCCGACTTCGAGCAGCGGCAGACCGAGCCCCGCCGCCTCGGTGGCCGCCGCGTACAGGGCGAGCCCCTCGTGCTTCGGCATGAAGCCCTTGGCGTTCTCGAAGGCGGCGAGCACCTCGGGCGAGGGAGCGGCGCTCGCACCGTCCGCCGGGGTCCCGGCCGCCGGTTGCTCGGTGCCCTGCGGCGTGGTCTCGGCGGCCATGGACTTCCTCCAGCGATACGGGCGGCGGGCGCGCGGATGTGCGCGGCCCATGGTGCCGTACGGCGCCCCTTCCCGTACCGGTGGGGGCGCCGTGACCTGCGCCTCAGGCCGAACTCGCGGCCCCCTGCGCCGCGGTGGGACCGGGCGCCGGGGCGCTCTCGCGGCCGCCGCCCGAGGAAGCGGGAGTCGCGGGCGCGGGCCGCGGGCGGGTGGGGATCAGCAGGGCGAGCAGCAGACCGAGGGTGACCGCCGCGGTGGCGATCAGGAACGAGAGCCGGAAGCCCTCCATGGTCGGGATCTCGACGGCGCCGTCCTTGTCGGCCGTACGGGCCAGGATCATGCCGATCACGGCGCTGGAGACCGAGGTGCCGATCGAACGCATCAGGGTGTTCAGGCCGTTGGCCGCGCCGGTCTCGGAGGGGTCGACCGCGCCGACGATCAGGGCGGGCAGCGCCGCGTAGGCGAGGCCGATGCCCGCGCCGAGCACCACCGAGGTGACCACGGTCTGCCAGACGGCGTCCATCAGGGCCAGGCCGCCCGCGTATCCGAGGGCGATCACCAGCATGCCGGTGATCAGCGAGGCCTTGGGCCCGTACTTCGCGGAGATCCGGGCGTAGATGGGCGCCGTCAGCATCATGGTCAGGCCGAGCGGGGCCACGCACAGACCGGCCACCACCATCGACTGGCCGAGCCCGTAGCCGGTGGAGGTCGGCAGTTGCAGGAGTTGCGGCAGCACCAGCGAGACGGCGAAGAAGGCGACGCCGATCATGATGGAGACGATGTTGGTGAGGAGCACCTCGGGGCGGGCGCTGGTGCGCAGGTCCACCAGCGGTGCCGTGCTGCGCAGTTCGAAGGCGCCCCACAGCAGCAGCACGACCACCGAGGCGACGAACAGGCCGAGCACGGTGGGCGAGGTCCAGCCCCAGTCGGTGCCCTTGGTGATCGGGAGCAGCAGCAGGATCAGGCCCAGCGAGAGGCCGAGCGCGCCGGTCACGTCGAAGTGGCCCCGCGCGCGGACGGCGGACTCGGGCACCGTCCACAGCGTCAGCGCGATCGACAGGACGCCCAGGCCCGCGGCGCCGAAGAACAGCACGTGCCAGTCGGTGTGCTGCGCGACCAGCGCGGCGAGCGGCAGGGCGAGCCCGCCGCCGATTCCGATCGAGGACGACATCAGCCCCATCGCCTGCCCGAGCCGTTCGCGGGGCAGCGCGTCACGCATCAGGCCGATGCCGAGGGGTATCGCGCCCATGGCGACGCCCTGGAGGGTGCGCCCGGCGACCATCACCAGCAGGTGACTCGTGAAACCGCAGACGAGAGAGCCGGCCACCATCACACCGAGGCTGGTCACCAGCATCCGGCGCTTGCCGTAGAGATCGCCGAGGCGGCCCATGATCGGGGTCGACACCGCACCGGACAGCAGCGTCGCGGTCAGTACCCAGGTCGCGTTGCTGACGGAGGTGTCCAGGAGCGTCGGCAGATCCTTGATCACCGGGACGAGCAGGGTCTGCATGACCGCGACCACGATTCCCGCGAAGGCGAGAACGGGCACCAGGGCGGCCGTCGGCCGGGAGCCTTCGGGGCCGCCGGGCGGCCCGGACACGGCAGCGGCGGCCGCGGCCGCCGCTGGATGGTGGGCATCGTTCTGCGTCATGTGTCGCGCACTCCTGGGGACTCGCGGGTGGCCGTGGACCGGAAGCGCCTCGCAGGAAGGGCCTCGCAGGAAGGGAATCATTGCAGCATGAACCTTTCCTAACCTCCGCTGTAACGGCGGCTATTCCGCGTCCGGGCCGGGTTGTTGAACCTTTGCCGAATCATGGAGCGGCGCGGATGAGCGCGGGGTGGGGGTGGGGTGGGGCGCGATGAGGGCGGGATGAGGGCGGTTCGCGGCCTCATGACGTACAAGCCTTCGTACGAGCCTTCGTGCAAGCCTTCGTTACGAGCGGTCGGCGGCGGGGCTCAGACCCAGCCCTGGTGGCGCGCCTCGCGCAGTGCCTCCGCCCGGTTGCGGGTGCCGGTCTTGCCGATGGCCGCGGACAGGTAGTTGCGTACGGTGCTCTCCGACAGGTGCAGCGCACCGGCCACGTCGGCCACCGTCGCGCCGTCCGCCGAGGCGGCGAGCACCTCCGCCTCGCGCGGGGTGAGGGGACTGGGTCCCGCGCTGAGCGCCGAGGCGGCGAGCGCCGGGTCGAGCACCCGCTCACCGCGCAGTACGCGCCGTACCGCCTCCGCGAGTTCCTGTACCGGCCCGTCCTTGACCAGGAAGCCGCGGGCGCCCGCCTCCATGGCGCGGCGCAGATAGCCGGGGCGGCCGAAGGTGGTGAGGATCAGCACCCGGCAGTGCGGGCAGTGCTCGCGCAGTGCGGCGGCGGCCTCCAGGCCGCTTTGGCCGGGGAGTTCGATGTCGAGCAGGGCGACGTCCGGGCGGGTGTCCTGTGCCGCGGCGAGGATCTCGTCGCCCCGGCCGACCTGTGCCACCACCTCGATGTCGGGCTCCATCCCGAGCAGCAGCGCCAGCGCCCCGCGCATCATGCCCTGGTCCTCGGCGAGCAGTACGCGTACGGGACGCTCGGCGGTCGGCTGTCCCGGGGCCGACCGTGCGGCGTCCGGTTGGGCGGGGGCGGGGGTCTCGTCCACGGGGTCAGGGTAGGCGCGCCGCCCGCGGTCCGGCGGCCCGGCCGACGCGGCGGTCACCGCCCGGCGGGGGAGGCCACGGGCGTTTCGCGTACGGGGAGTTCGGCGACCACGCGGAAGCCGCGGCCGGGCGCGGGGCCGGCCTCAAGCGAGCCGCCCGCGGACGTCACCCGCTCGCCAAGTCCCTTGAGTCCACTGCCGGGTTGGGCGCCGCCGAACCCGCTGCCCGACCGGTCGCCGCCCGAGCCGGGGCCGTCGTCGGTGACAAGGAGCCTGACCCGCTCCGCCGTCGAGTCGATCGCGAACTCGCAGTGCGCGGCCCCGGAATGGCGTACCGCGTTGGTCGCGCACTCCCGCACCACCCAGCCGAGCAGTGCCGCGGTCCCGGGCGGGAGCGGCGGCCCCGACTGCCGTACCAGCGTCTCGATCCCCGCCGACTCCAGTGCGTCGCGGGCGCGTTCCAGCTCGGTGGCGAGGCTGCCCTCGCGGTAACCGG
Organism: Streptomyces sp. NA04227; assembly: GCF_013364195.1. Classification (NCBI taxonomy): domain Bacteria; kingdom Bacillati; phylum Actinomycetota; class Actinomycetes; order Kitasatosporales; family Streptomycetaceae; genus Streptomyces; species Streptomyces sp. NA04227. Next base: position 1,750,597 of record NZ_CP054918.1, on the reverse strand, counting down.
TGACCGCCTCCCGGATCTCGGCGAGCGCCTGCCTGCCCACGCATTCGATGTCGTCGACCTGGTGCAGCGCCGCGTCGAGGTCCCGGTGCGCGAGGCGGCGGGCCGCCTCGGACTTCACCACGATCACCGAGAGCGTGTGGCCGAGCAGGTCGTGCAGGTCCCGGGAGAACCGCAGACGTTCCTTGTCGACGGCGGTACGGGCCAGTTCCTGCCGGGTCTCGCGCAGCTCGACGACCGTACGGGACAGGGTGAGCAGGGTCGCGGTGATCAGGCCCGAGACGAGGGTGACGTAGGCGATGGTCAGTCCGTCCCAGCCGCCCCGCCAGCCGCCGACGCCCCCGGCGACGAGGGTGAGCACGCCGACCGTGACGCCGAGCGCCCTGCCCCGCAGCACCGCGCCGCAGGCCAGCCCGTACAGCGGGAAGAACATCAGCCAGCCGCCGCCGTACCAGGCCGCGAGCCCGAAGGTGAGCAGGCCCATCACCGCCAGGGTCGCCCAGGTCAGCGGGGTGTCGCGCTTCCGCTCGACCAGGGCACGGAACACCACGGAGATATAGAGGGAGTTGAAGACGAGCAGCCCCACCCCGGCGACGATCGGGTTCGCCTTGCCCTGCACCAGATGGGACACCGAGCCCATGCCGAGCAGCAGCCACGGCAGCATCGTGAACCCGCTCGGCGGCGGCCGCAGACAGCCCCGCCCGGGGCGGCGGTGCGGCGCGCGCGGGAACGACTTCGCCGTTCGCCGTTCGCCGTCCGGTCCGGCGGCGCCGTCGGCCGGCCCCTCGTCCAGCCTCTCGTCCAGCCCCTCGTCCGGGTCGCTGCTCGTCGCCGGTTGCGTCCGCTCGTCTCCCTGCTCGTCTCCCCGCCAGTCGGGTCGCGTCCGCTCGTCGCCCCCTCCGTCGCCCATCCGTCCGTCTCCCCGCCCGTCCGCCGGTGGTGCCTGCCCCGCATTGTTCGTCATGTCCTGGACGCTACGGAGAGTCCGGCGGCGGGCGGCAGAGCGTCCCGTCCCGTTCCGGGCAGGACAAATGTCCTGGGTCCGGCCGGCCCGCCCGGGGGCGGCGCCCGCCCGCGACCTGGGCTTACCGGCGGTAGCCGACGCGGCATCTGAACTCTTCCCAAGCGTCGGCCGCTGGGCTATACAGGGAGCCAGTCGAAGTGAAACACGTTCTAGGGCGAGCGGGGAGGGGGGCGACCCGAGCCAGCCGAGGCAGCCGGGCCGGACGCGTATGGACCGTATCCCTCGCGTACGCGCACCCTCGCCCGCCGCCACCGCCCGTGCCGCACCCGTACCCCCACGCACCAGCTCGTACCCCGCGCACCAGCCCGAAGGAGCAGGACCGCATGCCCATCGATGCCGCGAAGGCGCTCGCCGCCGATCCCGTGTCCAGCGAGATCGCCTGGGAGCACAAGGACGTCCTGCTCTACCACCTGGGCATCGGCGCCGGAGTCCCGGCGACCGACCCCGCCGAACTGCGCTACACGCTGGAGTCCAGGCTCCAGGTGCTGCCGAGCTTCGCGACCGTCGCGGGCGGCACGATGGGCTTCGTGGGCTCGCTCGGCGCGCCCGGTATCGACATCGACCTCATGTCCGTGCTGCACGGCGGCCAGATCATCGAACTCCACCGGCCGCTGCCCGCCCGGGGCACCGCGACGAGCACCTCACGGGTCGCCGCCGTCTACGACAAGGGCAAGGCCGCCGTCCTCGTCCTGCGCTCCGAAGTCGCCGACGCGGACGGGCCGTTGTGGACCAGCGACGCGCAGATCTTCGTCCGCGGCGAGGGCGGTTTCGGCGGCGAGCGTGGCCCCTCGAACAGGCTGGAGACCCCCGAGCGCGACCCCGACCACGTGGTCGAGCGCGCCACCCGCGAGGACCAGGCGCTCCTCTACCGCCTCTCCGGCGACGTCAACCCCCTGCACGCCGACCCGGAGTTCGCCCGGCTCGCCGGGTTCGACCGGCCCATCCTGCACGGACTGTGCTCGTACGGCATCGCCCTCAAGGCCGTCGTCGACACCGTCCTGGACGGCGACGCGAGCCGGGTGCGCTCCTACTCCACCCGCTTCGCCGGGATCGTCTTCCCCGGCGAGACCCTGCGCGTACGGATGTGGGCCGACGAGGGCGCCGAGGGCCGCGTGCAGGTCACGGTCACCGCGGTGGACCGGGAGGACGCCCCGGTCCTCGCGGACACCGTGGTCGAACATGCGTAAGCCGAACACGTAGGAGGGGTAAGGGAGTTGGCGGCGGGACCCGCAGGCCGTCCCGGGCGCGACCCGGCGCGACCCGGCAGGACCCGGGGCGGCCTGCGGGTCGGCTGGCCGTCGCGTCAGCGGCTCGCCGCCACCGGACCCAGCGGGGCCTTCCCCAGTGGAATCGGTGCGGCGGCGGGGGAGTTGGCCGTCGACGGTGTGATGTCCGTTGATTCCGTACGGAGTTGAGCTGACCTGCACTCGGCGTCCGGTCTGGCGTCCGTGTCCGGTCCGGCGTCCGTCCTGTTGTCCGTTCTCGCGCCCGCTCCGGCGCCCGGCACCGAGTCCCACTCCGCCTCCGGCCCCGGCACCTCCGCCACCGCGCACGGCACCGTGTCCGTCACGCAGGGCAGCCGTAGCAGGCCGCCCCGCGTCCACACCGCTGACCCCGTCAACCAGCCCTGTGGCGGGGCGAGTTGGCGCACCTTGCGGTCCAGGGGGCGCCAGACGCCGAGCCGGGTGCCGGTGGGGCCGTCGATGCGGAGGGCCACCGCGGCCGTTTCCGGGGTGAGGGTCTGGCCCGGCTGTACGGCGAGCGGGGTCACCGTCCGGCCGGTGAGGCGCAGGGAGTGCGGGAACCGTACCGGCAGGGTGCTGCCGAGGACGCCCCAGCCGAGTCGGGTCCGGCCGGGGGAGGGCGCGTCGGAGCACAGCAGGAGCAGCCCGCTGTCGATGTCCGCGAGCAGCAGCCGGTCCTCGCTCTCCTCGGAGATCTGGAGCAGCGGCGACACCTCGCCGCCGCGCTGGAGGTCCACCACGACCGTTTTGGTGCGCCCGTCGCGCTCCCGGTCCAGGGCGAGCATCCGTCCCGCCCCGTCCAGCCACGCGCCGCCCGAGCACCGGCCCGGCACCGCCGCGACCAACTCGGGCCCGCGCGCCCCGCCCGCCACCAGCCACAGATCCGTCGACTCGTCGCGTACGGCGAGCGCGTACGCGGCCCTGCCGTGCGGGGTCGGCGGCAGCAGCCGCAGTCGCTCCGACTCGACGGTGCCGAGCGGGAGTTCACCCGTTCCGGGCCCGGTGGGGTAGAGCAGCGCGAAGTGGTGTTCCCCGGCAGTGAGACGGGTGGTCCGGTGGATTAGGACCCGGCCGTCGGCCAGCGGCTGGAGCGCGGTGCCGGGTTCCTCCGGCTGGTTGCCGGGCAGTGGCACGGCGTACGGTTCCGGGCCGTCCAGGGTCCAGCGCTCCGGGTAAAAGGATTCTCCGTCCGTGGCCAGCCGCGCGGCGTAGGAGCCGTCGGCGGTGAGCGTGCACTGCGGATGCCGGGCCGCCTCGGCTTCGTCCCGTCCTTCGCTCCGCTCTTCGCCTTGGTGGCCGGGTGCGGTCTCGGTGGCACAGGCCGTCATGGTGGGTCACCTCCGGTCCCCGAAGCTAGTTTTCGCCGCGTGCGCCCCGACAACGAGAAGTGTCCGTTTCACACGGAAGGGTGGCGATCGCGGCGTTTCCCTGAGGTGGCAGGCGGGGTTGTGCTTGTGCACGGGCGAGCGCGTCCGCCGGGGCGTGCGCGCTGGTGGGCACGCGCGGGCGTGGGGGCGCGCGGCGAACTGCAGCGGTCGGCCGGGGGTGACGGCGAGGGACGAGGAAGCCGACCGGGCGCGACCCCCGCCCGCCCGCGCATCCTCCCGCGCCTCTCCTCCCGTACCGGCCCCCCCCGTATCGGCCCCGCCCCTCCTCCCCTACCTGCCCGCGCACCCCTCCGCGCCCCTCCTCCCGTACCCACCACCCGCCCGCCCGGAGGCACCCGTCCGGGCAGGTAGCCTTTACGTGTGCCCCGTCTGTCTGAAGTCATCGCAGCCCTCGACGCCCTGTGGCCCCCCGAGCGGGCCGAGAGCTGGGACGCGGTCGGTACCGTCTGCGGCGACCCGGACGCCGAGGTGGACCGGGTCCTGTTCGCGGTCGACCCGGTGCGCGAGATCGCCGACGAGGCGGTGGCGCTCGGTGCCCAGCTCCTGGTCACCCACCACCCGCTGTACCTGCGCGGGACGACGACGGTGGCCGCGTCGACCTTCAAGGGCCGCGTGGTCCACGAACTGATCAAGCACGACGTCGCGCTGCACGTCGCCCACACCAACGCCGACACCGCCGACCCCGGGGTCTCCGACGCCCTCGCGGGCGCGCTCGACCTGCGTGTCCTCGGCCCGTTGGTCCCGGACTCCGCCGACCCTCAGGGCCGCCGTGGTCTCGGCCGGGTCTGCGAGCTCCAACACCCGCTGACCGTAAGGGAGTTGGCCGCCGTCGCGGCGAAGCGGCTGCCCGCCACCGCGCAGGGCATCCGGGTCGCGGGCGACCCCGACGCGACGGTCCGCACCATGGTGGTCAGCGGCGGCAGCGGCGACAGCCTCTTCGACGCCGTCCGCGCCACCGGCGCCGACGCCTTCCTCACCGCGGACCTGCGCCACCACCCGGCGTCCGAGTTCATGGCGGACGGCGGCGCCCACAGTCCTCTCGCGCTGCTCGACGCGGCGCACTGGGCCACCGAGTGGCCCTGGTGCGAGCTGGCCGCAGCCCAGCTCGACGAGATCTCCGACCGCAACGGATGGGGACTGCGCGTCCACGTCTCGAAGACGGTCACCGACCCGTGGACCGCCCACGCCGCCTCGCACGGCACTGCCTCGTGGGCACCCACCGACCCCGCAGGAGCCCCCAACTGAACGCCGCGCCCGACGACCAGATCCGCCTGCTCGACCTCCAGGCACTCGACGTACGCCTCCAGCAGCTCGCGCACAAGCGCAGGTCGCTGCCCGAGCACGCCGAGATCGAGTCGCTGAACAAGGACCTCAGCCAGCTCCGCGACCTCCTGGTCGCCGCGCAGACCGAGGAGAGCGACACCGCCCGCGAGCAGACCAAGGCCGAGCAGGACGTGGACCAGGTGCGCCAGCGCGCCGCCCGTGACCAGCAGCGGCTCGACTCCGGCGCGGTCACCTCGCCCAAGGACCTGGAGAGCCTCCAGCACGAGATCGCCTCGCTCGCCAAGCGGCAGAGCGACCTCGAGGACGTCGTCCTGGAAGTGATGGAGCGCCGCGAGAGCGCCCAGGAGCGGGTCTCCGAACTCACCGCACGTCTCTCCTCGGCCGAGACCAAGGCTGGGGAAGCGGTCGCCCGCCGCGACCGGGCGCAGCAGGAGCTCGACGACGAGGCCGCGGGCGTCACCAAGGAGCGTGCCCTGGTGGCCGGTTCGGTGCCCGCCGACCTCCTGAAGCTCTACGACAAGCTCCGCGAGCAGCAGGGCGGCGTCGGCGCGGCCCGTCTCTACCAGCGCCGCTGCGAGGGCTGCCAACTCGAACTCAACATCACCGAACTCAACGACGTGCGCACCGCCCCCTCCGACAAGGTCCTGCGCTGCGAGAACTGCCGCCGCATCCTGGTCCGTACCTCCGAGTCGGGCCTGTAACCGCCCGCCGGGCAGCACGGAATCCGCGGGGGCGGCGCAGCACCGAATCCGCGGGACAGCGAGAACAGACCGAAGGTGATCTCCGGCATCGCAGGGGCGGCGCCGGAGTGACGACGGGGGCATCAGCGGCATGAACGAGTTCATCGTCGAGGCGGACGGCGGCTCCCGGGGCAACCCCGGGCCCGCGGGCTACGGCGCGGTGGTGCTCGACGCGGCCACCGGCCAGACCCTGGCGGAGGCCGCCGAGTACCTCGGCGTCGCCACCAACAACGTCGCCGAGTACAGCGGCCTGGTCGCCGGGCTGCGGGCGGCTCACCGTCTGGACCCGGCGGCGACGGTCCGGGTACGGATGGACTCCAAGCTGGTCGTCGAGCAGATGTCGGGCCGCTGGCAGATCAAGCACCCCGCCATGCGCCCGCTGGCCGCCGAGGCCCGCGCCGTCTTCGGGCCCGGGCAGGTCTCCTACGAGTGGATCCCGCGCGCGCGGAACAAGCACGCCGACCGCCTCGCCAACGAGGCCATGGACGCGGGCGCACGCGGCGAACAGTGGTCCCCGGCCACCTCCACCGCCGAACTCGACGCCCAGGACGCGCGGTTGGCGGCGGGCGAGGACGCGGCGGCCGGGCCCGGTGACGCGGCGGCCGGAGCGGCAGCCGTACGCACGGCCCTCGCCGCCTCTGCGAACGGCCGTGCTGCGGAGGCCGACCCCGACCGTGACACCACCGAACAGGCAGACGTCCGCGCCGCCCGCAACATCGCCCGTACCGGCGAGACGCGGACCGCCGAGCCCCGCCCCCGTAGCGACCACTCCGCGGACGATCAGTCCCGTACCGCCGACACCCGTACCCCGGCCGCGGGCTGGGCCCCCGCCGACCTCGGGCAGCCCGCCACCTTCGTACTGCTGCGCCACGGCGAGACCCCCCTCACCCCCGAGAAGCGCTTCTCGGGCAGTGGGGGCAGCGACCCGGCGCTCTCGGCGGTGGGCCGCGACCAGGCCGCACGGGTGGCCGCGGCGCTGGCCGAGCGCGGCACTGTCGAGGCGATCGTCAGCTCGCCGCTGGCGCGCTGCCGTGAGACGGCCGGGGCGGTCGCGGACCGCCTGGGCCTCGGTATCGAGCTCGAAGAGGGCCTGCGCGAAACGGACTTCGGGGCCTGGGAGGGCCTGACCTTCGGCGAGGTGCGCGAGCGCCACGCCCAGGACCTGACCGACTGGCTCGCCTCACCCGAGGCGAGGCCGACCGGCGGCGGCGAGAGCTTCACCGAGGTCGCGGACCGGGTGGCGGCGGCCCGGGACCGCCTCGTCGAGCGGTACGCCGGACGCACGGTCCTCCTGGTGACCCATGTGACGCCGATCAAGACCCTGGTACGCCTCGCCCTCGGCGCTCCCGCCGCCTCCCTGTTCCGGATGGAACTCTCGGCGGCCTCCCTCTCGGCGGTCGCGTACTACCGGGACGGCAACGCCTCGGTCCGACTCCTCAACGACACAGGGCACTTGAGGTAGCCGGGCGCGGGTCCCCGCTCAGTGGATCTGCCGCACCACGACATCCAGCGCCCAGGGCCGCCCGGCCCGTTCCGGCGCCTCGGCCTCCACGACATGGCCGAGGTCGCGCAGCGTCTGGACCAGCTCCGCCGGAGTACGCGGCGACGCCCCCGCCGTCAGCAGCGCGCGGACGATCCTGCCCTTGGTCGCCTTGTTGAAATGGCTGACCACCGAACGCTTCTCCGCGCCGGTCACCGGGTCGGTCTCGGCGTGCAGCACCCGCACCGTCGCCGTCCGTCCGGCCAGTTCGCCCTTGGGCTTGAAGGCGGTGGCGTACGAGGAAGAGCGCAGGTCGAGCAGCAGTCCGCTGCCCGCGGCCTCGGGCAGCGCTTCGGCGAGGGCCGGCCGCCAGTGCGCGGCGAGCGAGCCGAGCCGGGGCAGCTTGACGTCCATCGAGCAGCGGTAGGAAGGGATCCTGTCGCCGGTGCGGACGGCGCCCCACAGGCCGGAGAAGACCAGCAGCGAACGGGCCGCCCGGCGCTTGGCGGCGGCGTCGAGGGTGGCCAGGCCCAGGGCGTCGTAGAGGACGCCGGTGTAGATCTGGCCCGCCGGGCGCGCACCCGCCGTACGCAGCCCGAGGTTCTTGGTGACCTCCTCGCGCTGCCCCTCGCTGAGGCCGAGCACCTGCCGGGCCCGCTCCTCGTCGGCCGCGCACAGCTCGACGAGCTCCTCCAGGACCGCCTCGCGCGTCGCCGTCAGCCCCGGCAGCGACAGCGACTCCAGTTTCAGCGGGGCGCCGCGACCCGAGGAGGCCTTGCCTTCGGACGGGGGCAGCAGCACGAGCACGAGGATCTCCCTGGGCACTACGGGGTGTGACGACCCTCAAGGTTACGGGGTGCCGACGGTGCCGGGCTCCCGAAGGGCGGGCCGCCTCACCCCGGCCTACGCTCGTGCCATGCCACGCCGCCATGTCCAGGTGACCGGCGCGGAAGAGGCGCCGCTGCGAACGGCCCTGCGCACGCTGCGCAGGCGGCTCGCGCTGCCGGAGGGTTTCCCGCCCGAGGTACTCGCCGAGGCGGAGCGGGCGGCGCGCGAGCCCCGGCTGCCGTCCGAGGACGCCACCGACATCCCGTTCTTCACCCTCGATCCCCCCGCGTCCACCGACCTGGACCAGGCCATGCACCTCGCCGAACGCGCCGACGGCGGCTACCGGGTGCGGTACGCGATCGCCGACGTCGCCGCCTTCGTCCGGCCGCACGGCGCACTCGACGCCGAGGCGCACCACCGCGTCACCACCCTCTACCTCCCCGACGGCCGCATCCCGCTGCACCCCGCGCCCCTGAGCGAGGCGGCCGCCAGCCTGCTCCCCGGCGAGGAGCGCCCGGCCGCGCTGTGGACGCTCGACCTGGACGCCGAGGGCGCCGTCCGGTCCGCCACCGTGCGCCGCGCCCGCGTCCGCAGCCGCGCCAAGCTCGACTACGCGGGTGTCCAGCGCCAGCTCGACGCCGGTACCGCCGAGGCCCCCCTCGCCCTGCTCGCCACCATCGGCCGCCTCCGCGAGGCCCAGGAGGTCGCACGCGGCGGCGTCTCCCTCAACGTGCCGGAACAGGAGATCCAGGAAACCGTCGAGCATCCCGCCGCCGCACCTCAGCAGCTCGGGACGTCGTACGACGGGACGGGGCACGAAGGAACCGCACCCGGCGCCACGTACGAACTGGTGCATCGCGCCACGCTCCCGGTCGAGGGCTGGAACGCGCAGATCTCGCTGCTGACCGGCATGGCCGCCGCCGACCTGATGACCGGACGCGGCACCGGCGTCCTGCGCACCCTGCCCGCGGCACCCGACGGCGCGGTCGGACGCCTGCGCCGCACCGCCGCCGCCCTGCACATCGACTGGCCGCACCACGTCGCCTACGCGCAACTGATCCGCTCCCTCGACCCGGCCCTGCCCCGGCACGCCGCCTTCCTCCAGGAGTGCACGACCCTGCTGCGCGGCGCCGGGTACACCGTCTTCCGCGACGGACGGCTGCCCTCGCCCCTGGTGCACTCCGCCGTAGCCGCCCCGTACACGCACTGCACCGCGCCGCTGCGGCGGCTCGTCGACCGGTACACGAGCGAGATCTGCCTGGCCGCCTGCGCCGACGTGCCGGTGCCCGGCTGGGTTGACGAGGCCCTGGACGCACTGCCGGGCGAGATGGCCGAGGGCAACCGGCGCGGGGCCACCGTCGAGCGCGAGTGCGTCGACCTCGTCGAGGCGGCGCTCCTGAAGGACCGGGTGGGCGAGGTCTTCGACGGCGTCGTGATCGACGTACGCGAGGACGAACCGGTCGTCGGCACCGTGCAGTTGACCGAGCCCGCCGTCGTCGCGCGGATCACCGGCGGCCCCGCGCCCCTGCCACTCGGCGAGCGGGTACGCGCCCGGCTCACCGAGGCCGACCCGACCGCGGCGAAGGTACGGTTCGCGCCCGCGTGAGGCGCCGGGTCCACTGCGGACGGCCCCTGCCGCGGCCGGTGTGCGAGCACCCACCCGAGGCGTGACAGTGGAGGGGAAGCGGGCAGGCGATCGCCGGAAGGCACCGGGAGGCACGGGGAGGCACGGGTGTGAGCGACAGCGGCGAAGGCAGCGGCAGCGACGGCGGCAAACTGGCCACCTACCGGGAGAAGCGGCACTTCGACCGCACCCGGGAGCCGCGCGGCCACGGCACCCCGACCGGCGACGAACCCGTCTTCGTCGTCCAGATCCACGACGCCTCGACGACGCACTTCGACTTCCGCCTGGAGGTCGACGGCGTACTGAAGTCCTGGTCGGTGCCCAAGGGCCCGTCCGCCGACATCCACGACAAGAGGCTGGCGATGCCGACCGAGGACCACCCGATGGAGTACCGCGAGTTCGAGGGCGTCATCGCCGGGGGCGAGTACGGGGCGGGCACGGTGATCGTCTGGGACGAGGGCACCTACGCGCCGCTGGCGAGCAGCACCGAGGACAAGGGCCGTACCTTCGCCGAGGCCCTGGAACACGGGCACGCCACCTTCCGCCTGAACGGCGCGAAACTCCACGGCGGCTACGCGCTCACCCGCTTCCGGGGCGGTGAGGACTCCACCGAGCGCGAGTCCTGGCTCCTGGTCAAGAAGAAGGACACCCGCGCCGACGGCAAGGACGCCCCCGACCCCCACCGCGCCCGCTCGGTACGCAGCGGCCGCACTCTGCGTCAGGTCGCTGCCGAGGAGGCAGAGGAGGCAGAGGAGGCAGAGGAGGGGCCCGTGACGGGGTCAACGGCCGTGCGCTCAGGGGGAGTTCGCCCCGCCCGGCCGACGCCGGAGGCTCCGGAGCCGCACGATGAATGACGTGCCCGCCATGAACGACCTGCCCGCCATGAACGACCTGCTCGCCGCCCTCCCGGAGGCGCAGCAACGCCTGCTCGCCGCCGCACCCGGACCGGTGGCCTCCGCGACCGACCCGATGCTCGCCGTCCTCAGCGACCGCAGGGACTTCGGCCCCGAGTGGATCTTCGAACGGAAGCTGGACGGCGTACGCACACTGGCGACCCGGGACGGCGACCGGATCCGTCTGCTCTCCCGCACCGGCCGTGCGGTACACGGGAGTTACCCGGAAATCGCCGAGGCGCTCGCCGCGCAGCCGGCCACCGGTTTCACCCTGGACGGTGAGATCGTCGCCTTCGCGCACGGCCGCACCGACTTCGCCCGGCTCCAGCAGCGCATGCAACTCACAAACGCGCGCCGGGCCCGCGCCAGCGGCGTGGCCATCACGTACTACGTCTTCGATCTGCTCCGCCTCGACGGCGTCGACCTCACCCGGCTCCCGCTGCGCACCCGCAAGTCCCTGCTGCGCCGGGCCCTGGACTTCCGCGCCCCGGTACGTTTCACCCCGCACCGCAACCAGGGTGGACCGCAAGAGCTGGCCGACGCCTGCGCACACGGCTGGGAGGGCCTGATCGCCAAGCGTGCCGACGGCCGCTACGTCCGGCGCCGCTCCCCGGACTGGCTCAAGCTCAAGTGCTCCGGCGGCCAGGAGTTCGTGGTCGGCGGATTCACCGAACCCGCGGGCAGCCGCACCGGCTTCGGCGCCCTGCTCCTCGGCTACCACGAGCAGGGCGGGCTCCGCTACGCGGGCAAGGTCGGCACCGGCTTCGACCACACCACCCTGCGCCAACTCCGCTCCGGACTGGACGAGTTGGAGCGTGAGACCTCACCCTTCAGCACACCGGTACGCGAACGCGGCGCCCACTGGGTGGAACCCTTCGTCGTCGCCGAGATCGGCTTCACCGAGTGGACCCGCGACGGCATGCTCCGCCACCCCCGCTTCCTGGGCCTGCGCCAGGACAAGAAGCCGTCCGAGGTCGTACGGGAACACCCGAGGAAGCGCTGAACTCCTTTGGCTCTACGTGTAGTTACTGAACTCCCGTTTCCGTACGTGTAGTTGGGGAGACGGCGACAACTCTCCCTGCCGTAGGGGTAGTTCCTGATCCGGGGATGTCCGTTGTGAGGGAACGGCAGGGAGGAGGAAGCCAAGTCGACCCGGATCAGCTCGCGTTGCCTTTGGGACGCCCGGACTGGTCGCTGGTGCCGTGGGGCGGTGGGCTGTGCGGCGCGGCGGCGGTCGCGGGGGAGACGCCGGAACGGCTGGTGGGCGTCGCCTTGCCCGGGAGTCCGCCCTTGCCGGTGTCGGCGGAGAAGCCGCCGGGCGCGTGGTCGAGCCGGTGCCTGAGGACCTCGACGACATGCGTACGGTGGCCGTGCGTCATCTCGTAGTCGAGCAGCTTGGCCACGTCACCGGCGGGCAGCCCGCGAACCTGGCCTTCGAGCACGCCGACCGGCAGGTCGTCGTAGTCCGCCAGCGGCAGTCGCTCCTTGTGATGCGTCATCGTCCGCTCCCTTCCTGGGTCCGTTCGGTCCCTTCGGTTCGTTCGGTCCCTTCGGTTCGTTCGCGTACGTCCTGGACCACCGACTTGTCGAGCGCGGCGCGTACGAGTGCCGCCGCGAACACGGCGAGCTGCTCCTTCGCCACCAGTGTCGCGAGCCGCCGCGGATCCGCGGGCAGCCCGAGACGTTCCGCGCCCTGGGTGGCCTTGGCGTCGATGTAGGGCTCCAACTCGGTCCAGATTCCCTGGACTTCGCGCAGGAAGATGTCCGCGCCCGTGGGTCCGAGTCCGGGCACCTCCTGCAACAGTTCGCGCATCCGCCGCCGGTCCCCGTGCGCCTGTTCGCGCAGCCTGCGCAGATCGCCGCCGTAGCGCTCGCGGACGAAGTCGGCGCCCTTGCCGAGGGTGGTGGAGGTGCTCTCGTCGTAGCGCCGGTAGTGGCCCTCGCCCAGGGCGTCGACCCGCTGCTGCCAGGTGGCGTCCCGCATCCGGCGCGGGGTGCGCAGGTCCGCGTCGAACAGCGCGTGCGCCGCGTCCACGGCGACCGAGGCACGGATCCGGGCACTGAGCAGACAGGCGAGCACCAGGAGCTGGTACAGCGGCTGCGGGGTGTCGCGCAGCCGGATGCCCGCCTGCGCCGCGTAGGTCTGCCCGTGGGTGTCGAGCAGTGCGTCCGCGGTCTCCCTGCGGGTGGCCGTGGCGGTCATGACATCCCTCCCGGAACGTCTGGACGGTCGACGGGCGACGGCTGGACGGCGGGACAACCGGACGGCGGCTCGGCGTACCGAGTGCGCCGACCGGACTCGACTCCGTACAGGTGAATTGTCCCAAAGACCCCGGGCATACGCAGGGGCGGACAGGTCCGCTGCCACCGCTCCGGCCGTCACCGCCTTCGCCACGGCCAGGAGTGGGGCGCACCGAACATGGGACACATCAGGCATGACCACGACCGAGACACAGCGGATCCGAGCCGGTCGGCGCACCGTGGAGCTGCGGCGCCCGGACAAGGTGCTCTTCCCCGCAGAAGGGCCTGGCGAGGGCGGGCTCACCAAGGCGGACCTCGCCGAGTACCACCGGCTGCTCGCCCCGTACCTGCTGCCCGAGCTGAAGGGCCGCCCTCTGATGCTGGAGCGGCACCCCGAGGGCATCGCGAAGCAGCCGCACTTCATGCAGAAGGACACCCCGGACCACTATCCGGACTGGGTGCGGAGAGCCGAGCTGCCGAAGGAGGGCGGCACAGTCGTGCACACGGTCTGCGACAACACGGCCACGCTCGTCTTCCTCGCCGACCAGGCGTGCGTCTGCCTGCACCGCTGGCTCTCCCGTGCGGACCGGCCCGAGCACCCCGACCGGCTGGTCTTCGACCTCGATCCGCCGGACGACGACTTCGAGGCCGTACGCGAGGCGGCCCGGCGTCTGAAGGATCTGCTCGACGAACTGCGCCTGCCCGCCCGCCTGATGACCACCGGCTCCCGAGGCCTGCACGTCACCGTCCCCCTCGACGGACACCTCCCCTTCGACGACTGCCGCGCCTTCGCCCGCGACCTGGCCGAACTCCTGGCCTCCCGCCACCCCGACAGCCTCACCACCGAGGTCCGCAAGAACCGCCGCGGCAACCGCCTCTACCTGGACATCCAGCGCAACGCCTACGCCCAGACCGCCGTCGCCCCCTGGTCCGTACGCGCGAAGGAAGGCGGCCCGGTGGCGGCCCCGCTGCCCTGGGACCGGCTGGACGACCCCGGCCTGGACGCCCGGAGCTGGTCGCTGCGCGACGTGTCCGCCGTACGGGAACTCGCGGAGTCCACACCGTGGTCGGGCCTGGGCCGCGTCCGCTCGCTCACCGCGGCCGCGCGGCGCCTCAAGCGGCTGGGCTGAACGGCGGGTCGAGGTCCCCCGTCCCCGCCCCCTCCCGCGCGTCGAGTGCCGCCCTCAACTCCCTTACGAACGCGTCCGGTTCGTCGGCATGGCAGTGAATCACCGCGACCTCGCGCACCCGGCCGAAGAACGTCATGTGCCGTACCGGCTCGCGCAGTTCGAGGGTCACCGTGGACTGCCCGCCGATGTCCAGACTCAGCACCCCCTCGGCCTTCTCGTGACTCATTCGCAGCTCCCGCCCCACCCGGGCGACGAGATCCAGCGGAACCCGCAGGTCGACGTGGGCACCACGGCGGATCCGCACCTCCTCGGGACCGACAAGATGGGGCCGGGTCACGGAGGCGCCCTGCATCCCGATGACCATGATCACGGAGTACACGTCGATGAACAGCAGCGGCCGCTCCACAGCGGGCCACGGCCGCAGCAACACGGCGAAGGCCACCGTCTCCACCACACACACGAACGCGAACCCGTACATCAGCGCCGCCTGAGCCCGCGCATACCCGAACCCCCTCACCCCCCGCCCCGCGTCCACCCCGTCCCGCCGCCGCCGAGCCCACAGCAACAGGCTCCACAGCAGCCGGAGTTCGTGCCCGACGAGGCGGCGTATCAGGAGGAGGGCGGGTTTCAGGTGAGTGAGGGCGGCGGCGCGGGTGCGGGCACCGGCCCCTGCACCAGTACCGGCACCGGTCTCGACCGTGCTGTTCGTCCGCGCGTGGCTGTTCCGCATGGGCTCACTCATTTCTCGGTGCCGGGATCGACGGCTCGGTCGGAGAACCAGGCGAGAGCGCGGCGTACGGCCTCGGCCTGGGCGGGCGCGAAGTCGGCGTAGAGGGCGTCGAGGAAGGTGCGGGCCGAGTCCTGCGGCGGCGCGGACGCCGCGAGACCTGCCATGGCCGTCCCCCGCATACAGTCCACGAGCGCGTCCGCGGCCTGCTGGACGAGCGGGTCGTCGAGCTCGCCCTCACCGAGTTCTTCGAGCTGGTCGAGCAGCGCGTAGGCCCGCTGCGCCCGAACCCGAGCCTCCTGGGTACCCGCCACCTCACGTACGGCGACAAGGAGCCGCTCGCGGTCGTCGGGCGCCGCGGTGACCTCCAGCAGGCCGAGGATCTCGCGGTCCTTGGCGGCCATGGGGGAGGTGGGGGCAGCGGCAGGGGTGGCGGTTTCGGACGAGGGCGAGGACGAGGACGAGGACGAGACCAGCTCCTCCCGCGTCGTCCCCGCAGCTTCTGTGTCCGCTTCTGTGTCCGCTTCCGTTCCCGTGTCCGTATTGGCCAACTCCCGGAAAAGCGCGGCGAATTCGGGTGACATCGGCCCCTCGGGGGACAGCTCCCCGCGCTCGGCCTCCTGGAGCAGGGCCCCGAGCCGGGTCCGCTGCTCACGCAGCCGCCGCTCCTGCCGTGCGAGGTCGGCGTCCAGCTCGGCCAGCACCTCGGCGAGCTCCCTTCCGGCGTCGTCGCTGAGCACGTCCCGTACCTCCGGCAGACCGAGGCCCAGCTCGGTGAGCCGCTTGATACGGGCGAGCAGTACGGCATGGCGCAGCCCGTAGTCCCGGTAGCCGTTGGCCAGCCGGTCGGGCTCGGGCAGCAGCCCGAGATGGTGGTAATGCCTGATCGCGCGCGTCGTCACACCGACGACGGAGGCGAGCTCCGAGATCCGCATGGCGTCAGTAGACACGTTGACGCTGCGGCAAGGTCAATGGCAGGACCGCAGGTCAGCGGAGTCGCTCCAGGCCCGGTGGGGCAAGCGGGGGAAGCGGGCGAGGCCGAAGGCACACCCCGGTGACGGGTACGATGGACGGCACGGCAGACGAGCCGGGCGGACGGCCGCGTGAAGACCGATTCTCGGATCGGCTTCCCGAGGAACGTCCGGGCTCCACAGGGCAGGGTGGTGGCTAACGGCCACCCGGGGTGACCCGCGGGACAGTGCCACAGAAAACAGACCGCCCGGCGCTCAGGCGCCGGGTAAGGGTGAAACGGTGGTGTAAGAGACCACCAGCGCCTGGGGTGACCCAGGCGGCTAGGTAAACCCCACCTGGAGCAAGGTCAAGAGGGGCCGCGGAAGCGACCCTGCGCGGATGTTCGAGGGCTGCCCGCCCGAGTCCGCGGGTAGACCGCACGAGACCGGCGGCAACGCCGGTCCTAGATGGATGGCCGTCTCCCCGGACGCCGCGAGGCTTCCGGGCGACAGAACCCGGCGTACAGCCCGACTCGTCTGCTTTTATGGCCCTGACCTCGGAGTTTGCCTCGGGATGGGGCATTTCTTGTTGGGAGGAGGTTCTCACTTCTGCGTGCGGGTTCCCGGGAGTCCTTCTACAACTGCGCAACGGTTGTGGAGTCTGGAAGCGGCTGGCTGGGCGGGACTTGGGTCGTAAACCAGCGTGTCGAACGAGTGTCGCGCAGGTTCGAACGGCTGGTGGGAGTCGCACACCATTGACCGGGTACCAGGAAATCGGTGAGTCCGTCGGCTTGGTCTCCGAGGAACTGGGCGAAGAAGTAACGGAGCTGGCGGGGTGGCGAGAACTGGGGACGTTGAAGCCGGGCGTTGTAGCTGGCGCGCTACCATCCCCCTGAGCCTGGCTCGGCGTGGTGGCAGGCGGTTCGGGGGAGTGGATGACATTCGCACAACCAGGTCGGGTAGATCCCCCGCCTTCGGCGCGATCGCCGCGGCTGGCGATTCTGCGTCCTGACAATGGCTTACTTCGTCTGCTCGATGCCAACCACACCAAGGAAAGGTCCTACTCTCAACCCTGCCGTGACTGGCCCGAGGTCAAGCCGCATCTCGCGATCCTGCTTGCGCCTGCTGACCAGCAGCGTGACGAAGAAGGTGGGGAGCAACCGGAGCGTATCTGGGGGCTGGGTATCGTTCGCCCTGCTCATGTGACCGATCGAGACCGCAAGGTCGTCGTCGCCCGTGCGCGAAGCCTTCGAGGCCTGGTGCCTCTCTCAGGGCTCTGGTGCGTCGATGGCGAGCGAGACGCCGAACTCTCCAAGTCGTTACCGGAAAGCGGTCCTGTTACGGTCGACGCAGACACCGTGTTCGCCAATCTTCGGCGGATTTCCCTTGAGGCCGAGGCCGAAGTCCAGCGTTTGATGCCTCTGCTCGATGATGCCGAAGACTGGAACGCGGGGGAACTCCGCTGGCGTGATGAGCGTGACGCTCTTCTGCTCTTCGCCAAGATTGCCGGGATGCCCCAGAGCGACTTCTCGGAGATACATCTCTGGGACAGGACAGCTGCCCGGGCAGCCTTTATCGGCGGGCTTGTCGGGACTGAGATCCAGCCGATGCTCGACGACATCCGCGGGCTGGCGGCCACGATGTTCAGCGGCATCGGGGAGACCGTCGTCCGAGCGTTCGCGAGTCGCGGAGGTAATCGAAGCTATGACTTCGAGGCCACATCGATAACCGACCAGTCGGTGCTGGACGGTCGGGAAGGCGCCCTCGACGCGTACTACTATCACCTCGAATCTCGGACGCTCTCCATGCTGCGCTACGTGCGTCCTGGCCTGAACGGACTACTGTCACCTGACGCTCGGCACAGTCTGGAAGAGTTCCACGGCCGTGTTCGCCACCTGCCGAGACCCGAGCGGCGGAGCACTGACGATCACAGCTTGGTAGACGACCCTCTCTTCCTCCGCGTTCATGAGCCGGTGCCCTTCACCGCCGCTCTGCACCGGACGAGCCCCGGTGCGATCTACCCGTACGACCAGGTCGCCGCAGCGATCTTGCCCGCGGCGGGACCCGGTCTCCCGGACCTTTCCCTGAGCTCGCTCACCCGCCACCTGGTACCGACCCAGTTCGCTCAGCTGGTGCGCGACGGTTGGTTCGGTGCGAGCGGCGTGCCCTTCGAAGTGGCTTTGGACTGGGTGAAAGCCACGATCGACACGGCTGGTGTTGCTTTGCTGGTCGTGGACTTCAGTCCCCGGCAGCGTGGCAACGGCTCAGGGATCAAGACACGGGCCTAGGCCAGCAACAAGACACCACCAATGGGAAGGCATCATCCATGGTCACGTCGGGGGCGGACACACCTCGCCAAGTCACGCAGGTCCGCGAGCAGCTGCACGAGACATTCGACGGGGTGATAGACGACAGCGACATCGCCCACTTCCGAGGGGGCAACTACGAACAGCGCTTCCTCTCCCGCGCTCTGGCAGCCCTCGCGGTACGACGAGTGGCCCAATGCACTGCGGCCGAGGCGGCCCGGTTCGTCACGGACGGCATCGCGGACCAGGGATTGGACGCCATCGCCCCCCTGCCGGAGAGCGGGCAGGCCCTGCTCGTCCAGGCGAAGTGGAGCGACAAGGGCACGGCGACCTTCGACGTGGATGCCGCCAAGGCGATGGTGGATGGGCTGAACCGGATCGAGAACGAACTGTACGACCAGTTCAACCAGCGTGCCGGCGCCCTCGCTCTGGAAGCCCGGCCGTTCATCGTCAACAAGAAGGCCACTCTGCTCATCGCGCTGATGGGCACTGTGGAGCCCTCTCCGCCAGCGCTTGAGGTTCTCAACAACGCTCTCGACGAGTTCAACAAGCACGGTGCCCGCTTGAGCGTCGAGGTGCTGTACGCCGCGGACTTCCATGACCAGATCCACGCGGATCTTCGGCCGGAGCCGATCTGCCTTGATGTACGCCTTGACGACTGGTACCAGCAGAAGGGACCTCTTGAGGCCTATCAGGGCACGGTCTCCGCCGAGAGCGTCGCTGAATGGTACGAGACGCACGGTACCGGCCTGTTCGAGCAGAATCTCCGGGCCCCGCTCGGGACCACCGTCACGAATGCGGAGATTGGTCAGACCCTTACGTCCGATCCCACGAGATTCTGGCACCTGAACAACGGCATCACCATGATCTGCAACTCGCTCACCGCGAAGAACGACAGCGCCAAGGCACCGCAGAGCAGGCCGACCACCCTCACCGTGGCCGGGGCGAGCATCGTGAACGGTGCTCAGACGGTACGGGCTGTCGCCAGGGCCATGCACGACGACGGTGAGGCCGCGGCCAACGCCACTTTGAGCATCAAGGTCATCAACACGCATGAGGACCGCGAATTCGGCGTCCAGGTCTCACAGGCGGCCAACCGGCAGAACGCCATCGAGCAGCGCGATCACATCGCGCTGGAACCCGTGCACCAGGCGATCAAGGCCAACCTGCGCGCCGAACTGCGCAAGCAGTACGTGATCAAGCGCGGCGAGCCGGTGGCCGCGCCCGAGACCGGTTGTTCGCTGGATGAACTCGCTCTCGCACTCGCCTGCCTGCACCCGGATGCGGAACAGGCCGCCCGGGCCGCCAGTTCCACGGAGAACCTCTGGGAGCAGGGCCCCAAGGGCAGCCACACCCTGCTGTTCAAACGCGAACCCTCGCCGCAGAAGGTGTGGCGCTCCGTGCTCACGCTGCGCGCGGCACGGAGCGCGGTCTACGAACTGGGCAGTGGTCAGAACAGCCGCGAGGCCTCGACCACCGAGCACGGTGGCTTTCTCGTCACCCACCTGCTCTTCCATCATCTCGGCGCCACGAGTATCGATGACCCCGACTTCGACTGGGACAGCGAGGTGCTGGAGAAGGTTCCCGTCCTCGTGCCGGATCTGGTGCGTCGGCTGACCCATCGGATCGTGACTCGTCACGGGCCGCGTCCCCAGATCAGGACCGCCTTCCAGACCACGGAGACATGCCGGGAGCTCGCGAAGCACGTCCTCGGCGACCTGGCCGATGGCGTCGCCGTACCCGCACCTTCGGCGAAGGAGCGCAAGCCGCGTCGCCCGAACACGGTGCCGCTCCTAGTCGACCGTCGTGTCATCAAGGAGGGAGCGCCTCTCCGGTACGTGGCTCCGAGCGAGCCCGAGCGCGACGCCATGGAAGAGTGGCTTGTCCAGGACGAACGGCGGCGCCAGGCGACCTGGGTCAATCACCGGACCAAGTCGATCCTGTGGGCGTACGACGAGCAGCAGTACTCGCCGTCGGGGCTGGTGTCGAAGATGTGGGCGGATGCCGACTGGGGCGACCGCCCGGTCGCCAATCAGGGAACGGCTCGCTGGTTCCAGTCGGACGGCCTGAGCCTGTGGGATCTGGCCCAGCGCCTCCACAGCGAAGAGGCCGAGGACGAGGCCTGACGGAGTGTGCACCGCAGCGGCAGGACGTCAGTAGAGGCGTGGTCTCTCCGGGCCGCGTAGCCGGGCGAGGAGATCGGCGATCTCGCGGGTTTCCTCGTCGTCCTCGCCGAGGAGGACGCACATGTCCTCGTGGAGGGCGTCGAGGACGCCTTCGGCCTCGGCGCGGCGGCCCTCGGAGAAGAGCAGGATGCCGATACTGCGGCGCAGGTCGAGAGCGGTCTCGGAGGCGTCCCCGGCCGCGTCGGAGACGACCTCCAGGACCTCCCGGAACTCCCGCAGGGCGACGGTGGCCTGGCCGAGGTTGGCCCGGCAGTGTGCGGCGTTTCGACGGCACTCCAGCGTGCTTTCGTCGGCCGGTCCCGCCGTGCGGTCGTAGGCGGCGGCCAGCGCGTCGAACTCCGGCAGGGCCCGCCGGAAGTCCTCGCCGAACATGAGGACCGCCGCGCGCTGCCGCCGCAGCCCGAGTACACGCGGGTTGTGCGCGCCGAGGGCGGAGGCCGCCGTGGTGATCACCGCCTTGAGGACGTCCGCGGCCTGGGCGAACCGCCCGCTCTCGGCGAGGTCCGCAGACCGGGCGTAGGCGCCTTGGATCGCGTCCCGCAGCACTGTGTCGGCGCGCACCGGGAGCGGCACCGGAACCGACGGATCCGGCGCGGGGGTGGGGGCCGTGGTCCGGCGCAGGGGCGCGTTCGGCTGCCGGTAGACCACCGTCGGATCGGGCGCCACGGACTGGGTGTCCCCCTCGCCGAGGGTCACGGGGTCGGCCGCCGAACCCGGTGGCGGCAGGTGCGGCGACAGGCGCTCGTACACCGCGTAGGCGTCGGCCGGCCGCTGCTCGGGGGCCTTGGCCAGCAGGTCGAGGGTCAGGGCTTCCAGATCTTCCGGTACCTCGGGCCGCAGGGTGCGCAGGGGCGTTGGCGGGGCATCCATGTGCTGGCGCAGGAGCCGGTAGTCGCTGTCGCCGCTGAACACCGGCTGCCCGGTCAGGAGTTCGTGCAGCACGCAGCCGAGTGCGTAGAGGTCGCTGAGCGGGGTGATCTGCGCGTTGTCGATCTGCTCGGGTGGCATGTACCGGCTGGTGCCGACCAGGTTGCCGGTGGCGGTGAGCCGGGTGACGTCCGTGCGCAGCAGTTTCGCGATGCCGAAGTCCAGCACCTTGACCGTGCCGTCCACGGCGATCAGGACGTTGTCCGGCTTCAGGTCGCGGTGCACGACCGGGATCGCGTGGGCGTACGACAGGACGGTGCAGATCTGTGCGGCGATCGACGCGGCCCAGCTCACCGGGAGCCCCACCGCCCCGCCGTCCGCCGTGCCGCTGAGCACACTGCGCAGGGAGATCCCGCGCACATACTCCATCACCAGATACAGCCGGTCGAACGACGCCTCGTCCAGCACCGCGTCGAATACCTGCGGCACTCCGTGATGCCCGATCCGTGCGGTGACGCGCGCCTCGCGCTCGAAGCGGCGGGTGAACTCCTTTGCCTGCGTGGGCGATACGACGACGTCGGGCCGGATGAGCTTGACCGCGATCTCCCGGTCGAGGACGGCGTCGTAGCCCCGCCAGACCGTGCCCATACCGCCGGGCTCGATCTCCTCGATCAGCTCATAACGGCCCTGCTCGCCGATTCTCCTGGCCTGCGCCACGCGTCGCGCCCCCCATCGTCCTGATGCCCAGTCAGCCGATTGCTGTACACGGTACCGACCTGCGGCACCGCCCGTGGCAGGTCCCGCAACAGGTCCTACAGCAGGTGGTCGGCCTTGCCGGCCTTGATGTCGGTGATGAGCGTGCGCAGGGCTTCGAGGGAGTCGGTGAGGTGGTGGTCCTCCTGGCCGTTAACGGCTATGTAGCCGTTGCCGTGGGCGTCGGTGCCGAGGCGGAAGCAGTTGCTCGCGTCCTGGCAGAAAGGGGCTTCCCAGGTGATGTGAGACATGACCAGCTCTCCTAAAGGCTGCGGGAAATGGAGTGCATGAGATCGAGGGTCTCCGCGGGCTTGAGCGCGATCCGCTGCATCTCGTCGAGTTGTATACGGTACTTGCGCAACTGGGTGCCTGAATAAAGGAACTCCCCTGCCGTGGTGCGGTCCAGGTGCACGGTGTCGAGCTGAGGTACCGGGCCGAGGGCATACAGGATCGCCTGTCCCGAACCAGGGAAAACCCCCGCGGAGAAGGGGATCGCCTGGATCGTTACGTTGTCGCGGTCTGCGGCTGACATGAGGTGACCGAGCTGGTCTCGTAGCACCGCGCGTCCACCGGCTTCGATCCGCAAAGCGGCTTCGTGGATGATCAGCGCGTAGTCCGGAGCCCCTGGCCGGTCGATGACCTGGTGTCTCTGCACGCGGTGGGCGACTCTGGCCTCGAACTCTTCGGCGGGCAACGGCGGGATGGCGGCTTGGAAGAGGGCGCGTGCGTAGGCGCCGGTCTGGAACTGCCCCGGCATGTGCGTCATTGTGCTCACACGCAATCCCTTGGCGTGCCACTCCAACTCGGCGATGTCCAGAAATGCTGCGGGCAGGCGGTCGCGATACTCCTCCCACCAACCGGTCGTGCGGTCACCGCACATGGAGACGAGCGCGTCCACCAGGGTCTGGTCTGTGCACTCGTACCGGAAGGCGATCTTCCGGACGCGCTCTGCGCTGACGCCGTGACGCCCCGCCTCGGTGTTCGTGATTACGGTCCGATTCGTTTCCAGCAGTGCGGCGGCCTGTTCGGTGGACAGTTCCGCACCTTCCCGCAGATTGCGAAGTTCCGCGCCCAGACGCTGCTGACGCGCTGTGGGATTGCTCCTCGGCGGCATGTGTTCCCTCTCGTCGCTCGCGGCTCAGTTTGCCGTCAAACGGAGTCGTTCTAGCGGCCCTTCGGCATTCGGTAGCACATGTGCCCCCCTCGGTGCTCTACTGTGAGTATCGCGCAAGCTACACACCGCAATGCCGGAAGTGCACCGCGCGTGCCTGCCCGTCTGCCTTGGGACGAGGTATGCCCGCGACCAGGGCGGCATGCCACCGGCGACCTCAACCCCCTCACGCAATCGTGGAGTTCGCCATGTCCGAGATCCCCCTCGTACCCGTCCACTGGCGCTTCCCCGCCCACCCCGCTTCCGTACGGCGGGCACGGCAGGCCGTCGCCGCATCACTGCCGGACGACTTTCGTCCCCAACTCGGCGACGACCTCGGCCTCTTGACTTCGGAGCTGGTCACCAACGCCATCCGGCACGGGACCTGGCGGGAGGACGAGGACCGTATCGAACTTGTCCTGTGGCCTGCCGACGGACACTACTGGCTCGCGGTCTCCGACCCGGGTAGCGGCAAAGCCGGACACGGTGCTGGGAAACCCCAACTGGCCTGCCCGAAGCCGGAGTCGGAGGGCGGCCGGGGGCTGATCCTCGTCGACCGCCTCGCCACCACCTGGACCGTCCGGCCCCGCCCCACACGGGGAACGTCTGTGGTCGCGGGCCTCTCCTTCCCACCTGGCGGATGACCCGCCCGGAGTGCCGTACCGGTCAGGCCGCCTCGTCGTCGATGTTCTCCTCCCGGCGGATCATCCGCCAAGCCGCCCGGCGCGCACTCTGGTTGAGTGACTGCTTGAAGCTGTCGTCGTGGCTGAAGTACTGGCGTCCCATGTCGGCGATGGTGTCGATGTGTTCGGCCATCTTGTCCTCGAAGACCTCGTCGAAGACGAGACCGAAGTTGTCCTCGTCATTGATGGCGGCGGCGCGGACCTTCGGGTCCGCCTTCGCCTCTGAGAATGGCGTGATCACGTCCTGCTCGGTGAAGTCGGTGCCGAACTTGTCGTTGAACTTCTCGATCAACTCCGACAGCAGCGACTTCTCCGTTTCCTTGGCGTCGCCCCCACCTTCGCCGAAGCCGCGCAGCTCCGCCGCTCCCTCGGAGGTCAGCGCGAGGTCGTGCTCACCGGTCTTCTGAATACGAAGGTGACTGAGGTCCACGTCCCCTATGTCCACGCCACCGTTCCCGAGCCGCGGCAGCCGGTTGAGCAGGTGGCGGCCGTAGAGGTAGAGGCATTCGAGGTCGGCGTCGCGGTAGGGCACGATCTGCGAGAGGAAGCCGTACTTGCGCACATAGTCGCTGAGATCCGCGCGGAACTGCTCAGCGGCCTTGGCGGCGTCCTCGTCGGGGTCGCCGGCCTCGTCCGTACGGTCAAGGAGGTCGGTGAACCGCTCGACGGCGGGGGCGAGTTGCCGGTACAGCTCGGCATGCAGCCGCTCCCAACGGGCCGCCGAGCCGGCCGCCTTCTCCTCGGCCGCCAGATAGGCGGCGGCGAACTCCCGCATCTCCTCCTCGACCAGGATGTAGGGCCGCATGACCTTGCTCAGCGCGGTGTAGAGGAGGTTGGGGTCCGAGGGAAGGGTGTTCGCTTCCTCGAAGTACGGGCGGAAGGACTCCTTGATGCCCTCGGCGTCGTTGACGAAGTCCAGTACGGCCAGGTCCGCCTGCGACTTGCGGTCCGCGGTGCGGTTCAGCCGGGAGAGGGTCTGGACGGCGCTGATGCCCGCGAGCTTCTTGTTCACGTACATCGTGGTGAGCAGCGGCTGGTCGAAGCCGGTCTGGTACTTCTCCGCGACGACCAGGATGCGGTACTCGCGCTGCGTCGCCGTCCCACCGGTGCGTACCGCCTTGTCGTCCTTGCGGGTGTACGCGAACGCCTTCGGCAGCGCGGACTCGGCAAGACCGCCGTTCTCCTTCGGCTCGGTCGTCTCCTCGCCGTCGTACGTCAGGGTCCCGGAGAACGCGACCAGGACGCCGGGGTCGGCGTACGCCCGGTCGCCGAGGTACTTCCGGATCGCACGGGCCATCCGCACCGC
Organism: Streptomyces sp. NA04227; assembly: GCF_013364195.1. Classification (NCBI taxonomy): domain Bacteria; kingdom Bacillati; phylum Actinomycetota; class Actinomycetes; order Kitasatosporales; family Streptomycetaceae; genus Streptomyces; species Streptomyces sp. NA04227. Next base: position 1,725,796 of record NZ_CP054918.1, on the reverse strand, counting down.
GCTGTCCCGGGAGGCCGTCACCACCATGGCCTTGGCCCGCCCGCCGAGCCGGCCGGCGGTGTGCGTGCGGAAGTGCTCGACGATCACCTGCGCCTGCTGGGTCACCGTGGAGTCGTGGGTGAGCGCGTACCGGGCGAGCAGCACATTCGCCCTGGCCGGGTCCACCTCGCGCTCGTCCGGGTTCCTGTTCACCAGCTTCCAGTACGTGTTGTACGTGACGTAGCTGCGCAGCGGGTCGAGGATGAAGCCTTCCTCAATGGCCTGACGCATCGAGTACGTGTGGAAGGGGACGTACGCCGGTGTGCCGTTGACGGTGTCCAGGGTGCCGAAGAGTTCGAGCGTCTTGGCCTTGGGCGTGGCCGTGAAGGCGAAGTAGGAGAGGTTGGCGGCCATGCTGCGCTGGATGGCCTTGCGGATGAGCTTGGCGTCGGTGGTGGCTGCCGCCGCCTCCTGCCCGGCGTTGACAGCGGCTTCCGCTTCCAGCTCGGTCGCCCCGGCCTCGTCGGAGTCCGAGTCCAGGCCGAGGTCGCGCAGGGCCGCGCGGACGTCCTTGGCGGCGTCGCCGGACTGGGAGGAGTGCGCCTCGTCCACGACGATCGCGAAGTTGTGGCCCTGTATCTCGGTGGGGTTGCGGCGCAGGTAGTCGATGAGGGCGGGGAACGTGTGCAGCGTGACGGTGATGATCTTCCCCGTCTCGCGGGAAAGCGCCTTGGCGAGCTGCTCGGACTTCGCGCCGTGCTTCTCGTCGATCTTCAACACCAGACCGGCGGTCTTCTCGAAACTGCCGACGGTCTCGCGCAGTTGGGCGTCGAGATTGCGTCGGTCGGTGATGATCACGACCTTGTCGAATACGGGCGAACCCGGCTTGAGCCCGGCGGCCAGGGCCTCGGGGTCGATCTCGGCGGGGTCAGTGGGCGTGTGCAGCGACGACAGGCGGTGCGCCAGCCAGCCGATGGTGTTCGACTTGCCGGAACCGGCCGAGGCCATGCCGAGGTAGTTGTGCCCGGCGCCGTACCGTGCCGCGTGGTCGGTGAGCTTCCTGACGATGTCCCACTGGTGGTAGCGCGGGAAGATCAGCTTCTTCCGCGTCCGCCCGTCCGGGCCCTTCTCCTTGCTGAGGTGCACGAACCGCTCGATCAGGTCCAGCCAGGTGTCCCGCTCCCAGATCTGCTCCCAGAGGTAGGAGGTCGCGTACGTGCCGGGGACGACGGGCGCCGGATTCCCCGCGCCGCCGGGCTTCCCCGGGCCCTCGGAGCCGGTGTTGAACGGCAGGAACCGTGTCGCCTTGCCCCGCAGTTCCGGCGCTACGAACACCAGGTCCGTGTCGATGGCGAAGTTCGCGATCACCCGGCGCGCGAAGATCAGCTCGGTGGGGTCGCGGTCCGTACGGTACTGCCCCTTGGCGGCCTCCACCCCCTGCCGCGTGAGGGCGTTCTTGAACTCGGCGGTCGCCAGCGGGATTCCGTTGAGGAAGAGGGTGAGGTCGAGACGCTTGCCCTTGTCCGCCTGCTTGGCCGCGTACACCAGCTCCTTGAGGTAGGTCAGCCGGTTCGCCCGGTAGTCGTCAAGCACCGCGTCCGAGGCGACGAGTGACGGCTTGAAGTACGCGAGCCTGATCAGCACGCCGTGGTCCTTCACGCCCTTGCGGAGCACGTCAAGCACACCGTCGGTGGCGATCGCCTGATCCACTCGCTGGGCGAACCCGGCCTGGGCGGTGTTGGGGTCTCCGCCGTAGAGGGCGATCAGCTGGGCCCAGTCGTCGGCCTGGGTCTTGCCGATGAACTCGTAGAGCTGGCCGGTGTCCAGGGCGAGTTGGGGCTGGAAGTGCGACCGGTTTCCTTCACGCCAACCGCGTTCAAGGAGGGCGGCGACTATGGCGTTTCCGAAGGCTGCTTCGTCGTGGACGGACATGAGCGGTTATTCCCCCCGCTTTTTCGGATTCCGGACAGGTGCTGGTGGCGCGATTACTTCTCGATGCCTCGACCGCTGGCGGTGGATACGTCGATCTGGCCGGTTACGGCGGCGGTGATGAGGGCTTGGCGGTGTTCGGTGAGCAACTTAACCTGACGCCTCGTGAGATCCTGAAGGTCAGCTGCGTTATCGGTCGCCTCGGTGATCTCTTCTATAATTTCCGACTGTTGACGCCGAGTGACAATTGGGATAGGCCACTCTTTGATATCTTCGCCTCGCAATTTGACCATCGACTGAGAGGTCCCGCGGGCTGTGGATTCGATCAATGAGCGGATTCGGCCACTCAAGGCGATCTGCATCACATATTCGGCCTTGATTTCCCCGGTCAAGCCGACTCGGTAGATGAGATCTGGCAGTAGGAGGCGTGGTGGCGGGCTGTCACCTACGACCGCAACGTCTCCGACGAGGCTTGGCGTGTTCGCGCGGGTGACGAGAAAATCGCCGGCGTGAACTTCGTGTGCTGAAGAGAACTGGACATCCGTCGGGAGTCTTTTGTTTTCTCCCGGGTGGAATTTCCCACTCTTGACAGAGCTTAGCTTCAGCACCGCCTGTTCGTTTTCTCCCTCGCGAGGGGTTGCTTCGCATTGAGGACTTGCGCCTTGCTCGATCTGTGTAACAAAGCGGCGCAATGGCACTGATTCCTGCGAATCGGCAAGTCTGTTGACCAGGGTGTCACGTACAGAGCGAACTCGTTCGACGAGTTGCATATGAACCGAGTTATTCAAGGTCAATAGGCGGTCGATGCGGGTGGTCTCGACGTCGAGGAAGTCGGCGATGCGGCGCTGTTCCGCCAGCGACGGTAGATCCACCGGCAGATCGCGCAGGAACGTGTCCGGCACCCGCTGCTGGCCTGCAACGCCGTACATCTCCGCCTCCCCTTTTTTGAGGAAGCTGTGGGTATTTACTAGGTACAAAAGGAACCGCGGGTCAAGGAGGGGCCCGGGCCGGAGTACGTGAAGCTCCGTGCTCCCTGCACCCAAACCTCGATGGAGGCTGTGAATTAGCACAGCCCGCCCGGCCTCGAACGTGGGTGTGATCTTCGGTACAAGTACGTCGCCGTCTTGAAAGCGGGTATAGCCAACGGCGATGGATGCTTTGGTCCGGCGCCGTGAGATGTCTAGTCTCTCTCCAGGCCATACGGCCTCCATGGGGAGGAAAGTGACTTCCTCCCCATTCGTAAGACGATCGAAAGCAGGCGTCAATGGATTGACGTCAGCGAGGTGCCGCAAACGCACGGTGCTCATTCCGTCACCTCCCTAAGCAGCTCCTGAATCTCAGCTTCCAAAGCCTTTAGCTCCGCATCGATCTCCGTCAACGGCCGCGGCGGCTTGTACACGTAGAAATGCCGCGTGAACGGAATCTCGTACCCCACCTTCGTCTTGCTGTGGTCGATCCACGCGTCCGGGACGTGGGGCAGGACTTCCCGCCGCAGGTACTCCTCCACGTCCTCCTCCAGCGGCACGTTCTCGTAGTCGCGCAGCTCCGGATCGGGTTCCGGCTCGCCCTTGATGCGCTGGACCTCGCCCTCCGGGTCCCGGACGCCGACCGCTTCCCGTAGCGCCTTGCTGAACGGCGCGCCCGTCGGCCACAGCA